>JBGSJI010000027.1:0-35456 GCA_041742055.1 Limnoglobus sp. | reverse complement strand
AGTAGCGACACCCTCGGTCAGTGCGACCGAATCGCCACGCCCACGCTCTCCAAAATTCTCAACAATTCGGCAAACCGACCGCTCAGAGAGCGAAATCCTTACACCGCTAATTTGGGAACAAATGCGATGACAGTTCGGTGCGCCACAGTTATGAGCGTTGGCCGTGCTGGCGGTGATCTGCTCGCGACAAAAAATGTGAAATAGTGTTTATCCGAAGTTATAAACACTCACTGGATTCGTGATTTGTTAGCCAAGACACTTGATATAATATAGTTACCTTCATAGTGCTCTAATCAATTTTTTTCCTGAATAGCATGCCTTTAACGTCAGCCGATAATAGAGTGTCTGCAATGAACAAAGCGCCGATCGCGTGATAATCATGCTGATGCAAATTCTTCGAAGTCTTTGTCGCAGTATCAAACAATGTAACTGTGCCGTCCATGCCGGTCAATAAAACATTTTTACCTAGGCCATCGGCAACAACTGACAAAATAGTCGATCTATGAGGAGTGTCTTTATAGAGCAAGCGCGCGCTCAATAATTCCCCTAATTCCCAAATTTCAAAGTCTGATTCATCGCCTACTACATAAAGAAAATTTTTATATATATCTAGAGAGCGAATCGATCGCGCGGTTGAATGAATACTACGAATAACCTTGCCGCTATAAATGCTAGTAAAATAAATCATTCCGTCGGCACCACCTGATACAACAGCTTTGTCCTCGGGGATGTATTTGATACAAAATGCTTCACCCGCATGCAACTTGAAAGCTGAAATAACCATTCTTTTATCCACATCCACAATGACGATACTTCCACTGGTGCATGCTAGTGCGATCATGCTCTTGCTAATTACACAGATGTCACGAATAGAAGTATCGCTGCAATGTATCACGTGCTTTGCCTGTAACATTTTGTAATCAAGTATGTATGCGCTTCCCTTTTCGCCGCCGGCAAATACTGCTTGGTTCAATTGGTCTACAGCGATCGCAAAGCATGCCTCGTCGAGTTTCGTGACAATTTCGCTGCCAAGAGAATCTGTTTGCAAGCTCTTTACAAAACCTTTGGTTCCTGTCATTCCGCAGAGAAACGCGGTCTTTCGATCATTCGACACGACTATTTTGGCGCACCATGTGCCCTCTCGCTTCTGATCAATTCCGAGCATAGATGCGAGCACAACGAATGCGATGTGGATCATTGTCATGTGGCCACCTGTGCAATAAGTTAAAATAAGTAAAATCAAAACCTAACGGGAATCTATTGTTGCTCGGCCGATTCTTTTGAATGGCTCAAACTAAATCAATTTTATTCGAGCAAATCGGAGATTGCGTTTCGTAGGCTTTCATGCATTTCAGATATTCGCAATATTTCTGTATGCCCGTGTAGCGGATCTAATTTCGGATAGTCAGCAAAAGTGACTTCGTGATTTTCTGCATTAAGTATGCTTGAGCCTTTTATGCCTATGCCTACTATAGATTTCGTGTCCTTTTTTTGATACCAATTAATCCAAATATCTGCGTATTGTAGAGCGTCATATTTTGGATTAATGGCGAGTTTAACATTTTGACCCACGGGATCAATGGTAAACACCAATGGAACTTTTATTTTTGTATTAATAGCCACGTTCTTAGCAAGTCGTGCAGCGGTTGCGCCGCCCCAGCTGTATCCAATAATCATGAAGTCAGAGCAGATATCCTTTTCCATACTTCTTTGAGTAAATATACCAAATAGTGGCCCACCGGCAAACGGGCGATAATGGTAATCCAATTTCACGTTTAGACGGGCTACTTCGCCTGCGATTGTTTTATAAACAATACCGTTATTTGGTTTTAAAGGCGCCACTAGTCCGATGATATTTCCGACATAGCCGCCAAATCCCTCAAATGCGTATACAGTCAACTTGCGATCTGCAAGCCCGAAGGGGTCGATATTTGATTGTGGTGTATTACGAACATATCTGTATAGGTTAGTATCTTTGCTTTCGTATGCAATAGGATCCATCGCCGTCCATCGCCCCAGCGTCGGCGAGTAGTCACGGTTGCGGAAGTGGTACAGGCCGCTGGTCGCGTCCAGTCGCCCGCCCTGGTGCAAATGCACCCACCCGTACACGCTGCTGTCGATGCTCGACCAACTCGCGTTTAGCACCGTCGCCACGCCGTACGGGTCATACACATAGCGTTCCAGCACCGTCCCGCTGCTATTCGTCAACGCCGTCACGTTGAAGTTCGCGTCCTGCTGCACCCACAGCCGCTCCTCCAGTGTCCCGTCGTCCGCCGTGTCTCGGTCGCGCAAGACCATTGCGTCCACGTACACCGGACTCCACACGTACCGCGCCTTCGTGTCGTTCGTCCGGGCCGTATCCCGCTCCTCCAGCACCTGCCAGTCCGCCGAATAGTAGAAGTCGGTCGTCACCCCGCCCGCCGTCTCCGCCACCCGGCGGCCCAAAGCGTCATACACGTACGTCTTCAGCGTAGTGCCGCCCGAGTTCTTGACGATCTTGAGCCGGTTCCAGGCGTCGTAGACATACTGCTTGCCAGTCTCGTCCGTCGTCATGTTCCCGTTCGAGTCGAACGTAGGTGATGTCGCCCCCGACACCGCCGTGATCTCGTTCTGCTTGTTGTGTGTCCGCGTCTGCGGGCTGCCGCCGTCGGTCATTCGCATGAGATTGCGCATGACCGTATTTCACCCGCCGGCGTTGGCCCGAGTCAACGGAAATCAGGAATTCACCCGAAAATGAAAAATCGGGCAATAAAAAAGGTGCCAGTCCCCTTTGATTACTTCGCCGGCGTCGGTTTATCGTCGCCGGTGTTGGTCCACTGGCGGCCGAGGGTGTTCATGCTCGCGGGCGGGTCCACCTGCGGGACGTTCATGCCAAACTGTTTCACGCGCTTCCTGCTGAGCGCGGCGGTATCGACCTTGAACTCCTTGTCGCGCTGGGCGAGGAGCTTTTCGTCCACCTGGCCGTCCCCCATGAGCGACCAGATCAGCAGCGGTTCGCCGGTCGGCACCGTCGTGCTCGGGTCGGGCCAGGTGTGCCACGCTTTGCCCCACATCGTCATCACCGCTTTCATGAAGTCGCCTTCTTCCTTCGCCGGCATCCCTGGAGCGATCAGCCCGCCGCCGAGCACTTCGTACGTATGGGCGTGCCAGTAGGGTTTTTCGTCATCGGAAAGTTTGTGATACGCCGCATCGGAGATCAGGTATTCCACGCCGATCAGTTTCGAGTTCATTCCGGTCCCATCGAAGAGCACGCACTGGAAGACATCGCCATCCGCCCCGCCGGAGTGGGCGGCGCAGTAGTGCTGCGTGATGAATTGCAGCTTCGGGTTCTTCTTGGCCATGTGAATGCCACAGAAGTGGAAATGCTGCTTGCCCATCGGCCCGTGGCCGGCCATGGCGGCTTTGTCGTCCGCGCCGTGCTGGGCGTGGGCGGAGGACGCGAGTCCGAGACTTGTGGCTCCGAGGGCGGTCAATAATTCGCGACGATGCATGAATGAAACTCCAGGATGAGGATTGCCGGTCTTCAATGTTTACTATTTCAGTAAACATAGGCCAGTGACAATCGGGAGTTTCTGGTGTGAATCAGACGGAAGATTCGAGGAGTTCGTGGTGGTGGCGAATGATGGAGCCTTCGACAAGGTAGATGACGTCTTCGGAGATGTTGGTGGCGTGGTCGGCGATGCGCTCGATATGGCGGATGGCGGAGAAGAGTGAGAGGAGCGAATCGATGCGTTCGGGGGTGCGTTTCATTTCGGCGATGACGCCTTTGAGGATGGTCTGATTGTCTTCGTCCACTTCGTCATCGAGTCGGATGACAGTGCGTGCGGTGACGGCATCGGAATTGACGAACGCATCGAGGGCTTTGCGGACCATGACGATCGCACGTTCGGCCATGGGGCGGGTCCGTTCGGGGATGGTGATGATCGGCGGGCGTGCGAGGACTTTGACGCGTTCGGCGATTCCGGTGGCGAGATCGCCCATGCGTTCGAGATCGGTGGAGATGTGCATCACGGAACTGATGCGGCGGAGGTCGACGGCGACGGGCTGATGAAGTGCGAGAATCTTCAAGCATTCTTCTTGAACGTCGTTCTCGAGATCATCGATGAGGTTGTCCCCTTCGACGACCTGTTCGGCGAGATCGAGATCGCGATTTTGCAGCGCGATGGCCGCCTGGTACACCGACTCTTCCACGAGTCCGGCCATTTTCAGCACCAGTTTCTGGAGTCGCTCCAGATCACGCTGCATATGTTTGGACATGGTTGCTTCATTGCCTCCGGACGACGCCGACACCGAGTGGGTGTCTGACCGAACATCCCGAAACTCCGTTCGATGTTAACGCAACATTCTAGGATGAAAGTAGAACGCGTAAACGGGTGAAATACCGAATGTCGTCAACTTCTGTTCCGGAACCGCCCCGGGAGACCTTCCTTGAGACGCTTCGCCGAAGCGAACTGCTGTCACCGGAGCGTCTGGAGAGCCTGCGGCAGACGCTGAAACCGGGCCTGGATCCGAAGGCGCTGGCGCATCAGCTCGTGGAGTCGGGCGATCTGACCCGCTTCCAGGCTGACAAGCTGCTGTCAGGCTTGAGCGGGCTGATCATCGGTAACTATTGTATCCTCTCGCCGCTCGGCCGTGGTGGGATGGGAGTCGTGTATCTGGCCCGCGAGCGTCGTGGAGCGTCCGGACTGGTTCGGCCGCTGATCGCTTTGAAGGTTCTTCCGCCGCGAAAAGCGGAGATCGACCGGGTGCGCGACCGCTTCCTTCGCGAAATGGCGATCGGCAAGTTCATCCGTCCGCATCCGAACGTCGCACGGCCCTTCGATTTTGGCGAACAGAACGGGCTGCTTTATATTGCGATGGAATACGCTCCCGGGCGAACCGTGCGCGAGATCGTGCAGCAGGACGGGGCGCTGTCGCCGGGCGATGCGGCGCGGATCTTCTCGGAAATCGCCGACGGACTCGCCAGCCTCCACGGCGTGGGCCTCATCCACCGCGACTTGAAGCCCGGCAACATCATCGTGACGCCCGGCGGAACCGCGAAGCTCATCGACTTCGGCTTTGCGCTGCACCTCGACGATGAACTCCCCCGAGACCCCGCTCTCGTCGGCGGTCGCGGATACATCCTCGGCTCCATGGACTACATCGCCCCCGAACAGGCGACCGACGCCACCGACGTCTCGCCGCGCTCCGATCTCTACGCCCTCGGTGCTTCGCTGTACTATGCGCTCTCGGGCTGCCCGCCCTTCCCCGGCGGAACCGCACTCCAGAAGATCAACTGGCACCGCAACGATTCCCCGCCGCCCATCCGCACGCTCAGCCCCGGCCTGCCGGTCGACCTCGCCGCCGTCGTCTCCAAACTCATGGCCAAAGATCCGGAGGAACGCTTCGCGTCAGCGGCTCACGTGGCGACGATTCTCAAGCAATGGGCGACGCATTTCGAAAACACACCGACCGTGAAAATGACGGATGAACACGAAAAATCGACCGACGATTTGTGGGTCGAAGAGAAGGATCTCGACGACGGCAGCACGCTTGTTGTCACGCGGCCACGCAGGAAACGCCCGCCGGAAACCAAACCGCTGCGGCTTCCGCTCTGGTGGCTGTATGTGGCAGGGGCGATCGTCCTCGGAATGTTCGCGCTCGGCTTCCTGATCCGACTCTTGATGAAGTGAATTGGTCACTCACGCCGCGATTTTCCTGCAAGAAGCATGCTATATTTGCTGTATGAACTTAAAGAAGCTCGCAAACTTGTCATCGTTAGTCGTGTTGAATTTCCCGGAATGATCACTCACATACGAACCGCAGGGTACCCTCGAATGGTTTCGCTCAAGACACACGTTCGTCGGATTTCGTTTGGCGTCGCGGCGCTTCTGATCGGCTTCCTCGCGGCCGGTTGCGACTTGGCGTCTTCGGATCCCGCAGCCGAAAAGGTGACTCCGGACCAGGTGAGCGAATTCACCGCCACGCACAAGGTCGAATTCATCGCGCTCTCGGCCCAGTGGTGCCATGTGTGCAAGAAGGTCCCTGCCGTGCTGGAGGAAATACAGCCGAGCTATCCGAAGGTTCAATTCCTGGATCTGGATATCGATAGCGATCGCCGCGGCCAGAAACTCGCGATCGATCACAACGCCAGCTCGCTGCCGACGATGCTGTTGCTGATCGACGGCGAACTGGCGGGCACGCAGGACGGTCTTTATCCGAATGATCATATCAAACGATTCATCCACAAGTCGATCGCGAAGAAGATTGCCCACCCGGCGGAGTGATGCGAAAAGTGTCACCGCCGGTGACACTCTCGCCGCTTGCATCTGTTGAGCCTCAGATGGAATGGATGTGGGCTGATATCACTGGTGCGGGACCCATGGCACCCAACATTGTAGGATCGGTCTTCGTGCCCCGGATGGGGCACTGGACTGTAGCCACGGGTGAGCGAGCGAAGCGAGCGGAACCCGTGGAAACGAACCCCACCCACTCTTGGAACTGCCCCGTGAGGGGCAGCGGAACTGTTCCGGACTCGGTTCCTCTGCCCCTCACGGGGCAGTTCTAAATGGAATATCTACACGCTTTCCACGGGTTGCGCCACGTCCGGCTTCGCCGGACTTGCTCCACCCGTGGCTACACTCCTTGGCTCCTTCGGAGCCGAAAACCATTACTCCTACCGAGCCGAATACCTTTACTCCCACCGAGCCGAATACCTTTACTCCTACCGAGCCGAATACCCTCTCGTGGTCCCACGCACACTTTGGGGTTGCTGGAATCATTTTGGTCGAGCAACGCCAGCCGGACCGCGTCGGCGTGTCGATTTCAAGAAAAGCGCCCGGTACCGTTGGACAAACGGCGAATTGACCATATAAACACACTCTTCCGCCCCAGAAACCGTGTTGGGGGCGTTTCTTCGTTTTCACTGAGACGGCCGATCCGTCCGGGAGGATGATTTGTGGCGTTAATCGATGTCAAAGAACTGCTCGACGCCGGGGTGCACTACGGCCACCGCGCCAGTCGCTGGAACCCGAAGATGCGGCCGTACATCTACGGCAAGCGCAACCTGATCCACATCATCGACCTCCGGGAAACGGTTCGAGGCCTGCTGCGGTCTCACCGGTACCTGTCGCAGGTTGTCTCCAAGGGCCAACTGGTGCTGTTCGTCGGCACGAAGCGCCAAGGCAAGGATCTGCTAGAACGCGAAGCCGCCCGCTGCGGCATGCCCTACGTCAGCGAACGCTGGCTGGGTGGCGCGCTCACGAACTTCAAAACCATTCGCTCACGACTCAACCGCCTCGAAGAACTCGAAGCGATGTGGCTGCCCGAAGGCGATAACGCCAAGCGCCACGACATGACGACTTACATTGCCAGCATGATGAACGAAGCGGGCAAGATGGACCTGAATAAGGCCCCCGACACCGCTCCGATCCGCCGCTACAGCAAGAAGATGATCTCCACGCTCAGCCGCGAGTTGATCAAGATTCGCCGGAACTTGCTCGGCGTGCGCGAAATGAAGCGCCTGCCCGAAGTGCTGGTGATCGTGGACCCCAAGAAGGAACACATCGCGGTGAAGGAAGCCCGCCGGATGGGGATCACCACGGTGGCGCTGATCGATACCGACAGCGATCCGGATCCGGTGGACCTGCCGATTCCGGGCAACGACGATTCGATCCGCTCGATCGAGATCGTTCTGCAGAAGCTTTCGAATGCGGTGCTCGAAGGCCGTGCGTCCCTCTCGCCGGAACAGCAGGCGATGCTGCAGAAGCCGCGGACGATCGCTCCGCCCGCGCCGGCGATCCCGGCGGCAGCTGCTGAAACCGAAGCGCCGGCGCCGGTGAACCCGCCCGCTGCGTAAAAACTCATTAGTATGCGATCCCTGCACGGTCATGGATCGCTTGTCCTCCGAATTCCTCAACCCCGAACTGATTTCCCATGAGCACGATTTCCGCCGCTGCGGTGAACGAACTGCGCAAGAAGACCGACCTCCCGATGATGGACTGCAAAAAGGCCCTCACGGAAGCCAACGGCGATATGGAGAAGGCGATCGAGATTCTTCGCAGCCAGTTCGCGAAGGCGACGATCAAGCGCGAAGGCAACGAAACGGCCGAAGGCCGCGTCGGCATTTTCGTGGACAACGCCGCCAAGCAAGCTGCCATTCTCGAGTTCCGCTGCGAATCCGCACCAACCGCCAAGAACGATCGCGTGATCGAACTGGTCTCCGACCTCGCCAAGACCGTCGCGGGAGCGAATCCCGCCGATGTTCCGGCGCTGCTGGCGGCCCCGTTCGGTTCCTCGACCGTCAAGGAGCGGGTGGACGAAGTCGTTGGCGTGATTCGCGAGAAGATGATCGTCCAGAAATTCGCTCGCGATACCGGCAACATGTACGGGCAGTACATCCACCACGACGGCAGCGTCGGCGTGCTTCTGGTTTGCTCCGGAGCCACCGCCAGCGATGAAGTCATGCGTGACGTGTCGGCCCACATAGCGGCATTGAATCCGCAGTTCGCCCTCGTAGCGGAAGTTCCGACGGATCTGATTGCCAAGGAGAAGGAACTGGCGATGACTCACATCCTCGCCGAACCGAAGAACCAGGGCAAGCCACAGAACATCGTCGAGAAAATCGCCGAAGGGAAAATGAAGACCTGGCTGGCCGAAACGGTTCTCACCGAGCAGCCGATGGCCAATGCCGCCAAGTACCCCAACACGACCGTCGGCCAGGCTCTGGCCAAGGTGGGACTGACCGTCCTGAAGTTCATCCGCTTCAAAGTAGGCGCGATTTAATTTCATCAGAACACACATAAAATTTATTTTTCGAGGTTTTTCATGCCACATACCGAATCTGCCTGGAAGCGTTTACGTCAAACCGAACGCCGCCGCCGCCGTAACCGTACGATTGCCAAAACCATCAAGGAAAAGCGAAAAGCTTTGACCACCGCTTTGAAGGCGGACGATGGAACCAAGACGCTCGAAAGCGCAAAGGTGGTTCAACAGGCGCTCGACCGAGCTGCCACCAAGGGCTACATCCACAAGAACAAGGCCGCACGGCTGAAGTCGCGACTCGTCAAGAAGCTCAGAGCGAAGCCCGCCGCCTAACGCCAATTGCTTCATGCGATCGATCTATCGAGGGAAGGCGATTCCATTTCGAATCGTCTTCCCTTGCTTTTTCATTGCCGCTTGTGGCCCCTTCGGGTACTAATCTCTCATTCGATCTCAGGGAGCCTCTCACCATGCGGATCGCGTTCCTCGCTCTTCTCTGCGGGTTGGCGTTCAGTTCCAGCGCTTCCGCCGCCGATCGCGCGAAGCCGAATATCGTGTTCATCCTTGCGGACGATCTCGGGTGGACCGACCTCGGCTGCCAGGGTTCAAAGTACTACGAGACTCCGCACATCGACGCGCTGGCGGCGAAAGGCTTGCGCTTCACCAACGGTTACACCTGCGGCCCGAACTGTCAGCCGACGCGAGCGACCCTCATGAGCGGGCAGTACGGCCCGCGGACCGGCATCTACACGGTCGGCAGCATCGATCGCTTCAACTGGCAATCGCGACCGCTTCGCCCGGTGGATAACGTCGTCAAACTTCCGCTCAAAGTCACCACAATCGCGCAGGCGATGAAATCGGCCGGATACGCAACCGGGATGTTCGGCAAATGGCACCTCGGAGAAGACCCTCAGCACCACCCCTCCGCTCGCGGATTCGACGAAGCGATCGCGTCGGCAGGGAAACACTTCGACTTTGCCACTAATCCGAAGACGGCGTATCCGAAGGGGACCTACCTTGCGGACTTCCTCACCGACAAGGCGGTGGATTTCATCGATCGTCATCAGAAGCAGCCGTTCTTCCTGTACCTTCCGCATTTCGGGGTTCACTCTCCTTTTCAGGCGAAGGACGACATCAAGAAGAAGTTCGCTTCCAAGGAGGGCGTGGGCGGGCATAAGGATCCGACGTACGCCGCAATGATCGCGAGCGTGGACGAGAGCGTCGGTCGCGTGATGGCGAAATTGAACGAACTGAAACTGGCGGAGGATACGCTGGTGATCTTTAGCAGCGATAACGGCGGCGTGGGCGGGTACGTGCGCGACGGGCTGAAGAAGACCGGCGACGTGACGGACAACGCCCCGCTGCGTTCGGGGAAAGGCTCGCTGTACGAAGGCGGAACGCGTGTGCCGTTTATCTTCCACTGGCCCGGCAAGATCCCGGTTGGCATCAGCGAGACGCCAATCATCGGACTGGACCTCTATCCCACGTTTCTCGCTCTTGGAAGCGGCACTCCTCCCAAGGATCAACCGCTTGACGGCGTTGATCTCACGGGGCATTTGAAATCGGGCGGTACGGAACCGCTCGCTCGCGAGGCGTTGTATTGGCACTTTCCCGGCTATCTCGGCGCCGGCATGGGTATGTGGCGGACGACGCCGGCGGGTGCGATCCGCAAAGGCGATTACAAACTGCTTGAGTTCTTTGAAGACAATCGCGTTGAGCTTTACAATCTCAAGGACGATCCCTCGCAGCTGAAGGACATATCCAAAGCTCAGCCTGAACGGGCGAAGGAACTTCAGACCCAACTCGCAGCTTGGCGCATTCAAGTCAACGCTCCGATGCCGACGAAGAACACACCCACCAAGAAGAAAAAATAAGCCCCCGGAGAATTACCGTTCCATGTCATCTCCCTCTCCTTCACGAGGCTGGCTGGTCGTCGCGGCCGGTATGGCGATCAACCTCTGCCTCGGAATTCTGTATGCGTGGAGTGTCTGGAAATCGAATCTGATCGCGAAGCCGGATGCGCCTCCGGGCACCGCCATGACGGGGCTGAATGAAGGCTGGAGCCACCTCTCAGACGCTGACGCCACCTGGGCGTACGCCGTGTGTGGGATCACATTCGCGCTGTTCATGATTCCCGGCGGACGCTTGCAGGACCGCTACGGGCCGCGCATCGGCGTCACGCTCGGCGGGCTCAGTCTAGCTGCCGGTTGCATCCTCGCTGGCCTCATGCAAAGCTACCTCGGCCTGATTCTCGGTTTCGGAATCCTCGGCGGAATCGGAATGGGTCTCGGCTACGCCGCCGCCACCCCAGCGGCAGTGAAGTGGTTCGGCCCGCACCGCCGCGGCCTCATCGTCGGCCTTGTCGTCGGCGGCTACGGCGGCGCTGCGATCTACATTGCCCCGCTCGCTCGCTATCTCATCGACGGCTACGGCCTGACCGGAAGCTTCGTCGGTCTCGGAATTTTCTTCGCCTTCGTCGTTGTCATCGCCGGGCTGCTCCTGAAAACTCCACCGCCGGGTTACGTACCGCCCGGCCCGAAAGTCGCCACGAATGCCGCCGTTGAAAGCCGCACTCCACGCGAAATGCTCGGGACCTGGCAGTACTTTGCACTCGTGATCCTGATGTTCGGTGCGGCACAGTCGGGCTTACTTCTGATCGCGAATGCGTCACCGCTGCTTTCCAAGGCCGCCAAAGGAAACCTCTTTCTGGAACACAACGGCTGGCTGCTCGCCTCGTTCGGCGGCATTATCAATGCGCTCGGCCGCGTGGGAACCGGCTTCTACTCCGACCGCATCGGCCGGACGAATGCGTACGTCATCAACGCCATCGCCGCCGCCATCTGCCTCCTGCTGATGCCGTCGATCATCGAAGCGAACAACGTCGTGCTGCTGTTCATCGTCGTGGGGATCGCGTACTGGCAGTACGGCGGCGGGCTTTCGCTCCTGCCGGCGATGACCGCCGATTTCTACGGCCCCAAAAACATGGGCCTGAATTACGGCCTCGTTTTTCTCGGCTGGGGATTGGCGTTCTTCGTCCCTCTCTCTGCAGGTTATATCAAGGATCTCACCGGCCGCGACGATACCGCCCTGTACCTCTCCGCCGGCATCCTGATCGCCTGCGTGATTCTCAGTAAATTGGTCACACGGCCGACATTCGGCAAAGTAGCAGAGTGAACCTGATGAACGGCAGAAGTGTCAGGGTGGCAGGCGTTGACGGAACTGCCCGGGAATCATAATGTGTTGAGAGAGGGGTCGTAGCTCAGTTGGTAGAGCGCCTGAATGGCATTCAGGAGGTCAGGGGTTCGACTCCCCTCGGCTCCACTCAGGAACCTCGGTGATCCGAGGTTCTTTTATTTGCTTTGGTTCTCAAGTCGAAAATCGTCCGCAACAACTACCCTCTCTTGAATGACATCTGCGGATCGCACCATCACATGTTGCAGTCTGGCTTCGCAGTCCGATAATCAATTGCATGGCGCACACCACGTTCGATCCGGAACGCCTGACTCCCACGTTCGGTATCCTCGGCGTGATCGCGCTTGCGATTGTGTTTCATACGTATCTCGCCCTTCCATTCGTCGTGATCTTCTTTACGCTGGCCTGCCTGAGCGATCGGCGCACTCTCTATCTGTTCGGACCGTTTCTTCATCACGAACTGCGGGGGATGACTCGCAAATACCGGAATCATCTCTGGCGGCCGCTGATCGCGATTCTCGCTGCCGCACCCGTTCTCGCGCTCCACTTCTCGATCACACAACTCCCACCGGAAGACGCTCCGCCTGAATCGGCAATTCCCATGATCGCGATCGGGGGTTTCCTCTTCGTCTTCTGGATCCTCTTCATTCTGACCATGTCTTTGGCCAGCACATTCCTCAGTTACGGAATCGCCGAGGATCGCGAATCGAAGCGTCTCGACTTTCAACTCGTCACCGATCTCCGCGGCCGGGAGCTTGTGATCGGAAAGATGCTCTCTCGAATCTTCGCCGTGCTGATGTACCCGGCGGCGGCCGTACCCATCATCCTCGTGATGCCCCTCTTGTTTCGCATGGATCCGTGGATCATTCTGTACGCCTTTGCTTACGGCGGCGTGATGCTCGTCTCGATCTCCGGTTTGTCCGCTTTGGGTTCCGTGATCGCGTCCAGCAAGAAAGCCAGCGGCAACCTGATGGCCCTGTTCGTCATGCCCTATCTCTTCCTGATCTTCATGCTCTCGATGCTCAGGTTCTGGCCGGAGATCTGGCTCTTTCCCGGTACTCCCGCACAGCCAACCCGGTACTGTCTGGGCGATGTCATCGAGTGGCTTGCCGTCGGAAACCCGCTGACGCTTCTGATCAACTGGGCGACAGTCGGCCTTGGTGCGGGGAATCTGAATCGTATCGCCGCGGACTTCCCGAACTTTGCATCGTTTCATCTCCTCGTCGGCGGGCTTGCCTTCCTGTACGCCGCACGAAAGATCCGCTACGCTTCGGCCAACTCGGGCGAAGTGACCAATCCCAAACCCGATGAGCGACCCGCCAAACCGCGACCGCCCGTCAGCGATGAACCAATCAAGTGGAAAGAAGTCTTCTGCAATCCGCTCATCGTCGCGGCCCAGAAGAACCGCAAAACCAATTTCGTCGCATCAGCGGTTCTCGTGTTCATTCCCGCTCTCGCATTGACCGCCGCCGCTCTCTTTCCCCTCGGCATCTACGGGGAAGTCCTTAGAAAAGAAATCGCCCCCTACGCCCCGATCATCATCACCATCATCGGCATCTTCAGCGCTCAGAACCTTGCCCTTCAATCGATTGCCCGCGAACGCGAGCGCGGAACCATGCTCAACCTACTGCTTACCGATCTGTCACCACACGAGATCCTCGCCCAGAAGTTCGCGGGCGTCATCCGGATCGGCCGCGGCGTCTTGTTCTGGCTGCTGATCGTCGGAATTCCCACAATCTTCTGCGGTGCCTATCCGTGGTGGGCGTTCCTGGGATTGATCCTCGCAGGACAGGTCTTCACTCGAGTCATGGCCTGTGCGGGATTCTGTTTCAGCGCCACCGCACCCACGATCCAGAAGGCGACCCAACGCTTCGGTTGGGCGTTCATGATAGTGGTTTTCGTCTTTGTGATACTCGCAATCGTCTTCTCGTTTCTGGGTCGAGTGACGCAATCATTCGTATTCCTGAAGTACTTTGCCGTCGCTCTGTTGCCACCGTTTTCCGTGATCGGACCGGCCTTCGTCAATAAAGCTCCGATCGTGGAATGGCCGTATTGGATCGCCGGTTTTCTATCCGGCTTACTGATTTATTCCTTTGTGGGCTGGTTTCTGTGGAAACTGGCGGTTAGGCGATTCACGAAAGCGTGTGATGGTTCTCATCCGAACGGTCCGCTTCTTGACAATCGTGACCCATGACCACACCCGGACTCACAGGCATCATTCTCCTGGCGCTGTTCTTCATCGCCGCCCAGACGGTACTGCCCGGTTTGCTGTTGAACGCGTATGTGATCGTCCGCCGGATTCTCGGAAAACGGAGCACGTCACCCGCGATCCTCGGCCCGATTTTCTGGCACGAACTGGTCACCGTGACACGGCGCGGAGTCCCGTTCCGCCTGCGGCTCGCGTACGTTTCCTTTCTGCTCCTCTGTCTGCTCATCGCCTACATCAGCGCCTTCAGCGATGTGAATCCAATCCGGCTGTTGATCGGCCCCGGAGAGGAATTCCCACGCGAGCGCGTCACGGCTTTTGCGGAGCGGTATTTTCAAATCTTTCTCTTCTGCCAACTCATTGCTCTGACCGTTGTGACCCCGATCCTGGCCGGCGGAGCCATCACCGAGGAACACGATCGGCAGACGCTGGTCTTCCTGCAATCGTCCCTTCTGAGCAATCGCGAAATCGTTCTCGGCAAACTCTCCGCCCGACTGATCTTTCTTCTGGGGTTGGCCGTTGCCGGCCTGCCGGTGCTCGCGCTGACGCTGCTCTTCGGCGGAGTCGATCCCGATACACTGCTCCTGTCCTATCTCGCCGCCGCAGCATCAACTCTCAGCCTGGCTTCTTTCAGCTTCTGGCAGGCGACTCGAAACACGACACTCAGGGGAGTGCTGCTCGCGGCGTATCCGTTCGTAGGTGCACTGATTGTACTCAACTTCTGTTGTTTCATGCTGTTGACCGGTGGCCCCAGTTCGTTCGCACTCTCACCATTCGTATTACTCCTGGATACGATGCAATATCAGAGCGGAGGATACGATCCGATCACTGCGACCGCGATCTTCATCGTGATCCACGGCCTGCTCGGTCTCTTTTTCACCGTTCTTTCGATGGGGAATGTCCGCGCGATCCTGATTCCCCGGCCGATGGTCAACTCTCGAAAACCGGCACCGACCCAGAAGCCTCCCCCGGACATCGTACAGAAACCGGTAGAGACCTCGCCGCGCCGCGAACGGCCGCCGGTCCGCTTGAACCGAATTCCCGCACTCTCGGACGAAATCAGTCCGTTTCTGTGGAAAGAGATTTACTTTGGTGGACGACTGCCGACTCTCGAATCCGATCTCATGCGTGGCTGCGGAATGGCGTTCATTGTGGCGTCGCTCTTTCCGCTGGCGTTCGGCGTACTCATGGCCGCTCTTACGGAAGACGATCCTCAAAGCGTGTTGAACCCGACGATTCGCATTTCGCATATCGTTCTGGCAGTCGTGCTGATTCCGTTTGCCGGGATACGCGTGATCGGGAGCGTGGTGCTTGAGCGGCAACGCCAAACGCTTGATTCGCTTTTTACTCTCCCGGTCGATCGAACGGAACTGCTGACGGCCCGATTCAAGGCCGCAGCGTTCTGGCTGAAGAACTGGCTGATCGCGTTCGTCATCCTCTGGGCAGGATTGTTCATTCTGGGTTTCACATCCCGTGTGGGCCTCCTGGCAACGCTCATTGTCATCGCATGCTCAGTTCCCTTTTTCCTGACGTTCGCCATCTGGCTTTCGGTCCGTTGCGGAACGGTCGTTCGTGCGGCAACCTGGTTCGCGCTGGGAACCTTTGCCATTTTTCTGCTGCCGCCGATGCTTGCGGTTCTGGTTCGCGGGACCGCGCAACTGCTTGGAGAAACGTCGGAACTGTTCGATCAGACGGTCGCGGGGCTGAGCGTGCCGACCGCGATCGACCACCTACTCGACTGGAGAAATAACACGGATGATCACGATTCGGGGGCGTTCAGCGGCTCACTCATGGGCTCACTGTTCATGTCCAGTGTGTTTCTGGTGCTCTCCTGGTGCTTCTGGCGAAGTTCCGTCCAACAGTTTGAATCCCAAGGGAGATAGCTATGGCCATCGAAAATAAAACCATCGCGGTGCTGGTTGAGCAGAAATATGAGGAGCTTGAACTTTGGTATCCGGTCTATCGCTTCCGCGAGGCGGATGCGCGTGTGATCCTGGTGGGCCCGGAGGCGGGGCAGACTTACCCGAGCAAACTGGGTTACCCGGCGAAGTCCGACATTGCGGCCCGGGATCTGAAGGCGGAGAGCGTGGATGCGGTGATCATTCCCGGCGGGTTCTGCCCGGATTACATACGGCGGAGCGAAGCGATGCTGGAGTTTGTCCGATCTGCTTTTTCGCAAGGCAAAATTCTTGCGGCGATCTGTCACGGACCGTGGGTGCTGTGTTCGACGGAGGCGTTGAGGAACGGCCGGAAGGCGACGGGGTATTTCGCGATCAAGGATGATATGACGAACGCGGGTGCGAAGTGGGTCGATGCGGAGGTGGTGGTGGACGGGCCAATCATCACGAGCCGGAAGCCGGACGATCTGCCGGCGTTTGTGAAGGCCATCATGAAGTCGCTTGGCGGCTGACCTCGCGCAGGAGCACGATAGTGATATTGAGTTCACAATGAATATTTAGACACTATCTGGATCTATCAAGAGGACTCCGCCACGTACGTGAGCATCACGTGGCGGAGTCCTCCTCATGGAATTGCGGAAAGTCAAATCAAAAGCCGCAGACGCCACTGACACCACATCGAAAATCCTGAACAGATAATCACATACGTCAATTCTGAATTTCTTCGGGGTTGGGCAGATCGGCCGCACTGAGCACGCCTTCCTTCATGTCGAGTCCGCCAACGACCTGTTCGCACGACTTGCGAATGATATCGCAGAATCGGGAGAGTTCGAGGTCGTCGCCGTCCTTGCCGAAGGGTTCTTCCACATCTTCGGCGGTGAATTCGATGCCGAGAAGGAAATAGCCGAGCAGGGCGACGAGGCCGACTGAGAGATAACCGTATTCGCCGGCCATGAACCAGGGCGCTGTGATGAGGTAAAAGATCGTGCCGTGACGAAGGAGGGCCCGGTAGGATAGCGGTACGGGTGAGGACTTGATGCGTTCGCATGCGCCACAGATATCCATGAGCGCTTTGGCGTGGGGGTCGATGAGCAGGGTGTTGAACTCGTCGATCTGACCGGTTTTCCGCCACGATTGAAGGTGATCGTAGACCCATTCAGAGAACTGGAGGGGGACATGAGTGGGATGCGCCGATTCCTTCTCGAAACCGGGAATGGTCTGCAATGGGCGACCTCCGCGGAGGTGGTTGCGAAGTGCGAATGCGAACCCTGCGATCAACCGGCCAAAATGGCGCTGTTCGTCGGGATCGAGACGAACGAGATACTTCATTTTGACGCAGAGATTGCGTGAATCGTTGATCAACTGACCCCAGAGCTTCCGCGCTTCCCACCAGCGGTCATAGGCCTGAAGATTCCGGAACCCCAGCAGGACGCCGAGCAGAATTCCGTTGACGACGGACATTTCGCCGAACCACTTGGGCAAGACCCAGTATTCCTGCCCGATGATGGCTTTGACGATGAGTGCGTATGCGACGACCGTAAGCACTGCCGCATCGAGACGTTTCCAGACCGGCAGCGGGGGCCAGAGGCGGACGAGAAACGGCGGGCGAGGGGTGTCCATGGCGGGGCGAACTTCAGGTTGAGGTTGATTGCGTGAATGTCAGGATCAGATGATGAGTACAGGTCCTCGCGAACCCAGGATCAGGTCTGCGGACCGGTGATAATTCGTCGAGCGTCGATCTTTGGAACCGGCATGGATCACCAGCGTTGGCTGATCGCCGATTTCTTTCAACACCTGTTCAACGAATCGTCCGCTGATCGAAGCGACACGGGCATCAAACCCTGATTCGGCAGCAGTCCGCTGGACGACACCCACCAAGCTGGCAAATTGGCGCGACAATACGCGTTCGAGTGTCGCGATGGCAGTAGCTTCAGTGATGTTCACACGATCCAGGAGTAACTTCGCTTCCGATAAGACCTCGCGATCGGCAATTTCCAGAAGGATCAGTTCACCACCCGATTTGAGCAACTGACACGCCCACGCCAGCGCAAGAGCATTGCCAGGCTCTCCAGGCACGAGTGTCACTAGAACATGGCGGAGAGCAGCGTTGAGTGACTCGTCGCCAAGGGGTTGCCTTACGGCCATGATCGGGCAAGTTCGCGCAGGTAACACGCGATCGACGATCTCGCCAAGGCTCTCTTCACGAAGTTCGCCGATGTCTGCACCAAACGGTACTGGCAAAACCACCAGACCAGCTTGTGTTTTGAGGCTGGCGTCTTCGATTGCCGCTGGCGTTGTCAGTCCTTCATGCTCTTCCAATGAGGCATTGAGTTTTTCACTGAATGCACGCCCCAGAAAGCGAACAGCGACATCCTGATTTGAACCATCAAGAACCGAGAGAACTTTTTTGATCTCGATCAAAGGCAATGAGGTTGGCGGTGCATGAACGGCGGCCTCAAACATCCCGACATCTTCGAGAAAATTGGCGGCGTTTTCAAAAGGTTCCATTTCCTGCATGAGATATACTCCCCCGATCAGAATAGCTTGGATTAAGGAAAGAGTCCGAGTTCGAGGAAGAGACTCAAGTAGATCAGGGTTAACACACCTTGAATCGCGAGTATGATCCCTCCGACCCGCAGGAATTCCCCCCAGCCAATCTTGATTCCACGCTCTTTCTCAAGAGCCGAGAGCGCGATGACCGAACTGACGCTTCCAATCGGAGTGGAATTCCCTCCCAGGTTCGATGTCGCAACCAGAGTCCACCAAAGTGGAGCGCCAGGTATACCTTGTGCCTCCATCGCTCGCACGATTGGAATGAGCGTGGCCGCAACCGGAATGTTATCCATGACTCCAGACAGAAGTAGCACGAAAACACCGATCAACAACACCGTGACGAGGAGATTCCCTCCGGAGAGCGCCAGCATTTGTTTGGCTTGCCAATCCAGAAGACCCGTTTCCTGCACACAGCCGATGATCACGAACAAGCCAACAAAAAAGAGAATAAGGGACCAGTTCACTTTCTTGATCGCTTCATCCGGATAGATCCCACTGACAAGCAAAGCCAGCGTGGCGCCTGCAAAAGCGATGAAATCGAGGCCCAGCCCTAAACTCCGTGCCGAACCAAAGCCAATAATCGTCGCTCCAAGGATCATCGCACAGCGATAGAAAAGCTTTCGATTTTTCACGAGAGCCCATTCATCGAATTCTTTCACTTTGCGGATCCGTTCCTCGACCGATGTCGGACTTACGAGATCCGCACGATAGATACGGCGAATAGCCAATAACGCGATCGCTGCTGTAAGAATGGCCAGTGGAGTCGTGACCCTGAAGAAATCGACATATGCCAAATTCCCAGCCGTACCGAGCATCAGAGTGCAAATGCCGGAAGCAAATGTCACCAAGGCTCCTGAGTTGGCGCAGATCGCAATCACCAAGACATAGGGCTTGGGATTAAGTTCCAACTCTTTTGTGACAACCAGCGCGAGAGACACCATGATCAAAGTGCCCGGAGCGATTGTCAGAAAGGTCACAAAAACGACCGTCGCGGCAGCCATGGCTGTGAGCAGCAATCGGGGTTCGCCTTTGGTCCACTTCACGATCTTGATTGCAATAAAATGAAACAAACCCGAACGACCGGCTATTTCTACGAGCACCGATGTACCAATGATCACACCGATGACACCAATATCGTGACCGATGATATCATGAACTGCCCGATCATAAGCGGAGTGGCCTTTTTCGTCTTTGAAGACACCCAACGACAGAGCCACTGCCACGCAAATAATCGCACCAAGCATCGCAGCTAGTGACTTATTCAACCAATCAAATGCGATCGAAACATAAGTCAGTGTCATGACGGTACCGAGCATTAGCATCGGAAGTACCGGCTTATCGAGTACAACGGATGACTCAATTGCGGCTTCTGCGAATACCATCATGAGGTTTTACCCGTGCAATGAATGGAAGAAAAATCACGGACACTTATTCAGATGGAAGCTTCAACAATCCGCGAATCATTTGGCTACTGGCGATAAAAAGTCCCAATTGATCAAACCCCGCCCCGTCATCGGGTGGTGCCGCCAGTTCGACACGAACATCATCCCGCTTTTCCAAGGTTAGTTTTACACAACGTGTTGCCAGATTGTACACCCCATAAGCCACATCCAATTGGGAGCCGATCTTCTCGCGGAATTCGTTCTTCAAACTTGCCGCCATCATCGCGGCGTTGATGACAACCGCGGTTTCCCTTAGCGCATCAGGATAACCGGGTATTAGCTCGACATCCTGAGAATAAACTTGTTCCAAAGCACGGTGTGCAGCGCGAACACCGACCATGATCCGTTCGATCACGGCCCTCAACGGGTGACTTTTGGCGAAATCCAGATACGTGTGAGGTTCCATGAACGCTTGAACCGCAGCAGATACCGCACCGCATCCCGTATGACCCAATACCACCAGTAAGCGTAAGCTTTCACCAAGATTCGTAACGGCATAATCAAGACTGCCCAGACACTCCGCACCCAGGACATTTCCCGCAACGCGAACAACGAATAGATCATTCGCCGCCTGACTGAAAATCAACTCGATCGGCACGCGAGCGTCCGCACAGCCCAAGACCGCTGCAAACGGTTTCTGAACTGGTGCTCCCTGGTTCGATATTCCAAGTGAATTCGCATTGATCGTTATGACATGCCTTGTCTTGATTTCATCATTGGGAGAAATGGTCAACCGGGAAAAATTCCGATTGCCATCCTCCAGTCTTTTCCAGGCAGCCTTCGATGTCTTTGGAATACGAGCTGCATGCGCAGCCGAATCCACTCGATAGATCAGCTCAAACATGATCTGCCCTCAAAGTTGTTGAGCATCACCCAATCTTGGTAAGTCGTCCAATGAACTCAGTTGGAACAATTCCAGAAATCGATTTGTTGTGCAATAAGTCACTCCAGAACGTTCGCCTTGGCCGCGCTGCGAGACCGCAATCAATCCGAGTCTTGCCAACTGACGAATCACCCCGCTCGAATCCGTTCCGCGAATCGTATCAATCTCATCCTGGTTCAAAGGCTGCCGATACGCAATGACCGACAACACATCCAATGCCTGTTGAGAAAGCCGTGCCTCACGTGGACCACCGTACAACTTCTCCCTCAAATTCTGATATGTCGATTTTACACTCAATATGTAACCGCCGCCGAGCGACTGCACACTGTAAGGTCGATGCTGAACGCGATAGCGGAAATTAATTTTGGCAACGATTTGATGAAGATGGTCCGCTGTCGAGCGTATAACGTTTGCAAAATGATCAGGAGTCAAGGGAGCGCCTCCCGCGAACAATAGCGACTCTACAATCTGTTCTGGGGTAGGTGGAGACTCAACGACCTCATTTTTGGAATGAGACGGGTTTGTTTGTGGAGGAATACGCTCCGGAGCGATCACATCCGATGGATTCAGATCACACGATTCGAGATCACCATCGATCGTCCAACTCGTACTCAATTGATCCTTTTGAGAATCCATGGAATTCACTCATGAGGCAAATAAACAACTCCTGTGATAAATGTCCCTATCCAAAGAATCACGAACAGAACGCCAACTGACTGGTGGAATCTGCGATGCCGCTTGAGTCCTGAAATCAGCATGACCGGCAACAACAGTGCGGCGGGCACAGAAAAACACAAGTGGATACGAAGTATTTGCCGAGCATTCTCGGAAAACTGAGATGTGACATCGGTTCCGATTCGCAGGAGAAGTTCAAAACCCAGCACAGTCGTGATCGTCAGTAGAAAAAACACGATATTGATTCGTCCGTGGAGCCGGATTCGACCAAGCGCCAATGAAATCAATGACAAGGTAAAGAGTACCGTTACTGCTGTTACGAGAAGTTTAAGGATAAGAATAATCTCAGGTCCACTCGGCATTCGAGTCCCTCATTTTTTGATATTGTCTGTCGAAAGATTGAATGAAATCAAGCATTCGACTGAGCGATTCCATCGGCAACCCGATGACGTTGCTCACACTTCCATCAATGACCTTGAGATAAGGATCTTCAGGCATTTGAATCGCGTACGCGCCCGAGCAACCTTCCCATTTTCGTGTTTGCAGATAACTTTCAATTTCCTGGCTGGTCAACGGTTTCATCTCGACGAGACTTCGCTCCTGCCAGGTGACTTGCGTGTCGCTGGGACGATGCCAGAGGCAGACTCCGGTCCAGAGTTCATGAACTCGTCCCGAAAGCCATGTTAAAATTCGACGGGCATCGGCCTCATCTTCGGGCTTCCCTACGACATGTTGATCCAACCATCCGACCGTATCGCCGGCCAGGACGACACCGCGATCAACGGAAGGCGCAACCGCATGCGCCTTCAACCAGGCAAGTTCGCCGACATAATGGCGGATATCTCCTCGACTTGATTGAGCAGGTTCATCAATGTTCGCTGGCTGTACCGAGAACGAATAGCCATGATACTTTAGAAGCTCGCGGCGACCGAACGAGCCGCTGGCCAGTATCAACGGAAAAGGCAGAGGTTGTATGGTCATGAATCGAGTGCTCGAGCCAACGATGGCCAAAGTTTCCCCGGTGTCAGTTCGGACATGCAGATCATACCATTTGGGCAACTCTTATAGTAGCTGCCAGCGCAAGCGACCGTCGATTCAATTCCAATACTTTTCGGATTGAACGGATAAGGACCATGACGAGCGGTTTTCGTGCATGTATAGGGAGCAATGCAGGGTCGTCCAAGCGCAACTGCCAAATGCAAGGGTCCCGTATCGTTCGCAACCATGACGTCGACGATCGACAGCAACGCTACGAGACGCGGCAGCGTTGTCTCACCTGTCCAATCCTTCTTCGATCCGGCAAGTTGTGAGTAAATCTCGGCCGATCGCATCCGATCGTCCGCGGATCCGATCAGGATCACGGTTCCGCCGAAAGCATCCTGTGCCTGTTTCAACAGCGATTTGAAGTGCTCAGGTAACCACTGTTTCGTGGTCCATTTGGCCCCAGCCGCCACGGCAATCCAGGGGCGTGGCAGAAGTTTCAGTTCCTGATGAACCTTTTCAGATTCCTCCTCCGAGACAGGCAGGACGAATTTCATTTTCCCGCGATAGCCCAGTGATTCCACGATCCGCCAGTATCGATCAACCGCATGAAGAGAGTCGGCGTCCAGGACTTCGATTCGATGAGTGTAAAATCGATCGGCACCTTCTCGTGCATTGGCAAAACCGATCCGAACAGGAGATCCGGTTGCCGCACAAAGTAATCCCGAACGCAATAATCCCTGAAGATCGATGACCAAATCAAACCGCTGACGGCGCAGTGTGTTCATCACTTCAAAAGAGTATTTCAATGCGGAGGATACGCGTCGAAACGCGGCGCGATCGAACGCAATCGTGGCGTCGAGATGCGGATGGCCGATCAGGAGCGGCTCGAATCCGCGATTCACGACCCACGAAATCCGGGAGTTGGGAAATTTCTCACGGAGTGCGGTCAGAACAGGGAGCGCATGGACGATATCACCCAGTGCACTTGGCTTGATGATCGCAATCCGTCGCGGTTCGAACATTGAAGACCTTTCACTCACTCCGTTCTTTCTGACGTGCAACATTGGGCAAAAGCATAAGAACGAAGACCAATGCTGCTACTGCAACCAGATAAGGTAAAATACGCGTCGTGTTGAGTTCAAAGACGTAAACACCCACAAACGGCCCCATGATCCGGCCCATCGATGCGGCAGATTGATTGACACCCAGAATCTCACCCTGACGATTCGGATCCGCTCGTCGCGAAACCAATGCCGATACGGAAGGATTCACAAAGGCAAATCCCGTTACGGATAACGCAAGCGCAAGATAAAAGAATGGCATCATTCCCCGTGCGGTTTCCGGAGTGGAAACCATCGAGGCAGACCAAGCCACGACCGCCAATGCCCCCAATCCAAGAAACATCAGTCCCAAACCAGCGATCATCATTCCCATTTCTTTCCAACGACCAACCAATGGCCGGTATAAGCCACCCTGAGCAGTCATAAGAACAAAACCGACGAAGGCGAAAATCAAAAAGTTTTGACGGTCATCGAATCCAAACGCCGATGTTGTCAGCAACGCCAGAGTCGCTTCGAAATTGGCAAATCCGAAGATGGTGAGGAAGTAGATCAGGACCAGCGGACCAACTTGCGGAATGCGAAGTACGTCAAGCGTTCGGCTCAAGCTGAAGAAGTACCGTGGCTCACTATTCGCTTCCGGCTTGCGCGTTTCAGGGAGCAGGATCACAGCAAGAATCCATGCGATCAGCGAAAGGATCGAGGCGATGGCGCCAACGCCCCATTTTTGATTTTCAAAGAGTGTCAGTCCGAAGTACGCGATCAGAGGGCCGAACGTGAATCCGATTCCGAATGCGGCACCAATCAGCGCCATGCCCTTAGCTCTTTGCTCTTTGGTCGTGCAATCGGCGATGACCGCAGCGGCGGCACCGATGCTCGCACCGGAGATCCCGGCTCCAATCCGCGACAAAAACATCAGGCCGATTGCGAGTTGCCAATCAGATGAAGGGAGTGAAGTTGCATAAGCGAAAAGACCATAAAAAATGACTGAACCCAATAAGCCCAGCAACAAAATCGGACGTCGACCAATTCGATCTGAAATACGGCCCCACATCGGCGAAAAGAGAAACTGCATCAGCGAAAAGACCGAGAATAATATCCCGATGATCGCACCGCGAACCTGATTCGACTGATCTGCAAGATAGTCGCTCGCCAATCGGGGCATGAGCGGCAGGACAATTCCAAAACCTAACAGATCGATTGCCACCACAAGTGCGGCAATGAACATCGCCTTGCGCGGCGGACGTGGAGTTTCCGATTCATTCATCGAGTTGATATATCGGACGAGTTCACGATTGGCGTCAGAACCCTCCGCGAGCTTCACCTTTCACTGCCGATTTGACTGCACTTCCAATATAATCGCGATTCAAACCCGCGATGAATTCCGTGCTGATTTCCTTCGGACACGCCGCTTCGCACTCTCCGATGTTCGTGCAGTGCCCGAATCCCTCACGGTCGTGCGTTGCCACCATCTTCTTGACGCGTTCCGATTGCTCGGTCTTTCCTTGCGGCATGCTACCCAAATGCCCCACCTTGGCACTCAGGAACAACATCGCGGACGCATTCGGACACGCCGCCACGCACGCGCCACAACCAATGCACTGCGCCGCGTCCATCGCTTTGTCCGCATCCGCCTTGGGAATCGGCAGACTGTTCCCGTCCGGAGCACCACCCGTGTTCACATTCACGTATCCGCCGCTCTGAATAATCCGATCGAATGCCGTTCGATCCACAACAAGATCCCGGAGAATCGGGAACCCCTTGGCTCGCCACGGCTCGATGTAAATCTCATCGCCATCCCGGAAACTTCGCATGTGCAACTGGCAAGTCGTCGCTCCACGCTCTGGACCGTGCGCCAAGCCATTGATCATCATGGAGCACGAACCGCAAATCCCTTCCCGGCAATCGTGATCGAACGCTACAGGTTCGATCCCATCTTTCAGCAACCGCTCGTTGAGAATGTCGATCATCTCGAGAAACGACATATCTCCGGTTATGCCATCAAGCTTGTAAGTCACCATCTGGCCGCGAGTTTGCGGGTTCGGTTGACGCCAGATGTGAAGTGTGAATTTCATAATTGCGCTGTGGGAAATAGTATACAAAAATTCAATAAACTTATTGCCTTCGAGCTTTTTGTCGATTCTTTAGTTGTTTCGCTTGCATTTCCTGAATCAGTATCGAGGACTCCGCCACCTGCCGCTCATGGACTTGGCGGAGTCGTCATTTACGCCGTTCCGTCACTTATAGCTTCGCACGCTTGGCTTTACGGCGTCCCAGGTCAATTCCTCGACGTTCCGGGTCGGCTCCTTCTCCGACCCGTTGTATGTCCAGGCCGCCACATGGCTGAACTTCTCGTCGTCACGCTTCGCTTCGCCATCCGGGTATTGATGCTCAACTCGGAAATGACCGCCACACGATTCCTCACGCCTCAACGCGTCCATCGCCAAGAGTTGACCAAACTCCAAAAAATCCCAAACGCGATTCGCACGCTCAAGCGCCACATTCAGTTCAGCTCCCGAACCGGGCACCGTCAGATTATGCAGATACTCCAACTGCAACTGACGCAACTGAGCAATCGCCTCCTCGCAGCTCTCCCGCGTCCGCGCCATGCCCACCTTTTCCCAGAGAATCTTCCCCGATTCCCGATGATACTCCACCGCCGTCTTTTTCCCCTTCGCATTCAGCAACTTGTTCAACCGGTCGGAAACCTCGGATTCCACCTTCTTGAATTCCGAATGATCAGTCGGCAGAGTACCGGGCTTCTGATCCGCCAGCCAGTGCGTCAGGGTGTAAGGCAGGACGAAGTATCCATCCGCAAGCCCCTGCATCAGCGCGGATGCGCCCAGGCGATTGGAACCATGGTCGGAGAAGTTCGCTTCGCCGATCACGAACAATCCCTGCACGTTAGACATCAGCTCGTAATTCACCCATAAACCGCCCATCGTGTAGTGAATGGCGGGGTAGATGCGCATCGGGCGCTGGTAGCCGTTTTCGCCCGTGATCCGCTCGTACATATCGAAAAGGTTGCCGTAACGCTCGGCGATTTTGGCTTTACCCAGTCGATCGATCGAAGTACCAAAATCCAGATACACTCCCCGTCCGCCGGGCCCCACGCCACGGCCCTCATCGCAGGCTTCCTTCGCGGCCCGGCTGGAGATATCACGCGGCGCGAGGTTCCCGAAACTCGGATACTTCCGCTCCAGGTAATAATCCCGATCGCCCTCCGGAATATCGCTCGGATGCTTGTTGATATCCCCGGCGTTCTTCGGTACCCATACCCGGCCATCATTCCGAAGGCTTTCGCTCATCAGTGTCAGCTTCGACTGATGATCGCCGCTCACCGGAATGCAGGTCGGATGGATTTGTGTATAGCAGGGGTTGGCGAATGCGGCGCCGCGCTTGTATGCTCGGAAGGTGGCGGTCACATTGCAGCCGATCGCATTCGTGCTGAGGTAATAAGCGTTACCGTAACCGCCGGTCGCCAGAACCACCGCATCGGCCGAATAGGATTTGATTTCGCCGGAAACCAGATTGCGTACGACGATCCCCTTCGCACGACCATCGACAACAACCAGATCCAGCATCTCCGTTCGAGGGAACATCGTCACATTGCCGTAGGCGATCTGTCGTGCCAACGCCTGATAAGCGCCGAGCAACAGTTGCTGCCCGGTCTGACCGCGGCAATAGAAGGTCCGCTGGAGTTGCGCGCCACCGAAACTGCGGGTGTCGAGCAAACCGCCATATTCGCGAGCGAACGGCACGCCCTGCGCCACGCATTGATCAATGATGTTGACCGAAACTTCCGCCAACCGGTGCACGTTCGCTTCGCGCGAGCGAAAATCTCCGCCCTTGATGGTGTCGTAAAAGAGCCGCCAGACGCTATCGCCGTCGTTGCGGTAATTTTTTGCGGCGTTGATCCCGCCTTGTGCGGCGATGCTGTGCGCACGCCGTGGCGAATCATGAAAACAGAACGTCTGAACCTGATATCCCAGTTCAGTTAGCGATGCGGAGGCGCTCGCACCGGCCAGGCCGGTTCCCACGACGATGATCGTGTACTTCCGCTTGTTGGCGGGGTTGATCAGAAGTTGCTTCTTTTTGAAGCCGGTCCATTTTTCGGGGACCGAACCGGGTGGAACTTTGGTATCAAGTACTGTCATATATCACTCACCGAAATCGATCCTGCACGTTAACACGTTGTTTCCGGAGACACCCTTCAGAAACCGTCATCGGTTCCCGGCGTCTATTTCACCCATCCACCCCAGACAGCGATGACGATCGCGAAGTTGCCAGCCAGCACCGCACCCGCGATGCCATATCCCAGCAGACGAGCCACTTTCACAAACCGCCGATTCACAAGCCCCAGAGACTGGAACGCACTTTGGATTCCATGGCTCAGGTGAACGAACAGGACGAGTTGGCAAAGCAGATAGACCGTTGAGATCCAAGGGGTGCGGAAACCGGCGATGACCATCGAATAGACGTCGTGCACCATCTTGCCGTCGGGCATGCGGTATTGAAGGTCGAGATAATTCGTTTCTCCCTTCCCATCGGGCGACGGAACCGAATGGACAGTTGCGAAGGTAAAGTGTGCCAGGTGGAAGAGAACGAACACTCCGACCACGAGACCCGTCTGGAGCATGGTCTTGGATTGCGGAGTGGCTTGCGCGTTTCCGGTGTATGCGTATCCGATGGGCCGTGCGGCGGCGGCTCGAGTCTTCAGCCACAACGCCAAGGTCAGGTGCAAAACGAAGACTCCAAGCAATCCCGCACGGGCGATCCAGATCAGTGCCCCGAGGTCATGTTTGAGGAAGTAGGCGTACTTGTTGATGCTTTCCTGGCCGGCAAACATCTTCAGGTTGCCGATCATATGAAACAGCACAAACGTTACGAGTAAGAGCCCCGTGATCCCCACCAGGATTTTCTGGCCGACGCTTGAACAGAGATAATCGCATACCCAGGTGAGCGGGTTGCTGGTCCCTGTTTCCTGTCGGGGTCCTTTGGGATGGATTGCGGCGGAAGTGGCACTCATACGTTAGATGGGTCGTGAGTGAAAGAAAGTCAGTGTATCGCCATGATAGTCAGGGGGACAAGGAAAGCCCAGCCATGCCGATGCATGAGTGGGAATTGCCTGCTAGAAGAACAGCTTCATTCCTTTTAATCGATTCAAAGTTTCCGTCATCTGGGCCTCTTCCGCCGCTTCATCCTTGGCCATGTAGGTCACGCTGAAGCGCAGAAACGCACCCGCATCGTCCCACGGAACACAGCAGACACTTTGCTCGTGAATCAGATACTGGCTCGCTTCTTCGGCATTCGCGAACGATCGATCGCCGGCGCCTTTGGGAGCCGCAGTGTAAAGGAAGTAGGTTCCGCCCGGCATTTCACACTGGAATCCCACCGATTTCAAAACGGCGACCAGCTTGCGAAGCCTTCGCTCGTATTTCGTACGCACCGCCTGCGGAATCGAGGGGTTCCGCAGCGCCGCCGCCCCCGCATGCTGGATCGCCATGAACTGCCCACTGTCACTATTGTCCTTCACATCCGCGTAGGCCTGCACGATTTTTGGATGACCGCAGACAAACCCCAATCGCCAGCCGATCATGTTGAAGCCCTTGGACATCGAATGCACTTCGACGCCCACATCCTTCGCACCATCCACCTGCAGAAAGCTCAACGGTTCGCCATGATAGCTGAGAAGGATGTGCGCTGCATCCTGTACGACAACGATCTGGTTGGCGTGGGCGAATTCGATCACACGCTTGTAGAAATCCTTCGTCGCCACCGCTCCCGTCGGACTGTTTGGATAGTTGATCACAAGCAGTTTCGCCCGCTTTTTGATCTCCGCTGAGATCCCATCCAGATCGGGTAAGAAGCCATTTTCGGCTTTCAGTTGCAGGCGATGGACTTCTCCACCGAGATAGCGAGTCCAGGTGCCGGCGACGGGATAACCGGGGACGGTCATGAGGGTGACATCGCCGGGATTGATGAAGCAGGCGGGGAGCATGGCGTAGGCGGGTTTGCTGCCGATGCAGTGACAGACTTCCGTCACGGGATCGAGCGTTACGCTGAACTGACGCTTCATGAATTCAGCGGCGGCGTCTTTGTAGTTTTGGATGCCATTATCGGCGTATCCGCGGTTCTCAATTTTGTCGGTTTCCGTTTTGAGTGAATTGCGAACCGATTCGTCGGCCATATCGTCGTTTTCGCCGATGCCGAAATCGAGCAATTGCCGTTCCGGGTGATCGGTGAGCGCTTTGCGTTTGGCCCGCTTGATCTTTTCGAACTTGTAAATTTCCGTGGACTTGCCGTAATTCGCTCCGCCGATCCGTTCGGCGAAGAGCGTTTGAAACCAGGGATCAGCAGACATCGCTAAAAGACTCAGGGAGGAAAAAGGTAGGTGTTGATAGATTACGAACCGCTTTGGGAAAAACGAACCGGCGACCAGAGGTCGCCGGGAAAGGATGGTCTGATCAGATTCGGGTCATGAGGAACCGGCCGAACTTCCGCCGTCCTGAAGTTGTACGAACGAGAGGAAGTTCGGATCATTCGGATCGACGATTGTTGTGATGTTGCTTTGATGCTGAGCCGTCCGGCGAAGCAGCAAACCCTGAGGAGCCTCCGGTTGGACCGTTGTGCCGGGGACCGAAGACGCATCATCATCAAGTTCAAATTTAACAATTTCGAACGAGTTCCCTTCAGGTCGGGTCACGAGAATGCCACGCAATCCTCCGAGACCATCCGTACTCGAACCGTAGGCGACGTTACCGACACCGTTGCGGCCCGGTTGCGGATTGACGAGACTGATCTGGTCTTCAAAGGCGAAGAAGCTGATGAATGGGACTCGGAATTCGGTTCCGCGAGCAGCGTCGACAGCGAACGGTTGGGCGTTCTTGCGGCCCTGGAACACCTGGATGTGTGCACTTCCGCCCGGCCCGGGTGCCGTAACGAGATCGGCGATCGCATCGGAATCAAATCGACCGGCATCAACGAACACACCGCCACGGAATCCGGGATCGTAGGCGAAGAAGTCCGCGATGGTGGAGGTGGGATTTTCGTTTACCCGATCTGCGAACGTTGGGTTACCGGAACCCTTGAAGACTCTGACGCGCGGGCCCCCACCGAAGCCGGCACCGGCAATGATATCCGGAGTCCCGTCGCCATCGACATCGCCGACCGCGACGTTCACACCGCCGCGGAACGACGATTCATACGGGAAGAAGTTGTAGGGGTTCCCCGTGTCGGCCCCATAGATCTTCGCGTTGTTGAAGACGGAGGGATTGTTCTGATCGATCTGGAACACGGTGATCCGCGGTCCGCCGCCCACTCCGGCGGACACGGCGATTTCCGCGCGGCCGTCCCCGTTGAAGTCCGCCGCACGCACCATGACTCCGCCGCGGAACGTTTCCTCAAAGGCAAAGAACTGGGCGATGATGTCGGTCGCGGGATTGAGTTGAGCAATGTTGATATTATTACCGCTGAAAATTCGTCCACCTCGAATCACGGTGATCAATGGGGCATCGCCCGAGCCATTCGCGACGATCAGGTCGGGTGTGGTATCACCGTCCACATCGGCGAATGTGATCTGGGGCGCTTTGAACTGCCCCTGGCTGCCCAGCGATGGCGTCACGACGAACGGGTTCGTGATGATCCCATTACCGACCAGGTTGTTGCCCAGCGGTTGCCCGCTGATCGTCGCGCTCAGTCGCACGGCATAACTGTTTGCCGCAGTCGTGGTCGACGGACCGGTTTGTACGACGAACGCTTCCGCCTGAATACCACCCAGTGTTTCGATCGAAGTGAACGTGAGTGGCTGGAATCCGCTGCTGCCGAAGGTGAGCGTGCCGTTTCCGGTGCCTTGGGGCGTGAGGTTCGTCGCGCCCACGCCGGCGAGTTGCGGGGACAGTGTGTCGAACGGTTGGAACGCCAGCGGATCGGTGATGATCGGCGAGTTGCCGTTGATCGTGATGGGCGAACCAAGCATCGGGCGAACCGTAAAAGTATCTTTCGCGACGTTTTCGAGTTCATCGATGACCGTTCGATCTGCGAAATTCGGAGGCGAAATCGGTTCGCTGCCAAGAGTAATGCGACCCGCCTTCGCTTCCGCCAGATAGCGGATCGTCGATGACTGGCTGGGGTCGTTCCGATCGACCCCGACGAAAAATTGAGCTTGACCCTTGCCCAGATTGATCAGCGGAAGGATCATATTCGGAGCCGCACCCGAGATGGTTGCAGGATCTTCGATGCTCACATCCAGCCCGCTGGTGATTGTCGCACTGCCGTCGTTGCCGATCTGGATCGCCGGTTGCTGAGTGGCGTTTTCGAAACGGATCGCGAGGTCGGAACTGTCTCGGACGGAAACCGATCCGCTCGTCATGTTGACGAAAAGTTCACCGGGCAGAGCCTGAATTCCCGGCACGTCGGTTACCGTCGCACTGCCGTTCAATGTGATGAACGAGGAGATCTTCCCGGCTGGTACCGCAGTCAGCGTGTTCCCCGAGTTGTCGAGCGTGAAGTCCCCCGCTCCGTTCAGGTAAAGTTTTGTCGTCGTGAGCGGTGCCGTTTGCGTCGCGGATCCTCCGGTGAGCGTCAACACCACCGGCGCACTCGGGGCCGAGACTACACCGTTGAGCGCTATCGAGTTCGCGGTGATATTCAGCGCTCCGCCGGTCGTTCCGTTCGTCACCGTAGCGCTGCCGGTTGCGGAGGCATCGATCGTCGAGTTGAACGTGGCATTGGCCAGCGCCGTCCCTTGACCGATCGGTTGGCGGAAAATCGAATTCCCGATCGAATTTGTTATCAGGCTTCCGGGCCCGTTGATGGCTCCATCGAAATTGATCGATGTCCCGGCCGCGGCGTTCGCGGTAATCGTTGCCGTCGAACCGTTCGTGATGGCCACTGACGATCCACCGGTCTGAGTGAACGTGTTCGCGGTGATCGTCGTCGTGCCGAGTGTCACGAGGCTGGTGGCGTTCACTTCCACCGCCTGCGCGGCCGTAAGATTCGATCCATTCGTGATCGCGACATTCTGCCCGAAATAACGAACATCTCCGTTCGATTGCACCGTCCCGGCTTGCGAGATCGAAGCGAATCGATTGGCTGCCATGCCGACCAAAAGCGTCGCCGTTTCATCGGGAAGGGTGTTGATGATGATCGTATCGGCAGCGTTGCCCGTTCTGATGTTCAGCGTACTGGTCTGATCGACGAATTTCGTCGCTGCAAACGTACCATTCGCACTGCGAATCAACGACTTCCCATTTCCAGTCGTTCCGTCGTCTTCCAGAATCGCCTGGCTTGCGGCCGTTGGCAACTGATGGGTCAACATGCCGACCGATGCCGCATTGATTTCGAGCTGATCCGTGTTCACGTAGTTCAACGTGTCTGTCGTCGTGCCCGTGAGCGTGATCGTGCCCGATTGCGGGCCAGTGAACGTGTTCAGAACATTCGTGAATGCACCGCCTGCGATCAGGAATCGTTCCCCCGCCGCAGGTCCGTTGGCGTTGAAGGTAATCCCACCCGAAGGCACCGGCGAGCCGTTCGAGTAATCAATCGTTGCCGATTCAATTCCTTCCGTTGCTTGTGCCGAATTCGCGGTACCGTTCAAGAGAATCGCCTGCGAGCCGATCGAATCCGAAGACACAAGTGTCGCGCCGAGGAACAGTTGAACGTTCCCCTTGCCATCATTCACAAACCGGTAATCGCCCGCCACCGTGGCATCGTAAGTACGGACCACCTCATCGTCGCTCTTAATCGTAAACGTGTGAACCGGAATCGCACCAATCTTGGACTGCGTCGCCGTTTGATCTGCTTGAATCACGATGTTGAAGATGATCGTTTCGTCGCCTTCCTTATTCAGATCTTCCACGAGATCGAATGCGATATTCTGCGAAGTCTTCGTAAAGACCCCCGGCGCGAAGACCAGATCGGTCGGGTTCGTGAAGTTTTTATAATCCACTCCGCTGGTCGCCGTTCCGCCGTTCGCGTCGGAAACACGAATCGTGATCGATCGTTCCAGACCATCCGGTCCCGTACCGACAGCGTTGACCGCCAACTCAACCGTCGCCGTTACGCCGGTCACATTATTTTCCAGGGCACCATTCGCTGATTGAGTAAAGCTAAAGACCGCAGTGTCATTATCTAGGATGGTCGCGGTATCCTGCGCTTTGCCGAACGACAACGCCGACAGTACGCTCGCATCGGCCTGGATATTCGAAACTTTGGAATCGAACTGTTCGGATCCTTCGACGCGTCGATCATCAATGAGTGGAACCAAAATAGTTTGTTTCGTTTGTCCCGCCGTGAACGTCACGGTCTTGGCGACGGCGGTGAAGTCCGCACCCGAAACCGCAGGACGAATCCCGACCCCGGCAAGCGTGGCAAAATCAACCGACACATCCTTCGATATCGGATTGGTCAGCGTGATCGTGTAAACCAGATTCTTTCCTTCGGTATCGGTCGAGGCTGCAAGATTGATGACGGATGTGTCATCGGTCAGAATGATGCCTTTCGCCGTGTCGGTGGCATCGACCTTGGCAGCGGAAACACCCGCTCCCAATATCACGACGTTCGAGAGTTTCACCGTGAAGAATTCGGTGGGTTCGATGACAACATCGCCGTTAACGGTCACCATGAATGTTTGGGTTTCACCTGCGAGCCCCGCGAATGTCAAAGTTCCCGAGTTGGCGTTGTAGTCGTTGTCACCCACCAGAGCCGTACCGTCCAAGGTTGAAAAATCAACCTTAAGCCCACCCTGAACCGGGTTCGAGAGCGTAACCGTGAACGTGATCGGTCCCGCATTTTCGGCTTGCGAGACATCGGCGATCGTCAGAGTGGTAGTATCATCATTCAGTATCGTGCCGGTACCGACCGAGGTCGCATCGATATCGTTCGGATCGACCTTGGCATCGTTGGGAACCACATTCGCAAGACTGATCGTGAGTTTCTCATCCGCTTCGAGCTTGAGATCTGTGGTGACGGGGACCAACACGAATTGCATCTCCCCCGCATTTCCTGCAAAACTCAGCGTTCCTTTTGTCAGTGTGTAATCGCTATCAGCAACCGTCGCAGTTCCATCATTCGTTGTGAAATCGACTTTCAGGCCACCCTGCACGTCGGCTGAGAGCGTTACTGAGAATTTCATCATCCCCGCGTCTTCCGCTTGAGACACATTCGCCACAGTGAGAAGAATCGCTTTATCGTCATTCGTGATCGTTCCCGTCCCGCCTCCGTTCGTGCCGGAAATCGTGACCGCGCGTCCACCGTCCACCAATCCGCCAAGGATCGCTTTGAATGTCTCATCGGCTTCGACGACCGTATCCGACTTGGTATCGACAGTTACGGTTTGGCTGGTTGAAAGTGCCGGGAAACTGACCAGTTTGCTAACGAGCGCAGTGTAATCGGAACCTGCGAAAGCGGTGATATCAGCCGTCGAAACCGTGACTGATGTGGCGGTGTCGACCTGATTCGTCAGGGTTACCGTAAACGTGATCTGATTGCCTTCAATGGCGGACGACGAATTGATCTTGAACTGGGCCGAATCGTCATTCGTGATCGTGCCTGTCCCCGTGTCGTTCGCACCATCAATCGTCACCGTCGGACGACCGCCGTTATTCAAACCACCCAGCGTAATCGAAAACGTCTCGTCCGCCTCCACCACGTTATCGGACGTCGTACCCACCAGCACAACCTGACTCGTCGAAAGAGCCGGGAAGTTCACTGTGAAACCACTGAACGCCGTGTAATCCGTCCCCGCGATCGCGGAGATATCCGCCGTCGTCACCGTCACACTCGTCGCCACATCAACCGGATTCGAAAGCGATACCGTAAAACTGA
>JBGSJI010000026.1:0-43129 GCA_041742055.1 Limnoglobus sp. | reverse complement strand
GAGAAGCTGTTGTCGATTGACGATTTGCTTCGTGACGAAGACCTGGCGGAAGTGCTGGCGTTGGCCCGAAAAGTCCTTCCGCGACTCTTTCGATCGGGATAGCGATTCTCAGGTCAAAAAGATGTGACCATACCTATGCCCTTGAGGGGGCGGTCGCCGAAACGCGAAGCGGACCGGCGGGTGGGGTCTCTTTGAATTTATTATCAGATTTCCCTGCTATCCTCCCGATCTCACAGCTTGCCCGTGCGTTTCATTCGGTCCATGAAATAGTCCATTGTGGTTTTCAGGCCGCTTGAACGTTCGATCACCGGTTCCCAGCCGAGGACGGCTTTCGCGCGGCTGATGTCCGGCTTGCGCTGTTTCGGGTCGTCCTGCGGGAGTTCGCGATAGACGATCTCGCTCTTCGATCCGGCCAGCAGGCGGATCTCCTCCGCGAATTCCTTGATCGTCACTTCCGACGGATTGCCGAGATTGACCGGGTCGTGGAAATCCTTGAACAACAGGCGATAGATGCCTTCGACGAGGTCGGAGACGTAGCAGAAGCTGCGGGTCTGCGATCCGTCGCCGTAGATGGTCATCGGTTCACCACGGAGGGCCTGGTACATGAAGTTAGGGACGACGCGCCCGTCGTTGAGCTGCATACGTGGCCCGTAGGTGTTGAAGATACGGATGATGTGCGAATCGACTTTGTGCTGGCGGTGGTAGGCCATGGTCATGGCTTCGGCGAAGCGTTTGGCTTCGTCATAGACGCTGCGTGGTCCGATGGTGTTGACGTTGCCCCAGTAACTTTCGGTCTGGGGGTGGACGTGGGGATCGCCGTAGATCTCGCTGGTGCTGGCGAGGAGGTAGCGGGCTTTGTGGCGTTTGGCGAGGCCGAGGGAGACGTGCGTGCCGAGCGCGCCGACTTTCATGGTGGGGATGGGATGATCGAGATAGTCGACGGGGCTGGCGGGGCTGGCAAAGTGGAGGATATTGTCGATCAGGTCGGGGATTTCGATTTCTTTGGAAATATCGTGAACGATGACTCGGAATCGGGGATGATCGAGGAGGTGGGCGATGTTGTCCCGGTTGCCGGTGAGGAAGTTATCGAGGCAGATGACTTCGTGCCCCTCCGCCAGAAACCGATCGCACAGGTGCGAGCCGATAAAACCCGCACCACCGGTGATAAGCGTCCGCATGTGGATCCCCAAGATTAAATGACTTGGGAAATTTAGAACGCGTGGGGAGAAGTGTCATCCTGATTTGTGCGGGAACCGGTGCGGTCGTCCAACTTTCGCGGGGAACGGTGCGTTATAATGCGGAGGACGCCGCGACCGAGACCGGAACTTGTAGAGGAGCCTATCATGTCGCAAGCGATCGTGGACCCGGCGGAACTTCGACGTTTTGCCGCGAATCTGAAGCGCTTCAACGCGGACCTTCAAACGAATCTCGCCGGTCTGCACGGCCAGCTGGTGGGGCTGAGCGATACATGGCGGGATCAGGAGCACGATAAATTCCGCGCCGAGTTCGAGGCGACCGCGAACGTGCTGGAGCGATTCGTGGACGCGGCGAATATGCATATTCCGTTTCTGCTGCGTAAGGCGGAACGGATCGAGGAGTACCTGAGCCAGCGATGAATCCTTCCGCCGATGTCCGTTCGATCGATGCGCTGCGCGACTGGCAGATCGCGCTGTCGAATTATCGCGCGTCCGCCATGGAAGTGTTGTCCGGATTGGAGATGGAGATCCGGCGGGCATACGACTGGATTGAGGATCAGGGGAAGCGATGGAAGACGGCGGTGCGGGATTGCGAGGAGGAAGTGCTGCGTGCGAAGAACGAGCTGTCGGGGCGGAAGTTCACCGATTCGACAGGTCGGATGCCGGATACGACGGTGCAGGAGCGGAATCTGCGGCGGGCGAAGGCCCGGCTAGAGCAGGCGGAGGAGCAGGTTCAGAAGTGCCGCAGTTGGATCATGAAGCTTCCGAAAGTGATTGAGGAGAGCTACAGCGGTCCCGCCCGGCGGCTAACGACGTTTATCGAAGTGGACATTCCGAACGCGCTGGCGCTCTTGGAGCGCCGCATCGCCGCGTTGGAGAGTTATGCGGATCTCAAGCCAGACTTCGCACCGGCGCCATCGGTGTCGGCGATGCCGGAAGCGCGGAATCCCAAAGAAAACACGGGCGATCAACCGACCTAGGGATTTCGAATTTCGAATTTCGGATTTGAGATTTCGGATTTCGAATTTCCTGCCCGGGGTTTCATCATGCGTGTCGGAGCGAATCGGAGCCAGTTGTTCGACGCCCAGAAGTCCGCGCGAGCGCATTGGGAACTCGTGCAGGATGTCTGGGACGATGTCGCCCGCCGCGAGTTCGACGAGAAGACCTGGCAACCGCTCGACCGCCACGTGAGCGATCTGCTTCGCGCGATTGATCAGCTGAGTGTTATGTTCACCCAGATTCGTAACGAATGCGAATTCCCGGGTTGATCGAACCGATTTCGGAACTTATACGCTATGTCTGAATCGCTTTATTCTCGCGAACATGCAGCCCTGACGCGGTTACTGAAACTCATCGAAAATCGTGCGCAGGGCGAGGCGGAGATCGCGGCGGCGTATCAGACCGGCGCGGATGAGATCGAGAAGGAAATCCAGCGCACGCGCCGGCAGATCGCGGTCGGCCGCAAGGCGGCCCGCGATGCCGCCGACGAAGCCTACCAAGCGCAGCTCGCGGACACCACCGCCAAGTACACCTCCCGTCAGGATGCCGCCGACACCACGCGGGCGGAAGCGCTCAGCACCATCGAGAGCCGGTTTCGCGACGGCGATCAGAAGACACGCACCAAATATCAGGACCGGCTCTGGACCATCGATTCGCTCGTCGAAGCGGCTGAAAAAGAAGCCAACGATCATCATCAGAAGCTCGTCCGTCAGGCGCAGACCGCACGCAAGAAATTCGCCGAATCCTGGGAACGCGTGCTCCCGGCGCTGCAACGCGTCGGATTGACCCAAAAGGAAGTCGAGTTTCCGCCAGAACGCCTCCCCAGCCCCACGCCGACCGATCCCGAAGGAAAACTGCAATCGTGTGTCGAGGATGTCGAGGAGGCCGCAACGGCGACCATGAACTGCTTCTGGCCCCGCCTGTTCCGCCCACTTCCGACTCTCGTCGTCGCACTGATCTTCGGCGGAATCGGATACGCCATTGCACAATCGTTCACGTCTCTCAAATGGTCGATTGTCTGGGCCGTCATCGCCGTCATCCTCGGCGGAATGGCGCACTACTTTCTCACTCTCTACCTCGCGCGGCGCCAGGTCCGCATGCGGGCCGTTCAACTCGGCGTTTTCCAGGCCGAAGCGCATCGCGCCGCCAACTCACTCCAGGACTACGCCCAGACCACGCTCGCGCGACAGATCAGCGACCTCAAGCAGCGACAATCCACGGACCGCAAACGCGCCGACGAACACTTCCAGCCCCTGCTCGATAAACTCGCCGCCGAACGCACCAACGCCATCAACCGCATCGAAACCGAATACACCGATCGACTCGACCGCATCGGCCAGGATCGTTTCCTCGAAGCCAAAGCCATCGACGAACAGTACGCCCAGAGTCTCGCCATCACCGATCAGCGATTCGATCTTCAACTCAACGAGGCGGAGGACCGCTACGCCAGCAAAATGTCGGCGGTCGTCGCGACGCGCGGCGCCGACTGGAACGCCATGGCCACCGCCTGGCACACCGGCATCGCCGAGGTCGGAGCGACTCTCGACGAACTCAAATCCCACGGACAGCGGATCTTCCCCAAGTGGGACGAACTGCTGGACGGACAACGGCCGCTGCCAACGCACGTGCCCGACGGCATCCGCTTCGGTGCGCTCAAGGTCGATATGTACTCGCTGCCGGAAGGCGAACCGCTCGACGAACGCCTCGCACCCGATACCCCCATCCGCCTCTTCGTCCCCGCCTACCTGCCGTTTCCGGACAAATGTTCAGTATTGCTGAAAACCGCCGATCAGGGACGCGCCGCCGCCATCACCGCCATCCAGGCCATGATGCTCCGCTTCCTTACCGGCCTCCCGCCCGGAAAAGTCCGATTCACCATCATCGATCCCGTCGGACTCGGTGAAAACTTCGCCGCCTTCATGCACCTCGCCGATCACGACGAACAACTCGTCGGCGCACGCATCTGGACCGAATCCGGACAAATCGAAAAACGACTGCTCGACATCACCGAGCACATGGAAAACGTCATCCAGAAATACCTGCGAAACCAGTACAAAAGCATCGAGGAATACAACCGTGCCGCCGGAGAAGTCGCCGAACCGTACCGCGTGCTCGTCATCGCCAATTTCCCCACAAACTTCACACCCGACGCCGCCCGGCGCCTCATCAGCATCATGAGCAGCGGCCCCGCCTGCGGAGTCTGCACGCTCGTCAGCGTCGATACCAAAGCGTCGATTCCTCGCGACTTCCGTCTCTCCGATCTGGAACAGGTCGCCTTCAACCTCGTCTGGAACGACGGCAAGTTCACCCCCGCCGATCCCACAATCTCCTCCTTCCCGCTCACGCTCGATTCGCCTCCCGAACCGGCACAACTCGCCGCACTCGTTCGCAAAGTCGGCGAGGCCAGCCGCGATGCCGCTCGCGTTGAAGTCCCCTTCAGCTTCATCATGCCGAAGCCGGACGCCTTCTGGTCCTCGAGTGCGTCACGCTCCTTCGATGTCCCGATCGGCCGCGCCGGCGCCACCAAACGCCAGCTCTTCGCACTTGGCCGCGGCACCGCACAGCACGCCCTCGTCGCGGGTAAAACCGGCTCCGGGAAATCGACGCTCCTCCACGCCCTCATCACGAACCTCGCACTCATGTATTCGCCCGACGAGGCGGAGCTGTACCTGATCGACTTCAAGAAGGGGGTCGAATTCCGCGCCTACGCCGTCAACCGCCTGCCGCACGCGCGTGTCGTCGCCATCGAAAGCGAACGCGAGTTCGGCCTGAGCGTTCTGCAGCGCCTCGACGCCGTCCTCAAGGAACGCGGTGACAAGTTCCGCGACGCCGGCGCCAACGATCTCGATGGCTACCGCGAATACCTGAAAAATCAGGGACAAAAGCAAACTCTGCCCCGCATCCTGCTCGTCGTCGATGAGTTCCAGGAGTTCTTCGTCGAAGACGACAAGCTCGCTCAGGAAGCCGCCCTGCTGCTCGACCGCCTCGTCCGCCAGGGCCGGGCCTTTGGTCTGCATGTGCTGCTCGGCTCGCAAACGCTCGGCGGGGCGTACTCGCTGGCACGCAGCACCATCGATCAGATGGCGGTCCGCATCGCCCTGCAATGTTCCGATGCCGATGCCCAACTCATTCTTAGCAAAGACAACTCCGCCGCCCGCCTGCTCTCGCGCCCCGGCGAGGCGATCTACAACGACGCCAACGGCCTGCTCGAAGGCAACGATCCGTTTCAGGTTGTTTGGCTCGATGAAGATCAACGCGAACAACTCCTCGTCGACATCCGCGCTCGTGCCGGAGATCGATACCCGCCGCCGCTCGTCTTCGAAGGTAACGTCGCCGCCGAACTCTCGAACAACACAGCCCTCACGCAACTGCTGGCGAAACCGGTCAGCGCGAAAGCGCCCATCGCCTGGCTCGGCGATGCCGTCGCCATCAAAGACCCCACCGCTGCCGTCTTCCGCGCACAAGCCGGCAGCAACCTGCTGCTCATCGGTGCCGCTGAGGAAACCGCACGCGCGATCGTCACCGCCACGCTCGTGGCCCTTTCCGCTCAAATCAAAGCCGATTCCGCACGGCCCGTGCTCCTCTTCGATGGGACACCGGACGATGCCGATGCCGCCGATTACCTGCGAAAAGCCGCCGATATCCTCGGGTTCGCCAACGCCAACGTCGAGCGCTACGAGATCCAATCCGCGCTCGCACCGCTCGCTGAAGAAGTGAACAAGCGTATCTCAGGCGAATCGCCCGACCGCTCACCGCACTTCGTTCTCATTCAGGGTTTGCAGCGATTCCGCGAACTTCGCAAGCCCGAGGATGACTTCGGATTCGGCAAAAAAGGCGATGCGCCCAAATCGCCCGGCGAACTGTTCGTGACGATCCTGCGCGACGGACCGGCGGTCGGCGTGCATTCCGTCGTCTGGTGCGACTCGCTGACCAACCTGACGCGAGCGCTCGACCGTCAGGCGCTCAAGGAATTCACCCAACGCGTGCTCTTCCAGATGAGCGCACAGGATTCGAGCACGCTCATCGATACGCCGATGGCCAGTCGCCTCGGCCGCACGCGTGCCCTCTTCGTGCAGGAAGAACTCGAACGACCCGAGAAGTTCCGCCCCTACGGCCTGCCCGAACTGGACGCACTGAAAGCGCTCATTCCTCAGACGGTCTGAGCACGTTCAAAGCCCCGCACCGTCACCGAGATCCGCCGACCCGCATAACGCGTCGACTTCGGGACAGCGTGCTTCCACACCGCATTCGTTTCCTGCGAAATGACAATCACGGTTCCGTTCTCCGCCATCAGATCGTGTTTTTCCTTCTCCTTCGACAAGCGAAAGCGACGCGTTTCTCCAAAGGAAATCGTGACGATCGGCACGCCGGGGACCATGTTCCGCACACTGTCCCGATGAGCGCCGATGTAATGCGCGCTCCCCTCATACCAGTTCAGAAGCAGACCGTTGAAGGCGGGATGAATTGCCGTCCGGCACCAGTCCAGTAGCGGTTGGAGCACGTCCGGAACCGGAGCCGCCGCACTCTTCTGACCGCTGAAGTGATAGTCCGCCCCGTACGCCTGCTGCCAGCGCGGAATCGTGACCGTGCGGCCGTGGAGGAAGATCGACGGCTTCGTTTCCGGATGAAGTGCCCATACCTGTTCAAATGTCCCGTCAGACCAGCTGAGTTCCTCCGGCAGTCGGCCCAGATCGACCGCCAGCCCGTCCCCCAAGTCGAATGTCTGAAACCGATACGGACTCATGATGGAAAAATTTCGCTCCGGGCATTTGCATTTGGACAAATGTATCGTATCTTCGGCCATCCTGTACTGAACGGATGAACAATAATGATTTCTCTTCTCCTTCTGCCACTCGCACTGGCGCAGGCGCCCGCGCCGTCCGTCACCATCCCCGCCGAGGTGAAAGGCCAACCCGGCCGCATCGTCCGTCTCACCGCCGAGACCGAGCAGAAGATCGTCCGCTGGCATCTCGACTCCAGCGCTGCCGATCTTGTCCCCTTTCCCGACAGCAAAATCGCACTCTTCTCGGCGCCGAAACCGGGGCGCTACACCGTGCTCGTCTGGACGGCGGCGGGTGACGTGCCCAGTCCGGCGGCGAAGTGCGTGGTCGTGATTGGTGATGCGCCTGCGCCACCCGCCCCAGCACCGGTCGATCCCTTCGCGCGCGATCTCCAGCAGTTGTACGAACGCGATTCCACAAAAGACAAAGCGCTCCACGTCGCCCAACTCGCGGTGCTGTATCGCGAGGCGATCACGTTTGCCCGGAAGGCGGAAGTCGCCACCGCCGGCGACCTGGCGGAGCGCATTCGAACGGCTGCGAGCAGCTTGATCCCCGCCGATGCATTGGTCGCGATCCGCAAGCGCGTGGCGGAGGAAATCGCCCGCGAGTTGCCCGTCACCAGCGATGCGCCGCTGGACTCCGCCACCCGCGACCGCGCCGCCCAACTCTTCGAACGCATCGCCAACCTTCTGGGAGAACTCAAATGAAAAGCCGTCTTTCGCTTCTTGCCCTTGTGAGCACGATCGCAGCCGTCATCGTTTCGACACAACAAATATCAACGGAACAGAAGTTCACGTTTGGCTGGGTGCCGGATCGCGAGCAGGTCCGCGCGATCTCCGCGACGCTGCCGCAACCGTACTTCGCCACCACACCCGCGTTCCGCGATCCCTACACCGGTCCCGATGATGTCTTCCTCTGGGAGGCGTCGCGCAAGGTTCTGGGAAAACTGATTCCGCCTCGGGATCAGGGAAGCGTGGGTTCGTGTGTCGCCTTCGGCACTGCCTCTGCGATCGAGCATCTGTTGTGCGTGCAGATCGCCGGCGGATCGCGCGAGGAGTATCGCGATCTGGTTCAGGAAGTGATCTATGGAGGGTCGCGGGTCGAGATTGGCGGTGGGCGCGTTCGGGGCGACGGCAGCGTGGGCGCTTGGGCGGCCCGCTTCGTGGTGGATTACGGCGTACTGCCTCGTGGGACATTCGGCCGGTTCGATCTTCGAAGTTACGACGTGACCCGTTGCCGGGAGTTCGGCCGCGCCGGCGTGCCGGACGAGCTGGAGCCGGAGGTGCGGAAGCATCCGGTGAAGGCGGTTTCGAATGTGAAGAGCTGGGACGAAGCCCGAGCCGCGATCCGCAACGGCTACCCGATCATCGTCTGCAGCAGTCAGGGATTTCAGGCGCATCGCGATCCGGAGGGATTCTGTTCGCCGCGTGGGACATGGTATCACTGTATGGCTCTTGTGGGTGTTCGCGGTGGCGATCGGCCGGGCGGATTTCTGCTGAATTCCTGGGGCGAGCGGTTCCATTCCGGACCGGTCGGGTTGGGCAATCCGTCGCCGGCGGGGTTTTGGGTCGATGCCCGCGTTCTCGATCGGATGTTGCGGCAGGGGGACAGCTGGGCGTTCAGCAATGTCCGTGGTTTTCCATCCCGCAAGCTGGACTGGTATGCTCAGTCCGTTCCACCATCTCTTTGGAGGGTTTTGACATGTGTTCAGTTGTTGTGCTGCTGATGCTGGTCCGGAGTCCAGTTGCTCCGAAGCCCGATCCGGTGATGACGCTCCGTGCCCGGGCGGCACTTGCGCTGGCGTTCACTCCGCCGACGTATGCGGAGCAGTATGTGAAGGCGGAGAGGGAGAAGAAACCGCTGGTGGTCTTTGTGGGGCGGCCGGTGGAGCATGTGGGCGGATGCGTGTGCGTGTCGAGTGCGACGTTTCCGAATGCGAATCGTGGCGATGTGGTGATCGGCGTGCCGGATGGCGGAACGATCCGGCGGAAGGACCTGAGCGATACGCCGAGTTTGAAGCAGATCCGCGAGGCGGTTCGGACGGCGCAGGTCGAGCGCACGGCCGCTCCGCTGCCACGTCAGTGAACGGAAGATCATGTCGCTTGATTCTGTTGAATGAGATCGTGCACCATGATCAGTGTCACTTCAGCAAGCGAAGCGACGATGAGATTGGCCCCCGCCTCGCGCAGTTTCTCGGCGGGGTGGTGGCCGACGAAGGTCACGGCGACGCACGCCATTCCGCCGCGGCGTGCGGCTTGCACCCCCGCGATCGCATCCTCGAAAACCAGGCACTGCCGGGGTTCGACGCCGATCCCGGCCGCGCCTTTCAGAAACACCTCCGGATCGGGCTTCCCGCGAGTCACGTCTTCACCGCCGATAATCGCCTGAAAGTAGTGCCCGATGCCCGTCGCATTCAGGAGCAGGTCGAGGTTGCCTCGCGGTGCGGAGGAACCGACCGCCTGCGGAATTCCGGCTTCCTGGAATCGCTTTAGCAGTTCACGAACTCCGGGAAGCAGTGTGGCACCTGTGGTGCGGACCATCTCGCGATAGAGTGTTTCTTTGCGTTCGCCGAGCTCGAGGCATTTGGTGTCGTCGGCGTGGGGATCATAAAGTTCGCGGACGATCTCCGGATTGCGCCAGCCGAAGGTCCGTGCGAAATGCGCTCTTGTGAACGGGTGATTCAACTGTTCTGAAAGTTGCGCCCATGCCTGAAAATGTTGTTCAGCGGTATCAACCAGCGTACCATCGACATCCCAAAGTACCCCAGTTGTATGATTTATCCGCATTTGATTGTCCGATTGAGGAAAGTTCCGGCGCGCGTGTGCTACCTCTAGTGTTTATGGGAGAGCGATAAGTTTGACTTTTGTGATTTCCAAACCAGAGTGAAGGCAGAACCGCAGCAGGTAGTTTTTCTCATGTCCCAGTCACAGACTCGGTCGCTCTTGTGCGACGGCATCACCGCAGCTCAATCGGGAAGTTCGGTCAAAGCGCGCACGCTCTTTCGTGAAGTTGTCAGCCAGGAGCCTGAGAACGAAGTGGCGTGGATGTGGCTGGCCAATGTGGCGGCACAGCCTGCCGAAGCGCTCAGTTGTCTTCGGACGGTCCTGAAACTCAATCCGGAAAATCAGCATGCCCAAAAGGGGATCGTGCCGGCGTTGGTTCGAACGGCGATCGACGCGACTCAGGAGAAAGATTTTGCGAGAGCGCGTGACCTTTTGAGCGAAGCGCTGGAACGCGATCCGAAGAATGAGCATGCGTTGCTTTGGTCCGCAGGCGTGGCGGTTCATCCTTCGGATTCCATTCGCTTTCTGCAGCGTGTTCTGGAAGTCAATCCGAATTGCGAACGCGCGAAACAGGGGCTTGAGCAGTTTCAGGTGGAGTTCGGTGCGTGGTCGTGCCCGTTGTGTGAAGCGCTGGGTCAGCCATCGATCGAGCGTTGTCCGTCCTGCCGTGCGGTGCTGACATTGAACCAACCGGATGCGTTTGACGCACCGACGGGTGCGGATGAAACGGCCATGGGCCGCGCGATCACTCGCCTCACTCCGCTGGCGCAGGCCGCACCCGGAAGTGTGGAGGCATTCCGCCTGGGGCTGGCGTATCTGAACATCGGCCAGCCCGCCGAAGCAATCAAGGTGTTCAACACCGCCGCGACACGCCACGACGCCGACGCCAAATGGAAAGCCCAAGTCCAGAAGCTCGCCGCCCACTGGCGAAGTGCACGCACTCAATCACCGGTCAAGACCGAGACGGCGTCCGCATCCGGTTCGCCGCTGATCATGGTTGTGGATGACAGCGCGACCGTTCGCAAGCTCGTATCGATTGCGCTGGAGGGTGTGGGTTATCGTGTGGTCAGCTTCGCCGATGGTCTCCAGGTTGCCGAAGGCATCAAGACCCACGGCGTTCCGAGTCTGGCGATCCTCGATATCGCGATGCCGGGTCTGGATGGTTTCGGCGTCATCACGCTGCTTCGCGAAAACCCGGAGACCGCGAAGATTCCGATCTTCCTTCTGACGGGCAAAGACAGCTTTCTCAATCGGCTTCGAGGGAAATGGGCCGGTGTTGCTGAATATCTCACCAAACCGTTCCAACCCAAAGCACTGGTCGATGTCGTTGATCGGCATTGCCCACTTGTCGTCGCCAAAACCGAATCCGCCCCAACTGAACCCGCTCCGACACCCACCCCCCTCGTAGCTGGATCGAAATGATCACGTCATCGAATACGCCGGCCGTTGCCACAGTTCCGGACCCGGTTGATACTCAATTCGGAGTTCAAACGGAGTTGCTCGCGCAGCCTGTCTTTCTGGAGCGCGATCTGGAGTGGGAAGGGGAGTTGCTCTGTCAGCTTTCGGAACAGGAACAGCGCTTTCGCGATTTCACGCGCAGCCGGTTCGCCAGCGATCCCCACGGAAGCGTATTTCTGGCCGTCCGGATGGTGCAGGGACTGGACGGATATTCCGCCGCTCTGGCCGAGCGGGCGGCGCCGGTTCGGACTCAGCTACCGGAAACGCGAAAAATCTCCGGCCAGTACATTCTGAAGGCGGAATCGCTTCCCAAGCCCGCCCCGCCGCGGACACTCCTGGGCGTCATCGTCGCACCGCCACGGATCCCTGCCGAACACCGCCGAGCCTACGCCGAGCATGTCCGCGAGCTCCCCAAGATCATTGAGGCTTATGTGCTGCTTCTCGGAAATGGTTTCTCCACGGGCCCGATTGCGGCCAAGTGGGTCGAGACGTGCAGCGTCTTCATTCGCCAACTGACCAAACTCGTGAACCATATCACGGAGTGAGTTTCCCGATCTTTCAGATCGTGATCCAAATTGCTCTTGCGTGATCTTCGCTCCTCGGTGCAGAATCCGTTTTCGGCTCGTCTCGAACAAGGAGGTTCTCGGCCATGACGATTCAATCCCGTCCGACGTCCGCACCGTCGTCCCCGATCATTGATGCTTCCGAAGTGGCCTGGGCCACGGCCGAATTGGCTGCGCTGGTCCGCCAGGCCGATCCGGAATCGGTTGTTGGTGCTGTACTCAAACAGACCCTTCGGGAACTGTACAGTCTGGTCCCGGCTGGCCAAGGAACCGTGATCGGTCCCATCCGCATGCGAACCGCGGCTTAAATTGTAGAGGCAACTACTGAATCGATGAACGGTCACTCGAAGATCGAGTGACCGTTGTTCGTTTGGTTCTTACGTTTGAATGGCGTCGTAACTGGCGAGGGCGTAACCACCGAAGAGAATCGCGGGGAGCCAGGCGGCCAGCGGAGCCGAGAGCAGATCATGCTCGCCGAGATACTTGCACCCGTAAATCGCGCCGTGCAAGACCGCCCCCATCACCAGACACATCCCCGCACTCACGAGAACATGACGGTTGTGATCACGAAGGATGATGGACAAGCCGATCACGACCATGAGGAAGCCGATCAGCGGCCGCGTGTATCGCATGTGGAACAGAACCGCCACCGGTGCCATACGCCGCGGATCGGGACGCGCGAGGATGTCCCGCAGCTTGGCCGTCGAGGCGTAGCTGTACCACTTCGCGCCGCGGGTCAGGGCGTCGAAATCGACTTCGCGCGTCTTGAGGAAGTATCGTCGAGGTCCCAGGAACGTCAGATTTTCCGGTACGGGATCGGGAACAACCTCAGGTTTCGTGTTCAACATCAGCCAACCCGCGGATCGCTCATCCGTCTGCGGGAGATACATCGCCTCATCTGCCTGAAGATCGGAGATCGACGCAGCAGACGATTCGGAAAAGTTCACAAAGAAGCCTTTGACCCGCAGATCCTTGCGAAAGCCGCTGATTCCTTCAATGTGGGTACCGGTGGAATCGTAAGCGCCGCGGAGTTCGATCGGGCGTTCCTGATTGGGATCATCGCGCGGAACTTGCAGTTCATCCGAAAGCTTGGGGATCAGCAATTCCTGACCAACCGGCCCGAGGGCGAGCACGAAAACCGAGGCGATGAGAACGGGCCGGATGATGCGGTGGGTCGAGATCCCGGCGGAGAGCTGCGGGAGAATTTCGTTGTTTCGCTGCGCCCAGGAGACGGTGAACACTGCGGCGAGCAGCGCGATGGATTCACAGAGTCGATCGAAGATGATGGCGATCTGCGGGCCGTAGTAGCGTGCGAGGTGCCGCAGCATGGCGGAGAAGGAACCGCGGCCGGCGAAGTCGTCGAGGTTGGTGAAGAGATCGATGATCACGTAGAGGCCGACGAGGCTGGCCAGAACGATGGCATAGGAGCGGAAGTAGGCGATCACCATCATGCGGTCGAGGGTGCGCATCAGCGGGACCCTCCGTTGCGGATTCCCCGTTCGTAGGCTTCGATGTACTGGGCGATGTAGACGTTGGCGGTGGTCGCCGCGAAGGTTCCGAAGCCGTTGGCGCGGAGTTCGTTCATCGCGCGGGCGGGGGCGACATTTTCATATTCCATGCGATAGATCGCCGTCATCAGTCCGGTGCGGTGCAGCCCGGCTTTGCAGTGGAGCAAAACGGGATAATTGTCGGGATTGTCAAGGATTTTCAGATATTCATCGATCACCGCCGGGCGCTTCCCTTTCGCGAATTCGTGAGCTGGAACCACCTCTCCGCCGAAGAGTGCGAAGTAGTTCACTCCCAGCTCACTGCAAAGCTCGCTCTCTCGTATGGATGGCTTCCCCAGCCATTCTTCCGGCATGAAGGGATCGGCGTTCTCTTCCTGAAGATTGATCACACTGCGAATTCCCGCCTCGCGGATGATGGTCCGCAGGCCGTTCGCGGTAAACTGTCCGCTGCGGTAGAACTTGCCGGGCGTCACGACGCGATAGCGTTTGTAATTGCTATACTGCGAGCGATAATACGCCGTCGGGATACCGAGCGCGATCAGCACCACGAGTAACGCCAGGATCCATCGACCGGCCGTCGCCATAATCACCCCGGGAAAGTCCGCCCGAAACCATCGCCGTTATGGCAAGGTTGGTAAAATCTGTCAATCGGAAGAAACCGCAACGAGACGCTCACGATGAAACCGTCATCAATCATGTACACGAAGGTCGAGGGTTATCCGCGACGTCAGGGCAAAGTGCGCGATGTGTATGATCTGGGCGATACGCTGGCGATCATCGCCACGGACCGCATCAGCGCGTTCGACTGGGTCATGCCCAACGGCATTCCCGATAAGGGGATCATTCTCACGTCGATGACACGCTTCTGGTTCGATTTTCTCAAAGTGCCCAATCATTTTCTGCACGACGATGTCTCGAAGCTGCCCAAAGGCTTCGAGGTTCTGGCACCGCTCCTGAAGGGTCGGACCATGATCGTGAAAAAGACTCAGGTGATCCCGATCGAATGCGTGGCGCGGGGCTATCTGGCGGGATCGGGCTGGAAGGAATACCGGGAGCACGGCACGGTCTGCGGGATTCCGCTTCCGCTGGGATTGCGCGAAGCGGATGCGCTGCCCGAGCCGATCTTCACGCCGGCGACCAAAGCGGACGAAGGGCATGACGAAAACATCAGTTTCGAGCAGATGGTCGAGACGGTGGGTCAGACAACGGCGGAGGAGTTGCGGAAGCGGACGCTGGAGTTGTATCGGCGGGCGGCGGTGCACGCAAGCAGTCGCGGGATCATTCTGGCGGATACGAAGTTTGAATTCGGCCGGCTGCCGTCAGGCGAGATTATCCTGATCGACGAGATTCTCACTCCGGACAGTTCGCGGTACTGGCCGAAGGAATCGTATTGTCCCGGCGGATCGCCCCCGTCTTTCGACAAACAGTTCCTACGCGACTGGCTGGAAACGACCGGTTGGGACAAATCAAGCCCGCCACCGGTCTTGCCGGATGAGGTGATCTTGCAGACGTCGGCTAAGTATCGCGAGGCGCTGGAACGATTGACCAAGTGATGCTACTGAGTTTGCATGAATCGGTGGTGCAGATCGTCGGAAGAGCCTTCTCCCTCTTCAGGGAGAACTGGCTTGGGGTTGCCGTGTTCGTTCAGGAATCCCGAATCCGGCAGTCCCAGTTCATTCACGGGGAGGAGTTGGGCCATTTCATCCGGTGTGATGATCGGTGGAACCGGTGCGGGAAGGTTCTGATCGATCGGATCGGTATCCTCGAACTCGTTCCAGTCCGTCGGTTCATCCGCACCGGGTGGCGGCACATCCCGGTCGAAGTCAGTTCTCGGTTTGGTCGTTTGCCTGACTGGTGTTTGGACGGGCGGTACTGAAAGGGACGATTTCGAGAACGAATCGTTACTTCGCTCTTCGGTTTTGACGGGTTGCCTTGGCACCTCATCAAACGAGATCATGCCTTCATGGGGAGAAGAATAGGGATAAGTGCAGTTCATCCGGAATCGGCCGATCTGAAACAGATCACCTTCTCCCAGGCGTGCGAAGCGGACTGGTTCATCATTGACTCGTATGCTGCTCTGGCCGGTCAGATCGACGATCCAAAGTCCGTCGGGTGCGTGGAGCAGATAGCAGTGACGTGGTGCGATCTCTTCACTGGAGAGGTGGATCTTGCAATCGGGTGCGGAGCCGACGAGCGTGAGAACCCGATTGACCGACCACCGGGGACGATCCGACTTGCCGTTGAGAAATTCGATTTCGACGGAGGGCAGCCCCTGCGGCATGTCCGGACCGGGAATCAGAGGATGAAACGAAGCACCGAACGGAGCGGGGTGCGGGGAGGCCGCGCGCATCAGTTTGAGGGCGAATGGTCCAATTTGAATCGGTTCAAGCGGGTACATCCAACCGTAGGGATGGCGGCCATGATGCCAGCGGAGTCCGGTGCGGGTTCCCAGATCGCCGACGAAGACCTGCCCGCCCACGACCTGAAGAAAAGCCGATTGTGGCAGCAGGTCCTCGGCATCCAGAGCGATATCGCAGGTGGGACTTCGACCAATCAGTGCAAAAGGTTGATTCAAAGTGCCTGTAGCGGCTACGACGCCGTCGTGATATTCGATGGCGAACTCGAGCGGCGCAAAGGCTCCGCAACTCGTGGCAAACCGGGCTATGCCGGATGGATCCACCCAACACCTCAAATCAGGTCATTATCTCTGAGTCAAAAATCAAACTCAACTGAACTATAGAAGCGCGACGGCACGACCGCAAAGTGAAAGCGGAGGAACTTTCGCGCGAGTGAAATTCTCGTGCTGCTGATGATTCCCGCGCGCAACCGAACCGATCCATCCTATATTTCACTGGGCACGGAAACCTGATTTCTGAATAGAGTGAAAATTCACTTCGGGACGAAATTGCTTCTGGGTCTCACTGTGTTGATCAAGTCGATCACAAACCTGCCGGGCAGTTCGAAGCCCGATCCGCTATCCTGACACGGTAGAGCCGCGATTCTTTTCCGTTGAGACATTGACGCGTGGAACCTCAACCTCTGACCGAAGCGCTCCGTTCGAGAACCTGGCGGAGGAATTGCGCGCTCTTGAGTCTGGGAATCGTCTTCGCGTTTCACGGTGCGATCCGGGACATGGTCGGCGTCTGGTTCACCGAGCCGGATTATTCGCATGGCATTCTGGTGCCGTTCATCGCGGCGTATCTTCTTTACCGGCGAAGGAAGCAGTTGCCGCCGTTGATTGAATGGCCCGATCCTTGGGGGCTGGTGCCCGTGGCGCTGGGTGTGGCGCTTTCGTTGGCCGCCGGCACCTTTAATATCGCCAAAGAATTCGGGCAAGGGCTGGGATTGATTCTTGCATTGACAGGTTGTGTCCTGCTGCTGCTCGGTCGACCGGGATTGAAGTGGGCCTGGCCGGGACTCGCCTTTCTGATTTTCATGATCAAACTTCCCGATCGACTCGAGATCTTGTTCACGTTCAAGCTCCGTCAGATCGCGACGAATGCGAGCAACTTTCTGCTCCAAACATTGGGTTATCCCTCATATATCTCAGGCCCGGGCGGCACGGTGATCACGGTGGGAGAAGTACGGCTGGGCGTGGAATGGGCGTGCTCCGGACTGAGTATGGTTCTTACGTTCGTGGCGATGGGAGCGGCCTTTGCTTTGCTTCTGACGAAACGTTCGATCTGGGAACGGTTGATTCTGTTTGGGGTGTCGATCCCGATCGCGATCATTTCGAACATCATTCGGATCACCGTAACGGCGCTGGTGTACATCGCGGCGGATAATCAGGACAACACCTGGAAATGGATCGGCGATGTCATCGTTCATGATCTGGCCGGCTGGCTGATGATGCCGCTGGCTCTGGGGTTCCTGTGGCTTATCCTCAAGGTGATGGACTGGTTGATGATTGATGTCTCGCTGCCGGAGCGCGATGAAGTTCTGCGCGAAGCGACTGCCACGGCGGCATCTCAATGGTTTGTTCCGGACCGCACGGCTCCTGATGATCCGGAGCTGGCCCCGAAACCTCCGAAGGTGGAGGGCGGACGGTGAACACGGAACGGATGGCACGCGAGTTCCCCTGGCTTCGCCCTTCGGAGTCGAAGTTTCTTCCACCCCGTTTTTTCGGCTGGTTGGCGCTGACCGTCGCCTTCTTCACGATCTATGGCAGCTTGGTCCCGTTCCAGTATCGCTGGCGGCCGTTTCAGGATGCCCTGGACGGCTATAGCTGGGTGCTGGAAAACCGAATGGATATTCAGTCACGCTCCGATTTTCTGGCCAATTTTGTACTAGGGGTGCCGCTGGGATTCGCGCTGGCGGCCTGGCTGATGCTCGACCGGCCAAACAGTGGGACGCGAAAGCTGCTGATTGCGATCTGCATCTGGCCGTGCTGCGTCGTTTTTGCCGCAGCGGTCGAATTCACTCAACTGTATTTCCCGGCTCGAACCTGTTCAGGTTCTGATATTATCGCTCAGGCACTCGGGTCCGCCAGCGGATTGATCGTCTTTCTCCTGATCGGTCAGCGTTCCGTCGATCAGCTTCGAACCCGAATAGATCACGATCACTATCGCTCACCGGCCGTGGCCTGGCTTGTGCTGTTCTTTATGTTTGTTGCTCTCGTTCAATGGCTACCGTTCGATCTCACCGCAAGCCCCGCCGACTGGTATCGCAAATTTCGCGACGGCAAAGTGATCCTCGTACCCTTTTCGGAACTCGGATCTCGCGCAACCGTACCCGTCTGGCAGAAGGTGCAGATTTGGCTTGATCTCGCTGCGATCTACTTTCCGGCCGGCTTGCTGCTGGCATTCACTCCGCTAACCCGGGTGCAACCTCAGCACGGTGAAAAGCCGCTCCATCTTCAGGCTCGGCGAATCGCAAGGGTTCTGGGAATCGGCCTGCTGATCGTCCTGGTGATCGAATTGGGTCAGATTCCCATCCAAAGTCGAACACCCAGTATCACCGATGTGATTCTTGGTGGTCTGGCGATCCTTATAGGTTGGCTGGTGGCGAAATTCATGACGCTCAACGCTCCCGGCAGCGGGCTTGATATCGAGGCCGTGCTCATTCTGGGTCAGGCCTGGCTCTTGTGGATGGCTGTGTCCGCCTGGCTCCCCTTCGAATTCGACGGCCGCATCGGCGCTTCGCGCTTTCGGGAGCTCAACTGGATCCCCCTGGAAACAGCGTTGAAGAAAAACGATCTCGGCGTGCTCGATGAAGTGCTCACGAAAATGATCCTGGCGATTCCTTACGGCGTGGTTGTCTCCGCTCTCGGGTCCGCCCGGCGTGCCCGCCGCCGCCAGCGCGTGATCATCGGTGCGGCGCTCGCGTCCGTCCTGACGCTCATTCTCGAACTGGGGCAACTCTACCTGACCGATCGATTCGCCAACCCCTCGGATGTGCTCTATGCTGCGTTCGGAGGTGCGATCGGCGCGGCGGTGACACTGCGGCTGCGGATGGTGGCCAACCCCGAATCCGCACCAACGAACCAGACTCCATTGCCGATGCCCAAACTGCAATTGGATCGACGGTGATCAGCTCAGGAGCCGAATTTGCGATTGTTGTTTGTGAAGGAACGAATGGCCTGGCCGCGGCAGAGCGGGCATGATGTGCATACTTATCACATCATGCGCTCGATGAGCGAGCACGGTCATGCGGTGGCGCTGGCGACAATCGCTCCCATTCCGCGTGAAGCGGTTGCGGACGGCGGGCTTGAGGCCGAGTACTGCTTCGAACAGAATCAACCGGCGGTTCCGGACGAAGCCACCGTTCCGATCCGCCTGACAAAGTGGCAATCCAAGTTCCGCGACTACTGGGGAGTCGATCCGGCACGCGTGCGCTGGACCGCCGCCGCCGCCGCGGATTTCCACGCCGATGCCGTGGTCGTCTCCGGCCTCCGCATGCTGCCCTATCTCGGTGCGCTGCCGACAGCTACGAAAAAAGTCTGGTACGCCGCCGACGAATGGGTCTGGCATCACTTCTCACAGGTCCACCTCCTGCGGCGCTCGACCTGGAGCGAAATCAAACCGGCGATCCTGAAGGGCTTCTATCAGCGCACCTATCGCCCGCTCATGGATCGCGTTTGGGTCGTCTCGAATGCGGACGCGCGGGCCTTTCGCCTCTTTTCCGGCATCCGGTGTGTCGATGTGATCCCCAACGGAATCGATGCTGAATCCTTTGCACCCGGCGACGAACCGAAGAAGCCGAAGAGTTGCGTCTTCTGGGGCCGACTGGATTTCGGGCCGAATATTCAGGCCGTCGAGTGGTTCGTCACGAAGGTCTGGCCGCGCGTTCGGGCGGAAGTCCCGGATGCGCAGTTTCAGCTTTATGGCTTCCAACCGTCGCCGAAGATTCGTGCGCTGGCGGGGCGCGATGGAGTCGCGCTCGAAGCGGACCTCCCCGATCTGCGCTCCGCGGTGCGCCAGCACGAAGTCGTGGTGTTACCGTTCGTGAGCGGAGGCGGAATCAAGAACAAGCTGCTGGAAGCGGCGGCGATGGCGCTGCCGATCCTCACGACGCGGCACGGCCTGAACGGTTTGAACGGGGAACCGCCGTTCCCGGTGTTGCGTTCGCCCGGTGAATGGGTGACGAACTTGAAATCGTTGTGGCAATCAGCCGAAGAGCGCGAGCGACTGGGTCATGCGGGCCGCGATTGGGTCACGACGAATCACACTTGGGACTCCGCCGCCCGCACGGCGCTGGCGGGTCTGGGAGCGCCGGTCACGGACGAGAATCGCGTGCTCACGGAAGTGTGACGAACCATGAAGCAATATCTTCTCCTCATTCTGCTCACCACATTCGGCACGTTTGCTTCGTTCTGGTGGACGCCCTACGCCGGCGTGGCGCTCTATTACCTCTACGCCATCCTTCGCCCTCAGTACCTCTGGGAATGGCAGCTCCAGTACATGCCCGTGCAGATTCCCTGGTCCTTCATCGTTGCGTCCTCCGCCATCGGTGGTTACCTGCTCTGGTCCGCTGGCGTCCTCTCCTATGGCAAGCGCGAGAGCTCCCTCATGCGCTACCGGCCCAAATTCACCATCGCCCACTGTCTCATGATGCTCTTCGCGTTCTGGGTGACCATGAGCCACCTCTGCGCCAAGAATCCCGAACTCGGCGAACTTTGGTACGGCGAATACCTCAAAATCTTCGCCATGTACTACCTCGCCTCGCGTGTCGTTCGTACGCCCTCGCAGGTCTGGGGGCTGTACATGCTGATCGTTATCGCGATCAGTTACATCTCAATCGAAGTGAATCATATCTACATCAGCACGGGGAAACTGATTCTCGTCAAACGCGGCTTCGCCGGCCTCGACAACAACGGGGCCGCCCTCATGCTCTGCCTGGGCGTGCCGCTGTGTTACTTCGCCTGGGAGTTCACCGAGCGCTGGTACAAGTGGCTGTTCCTGCTCGTGATTCCGGTGATCATGCATGCGGTGCTGAGCACGTACTCGCGCGGTGCGATGATCTCGATGGCGATGGCCGCTCCCGTGCTCATGGTCTTTTCGCGGAAGCGGAAGTTTCTCATTTGCGTGTATCTGGCGATCGGCGCGATGCTGCCCCTCATGGCGGGGAAGGAAATTCAGGATCGCTTCTTCAGCATTGAGAAGCACGAGATGGACGATAGTTTTAACAGCCGGCTCGTTTCGTGGGGCATCGCAGTAGACATTGCGATGGAATATCCGATTTTCGGAGTCGGAGTGCGAAATTCGAATGCCGAGATGTTCACCCGCGGCGCCGACATGGAAGGGCGAACGATCCACTCGCAGTATCTGCAGATCGCGGCGGACAGCGGCCTGTGCGGTATGATCATTTACATCGCGATGGTGATAGCCACATTTTACTGCATCGTCCGTTCGTCGGTCCGGTTGTGGAATCGGACTGATTTTGAATCGAGGCGGGCACGGGCCATGATGGGCGGTGTCGCCTGCTCGCTCATTTCGTTTTGCATCGGTGCCTTGGCGCTCTCGCTCGAAGTCTTCGAAGTCGCGTATCTGCTCTTCTTTCTGGGTGCGCAGGTGTGGGCGCTCCTGAACGCAACCGATACGCTCGCGCCGCAATCCTTCGACGGCGGACGGGCGCAGCCTCCCGTCCGAGTCGTGCCGCAGGTTCCTTCGACCACGCCAACGTGAATCCGTCCGATATGGCATTGATGCCCAAGCCCCGGACCGGGTAAACTCCAGGCGGAACCATCGACCGCGAAAGGATTCGCGATGACGCCTGCCGTTCTGGCCCTGACTGTACCGCCCGTCTCATCGCTGGTGAATGAACCGAACGTATCGGTCGTCGTTCCGCTTTACAACGAGCACGAAAATCTCCCCGAGCTGTATCGCCGTTTGGTCGCGGTGCTGGAGGCGCAAGGCGAGCCGTTCGAACTGCTCTTCGTGAACGATGGAAGCCGCGATGCCACCACCGCCATGCTGGACCTGCTGGCGGTGACCGACTCGCGCGTTTCCGTTCTGCACCTGAGCCGGAACTTCGGTCATCAGGCCGCCGTCACTGCCGGCATCGACCTCGCTCGCGGCCGAGCGGTGGTGGTCATGGATGGCGATCTGCAGGATCCTCCGGAGCTGCTGCCGAAGCTGATCGAGACGTGGCGAAGCGGGCATGACGTGGTGTATGCGGTCCGGCGCAAGCGCAAGGAACATCTGGCCAAGCGGTTCTGCTATTTCACGTTCTACCGCATGCTGCGCTGGGTCTCGGATCTGGAAATCCCGCTCGATAGCGGCGACTTCTGCCTGATGGATCGCAAGGTGGTGGATCAGTTGCGGGCGTTGCCGGAGCGCGTGCGCTTCGTGCGTGGCCTGCGCACGTTCGTCGGCTTCCGGCAGACCGGAATCGAGTACGATCGCGACGCCCGTGCCGCAGGTGAACCGAAGTACACCTATCGCAAGCTGATTGCGCTGGCGATCGATGGCATTCTCAATCACAGCGGATCACCGCTGCGCCTGGTGACCTATCTGGGCGTGCTCTCCGCCGCCGCCGCCGCCGTGATCGCGACCTGGGCCGTCGCGGATGCGATCTCGAATCAGTCCACGCCGCGCGGCTGGGCGAGCCTGATCGTGGTCATGCTCTTCATGGGTGCGATTCAGCTGGTCAGTCTGGGCGTGGTCGGCGAATACGTGCGCCGCATTTTCCTCGAAGTGAAAGGCCGCCCGACCTACATCGTCGAGCGGCGAATCCAATCCTCGGTCCGATTGAACACAACGGAACAACACGATGGGAAAGGTGCAATGATGATGGAACAGAATCACAATGACCGAATATGATATAATGTGAATACGAATAACTTGAGCCTTTGATTTCAGTAATAATCATGCGCGCGAAATCTCGGACCCTTCCAGCGCCGACGATCCTGAATGATCAACCCCTTTATCGATTGAACGAAGCCGCACGGTATCTTCAATTGCCAACGAGCACGGTACGCAACTGGTCTCTGGGCATCCGTTCAGAAGATCGACCGAAATATTCGCTGATCCGGATGGCCGATCCCAAACGTCGACTGCTCTCGTTCTCGAATCTGGTCGAGCTTCACATCCTGGCATCCTTGCGACGGAAACATGGAATCAGTCTGCAGTCGATCAAGAAATCACTGGATTTTCTCAAACGAAAATGGTCGGTTGATCGGCCATTGCTGGAACAATCCATGCTGACTGATGGGAAGCATTTGTTCATCGATCATCTGGGTTCGCTGGTCAATATCACGGAACAGGGGCAAGGTCATTTTCGGGAAATGCTCGAGGCTCACCTGAATCGCATTGAATGGAACAAAGACGGGATCATTTTCAAGCTTTACCCGTTCACCCGCACAAATAGTGTTTCCGATCCGATGCTGATTTCGATCAGTCCGGGAATCCGGTCGGGAGTTCCTTGCATCAACGATCGGCGGATTCCCACGGAAATCATCGCCAGCCGGCATCGAGCGGGCGATAACATCCGATTCCTGGCGGAAGACTACGACTGCGATGTCGAAGAAATCGAAGAAGCCATCCGGTACGAAAGCCGAGCGGCTGCTTGAGGAAACCACGTTTTACGTCGATGACTGCCTGGGCAAGTCCGTCGCTCTTTCGTTGCGGGAAGCCGGATGGAAAACGGAATGGCATCGCGATCATTTTCAGCGGGACAATGTTTTGGATGTAGAAATCTACGATTACATCGGGCCCAAAAACTGGGTCATGCTGACCAAAGACAATAAGCTTCGGCGGAACGAGGAGGAGGTCGTCAAACTGGTCCTTTGCAACCTTCGTGTCTTTTCGTTGTCGCGAAATGATATGAATTCACAACAGATGGTTGATGCGTTTTTGAATCATGCAAGAGCGATCGGACGGTTGCTCAAGAACGAACCGGCTCCGTTCATTGCCTATGTCAAATCGGATTCTGTGGAAGTTCCCGCACAAGTCCGTCAACGAATTGCCACGATCCAACAGACACTACTCGACAGCGACTCGGAGTAATTGGAAGTTTATCGCCTGCGAGTACTTTCCGCACAGATCGCTCATCTCAACGAGCCGCGCAGGGGATACTTACTCTTGTGACTGAAAATCTCTATTCGGGTTCAGAATGCAATTGTTCGAAAACTTCGAATACCTCGGCGGCCCAGAATCGCGGTGCACCATGGGACTGCTCGAAGTTGTCGACCCGCACCTTGATCCCCTCCAATTGTCGACCGCTGATATCAAGTATGACTAGACCGATGCTATTGGGCAGCCCCCGGCTCATCTCCAAGTCCCGTGGGGCAAGGAAACGCAATCGCCGTTCCTGCCCGTCACGTGCAAACACCAAGTCGATGTATGACTCTCGCCAATCGGACTGATCTTCGCGGTACATGAACTCGACCAACTCCCACGAGTAGGGGTGAGACAGGATCGGGTGCTCTGGGTCGCCTGAGGAGTCTAAGGCCATACATCTGCCTCCATCACTGAACAGATACTTATTCTACTCTCTCAATCCTCCGCCGGTCTTGGCCGGTTGGACCAGTGCGCCGGCGGGTCGCCGGCGACTACCACACCCTTGTCCGCCCAGCCCAGATACGCCTGCACGTCGCCGCTCGTGTAGCGCAGCGTCAGCCCGCAGCGCCGGCGCTCGGATTCATTCGCGTCCGAACCGTGCAGCAGTGAATCGGAATGCAGCGCCGCTTCCCCCGCCTTCAATTCCACGTAGACCGGCTCGCCATACTGCTCCACATCCGGCACCACCTGATTGAGGACATGGGAGGCGTCGTTTTCCTTGAGCTGATAGGTCAGGTGGCCGAGCGTGTGCGTTCGCGGAAGGTACTTCATGCAGGCGTTGCCGCGGTCGGCATCATCGATCGCCAGCCAGACGGTCACCGCCTTCGCCGGCGTCAGCGGCCAGTAACTCGAATCCTGATGCCAGGCCACGGTTTTGCCATCGCCGGGCATTTTGCAGAAGAAGTGCGAACCCCAGGCAATGACGCTCGGTCCGAGCAGATCGCGTACGACGGCGACGATCTTCGGGTTCGTCAGCACATCCCACACGCGACCATGCCGCAGATGGGCGGAGCTGATGGAGTAGCTGTCTTTGCCTTCGGCGGAGTAGCGTGCGAGCAGCGTGTCGAAATAGGAACGAAGATCGGCGATTTCCGCAGCGGAGAAGAAGCGGAACGGCATGAGATAGCCGTCGCGGTTGAAGCGTTCGATTTGTTCGAGCGAAAGGACCGCCGGCGCAGGATTTTTGCAGGGATGAAATGATAAATCCCGCGGAATGGCGCCCAGTTCTTCCGTGCCCGGTATGGTCTGAAATTGTGTCGGAGCGTTCATTGGCTTATCCAATTCAGCGTAGCGAATCTGGTGGTTGTTTTATTCAGTTCATCTTGATGTGCGGGCAAGGTATTTTTTGGCCCGCTGATCGCGCTGATTTCAACGCGGATCAAGACTCAGAGCCTTTTCGCCGGATTCTGCGAGATTTCCGGTTCAGGATGTCCCGTGATTTTGGCCAGACCTGAACACGCCGGTAAATTGGGCGGGTTTTCCGGTCTGTATTGACCGTTTCATGGCCTGATTCTTAGACTGACTGTTGAACCCGAACGCAACCGACGCCCCAAGGCACGACTCATGGCGACCGCAACCAAAGTAGAAGCCGGTATTTTGGAGAAAATCGGCGACACGCTCAACAGCTTCGTTGAGGGAAGCCTGGGGTTCGTCACTCGGCTCTTTGGTTCCGCCAACGAACGGCTTGTGAAGAGCATCGGATTCGTTCGCCCGCGAAATGCCCTTGAGCATACGGTCATCCCCGGCTCGACGCTGGACAAGATCAACAAGTTCGAAGACGCGATGAAGGCGCTGGACGATGCGGGGCTGAAGGCGGTCACGCCTCGCCTGCGCGAACAACTCGCCAAGGGCGCCACGCTCGAAGACGTGCTGCCGGAAGCGTTCGCCGCCTGCCGCGAAGCCGCCCGCCGCGCCAAGGGGATGCGCCATTACGACGTGCAGATGGTCGGCGGAGTCGTGCTGCACCGCGGCAACATCTCCGAGATGGTGACGGGCGAAGGAAAGACGCTCGTCGCGACGCTGCCCGCCTATCTGAACGCCCTCGAAGGCAAGGGCGTGCACGTCATCACCGTTAACGATTACCTCGCCCGCCGCGACTGCGAGTGGATGCTCCCCATCTATCAGGCGCTGGGAGTATCCGCGGCGTACATTCAGTCGGACATGGAACCCGAGCGGCGCCGCCACGCCTACGAATGCGATATCACCTACGGCACCAACAGCGAATTCGGCTTCGATTATCTCCGCGACAACATGAAGCCGGCCCGGCACGATGACGAAAAGTACGACCCGTTCTACCGCCAGGTCCAGCGTACCCCGCTCAACTTCGCCATCATCGACGAAGTCGACAACATCCTCATCGACGAAGCCCGGACGCCGCTCATCATTTCCGGACCTGCTTACACCGATGTCAAGAACTACGAAAAGGCGGATGATATCGTCCGCAAGCTCACCGAGTTGGAAAAGAAAGCCCGGCAGGAACTAAAAGCCTCGGGCAAGTCCACGCTCACGGGGACCGAAGGCGATGGCCTGCCGATCGTTGGCACGCTCGATCCGGAAAAGGTGAAGGAAGTCCCGCGCGGCATTTACTTCGAGATCAAGGAAAAGGAGCGCTCGGCTCACCTTACGGACCTTGGCGTGCGCGAAGCGGAGCGGCTCGCCGGCGTTGAAAGCTTCTACACGCCCGGAAACATGGAGTGGCCGCACCTGCTCGATAACGCGATCAAGAGCCACCACCTCTACCACAAAGACCGACACTACATGATCGCGCAGGATCCGCGCGAGAACAACGAACTCGGCATCATCATCATTGACGAATTCACCGGCCGCGCCATGTTCGGCCGCCAGTGGAGCGACGGCCTGCACCAGTCGGTCGAAGCCAAGCACCGCCGCGACGGCGTGAAGATCAAGCAGGAAACGCAAACGCTCGCGACCGTCACGCTGCAGAATTTCTTCAAACTTTACAAGAAGCTCGGCGGCATGACCGGGACCGCCATGACCGAAGCCAGCGAGTTCGCCAAGATCTACAACCTCGACGTCGTCGCCATCCCGACGAACAAGCCGCTGCTCCGCGTCAACCATCCGGACCTCGTGTACAAGAGCGAAAAGGACAAGTGGGACGGCGTGGTTGCCGAGGTGGCCGAGATCAGCAAAACCGGCCGGCCGATCCTGATCGGCACCACGGATGTCGCCAAGAGCGAAACCCTCTCAGCCATGCTGAAGCGCCGCGGCGTCAAGCACGAACTGCTCAATGCCAAGCCGGAGAATGTTTCGCGCGAAGCGGAGATCGTCTCGCAGGCGGGCCGCCTGAACGCAGTCACCATCAGCACGAACATGGCCGGTCGCGGAACGGACATTATTCTCGGCGGCAACGCCGAAACGCTGGCGTGGGCGCAGCTCAAACAACTGAAAAACTCCGACGGCCGACCGCTTTATCCCACGCGGCTCGAAGTCCCGGAAGACGTCTGGAAGAACACCGTCGATGCGATCGAAGCGAAAGAGAAGATGAAAGAAGAGGGCCGCAAGGTTGCCGAGATGGGCGGCCTGCACATCATCGGCACCGAGCGTCACGAGTCACGGCGGATCGACAATCAGCTTCGCGGTCGCGCCGGCCGCCAGGGCGACCCGGGTTCCTCACGCTTCTACCTCTCGCTGCAAGACGAACTCATGCGGCTCTTCGGCGGCGAGCGCATGGCCCGCCTCATGAACAGCCCCCTCATCGGCCTCAAAGACGGCGAAGCGATCGAAAGCGGAATGCTCTCGAATCAGATCGAGAAAGCCCAGCGCAAGGTCGAAGAATACCACTTCGATCAGCGGAAGAACCTTCTCGAATATGACGAGGTCATGGACACGCAGCGCAAGCGCACCTACTCCGCCCGCCAGGCGGTGCTCGATGGCGGTAACCCGCGCATGATGATCCTCGACATGATCGACGCACAGATCAAGGACGCCGTCAAACGTTACACCGCCGATGACTACGGCACCGCCAGCTTCGCGTCATTCGCCAGCGGACGGCTCGGCGTCGAATTCGATGCCTCCGATTTCCGCGGTTGCTCCTTCGAGGAAGCCGTGCAGGTCGCCCGCGATCGCGCACTCGACACCGCACCGATTTACATTCAGGAAGCGATCGACGAAAACCTCGGCGGTGATGACGAAGCCGACTGGAAATGGCAGGAACTCGCACGCGTCGCCGAAACCCGCTTCGGCGCGAAAATGTCCGTCGCCGAACTCAAGCAGGTCGGCAAAGATTCCCTCGGCGAATACCTGCAGGAAGCGGCGAAAATGGCCGTCGAAGCCGTTGAACTCGCCGACGGCCAACGCTTCCTCGAACGCCAGTACGGCCTCGATTCCCTCGGAGACTGGACCCGTCAGCAGTTCGGTCTCGATATCGACGCCCGCATCTTCAGCGGACTCGACCGCAACGAAATCGCCGATATCCTCCGCAAGGGCATCCGCGAAGTCTATCGCCGCAAAGATATCGAATTCCCCGTCATGGTCGGACTCGCCGCCCACATGCCCGAACGACCCACCCCCACACGCCGGCCCAACCGCGAACAGCTCATCGGCTGGACCATGCACCGCTTCCGCAATCCCCCCATCGCCGAAGACGTCTTCCGCACCGAGCCCCGCACCGTCATTCTCGAAAAATTGATGGACATCAACCGCAACGCCATGCCCACCGTCGACTATCCCGAAGTCGAGGAAAAACTCAACGATGTCTTCAGCGGCGCCACGCTCTCCGAAGCAGCCGATGCGACTGAACTGGTCGAATGGGCCAACAACGAACTCAAGCTCGAACTCGATCCCGCCAAGCTCACCGGCGTATCCCGGAAGAAAGCCCGCGACGAAATTCTCAACGCCTACGACGAACACTACCGCCCCGAAATGCACGACATGGAACGCCGCCTCGTCCTCGACGAACTCGACGGCGCATGGAAGAGCCACCTGCTGACGATGGACCACCTCCGCAGCACGGTCGGTCTGGCCGGGTACGCTCAGGAAGATCCCAAGATCGTCTACAAGAAAGAGGGAATGAAGCTCTTCGAATTGATGTGGGACAGCATCTACGAGAAGACGACGAAACTCGTCTTCAAGATGGAAGACGTCGGCGAGGAGCAGGTTCAGAACGCGTACTACGCCGGCGCCATGGCGGTGCACCGTCAGGCGGAGAGCGCGATGCGGGCACGGGCCGCGCAGGTCAGTGAGGAGCAGCAGGCACAAGTGAAAGCCGCCGCCAACGCCGGCGGAGGCGAGGCGAAGAAGGTGGAAACCATCCGCAACGTCGGCGCCAAGATCGGCCGCAACGACCCCTGCCACTGCGGCAGCGGCAAGAAGTATAAGAACTGTCACATGAAGATGGAACAGGTGAGCTGATCAACTTTGGTGAGTGCCGCAAAGTGATTCGACTTCCGAAGTCCGGCTTCGACTTCGGAAGTCCCAGCGGTAATCTTGCGGTGAATCGGTGATCGCGTCAGCTGCCGGCCAGCATTTCGCGAAATTCCCGCACGTGTCGGTCGGCGTCGGTGGCCATCACCTTCAATTTGTTCCCCCACGTTTCAAGGCCGATTGAACCCGCCCGCTCTGCCTGTCGGTGGAGTCTCGCCGCCAAATCCTCGACCGTCCGGAGATCGCGTTCAACCTCGACTTTCAAACCCGCTTCACCGACTGATTCATTCGGGATCGATACTGTACCGACAGAGAAAAACTCGCGCGCCCATTTGCCCCAGTACATCACGTCTTGCCCGCCCTGCGCCAGAAGAAGTTCTGCCGCCTGACATTTCTTCGCTGCGTCCTTGTGCGTATGGACAGAGACAACCGTTCCGCCTGAACGAAGAATCTGATCGGCCTTCGCGAACTCGTCGTAATCCTCGCCGAAGGTTTCTTCCAGCGACCGCAGGAACCGCACCCAGAGACCGTGCCGATGTCCCTCGGCGTCCAGCTTCGTTGCACCCTGCGCTCCTGTAAAGATTTCGACATGGTCGCCGGCGAATCCCGCATCCTTGAGGGCGCGCACGATCGGTTCCACGCTGACACCCGCAGGAAAGAAGGCGGTGACCGCATGTGTTGGGACGTAGACATAACCGCTTGTGTGCGGATCGGGATTGATTTGGATCATGGGGGTTCTCTTTTGATGATCAGGTGTGTCGAGGTGTGGTGGGAGGTTCAGCGGTATTCTACGCCGCTGGTGAATCAGGACAATGTGACCGGCACGACGTCGATCCGCCGGTCGGATTCGGCACAATCCACCGGCGGACTGACGTCACGCCGTTCGCCGGGATGTCGGGTGGCGCCGAGGCTTTGCGAGGCCCACCGCACGCAGATCGTCCACAAACGGTGGGCCTCGAAGACTCGGCACCACCCTACGATTTCCGCATTCCACAATCCGAATTCCGCATTTGAGCCGATTTGTCTTCGGCTCCGAAGGAGCCTGCGAATGTAGCCACGGGTGAGCGAAGCGAAGCGAGCGTAACCCGTGGAAACGAATCCTAATCACACTCATGGAACTGCCCCGTGAGGGAGCGAGGAACCGGAACCGGTTCCTCGCTCCCTCACGGGGCAGTTCTAAATATCACTATGTTCACGCCACCCAATCAGCAGCAAAAACACCGAGACCAGACCGAACGCGATTCGCATAGGAACCTCCACCAACATGGGATTCTTGAATGCCATGCGATCAGCTTTTTTCACCCATCGCACTATTCCATTCCCATTCTCTTCGTCGATCCCCGACATTGCAACTCAGATTCATTTGTCTTTCCGGCCTGAAGGGCCGGTTCTGTCAGCCCGGGGTCAGGTCCGAAGGACCGCAGCCCCGGGTCCAAAGACAAAAAACAATTCGCCCATTGAGCATGGGTCATTTTCAAAGAAAATGACCCATGCTCAATGGGCGATATGGGGATTCGATCGCGACCCAGGGCATCGCCGCTTCGCGTCTCGCCCTGGGCTGACAGAACCGGCCCGTCAGGCCGGGAAAACCCTCATTCGAATGAGTCACACCAGAACAGTCAGCCATCAGTGTTCTGTTTTCTCCATTCCACAACCGAAATTCCACGAGACCACTCACTGAGTTTCGTTTTCGCTCTCCTCGGGAAACTGGTGACTCCCAGATTTCGCAAACAGACCCAACACGCACAAGAACACGCCGACGAACAACGCCGGAAGTCCCAGAAAGAGAAGCTGCATTCCGATTTGGCGATTCTCTTCAACGCTCATATCGGCGAGGATTCCGAAATACCCAAGCACCGCAAACCCCAGGAGTGGCATGGAAATCACAATGCCGATTACACCAAGAGCGAACACGATCAACCTGAGAGTAATCACGGTCCCACCTCCTACTCTTCAATCTGCAATCCGCAGCCCAGCGGGCCGCTCACGGAGTCTCGTTTTCATTCAAGTTGGCGGGCGGTGCGTACGGTTCGGCAAGCTTGGTATCCCCTGAGTGAATCTCACCCGGACAACCGACTTTAGACTCCCACCACGCCAACGCATCGCGTGCAGTCCACACAGGCACAGAAGTGCTCGCCAGGGCTTCTTCCAAGGTCGCGGCATCCGGCCAACGCTCGGCAGGAGATTTCGCCATGCATCGCAAGACGACATCGGCGAGGTCAGCAGGTACGTCCTCAGGCAATGCTCTGGGAGACTCGTAGATGTGGGCGGCCAGCATCCGTGCCGGTGATCGGTCCGAGAACGGTGGTCGCCCCGTGAGCAAGAAGTACGCCAACGCACCAACACTGTACAGATCGCTCCGCGGATCAACGACATTCTCACCGCTCGCCTGCTCCGGAGACATGTATGCCGGCGTTCCCGCCACCGCACCCTCGCGGGTCAATGTCGCATCGTCCGCGTCTTCCTTCGGAATCCTCACCAGACCAAAGTCAAGCACCTTTACGACGTCACGCACGCCGCCCCGTTCGCACACCATCACGTTGCCGGGCTTGATGTCCCGGTGCGTCAATCCGCGGGCATGGGCCTCGCCAAGCGCCGCACAAACCTGCCTGAGAAAGTGGACGGCACGACTGGGCGGAAGTGGACCGTGGCGGCGAACGAGTTCTTCCAAGGACAGCCCCGGCAGGTATTCCATGACGTAGTAGAAGGTGCCGTCCTCGGCGTGGCCATAGTCGAACACCTGTACCGTGTTCGCATGTGTCAGAGTCGCCGTGATTTGCACCTCGCGCTCGAACCGGCGAAGAATATCCGCGTCGCCTGCCCTCTCAGGTCGGATCATCTTCAAAGCGCACGGCCGGCGTAGCAGAACGTGCTCGGCCCGATAGACCTCGCCCATCCCGCCCGAGCCAAGCTTCTCCTTGAGCAGGTACTGCCCGAGTTTCCGGGCTTCGGATGCCTGCCGACGATACCGCTCGACCCGTGACGACGAAAACGCGACGACCGAGATCGCAATCGTCATGTAAATGCAAAAGAAGATGGTAAATCCGATGGCTAATTGGCTCGGAATCGGGTGCAGCCAGAATGCGTTCAGGTGGAATTGGGCCAGCGGACACAGGGCGATTCCGATACAGACCAGCAAGGCCCGTCGGAACGTATTGGGAACGATCGCCCCGTACACGACGATGATGACGAACCATGCAAGCGTGATTTCAAGTACGTGTTTCGCGAACTTCGCCTGTTGGAGCTCGGTGAGTTGATCGAATGGTAAAGGAAAGTCGCGAATGGATGAAGAACCATTAAAGGAAAGATTAAGCACGACCATATTTCCAATCAGCAGTAGCTCGATGATCCGTAGGCCGAACACGGACGCGGGCGGCCGTCGCCAAAGGCACAACGCCGATCCACAATAAATCAAGAGCGTCAATCCGACTTTTGCGAAGTGGATGAGATTACGATTCAGCGAACTGGGGTCTTTCCCTTCCCAGTTTCGCAACAAATCTATGCTGCTAAAAACAAACACCGGTAAATAGAAGAACACGCCGATCGTGATGATGACGAACAATCGTCGTCGGAGAAGGCGGTACAGGTCATCGGTCTGCGAACCACCGGACCCTCCGATAAGAACAATGCGGACGCGTTCCAAAGGTGGTCCGGCCGTCACGCTTTCGCGATATTCGGCGGTGGGTTCTGCCGGTGGTGGTGCCATCCGCAAGTCGCCCTCCGGACCAACGGCTTCAAATGAAACCGACTGTGAAATAATGTGTCTTGCATTTCACGCGATCAGCATCACTCACCGATCTCACATTCCCTCACCCATTCTCGCCATCACTCTCGGTAAGTGCAATGACGAATCCTGATCACTCTCAACCGTTCTGCTTTGATTCGACCATTTTTGGCTCAGCAGAGCGGCGGCGCATCAGGTAGTGGACAGGTGGCCAGACTGCTAGTGGGACGGCGGCGCTGATCAGGAGGCCGGCGGCGGGGCGGTCGAGGTACGCCTGCCCGAGTGCTCCGAATGCGAACCCCATGGCGAAGCTGCCACACGCCAGCGCGGCGACGAACGGCCCCGCCCGCATCCCGGCCAGACCGGCGAGGCAGCACAGCGCTTCCGGCAGCAGCGGCATCCACCGGGACAGGGCGACCGCCCACAGCCCGTACTTCTCGAAGAACTGACGGAGCATGGTCAGGTCCGACTCGCCGACCAGCCGGCGAGCCACTCGCGGCCCGATTGCCCGACACCCGTAGTAGGCTACCAACCCGGCGAGCGTTGAACCGATCCCGCCGATCAGTCCACCGAGGATCGGCCCGTAGATCATTCCGAGCCCGGCGATCACGGCGGTCGACGGGACGGGGGCGATGAGATCGGCGATGATCAGGCCGATGCCGGCCAGCCACGCCCAGCCACCGAATTGGCGCAACCGGTTCAGCCCTTCCTCTCCGCCGAAGTAGGCGTCCACTTCGTCATCGAAGACGAGGGCGGGGATGAGCATGACGAGAACGAGGACGATCACGATGCGGTAGAGCCGGCGGTGGGACCAGAATCCGGAGGGCGGGGCATCGGTGGCGGTGGCGGGGGTCATGTGGCTCCGAAGGGTGCGGAAGCGGGGTGTTTTTCCCGCCGAATGAGTTCATTTGGGGTGCGAAATTGGCGAGTCTTCCCCCATTTTCGTCATGTTCTTGGCAAAAACAATGTCGGAATCCGGATGCCTGACCGCGAGTGCGTTTGAAGCGGGGAATTGACGTAAGTGCTTATGGCGCATAGGCGCTTCCGAAATTTTGATGTCTTTCCACGGTAGGGTGTGGCAGTGTCGGTGGAAAGACGAGTGAGAGTCAGAATGATTCCGCTAGGAGCGTGCGCAGCGGTTGGCGGAGTCCTCCTCAACGAACTTGGGAACGTCAAAGCGAAGGGGGCAGGTTTGTCATTTTCTCAGGGGTTTGAATTTGTTGTCACATTTTGTTTCTGGTTGGCGAGTACCTGGTGTCGCCCCGAACAACAAACACAGGGTCAATGGACCTGAAAGGACTGTGCGATGGGATATTTCAAGAGCTATCGGCTGGCGGTTGCGGCGCTGGCGCTGAGTCTCGCGGTGGGATCGGTATCGGCAGGGGACAAGGCGGGGTTGGGTGTGCGGACGTCGAAGCCGAACGCGGATGCGAACGGGGACGGGATTGCGGACTCTTACGTGTGGTATGGCGAAACGCGGACGGCGGAGGGCAAGGCGCTTCCGGTGCTGATGGTGATCTCGAATCAGGATTTTTATTATCAGGAGATCAGCGAAACTCGGGTGGTGGGAAGAGTGGAAAATCGACGTGTGGAGATGAGGGGTACTGCGGTCTATGGCAAGATCGTGAACGGCGAACACCATGTGGCCGCGATCTGTCATGGCGTAACGGTGCTGGCGTGGGCGCGGGTGGATGGGAGTTCATCGCATCTGCCGATTTTGCAATGCGCGGATGACGATGCCCGACGGCTCATCTTGGCGCTCACGCTGATTTTGTGATCGAATATGGGAAGGAATCGCGGCGGTGCGATCGTTGAGAGGCGGTCGCGCCGCATGAATTTTTTGCCACGCTTTGAAAATCATCAGTGGGGAGCAGTTCGGGTTGCGGAATCCGGATGATGGGGCTATTGTCCGACGCGGATTGGAATGTCTACATCCCCCAAGGATTCCTGTTCATGAGAAAATTGCTTTTGTTGTCCGTTTTTGCCAGTGCTGTGGGTTTGGGTTCGATCAGCACCGCTCAGCAACCGGTTCCGCCTTCCAAGCCACAGGCCGTTGCACCGCCAATGGTGTTGCCCCACCCTGCGCCTCCGCTTCCGACAATGCCGACCGCGAAGCCGATGCCCATAGCGGCTCAAACGACCCGTGCGGTGCCGCCGGCACAGGCGGAGAACCCGTCGACCACGAAGGTGATCGACATCGCCGCGCTGATGAGAAGCGTGGACGGGGATGGCTCCCGGACCGCCTGCGAGAACCGCTCGCGGGAACTGATCCAGATGCTGGAAGCGTTCGTTTCGCCTTCGACCTGGAAGCGGGCAGGTGGACAGGGATCGATGGTCTATTTCGCGAGCAACCACACGCTGGTGGTGAATAACACCGCACCCGTCGTTCAGGATGTGGAGAAGTGGATCGAGAAGATGCATTTGGCCGCTCCATCAGAACTGATGATTTCCGTAATGATCTTTCGCTGTGAGAAGGGGATGATGGAGAAACTGGGATTCGTGAAGACGTCGAAGGGTCCACAGTTCTTTTCGCCGGTCGAACGATCGAAGATGATGGATCAGTTCAAAGCAGAGCGGAGTTTCTCCATTCTCAGCGCACCCCATATGGTCGTGCGTGAGAATCAGACGGGCTTTTTTCAGACGGGCGGTCTGGTTGCGTTGCCAAGTCTGCAGCCGTGCACCCCAACCGCATGCCCCGACGATCATTGCACTGCGGCTCCGTGTTCGAAGATGGTGCCAATCGGAGTCACATTACGTGTCACGCCGCGAGTATCCGCCGACCGCAAATTCACCCACATCCGTTTCGAATCACAGACGAGCAATGTCGCGCCGTTGAACCGCGTCACGTGTGAGCAACCGATGGCGGTGCAGCCGGTGGCGTACAACGTGCAGGAATCGTCTGCGACCGTGGTGGTGCCGTGCGGTCAAACGGCCGTGGTGCCGATGGGAACGGAACGGGTCGCCGAGAAGATCGAAACGAAAATTCCGATGTTGGAAAGTCTTCCGCAGTTGACTGTGCTGTTCCGCACCACAGCTACGACAACCAAGGAATATGAGACGTTCGCTCTCGTGACCGCGAACGTGCTCGGGCAAGCCGAAACGCCGCATCCGCATCCGATTCAACTCTCGGCGCACCACACTGCGTCGATGCAAGAGCGAAAGCCGAACGCGAAAGTGACCGCGTATCAGAAGGCAGTGGCGGAGGGCCGTATGGACGACGCCCGGCGCTTCGCGTTGGAAGCGTTGCTTGCTGATCCGACCTGCTTCACGAAGTGAGTCATGTGTTAAACGAAAAAAAACGGGGGGAACCGATTGGTTCCCCCCGTTTCGCGTTCCCAGAGTGATCGCTTATGATTCTTTCTTGGGCTCGGTCTTCGGAGCATCAGCCTTCGGCATGGTCTTCGGAGCATCAGCAGGTGCTGCTACCGGAGCGCCGGGAAGAGCGCAACCGCTGGTCATCGTGGTGGCGCAAGCGGTTGGGCAAGCGGGTTCACAGCAGTCCTTGTTCTTCTTGCGGAAGATGGGGAACAGCTTCTTTTTGGCGCAGGGATCACAAGGTTCTGCACAAGCGGTTGCGCAGGGCGTGGGGCAAGGAGCGGGGCAGGCAACCGGTGCTGGTGCTGGGCAAGGAGCCGGGCACGGTGCGGGGCAGGTCGCGACTTCGCCGCAGCAGCTGCTCTTCTTGGCTTTCAGGCGTGCGAACAGGCCAACGCGACCGCTGCAACCGCCACCATCACAGCTGTTGCTGTGCTTGGCGAACAGGCCAGCGCGACCGCTGCAGCCGCCACCATCGCAGCCATTGCGACCGCCGAACGAAGCCACGTCGCCGGACGAAGCCACAGCCATCATCATGACCATACTGTACATGTGCAAAACCCTCGGTGAGAAAAGACAGTGGTGAAGAACCTTCGCCAAGCCAGACGACTGTGATAAACTGGGGGATCCAGAGATTTCACCGCGATCAGGCAGGATGGCGTAATGGGATGGTATAGCGCCCCATTTCTGTGTCAACATGAATTTGGGTAGTTTATCGCTGATGGCAGAAAATGGTGATGTTAAGTTGATTTTTCAGTTCCTGATCTTTAAGTGTGGCTGCTGCGCCAACGATTCTGAATTCGGATAGTTTTATCCTCTGAAGTCTCTCGCCCATCGGGTATCTTTGTCTGCTTACCCGCTGGCATGGACCGCCAGGTCCTTGCCATACGGGGTTGCACGGAGTGCTACCAATGGTTGATCCTGTCCCTCCTCCTGATCCAAGTCGTGTCTACCGCTTAGCTTCTGTCGGCTTGGTGCTTGTGATTCTGTCTGCTGGAATCGGTCTGGCGACGGGTGAAACCGGCCCCTCGTCCACCTCGACGATCCGCCTCGTGCTCGTCGCGATCGGGGCGCTTTTGGCGGGATCGGCATTATCAATGCGACCGTCATTACCGCTGGCATGGTTGCTATCGTCAGCAGTCGCTCTGATCGCATCATTCGGACTTCCCGATCATTGGGATTCCCTGCAGATGCTCGCGCGAGTGATCGCGGGAGTCGCTGCCGCCGGCGCGATCCTGACGTTTGTTTCGTTCCGGTTGCGAGCGGTGCTGATCTCCATCGGGGTCTGCTACCACTTCTTCTGCATCTTCATGGCGACGACTTGGCCTGACCCGACGCCCTGGTTCACGCAGCAGATGGGTACGCGATTTGTCCTGCCGTATATCCAATTCGTCTATCTCAAGAACGCGTATCACTTCTACTCGCCGGAACCGGGGTCCGCGAGCCACATGTTCTTCCTGATCGTGTACGACAAAATCGACCCTCAGACAGGCAAGCCGGAGGCGGAGTGGGTGACGATGCCGGATCGCAAGCGGCATTGGCGCGACCCGATGGGGTTGAGCTATTTCCGCCGGCTGTCGCTGACGGAACAGGCGAGCCAGTCGATGCCGGGGATCAACGAGCAGACGGCGGAGTGGCAGGAGATCTACGGTCGCCGGGCGGCGGTGGCGCAGGGGCCGGTGACAACCGCGATCCCGTTCTCGCCCCGCGAGCTTGATCCGGTTCAGTATCGGATGCCGCGGTACGACATCACGCGGTATCTGCTGCCATCGTATGCCGCCCACATGCTTCACAAACATTCGACTCCGGAACGCAAGGCCAAGACGGTACGGATTTACCGCCTCGACCACCCGATTCCGGGCTTGCTGGAGTTCAGCCAGCAGAAATGGAATCCGCACCATCCGCTTGGATTCAAACCGTTCTACTACGGGGAGTTCGCACTGACTCCCGAAGGGGATGCCGCCCTGACGGACAAACAGGATCCGATGCTGTACTGGCTGGTGCCGATCCTGCCGAAGGTGAAAGGGCCCGACGGGCGGGAATTCGAAGACTTCATGAGCAAGCACGCGAAATACGCCTATGACTGGGAAGGGAGGACCCCATGAACAGCCCCAATCGCTGGACCCGATTCTGGTTCACGCCGACCGATCCGACCACGCTCGGATTCATGCGGATCATTACGGGAATGATCATCCTGTATGTCCATGCGGTCTACTTTCTCGACCTGCAATCGTACTTTGGCAAGAACGGCTGGTATTCCCTCTCCGAGGTGAACCGGGAACGCCGCGAAGCGCCGAGCGTCCTCACTCCCATATTGGGAAAGGAGGCGTGGATCGAATACACGCCGAATGCTCATATCCCGATGTTCCCGCACCGGCTCGACGCCGCCATGAGCTTCATCCGAAAGCTGGCGGCCGATCCCGAACAGCGTAAGCAGGAACTGGCCTATCTGATCCGCCTGCACAACGAGGCGCTCAAGAAATCCAATCCGCCGATGGAGAAGAATCCGCGGACCGGCCTTTACACGCTTGATCCGACGGTTGTGGTTCCCCGCGACCGGATGCGAACGCCGATCGAAGGGCTCGACTTCCTCGGCTCCTTCTACACCTCGCCGAAAGAGCGTGCGGCTCAGCTGGATGCCTACGTGAATCCGGCGTTGCGCTCGGCCCGCGATCGCGTGGCGCCGTCCTTCCTGGAAGAACTGCCGAAGGAAGAACGCGAGGTCGTTCGCAAGGAAATCGAAGCACTGCTCAACGTCCTGCCCGTCGATTCTACCCAGCGCAAATATGTTCTCGACCACCTCGTGGAATCCAGCTTGCCGAATCGACACGCCTTCCTGGAATTCCTTCTCGATCTGCCAGCGGACGATGCCGAACGGAACCGGCAGATCAATTATCTCGAGAAATGGAACAGCGACGAACGAAAGGTCTACCGCCGCGGGAACTTCACGTTCTCGCTCTGGTTCCACATCTCCGATCCCACGGAAATGGCGATCGCCCACGGCTGCATCATGTTCGTCATGCTGCTGTTCACGCTGGGGCTGTTCACGCGTGTGACGGCGGTGCTCACGTGGCTGGCGGCGGTGAGCTATATCCACCGGACGCAGCAGGTTCTCTTCGGCATGGATACGATGATGAACATCCTGCTGCTGTATCTCATGATCGGGAACTGCGGTGCGGCCTTGTCGCTGGACCGGTTGCTCGCGCGGCGGCGTGCCGCACGGCTCAGCCTGGGGCGAACCGGCACCATCGATGACGCCACGAAAGCGTATCTGGCGGCTCCGCCGAAATCGATCGCAGCCGGCTTTGCCCTACGCATGACGCAGATCCATTTCTGCATCATCTACATGGCCGCCGGGATGTCCAAGCTCAAAGGCGCATCGTGGTGGAACACGAACGCCTTCTGGGACACGATGGCGAATCCGGAATTCACACTCATTCACTTCTCCTGGTATGAAGAATGGCTGCGGTTCATGGTGCAGGAGCGGCTGGTCTATGCCTGCATGGCCGGGTTCATGGTCGTGTTCACGTTCGTGATGGAACTCGGCCTACCCATTCTCATCTGGACGCGACTGCGGCCCCACTTCGTGGTCCTCGGGTGTCTGTTCCACTTCGGGATCTCGCTGAGCATGGGATTGAATATGTTCGGCCTCCTGATGATGACGTTGTTGCTGTCGTACATCCCCGGTTGCGCCATCCGCAGCCAGTTGCGAGGGGGAGGTGAACTTCCCAAAGGAACGCTGGAATTCGATCCGAAGCGGGACGACCATCTGGACGCAACAGCCAATGCCGTGATGGTGGATCTGGACGGCCAACTCGAGTTGAAGCCGAACGAAGGGAAAGCGCTCACGGTCACGGTGGCGGGCCAGCCTCCGGCAGACGCCCCCGCCACGCTGTTCCGGTCGATATCGCTCCTTCGCTGGGTCCGCTGGATGCGCTTCGTGCCCGGAGTCAGCGGATTGTTCGCGCCGAAGTCGGTATAATTTCACGGACGGAATGCGAAATCGGGAGGCGTTTTTTGAAACAACTCCCGATTTCGTTTTCGGATTGTCAGGAGTTTCGCAATGCCGCTTTATCGTTATCAGGTCGTGACCGACGACGATTCCGGAGAAATCTTCGAAGTGGTGCAGTCCATGTCCGAAGCGCCGCTCACAACGCATCCCGAAACCGGAGCGGCGGTGCAACGACTGTTCACCACGGTGAATGCGCCTAAGAAATGGGCGAGTCAGAACATGAAAGCCAATCTGTCCGACAAGAATCTGGATCGTATGGGCTTCACCAAATATGTGAAAAGCGACAACGGCAAATACGAGAAAGTCATCGGCAAAGGACCCAGCAAAATCAGCCGGCCTCCTGCTGGCTGACGTCCGAAACCGAAGAATTCGGTTCCTTCCGCTCCCATCCGCCAACCAGCACCGCCACGCCCAGCAACGCACAACTCACCGGAATCGTCTGCTCGCGCAGGCGCCGGGCGCGTTCCACACTCAGAAACGTCCGCGTGACACGGCTGGTGCTATTCAGCGGGGGCGGATAACGCATCCAGCCAAACGCCGCCGTGAACAACAGAAGCGAGGAGAGCAACGATGTACGGTTCATGGTGATCCTCCTCGGAAACCTCGAAAGGTAGTTTGTGTTTCCAACAGAGAATTCGCTCCACCATACAGACGCATTTGGGAAAATCGGGTTCGGTTCTGCTGTTCGTTCTGGCAAACGATTGCTAGAGTTTTAAGTCTCCACAAATTCGATTTCTTCTTGTAACATGAGAAACGGCACGGTACAGTTGTAAGTCTGCCGGAATCCCACCCCATAACCTCCCGCTTCATCGGAGGCTCTTCTCATGTTGACATTCCACGGCGGCGTCAGCCGATATTGCGATGGGGTGCCCCGTCGATCGTTTCTCAAAGTCGGTGCGTTCTCGTTCGGCGCTGCCAGCCTCAGCCTCGCGGACATCTATCGCGCACAAGCCGCCAATCCTCAACAGGCCAGCCTCTCCCAGCACAAGGCGATCATCAACATCTTCCTCGGCGGTGGACCTCCGCACCAGGACATGTTCGACCTCAAGATGGACGCTCCGGACGAAATCCGCGGCGAAATGAAACCGATCCAGACGAGCGTACCCGGAATCGAGATCTGCGAAGTCTTCCCGCAAATGGCACGCATGATGGACAAATTCGCCATCATCCGCTCCATGGTCGGCGCGTCCGGCGGCCACGACGCCTATCAGTGCACCACCGGCTTCCGCAACGAATCCCTCGCCGCGCTCGGCGGACGGCCCAGCATCGGCTCCGTCCTCACCAAGCTCCACGGCCCCGTCGACGCCAGCGTTCCGCCCTTCGTCGGCCTCGCGGACCGCACCCAGCACGCCCCGTGGAGCGATCCCGGCAAGCACGGCTTCCTCGGCAGCAGCTTCGGCGCGTTCAAGCCCAACGGGCCTGACATCGCCAACATGAAGATGAACTCCGCCAACGCCATCCACATGGGCGACCGCAAGCAACTCCTCGAAGGCTTCGACAACCTCCGCCGCGAACTCGACGCCAACGGCGCACTCTCCGGCATGGACTCGCACACCGAGCGGGCGATGAACGTGCTCACCTCGAGCCGCCTGATCGATGCGCTCGATGTCTCGAAGGAAGATCCGCGCATCCGCGACCGCTACGGCGACGGCAAGCCGTACCAGTTCCAGTACGACGGCGCACCGACCGTCAACGAGCACCTGCTCGTCGCCCGCCGCCTCGTTCAGGCCGGTGCCCGCTGCGTCACGCTCAGCTACGGCCGCTGGGACAGCCACGGCAAGAACTTCGACCTCGTTCGCGATCACGGTTCGAAACTCGATCAGTGCCTCTCCGCCCTCGTCTGGGACCTCGATCGTCTGGACATGCTGAATGATGTCACGGTGATTGCCTGGGGCGAATTCGGCCGCACGCCGCGGATCAATAAGGGCGCGGGCCGCGATCACTGGCCGCAGGTCAGCTGCGCCGTGGTGGCCGGCGGCGGACTGAAGACCGGGCAGGTGATCGGTTCGACGAACCGGCTGGGCGAATACGCCAAGGATCGCCCGATCGGCTTCAACGACATGTTCGCCACGCTCTACCATTCGCTGGGTCTGACGCCGGAAACAGCGGTCCCGGACCCCACCGGCCGCCCGCAGCACGTCTCCGACGGCGAGCGAATCAAAGAACTGGTATAACTAAGGGGACTGGCACCTTTTTGATGGGCGGATTTTTTCATTCGCCCATTTTTATGCGCACGCGCTCGTCGCGGGTCTCCTGACCGAGCCGCCGCTCCGACCGCAGATCTCCTCGCTTCTTCATTCCTCATTGGGGTCGGTTCTTCAGGCTGAAGGCCGGCCTTCAGCCTGCAATGTGTTCGCATGTCTACCCGGGGCGGCGGTCCTACGGACCTTGCCCCGGGCTACGCAATCCCAGGCTTTCAGCCTGAAGACTATTGCGGGAGTGAATCGCCGTTTGAAGGGAGACCTACGGTCGGGGATTTCGTCGAGGTCAGGAGACCTTCGCCGAGCGCGGGGTCTGAGACCTTCGCTGAGAGCGGGGGATGCGTAGCGCGTAGTTGAATTTTTACCTCGCTCCCGTTTACGGGGGAGAGGTCGACGAGCGGCGGAGCCGGTCGGCGGGTGAGGGGGATTTCAGCTCAAATAGTCATGTTCAAATATAATGTTATTATGTGCATTATTTGAAAAGGTGCCCCCTCACCCGGATCGTTCGCTTCGCTTCCGATCCGACCTCTCCCCCGAAAACGGGGGCGAGGTGAGAAAACCGCGTTCGTTGATTGCAAAGGTGGAGTCCTACGGTCGGGGATTTCGTCGAGGTCAGGAGACCTTCGCCGAGCGCGGATTGTCTCCCTTGCTGACGCTGCGGGCTTGTGGAAAAAGAGATTGTGTCCCTTGCTGACGCTGCGGGCTTGT
>JBGSJI010000025.1:0-9531 GCA_041742055.1 Limnoglobus sp. | reverse complement strand
AGAAGCTGTTGTCGATTGACGATTTGCTTCGTGACGAAGACCTGGCGGAAGTGCTGGCGTTGGCCCGAAAAGTCCTTCCGCGACTCTTTCGATCGGGATAGCGATTCTCAGGTCAAAAAGATGTGACCATACCTATGCCCCGCAAGCGAGGGCGAGGTCAAAATCAACCACGCCGTCTGCCTCCCCCCCAGTCCCCTTTTCTCACGATGCGTCCTTGATCATCGCCACCATCGCCTGCCAGGTGGCGGATTCGCCCTCGGAGCGCAGGCGCTCGAGCCAGGGCCAGTCGGCGAAGGCGTCGAGGAGTTGGCGGCGGGTTTCGGGTTCGGGGATCTGGTCGCGGACCTGCACGCGGATGCGGTCGAGGAGTTGAATCCAGACGGCGAAGGTGTGGTCGAATTCGGTTTCGAGTTTTTCGCGGATGCGTCGCGCGAGTGCGGGTGCGGCTCCGCCGGTGTTGACGGCGATGGTGAGTTCGCCCTGGCGGAGGATGGCGGGGACGGTGAGATCGCCGGCGAGGGGGTCGGAGGCGGAGTTGACCCAGATGCCATGGCGGATGGCGTCGAGGGCGACCTGCTGATTGACGAAGGGTGTGGCGGCGGCGAAAACGATGGCGATTCCGGCGAGGTCGGCTTCGCAGTAGGGTCGGTGCTGCCAGGTTCCGGCGGACCAGTTTTCGGGTGGCGGTTCGAGTGCGACGAGTGTGACGACGGCTCCGCTTTCGTGTGCGGCCCGCGCTTTGCGCTGCCCGACCGCGCCGCCGCCCACGACGAGAACCTGTTTACCCCGGAGATCGAGCAAGACGGGAAGCATGGAAAGATCGTACTTTCGAATCAGTGAAAATTATCCGGTTCAACTAGAGGTTTTCGTTGCCATTACAACGGTCAATGGACATACTGAAGCGAATACCCATCCGGCTTTCCTTCCTCCGGCCGTGTTCCGACGGATCGCGCCCTTCGGTCCAGCCCCGTCGCCCGGCCCTAAGTTGGTTCGTGGCCCATGAACTATTATCATCAACGCCGCACGCTTCTTCTTCGCGACCTCAAAAAAGAGGGACTCGATCAGATCCTTGTGACGAATCCGACGAACGTCACCTACCTGACGGGGTTTCAGGGCGACAGTTCGTATTTTGTGCTCTCGCCCAAACATGCGGTGCTGGTTACGGATGATCGGTTTGCGCAGCAGGTCGCGGAGGAATGTCCGGATCTGGAAGTTCATATTCGTCCGCACAACGAGACGACCCCGAAGGCCGCCTGCGATGTTCTCACCAAGATGGGCGGGAAGTCGGTGGGTGTCGAGGCGGATCACGTGACGCTGGGTTTGGCGGAGACGCTGAAGGAGCAGGCACCAAAGTGTACGTTTGTTCCGATTCGTGGGAAGATCGAGGCGTTGCGCGCGGTGAAGGATGCGTCGGAGGTTGAGGCGATTCGCGCGGCGATCAAGGTTGCGGAGCGTGCGTATGTGATGTTCAAGACGACGATCCGCGAATCGGATACGGAGCGTGATCTTGTGGCGTCGATGGAAGCGGCGGTGCGGAGGGCGGGTGGCGATTGTACGCCGTTTCCGCCGATTCTGGCGGTGGGTGAGCGTGGTGCGTTGCCGCATGCGCCGCCGACGATGAAGACTCTGGGGGAATCGACCAAGCTGCTGGTGGACTGGGGTGCGGTGCTGAAAGGGTATCGCAGCGACCTGACGCGGACGTTCCGTTCGCCGTTCGAGGTGGCGCCGATGCGGCGGAACAAATCGGAGCGTGTGGGGTATGATTTCGAGAAGATTTACACTGTGGTTTTGAAGGCGCAGGAGGCGGCGATTGCGGCGATCCATGAGGGTGTGGCGGCGAAAGAGGTGGATGCGGCGGCGCGGACGGTCATCGCCGATGCGGGCTACGGGCAATACTTCACGCACGGCTTGGGCCACGGCATCGGGCTGGATACGCACGAGTTGCCGCGGATTCGCGAGAACTCGAGCGATACGCTGGAAGTCGGGATGGTGGTGACGATCGAGCCGGGGATTTACATTCCGGGCTGGGGCGGCGTGCGGATCGAAGATGATGTGCTGGTCCGGCGTGACGGTGCGATGGTTCTTTCGACATTGCCCAAGGATGGCACGGCGACGGTTTGAGAATGTCCTGGGGTTTTCACCCTTCGCGCCGCGGATTCGCGCGGTATGATTCTGACGGCGATTCTCTCCCGATCGTGGGCCATTATGGTAGAGAAGGTACCGGTACCGTGTCCGAATTGCGGCGTTCGCGTCCGCATGCCGACGAAGCTGCGCCCCGGGAAAAAGCCACGCTGCCCCAAGTGCAAGATCATTATTCGGCCCGCCGACGTCCTTCCGCCGGAACTGCTGGCCCCTCTGGAAAAGCCGGTCGATCAATTCGCCGAAACAAAGACGCGATTGCCCGATCTCTATGCGGAAACCAAAACACAGATCTGGCCTCCGCCATCGGTTCGCGCGAACGATGCCGATCTGTTCGCGGAAACCATTGAACGCCAGCCGATGGTCTCGCCTCTGGATTCCATGCCGTATCCGCCCCCGCTCGAAGATACGGTCATGGGGATTCCGAGCGAGCTGCCGCCGATCCCGCTTGAAGACACCGCCCTGCCGTCCGGCATCATCCGCGCCCTCGAAGCCAACAAAGACCAACCGCCCGAACACTCACAGTGACCCGCGAAGGAAGTGGATTGCACCTTGACCACGAACGAATTCCAAAGCTAGCTCGTCTGTAGATACACTCGTAAAAATTATTCGTCTTTTAAGTTGATATCTGATTGACAACCGATTAGTATTCATCAAACTCATACATATCGGGAGACGTTCTAATGTTCGCGCCCCCCATCTGATCGTCGTCGCAAGTTCTCCCATTCGAATTTGAACCTCGTTCAACTCGAATCTCGCGACGTACCAGCGACCTGGCAACTCCAATTTCTGTCCGACCCCGCAGGCGTAGTGGGCGATACGGGCGCGGTCCACACTGGCACCTTACAGCTCGCTTCGACTTCTGTTGAGGCCAATACGGTCGAGGAAGCGGTTTCGCTTGCCCTTGCCGGATCAATTCAAGTTGAGTTCGCGGGTGAGTCGATTGCCAATGAATTCGCGGTCGGGTTCGAGGAACCCTTTCGAATCGTTGCGGAAGGGTCCACCGTGACCGTCGAGTTCGAAGACTTGGCCGGGATGCCGGATATCTCCGATTGGGACTACAACGACCGCTCTTGGGTCATCGAGGCAACGGAAGATTGCGGTTGCGGGTCCGGCGGTACGTCGAATCCCGCTCCGGAAGCGCCGATTGAAGAAGAGCCGATCGAGGATGAACCGGAAGGCCTGGCGGTCTCGATTGAGGCCCTGACGGAAGCGCGAGAAGGGGACGAACCCGGTCTCTTTCGCCTCACGCGCAGCGGCGACCTGACGGTCAGTCTCTCGGTCTTGCTCGCGATCGGCGGCACGGCCGGTGCCGGCACCGACTACGACACCCTGCCGACGTCGGTCACGTTTGCTGCGGGCGAATATGCGGTCGACCTGCCGGTCGAGGCATTCGCGGATACGGACGACGACGACGGCGAAACGGTCGTCGCAACGATTGCGGCACCACCGGGCTACGAGATCTTCGGCAGTCCGTCGGCGACGGTGCCGATTCGCCAGCTTCCGACCGTCACGATCGAGAAGGTGGCCGATACCTACGAGGGGAGCGCCAACGACCCTGGTCAGTTGCTCGTTCGCCGTCATGGGTCCACGAAGCTCTCGTCGTCCACCTGATCATCGACGGGACGGCAACGTCGGTCGACGATTACGACGCCCTGCCGACGCAGGTCGCCTTCGCGCCGGGCGAGACTGAAAAGATCATCAACGTCGTCTCGCTGATTGATGCCGAATCTGAAGGGGACGAGACGGTCGTGGCAACGATCGTCGGCTCACAAGTGCTTGGCGGGGCACTGATGGTCCCACCAGGCGGTGGTTTATTGTCGTCGGCCCTCGTGCTGATCCGCGAGATCACGGTCTGCGGCGTGATCCCAGGCGTGAATTTGGCGACGGCCGTCAACAAGGGGGCGACGACCTACGTCGTCGGGATCAATTTGACTACCGGCGCGAACATACTCGCCAATGGGACGCTCTACGAAGCCAACACGACGAATAACAAAAAGGCGAAATGGATAGTCGCCGACGCTTTGAACCTCCAGCCCCAGGCCGTGCAAACGCTCGTGGCCGGCGGGATGACGGACATCACTTACAATTGCCACGGTTATTCGTTCGCTCACGGCGCGGCCGTGACGATGCCGGATGGCAAGGAGGGACCAGTCATCATCCAAGATGACGAATCGGTCCAGAGTATCTTGGATAGCGCGTACGAAAAGGAAACCGACCACAAGAAGATCAATCAGCGTTTTGATGCAGGGGAGCGCCTTATCGTGTTGTATAAATCGAATGCACCACTTTTCAAGCATTCAGCCGTAGCTTCCAAGATCGATGTCGCCGGAATTACGGACAAAACGGTCTCGACTAATACGTCGTATGTCTCCTCGAAGGATGGTTTCGAATTGCTGAAACACAATGTTAAGATGTCGACTCTCATCGTAAAATATCAATCCGCAACGATTGAATACTTTTTTCTTAAATGCAGCTAATTTATGGAGAGATTGCGATGGATTATCGCATACGCTTGTCAATGATCATTGTGTTACTCGCCTCGGTGATTTTCATGCATTCGCCGAGTTCGCTTGCGCAACACGGAGATAACACGGTGACTCTCGAGATCAAACTTGTCGCACTTTCGGAGGAAGAACGGGTCGCAGAATACGCCACATATTGGTGGAAAGTATCCAGAAATCTAACACGTGAATTCGGTGCTGCAAAAGAAGAATTCGTACCGTTCATCAAACGCATGTCGCTCGACAACCCGCTTCGTGGTGTTGCGAACGCCCCGTATGCGGTCATTCGCTTCACCAATCGCTCCAAGGAAGAAATCTGCTTCGCGAAGCCGATCAAGAATCCGGGCCATTCCCGCTCCGAGGATCTGCACCCGTTCGCCATCGTGCGGACCGAAGGAGTACCCGCGTGGAGCTTGATCGACACGACATTCAAGAAGATTGTCAATCCCACCGTCGAATACTTTGATACGACCAAGACGACTCGTCTCCAGCGCGGAGAATCGATTCATTATCCGTTTTGGGTTGCGGGCGGTTTAGCGCACAATCCAGGCACGAAGCCAGGCAAGTACATCGTCAATGCCAAGTGCTTCTTCCTGCGAGGCGATATGAAGAAGGTGGAGAACGTTCAGACTCAGGAGTTCACGTTCGAGGTGACGAAGGCGAACGTCGAGCAAATTCGAAATGACAAAGGCGACGACTGACATCCCATTTCATGAGCGTTACGATCCGCAGAAACGCTGGGAATCGCCGTCGGATTCCCCCATTCGTGCTTGACTCGTCACGACGTTTATCCATACTGTAGTCGTTACTCTCGATCGACTTCAGACTGCCATGGACCCCGAATCCCGATTGCTCGATCTGATGGCCGAATGGAACGAGGCCGTCCTCGCCGGGAAAGCAGTTTCGATTGAAGGCCTCGCGCCCAACGATCCCGTTCTTCAGAATAGGCTGCGCGACGCGCTCCGCCAGCAGAAATCCGAGAAGACCCTCAGCGGCATGCAGGGCGAAACCAGCACGGGCGTGTACGTTCCGAACGACAGCGTTCGCGAGCGGCCGTTCCCTGATCCGCCGGGATTCCTGATCACCCGCGAGATCGGCCGCGGCGGAATGGGGTTGGTCTTCGAGGCGGAGGACATCCTGCTGGGGCGGAAGGTGGCCATCAAGACAATCCGCCCGGAGCTGGCGGTGAGCGGCGAAGCGAAGATCCGCTTTCTGCAGGAAGCCCGCGCCGCCGCATCGATCCAGAGCGATCACGTCGTCACGATCCACCGCGTCGATGAAGTGAATGGACTTCCGTTCATTGCCATGGAATTCCTCAAAGGTCAGTCGCTCTACCTCTGGATGAAGGAACATCAGGCCAGCCCGTCGCACATCTGCCGCATTGGCCATGAGATGGCGCTCGGCCTCATGGCCGCACACGAAGCCGGGCACATCCACCGCGATATCAAACCCGCCAACATCTGGCTCGAAGCGCCGAACGGCCGCGTCAAAATTCTCGACTTCGGCCTCGCTCGTTCCATCGAAATCGACCTCCGGCTCACGAGTACCGGCGTCGTTCTCGGCACGCCCTCCTACATGGCACCCGAACAGGCACGCAACGAGAATGTCGATCACCGCTCCGATCTCTTCAGCCTCGGCGCCATTCTGTTCCAGCTCGCGACGGGTCGAAGGCCGTTCCAGGGACGCGACATCTACGAAGTGCTCGAAAATCTCAATTCAGCGAAACCGACTCAATCGGTGCAATTGATCAATAAGAGTATCGGGCCGGATCTCGGGATTCTGATCGATCATCTGCTGGCGAAGAAACCCGCCGATCGCCCCCAATCCGCACGTAAAGTGGCGATGGAACTGCGCCGCATCCACAAGCAGCTCAAGGCCGGCGCCTCGCAGCTGCACACGCCGATCAGCCTGCCGCAGGCGGTGCCGGTCGAGTACGTCCCCGCCCCTCTGATGCCCGCTCAGTCTTCGCAGTACTCGGCCGCCTGGACCGATATCGAACTGGCGGCGATTCCCAGCTTCGATAAAACAGTCACACCTCCCCAAGCCGACAATCAACGCCCGGCACAGAAAAGCCCGATCTGGATCCGACTCGGGATTCTCGCGGCGGCATTTCTGATCGTGCTGATGTGCGCGGCCATACTCCTGAAACTGATTCTCAATACCGGACCGACCCCGAAGTCCGGCGAACGACGCGGATCAACGATCCTGCACTCATCAACCTGATTGCTCACTTGATTCTTCCGAAACGGAGACAATACCGATGCTTCGGTTCTGGTTTTCCTTCCTCGCTCTCGCCTTCGCCTGGCACACGACCGCTGCCGAACCCGCCACGCTCGAAGCGCAACTGGCAAAGGCCAAAACGAACCGCGCGGAACTGCAAAAGGCGCTCGACGGCGTGCCCAACGATCAGCGCTCCGCCATGGAGTTCCTGATCGTCAACATGCCCGACGCGGATCTCGTTTCGCTCAAGGCGGAGTTCCTGCTGACGAACCACGAACTCGCCTTCAAGGCCCGCACGGAATTCCCGTGGGCGAAGGATGTGCCCGAAGCGATTTTCCTCAACAACGTGCTGCCCTATGCGAACGTCGACGAGAAACGCGATCCCTGGCGCAAGGAACTCTACGAACTTTGCAAGCCGCTCGTCGCCGATTGCAAGACCGCATCCGACGTCGCCCAGAAACTCAACAAGGAACTCTTTCCCATACTGAAAGTGAAGTACGCACCGCAGCGCCGAGCGCCGAATCTCAGCCCGCTCGAATCGATCAAACAGGGGAACGCCTCCTGCACCGGGCTTTCGATCGTGCTCTCCGATGCCTGCCGCTCGATGGGCGTACCCACACGCCTCGTCGGCACGCCGAACTGGTCCGACAAGCGCGGTAACCACACCTGGATCGAGATCTGGGATAAGAAGTGGCGCTTCACCGGCGCCTGCGAACCCGATCCGCTCGGACTCGACCGCGGCTGGTTCGTCGGCGATGCCGCCAAGGCGCAGAAGGACAATCCGGAACACGCCATCTATGCCGCCAGCTTCAAGAAGACCGAGACCCACTTCCCTCTGGTCTGGGCTCGCACCAAGAAAACCGTCCCCGGCGAGAATGTCACCGACCGCTATGCGAAGGCGGAGACGAAGACGACATTCCTCGTTTCGATCCGCGTTGTGAACGGCAACAAGAAGCGCGTGCCATCCACGGTGAAGGTGACGGGAGCGACGAAGCACGATGGCACCTCGAAAGGCGAATCGGCGGACCTCAACGACTTCCTGAGCTTCGAGCTCAAGCCCGGTGCCGAGTATGTCGTGACCGTGGGCGAGGAATCGCGCACGATCACGGCGGGCAAGGCCGGCGAGACGAAGGTGATCGACTTCGTCGTGAACGCAATGAGTTCGTCCGCAGCGATCACCGCGTTGGAAGCCGCGCTGGCGGCGAAGCCGAAATCGCTCGCGGAGCTGGACGGCAAGGACTTCGCCACGGCGGCGCTGACGAAAGCGGATGCCGCCGAGGCCCGGCAACTGCTCTGGGAGGCGCACGCAGCGCTGATCACGGCGGAACGCGCCCAGGAGATCAAGGATCGCGTGATCAAGGAAGGCAAGCTGGAGATGCCCTTCGCGTTCACGACGTTCGGCGAAAAGCCCAAGGGCGGGCGCAGCCTGTTCATCTCGATGCACGGCGGCGGGAATGCTCCGAAGCAGGTCAACGACCGGCAGTGGGAGAATCAGAAGAAGCTGTACAAGGTCGATGAGGGGATCTACCTCGCGCCGCGTGCACCGACCAACACCTGGAACCTCTGGCACGAAGTCCATATTGATCGCATGTTCACCCGCCTCATCGAAGACCTGATCGTCCTCGAAGAGGTGAACCCCGATCGCGTGTACATTCTCGGCTACTCCGCCGGCGGCGATGGCGTGTATCAGCTCGCGCCGCGCATGGCGGACCAACTGGCCGCCGCCGCCATGATGGCCGGCCACCCCAACGGCGTACCGCTCCTCTCGCTGCGCAACCTACCCTTCGCTTTACAAGTGGGTGGCAACGACTCCGCCTACAACCGGAATAAGGTCGGGGCTGAGTACGGCGAGCAACTGAAAAAGCTGCGCGAAGCGGACCCGAAAGGGTATGAGCATTTCGTCAAGATTCACGAGGGGAAGGGGCACTGGATGAATCTGGAGGACAAGGCGGCGCTGCCGTGGATGGCGAAGTTCACGCGCAATCCCGTACCCGATCGCATCGTCTGGAAGCAGTCGGGAGCGGTGCACGATCGCTTCTACTGGCTGGCGGTTCCCGCGAAGGAAGCGAAAGGCGGATCGCTGATTGTGGCGGACCGCAAGGGTCAGACGATTGAGATTACGAAAGCGGAGGATGTTAAGAATGTGATCGTCCGCCTCGACGACCGCATGGCCGATCTGGACCAGCCGGTGACGATTTCGATGAACGGCAAGGAGCTGAAGAAGGCGGTGCCGACGCGGACGATCGACACGATGATCCGAACGCTCGTTGGCCGCGGCGACCCGAGCATGATCTTCTCTGCGGAGCTGGTGGTGAATGTGGAGCAGTGAACAGTGAGTAGTGAGTAGTGAGTGGGTCCTGATAGCTGATAGCTGTCTTCTCACCTCGCCCCCGTTTACGGGGGAGAGGTCGGATTGTGAACGAAGTGAACAAATCCGGGTGAGGGGGTGTTTTCTTTAACAACGTGAACAGATATCCCCCTCACCCGACGGGCGGCTTCGCCGCTCGTCGACCTCTCCCCCGCACGCGGGGCATAGGTATTGTCACAACTCACCGAGTTGGGTATTTGGGGGAGCATGGTTATTTCTTTGGGAATCTGGATAAGCGTCATCAGAAGAGGTTCGATCAGCTCGTGAAGGAACACACGCACGCGGTGAATGGGGCGGTCT
>JBGSJI010000024.1:0-59247 GCA_041742055.1 Limnoglobus sp. | reverse complement strand
GGCCGGCGGGCACAATGGCCTTGCCATTGGCGACCGCAACAGGCGAGCGCGAACCCGCCGGCGTGCGTCCCCCGCGAGGGGGTTGTTCATTTGGTGCACGTGATGGCTCAGAAACAGCCCGCTCACGCGGATCGCTCGCCTGAGAACCGCTCGCTGGGGATGCTGTTTTGAGCGAGAGCACGGGTTTGCCGATGGCGATCTTGTCGCCCGGCTTCACAAGAATCGCCTCGACCACGCCATCCGCTTCCGCGGGCACATCCACGGCGGCCTTGTCCGTTTCAACAGAAAGAAGTGCCTGCCCGGCGGTCACACGGTCGCCGACTTTCACGAGAAGGCCCGTCACCGTGGCCGCCTCGATGCCTTCGCCCAGATTGGGCAGCGCGAACTCGACCGATGCGTTCTCAGGCGAATGATCAGGCGAGCGGCCCCCGTGAGGGGGGCTGTTCATTTGGCGCTCCCGATGGCTCAGGAACAGCCCGCTCACGCGGGCCGCTCGCCTGAGGGCCGCTCGCCTGAGGGCCGCTCGCCGGGGATGAGCTCGTTTCAAGTGTTTCGGTGCTGCCCGCGTTCATCTTGAGGAGCACCGCGCCAGCGGGGATTTTGTCTCCCGCTTTCACGAGCACCGATTCGACCGTGCCATCGCTCTCCGCGGGCACATCCACGGCGGCCTTGTCGGTCTCCACCGAGACGACATTTTGCCCCGCTTTGATCGCGTCCCCCGGCTTCACGAGCACGGCCGTCACGGTCGCGGCATCAATGCCTTCCCCGAGATTCGGTAACCGAAAGTCCATGCAAGCCTCAAGAGCAGATGATTCCAGAAACGAACGACAGAGACGCGAAGACACAGAGAGGAATCAAACACATTATTCGATACGAATAGTTGTTATTTGACTCTGATTTCACTGCTCCGCGTCTCTGTGTTTGGAAAATATCACATCGTCCAGGGTGCCTCGGCGTCGGCATTCACACCCAGATCGGTGATCGCCTGTTGCACCACGTTGCGGTCGAGTTCGCCGCGGTCGGCGAGCGCATGCAGCGCAGCAATGGCGACATGCTCCGCGTCCACCTCGAAGAATCGGCGCAGATTCTTGCGCGTCTCGCTGCGGCCGAAGCCATCGGTGCCCAGCGCGAGCAGCCGGCTGCCCTTCTGATCATTCAAGAACGGGGCCACGGATTCCGGCACGGCTCGCATGTAGTCGCTGGTGGCGATCACGGGGCCCTTCGTGTTGCCCAGCACCTTTTGCACGAAGGGGAACTTCCCTTCGCCCACGGGATGCAACCGGTTGTAGCGTTCGCATTCAAGGGCATCGCGGCGGAGCATCTGGTAACTCGTCACCGAATAGACCGTGCTGGCGATACCGAACTTTTCGGCGAGGATCTGCTGGGCCCGCAGGGCTTCGTTGAGAATCACGCCGCTGCCAAGGAGTTGCACTTCGAGTTTCGCGCCATCAGGTTTCACGGTCTTGAAGGGATAGATGCCCTTGATGATCCCTTCGCGAACCTGCTCACCGGGGAAGGCTGGCATATCGTAGTTTTCGTTGTAAACGGTGAGGTAGTAGAAACACTCTTCATTCCGCACGTACATGGCATTGACGCCTTCTTCAATAATCACAGCGAGTTCGTAGCCAAAGGCGGGGTCGTAGGCCCGGCAGGTGGGCACGGTCATCGCCATGAGCGGGCTGTGGCCATCCTCGTGCTGGAGCCCTTCGCCGTTGATGGTGGTCCGGCCCGCGGTCGCACCCATCAGGAAGCCGCGGGTGCGGCAATCGGCCGCGGCCCAGATCAGATCGCCCACTCGCTGGAAGCCGAACATCGAATAGTAAATGTAGAACGGGATCGTGTTCACGCTGTGCGTGCTGTAGGCAGTGCCAGCGGCGATGAAGTCCGCCATGGCTCCGGCTTCGTTGATCCCTTCCTGCAGAATTTGGCCGCTCGTGCTCTCGCGGTACGAGGTCATCGAGCCCTTATCGACGGGCGTGTAGGTCTGGCCAACGCTCGAATAGATGCCAAACGAATGATACATCGCGGGCATGCCGAAGGTCTGGCCTTCATCCGGCACGATGGGGACGATGAACTTGCCAACGCCGGGGTCGCGCATGAGTTGCCCCATGAGCTTGACCCAGGCGAGCGTGGTCGATTCATTCTTGCCCGCGGTCGTGCCCTTGTAGAGCCCTTCGAAGGCCTTGCGTTCCGGGGCGGGCGAGGGAATGAAGACATTATTGCGGAAGGGCTGGAAGCCGCCGAGTGCCTTGCGGCGTTCACGGATGTAACGCAGCTCCGGGCTGCCCTCATCGGGCCGATAGAAGGGCACATCGCCGAGTTCGGCATCGGTGAAGGGGAGTTCGAAGCGGTCGCGGAACTGGCGGAGCGCCGCGATCATCTGCCGCTCGCTGATCTCTTCGGGTGCGAGGTCCGGGTCGCGCTCAATTTCGACGGAGAGCTTCTTCAGCTGGTGCGTGGTATTTTTGCCTTCGCCGCCGGAGCCGGGCACGCCGTAGCCTTTCACCGTCTTGACGAGGATGACGGTGGGCTGGCCGGTGTGGTTCACGGCGGCCTTGTATGCGGCGAACACCTTGTTCGGATCGTGGCCGCCGCGCTTCAGGGCCGCGAGCTTGCGGTTGGGCAAGTGCTCCACCAGAGCTTTCAACTCGGGCGTGTTGAAGAAGTGCTCGCGGATGAAGGCACCGCGGCGCTCGGCATCTTCGCGCTCGGGAATGCTCTTGCCGGCCCGGACTTCTTCCTGCGTCCGCATGTCGCGACCCACGTATTCCTGATACGCACCATCCACGACTTCCTGCATCCGCTGAGCCAGGGCTCCGGTATGATCGTGCCGGAGGATCTCATCCCAGTCGCCGCCCCAGACCACCTTGATGACATTCCAGCGGGCTCCACGGAAGATGCCTTCGAGTTCCTGGATAATCTTGCCGTTGCCGCGGACGGGGCCATCGAGGCGTTGCAGATTGCAGTTGATGACCCAGGTGAGGTTGTCCAGCTTCTCGCGGCCAGCCACGCCAATGGCACCGAGCGTTTCGGGTTCATCGCATTCGCCGTCACCGAGGAAAGACCAGATGCGGACGTCGTCCGTGGTGGCGAGACTGCGGTCGCGGAGGTAGCGGTTGAAGCGGGCGTGATAGATGGACATGATCGGGCCGAGGCCCATGCTGACCGTGGGGAACTGCCAGAAGTCGGGCATCAGCCACGGGTGCGGATAGCTGCTGAGTCCACCGCCATCCTGAAGCTCCTGACGGAAGTTATCAAGTTTGGTTTCGTCCAACCGGCCTTCGAGAAACGCCCGGCTGTAAGGACCGGGGGAGGCATGGCCCTGATAGAAGATCACGTCGCCGGGGTGGTTGTCCGTGTAACCGCGGAAAAAGTGATTCCAGCCGACTTCGTAGAGCGTGGCGGCGCTGGCGAAGGTGCTGATGTGACCGCCGACACCGGTCCCCTTCTTGTTGGCCCGCTGTACCATCGCCATGGCGTTCCAGCGAACGGCGTTCTTGATTTTGACTTCCAAATTTCGATCGCCGGGATACGACGGTTGATCTTCGACCGGGATTGTGTTGACATAAGGAGTATGGATTCCGGACGCGGCCCGGACACCGGCTTTACTTGCCACCTGTGCGAGCGTATCGAGGAGGAATTTCGCGCGATCCGGGCCAGCGGCACGAATGACCGATTCCAGTGAATCTCGCCATTCAGCGGTTTCCTGCGGATCGAGATCGGTTGCGAGTGTCGGGAGATTGGCCAGTGTTTCGGGGTTGGCAAGCATCGAAAAACCTCAGGGAACGACGGGCCAGTAGAGTGTAGTATTCGCTCAAACCAATGAAGGATGATTGGTATGCGAGGTCCGTGGGATCATTCCGAATTCTTGGATAAGATAGGATAGCTGTTCCAAGCTGTCTATACGACACGGCACTGGCGAGACCCCGCGACTGAACTTGGAACCGTTATACCCCGTACCATACTCATGAAACATGCTCTTATCTTAGTTTTGCTGGGAGCGGGAATTCCCGCAACCGCTACCGAACCGATTCCACCCACTTATTTTGCGTCCGATTCCCGAAAATCGATCACTGAAGTTCTCGATGAGATCAGGCAGAAGACGGGTTTTCCGATCCAGTTGAACTCCAAAGACACACAAATTCTCATCGATCCCTTTCCCAAAACATCGTTCTGGGGCGTGCTGGAACGGATTGCAGAGAAAACAAATTCGCATTTGGAACCGGTTGGGCAGAATCGGGCTCTTGTGTTTCAAATCGGGCGTTCGCGATCCGCGTCCAGCCTCGATGGTGCGTTCCGATTCGTACCCGCGGCCGTGACGGCACGGACCGACCTCACGACCGGTCGATCGGATACGACGCTCAGCATTCATGTGGGATGGGAACCGCGTTTCCCCGTATTTCGCATCGATGCTCAGCCGAAAATCACCGCCGCAACCGACGATCTCGGAAACAAACTCTCCGTCACGAGTGCGTCCGTGAAAAGCGCTGTGACGGGATATCATCATACGGCGGACGTTCGCATCAACGGACTGACGCGCAACGCCAAAGCGCTGGCGGTGTTCGAAGGCGAATTCCAGGTAACCGCCAGCCCGAAAATGCTCGCCATGGAGTGGACCGATCTCACAACCGTTCCGGCAAGCAAGACGATCGATGGCGTAAAGGCGACGATCACGAAGATCCTGAAGCGTGATACGGTCTGGGAAATTGCGATGACGGTCGATTATCCAGAAGACCCGCCGAACTTCGAGAGTTTCGAATCGTGGACGAACCGCAACCGGATTCGAATCTTCGCTCCCGATGGCAAGGAGGTCGGTCAACCGGAAAATTTCGAATTGAACACATTGGGGCGTGTCATTCGGGCGGCGTACCGCTATTCGTTCAATCAGGTCGATTGGAAAAATCGCAGCGGCTGGAAAGTGATCTACGAAACACCGGCTCCGTTGCGGGAATTTCCCGTTCGCTTCCAATTCAAGGATATTCCGCTCCCGTGAGATCTGCGTTCGCGACACTACTCGTTCTCAGCCAGGTTCTGGTCCTGTTCGCACAGGGGCCGGAATCCGCGAACGTCCGCGGTCAATCCACAACCACGCGCAAGCGACTGGTGGAAGCGGAACAGAAGATCGCGAACGGGTCCGCTGCCGAAGCGCTCGATGAACTGCTGAAAATCCTGGACGATGCCGGGAACGATCTCGTCACGCCCGATGGAAAAAGTTTCATCTCCGCCCGGCATTACGTTCATCAGTTTCTGGCCCGACTTCCCGCCGAGCTGCTTACGCGCTATCGCGACCGGGTGGAAGAACCGGCAGCGGAATTGCTCAAGGACGGTCAGTTGCGGCGTGATCCGGTTGTCCTTCACAAACTGCTCGATCGCTATGCACTCAGCCGCCCCGCGGAAGCCGCACGTCTGTTGCTTGCCGAACTTGCCATGGAACGAGGCGACTATACCGCAGCGGAGCGGAACTGGCGGGCATTGCTTCCGTTACCGAACCCCGTTTACCCAGGAGCGAAAACCTCACCTGCTGACCTCCGCGCCTGGATCATCCTCGCCACGATTCTGAGCGAGGACCGCATGCGTGCCGCGGAGCTTCTCGAAAAGTACGCAAAAGACTTTCCGGATGCGAATGGTAAGCTGGCAGGATCGGAAGGGCTTTGGACCGAACTTCTCCAACAACTCCTGAATCAACCGCAGGTGAACAAACCGCCAGTACCTGATGCCGACTGGGTCACGCTCGGTGGTTCGTCATCCCGTTCGGGCTTGGCAGGGGGAACGGTTCCGCGGAATTGGCCCGTTCGGCCGACTTGGAAGACTGCGATCCCCACGGTGGGAGCGGGCTGGAATCCGGGTTCGAGTCGTTCACCCAGCGTCGGCGGCGTGAAACGGATCGCATTTCATCCCGTCGTCCTGGGTGAATCGGTTTATCTCACCACCGCCGGGTCTGTTTATGGTTTTGATCGTTTATCAGGTCGGATTCGAACGATCTTCAACCCTTCGAATCTGGTCCAGCCGACTTTGTCCGCAGAGTCGCTGCGCGTCCCTTCGCTAGTCGATGCGGATTATTCGCTCTCCGCCTCGGACGGCAAACTCTACCTGCGTTACGGCAGCCCTGAGCTATTCCCGACAGGCACGGAAGGCGTACCGGCCCCGCCTCGGCCCAGCTTGCTTCTTTGCCTCGACCCATCACTTCTTGAGGAAAAGCGAGCACTAGTCTGGAAGCGGTTTCCACCGGTTCCGAACGACATCCCCGCTTCCTGGGAAGGCGCACCGATTGTGGAAAACGGGACCATCTACGCCGTTTTCGTTCGCAATGAAGGCGGACGCACGATCCACGCGCTCGCCTGCTATCGCGATTCGAGCGAACGCCCACTCTGGGTCACCGACCTCTGCGAATCCACGGAAAACGAATCCGGAACGCGAAACGAATTGCTCACCCGTGCCGGCCGCAATCTGATCTATTGTTCACATTCGGGCGTCATCGCCGCCGTCCAGATGGACTCCGGCGCCCACGCCTGGTCTTACCGTTACCCGCGTATCCGCCGTTATCCTTCCGATGGTCGGCATCGCGACATCTCACCCGCCGTCGCAGCCGACAGCCGCGTCTTCGTTGCGCCCAACGATGCCGATCAGCTCTTCGCCTTCGACACGGAATCGGGCGAACTCCTCTGGAATGCGGGGCCAATTCTCATCGATCATCTCATCGGCGCATCGGCTGGCAAGGTCGTGGCCGCCATCGCCGGCCCGCAACGCGGAATTCGCGCTTATGACGCCGTCACGGGATCGTGCGATTTCCCACGCGGCTGGAAGAACCACGACGACCCGTTTCTTCCCAGCTACGGACGAGGTTTCGTCAGCGACCACAACATCTATTGGCCAACATCCGCCGCTCTCTACGTGATCCGACTGATCGATGGCACCGTGGCGGCGCAACCGGTTCGCGGACCTCACGGCAACCTGGCATACGCCCACGGCACGCTGGTCGTTGCCACACACAACGAACTCTGGGGATACGTCGGCCCGACCAATCAACCGGAACTACCAACCCCCAAACCCGTCCTTCTGGGAAAGCTGAAACCGTTTCCTCGCATCACGGTCGAGCAAAAAGAAAAAATCTCGTTCCTTCCATCCACGGGAAAATCGCTCAGTATCTCACCCGAACCGGTGACAAAGTCTCAACCTCGCATCAACTTTTCGTCCCTCAATCCGCAAAGCGAATCGATCCGCTTGCTCAGACTCAATCGAGATCAGATAGAACTGGTTGACGCGAGAGGTCAGGCGAAGCTGGTCACACCTCCGCATCCGGATCAAACGATCTGGACCGAGGATCAACTTGTCTCGTTTGATGACAAAGGAGTGACACTTTTCGACCCCAGTCAGAATCGCGAAATCTGGTCTAAGGAAATCCCGGGGATTCAGAACGTGATCCCGATTCCGTCAGGGATTGTCTGTCTGGTTCGATCGCAGAGTCTCGTTGCACTGCATCTGTCAGACGGCTCTGAAGCTTGGGTGATGGACACCACCGCGAACCCGCGGATTCCGTACTATGTCATCGAATCCGCTCCGCGATTCCTGAATGTCTTTCCCTTCGCTCAACGCCTGCTCATCCACCGATCCGATCAGACTCGTTGGCTCGTCGATGCCGCAAACGGGAAAATCCTGAACCGTCACCCCTCTGTGGATCGAATGGGTCAATCGTTATGTACTGCCTTCGATCCTCAGACCATCGCCGTTTCCGACGGCATGAATCGATTGACCTTAATCGATCATGGTGGACGATCGCTCTGGAATCGTACTCTCGGACACGAGGCATCGCTGGCGGGCCCGCCGATTTCGGTTGTCCGGTGCGATACGAAACTCCTCGCGATCGTCTCCCGGAATCATGGCATGGAACTGGAACTCCTTTCCCTTTTTGATGGTTCATCTCTCTGGCACGAACCGGCAATGATCCCCACCGAGCAAGTGAACCCCGCCGCAATTGGATCAAATGAACAGTTCGTATTCGTTCCCGGTCAGGATCGGTTGTGGGCCCTCAAGAGCGACACCGGAAAGGAAGCCTGGAGCACTCAACTCCCTCACAAAGCCGATTGGACTGCGCTCGTCACCCGCCGCCATCTCCTGCTCTATCCCCAAATGGCCCTGTACCGCGAGCGATCGGATCTGTTGGGGTCTTTTCTGCGATTTCCTAAGATCTCTCGGTTGCCGGGGCTGATGCATACGGGGCTGACACAAGGAATCGATGGCATTGTGCCATTGCTCGTTATCGAACCGGAAACGGGCAAAATCGTGGACCAACGCGAGATTCCCGCCATCGGCCCCGTCTTCGCCGCCGTTCATGACAATCAGATCCATCTGGCTGCCGGTGGTACCATTTACAGGATCCGTTAACAAGGAACGACACCGATGACGAATGAGTCCGAGCCGGTCGTACTGGAAACCGATGTCCTCGCTTCCGCCGAACGCTTGCGCGTCTCCGCTCAGCGATTGCTCTCCGAATGCGGAAAGGTCATCGTCGGGCAGACCGAAGTTCTCGAACAACTCATTCTGGCCATCCTCGCACGCGGGCATTGTCTGCTCGTTGGCGTACCCGGACTGGCGAAAACGCTCATGATCCGCACGCTCGCCGATGGCATGAATCTTAGCTTCAGCCGTGTCCAGTTCACACCCGACCTCATGCCGTCTGACATCACCGGAACGGATATTCTGCAGGAAGACAAAACCACGGGTGGCCGGGTTTTTCGCTTCGTTCAAGGCCCGATCTTCGCCAACATCGTCCTCGCGGATGAAATCAATCGCACCCCTCCGAAGACTCAGGCGGCGTTACTTGAAGCGATGCAGGAACGGCAGGTCACGGTTGCGGGCTCGCGGCACAAACTCCCGGAACCGTTCTTCGTCCTCGCCACCCAAAATCCGATCGAGCAGGAAGGGACCTACCCGCTCCCAGAAGCGCAGCAGGATCGATTCATGTTCAATATCCGGGTCGATTATCCGGACGAAGATGAGGAATTCCGCATCATCGAGGCCACGACATCGCCCAACCGCGTGAAGTTGGAGCAGGTGATCTCGGGGCCGGAACTGCTGGCCATGCAGGAGCTGGTGCTTCAGGTTCCTGCTGCGGAGTATGTGATGCGCTATGCGGCGAAGCTGGTCCGTTCGACGCGCCCCACTGCACTCGCCGGCGAATCGACGAGCACAGCACCCGACTTTGTCAAGAAATATGTCAGCTGGGGTGCCGGACCTCGCGCGGGTCAGAGTCTCATTCTCGCCGCCAAGGCGCGAGCACTGCTTTACGCGCGATCGTACGTCGCCATCGAAGATGTCCGTGCCGTGGCGCTGCCGGTCCTCCGGCATCGCGTCATCACCAACTACAGCGCCGAAGCGGAAGGGATCTCGCCCGACGAGATCGTCCGGCGATTACTGGACTTGATTCCCAAAGGCGGGGAATAAGCGATTCGAAGTGAATATCACCAGGATTTCGAACACCCGATTGTTTCAAACTCATGACGCCATTACCCGCCGATTTGCTGTCCAAGATTGACCGTCTCGAACTTGAGGCACGGCAGGTCGTGGAAGGTCATCTTGCGGGTCGGCATAAAAGCCCGCAGTTCGGTTTCGCCGTCGAGTTCGCACAGCACCGCGAGTACACTCCCGGCGATGACATCAAGCACATCGACTGGAAAGTCTATGGCCGCACCGAGCGCTATCACCTCAAGCAATACGAACAGGAAACGAATCTCGTCGCCTGGATGCTGGTCGATGCCAGCGAATCGATGCGGTTTCAAACGGAGAAGCGATCGAAATACGAAGTGGCGAGTCATGCAGCGGCGGCGCTGACGTACCTGATCCTGCAACAATCGGATAGCGTGGGGCTGGCGACGTTCGATTCCGAGATTCGGCAGTTCCTGCGCCCGTCCGCTCGCGGAGGCAGGCATTTTCGCGAACTGCTTAAACTCCTGCTCGAAGGCCCGTCGGATCGGCCCGCGAACATCGGTGCGACCATCGATGCGCTGGCGTCGCGGTTGGGCCGGCGGGGGATCATCTTTCTCTTCAGCGATTTCCTTGACGATATTCCACCGCTCATCGAAGGGATCCGGCACCTGAAGTATCAGAAGCATGAGGTGATCGTCTGCCAGATACTCGATGCGGCGGAACTTGATTTTCCGTTCCGGCACCCGACGCTGTTCAAAGGCCTGGAGGGCATCCCGGAACTGAACACGGACCCGCTCTCCGTTCGCGAGAGTTATCTCGAAGAACTCGGCAAGCACCTCAAAGCGCTCGAAGACGCCTGTCGCATTCTGGAAACAGATTTCCTGCGCATCCGCTCGGACGCGGACGTCGGGCAGGAACTCGCGAATTACCTGCGCAAGCGCGTGGGGAATTGAATCAGTGGGGACGCAGCTCATTTTGGAAATGAGCTGCGTCCCCTTTGATTTATGCCTTCGGCACAAACTTCACGCACACCGGGCTCCCCACTTTGACGACTGCATCGGTCGATTTAGCGAGGCCGGTCTTCTCGTCCATCTCATAGACCTGCACCGTATGCCCGTCCTGATTGGCGATGAGCATCCACTTACCGCTCGGATCGATATTGAAGTTCCGCGGCGTTTTGATGTCGCCGGTGATGTACCCGGCTTTCTTGAGTGTACCGTCCTTCTGGATGGCAAAGGCGGCGATGCTGTTCTGCCCGCGATTCGAGACGTATACGAACTTTCCGTTGGGATGGATCTTCACCTCGGCGGTGCTGTAACCGGGCATCGGCTTGCCTTCCGGAACGGTGGAAAGCGACTGCACCACGCTGTATTTCTGGTTCTCAAGATCCAGCTTGATCACATTGGCCGTCATGTTGAGTTCGCCATTGATGTAAGCGATGGTCATGTCCTTGTTGATGGCGATGTGGCGCGGCCCGGTTCCCGGCGGGAGTTTGATCGATTCCGGCCGGTCGCTGATGGTACCTGTCATTGCATCCGTGCGATAGACCATGACCTGATCAATGCCCAGATCGACGACGAGGCAGTATTTGCCATTCGTCGTGAAAGCCGTGCTGTGCGTGTGCGGGGATTCCTGTCGCTGTTTGTTCGCGCTCGTACCCTTGTACTGCCAGAAGCCCAACTTCACGCCGATCGAGCCGTCCTCGAGCAGAGCATACGCGACCGAACTTCCGCCACCGTAATTGGCAACGAAGATCATCCGCCCTGACGGATCAACGCTGATCATGCACGGCCCCTTCCCCACGCTGTCGACGGCGTTGAGTTTCTTGAGCATGCCTGTCTTGCCATCGATGGCAAAGGAATAAATGCCTCCGCCGGTGTTGCCCTTCACGGCGCCTTCTCCCACCGCATAGAGAAATTTGTTGTTCGGATGGATCGCGAGAAACGACGGACTGCCGACCTCGGCCGCGACGAATGGTTCGCTCAGCGCCCCACTCTTCGCATCGAACGAGCTGCAGGTGATTCCTTTGCTTCCGCCTTTGCCTCCGGTGTAGCAGCCGAAATAGGTCCAGGAGTTAGAGGCGTCCGCGGCCGAAACCCAGGACGAACCGGCAACGGCGGCGGAACCCGCGATGAGAAACGTACGGCGATCCAGTGACATGAGATTCTCCGGGAGAGTAAGAATGAAGGAATCTGGCTTTCTCGTAACCGCTTGGACATAATAGCGATTACACCCGCCTGCTTCATTCTCCCCCGGCACCGGAGTTCTCCATGCGTACGCTTGCCTTGATCGCGATCGTTTCAAGTTCGTGGTTGATATTCGCTGCCGAACCCGCCACGCCGAAAGCGGATTGGGAGAACTTGCTCGTTCGAGGTGACAAGTCGCCATGGAAGAAAGTCGATGCCAATTGGAAATTCGCGAAGTCGGTCACGCTGGATTCCGGCAAGAGTAATCGTTTGATTCCTGAAGGCGAGGGCGAGGGCGAGGTCTGGGTCAACGGTCCGACGGGGCGGGTGCCGAATCTGATCACGAAGAAGAATTATCAGGATGTGGAGGTGGAACTGGAATTTCTTCTGGGGCGAAATTCGAATTCCGGAATCAAGTTCCAGGCAGTCTACGAAATTCAGTTGCGCGATACCGCCGGCAACAAAGGCCCCCTCAGCGGCGACGATTGCGGAGGCATCTATCCGCGTGCGGCCGACAAACCCAAATACCACCATCTTGACAAAGGGATCGCCCCAAAAGTCAACGCCGCCAAACCCGCCGGCGAGTGGCAAACGCTCACCGCTCAGTTTCGTTCTCCGCGTTTCAACGACAAAGGCGAGAAAATCGAAAACGCCAAAATCATCTCCGCCAAACTCAACGGTCAACTCATTCACGAAAATGTCGAACTGCAGCACCCCACGGGAGCCAACTGGGTGAAGAAAGAGGTCGCCAACGGACCGTTCATGCTGCAGTCCGATCACGGCCCGACGGCGTTTCGAAACGTGAAGATCCGCGAAGTGAAATAACACCGGGAGAAGGCATGGTGAAGGATGAAATGATCCAACTGGTTCGCCGCGTGACGGACGCTCCCACCGTCCCCTGCCCCTGCGGCAGCAGCACGCGCGTGCTCACCTCCGCCGATGGCGCACCGTGCTCATTTCACATCACCACCATTCACGACTCAGTCCGTCATTACCACCGCACCACGACCGAGGTTTACTACATCCTCGAAGGAACAGGATTGATCGAACTCGATGACGTCTGGCAGTCCATCGAACCGGGAATGATGATCTGGATTCCGGCCGGTACGCGCCATCGCCTCAAAGCCGATAGCGAAGTCAAGACGATCGTGTTCGGTGTACCCGCGTTCGACCCGGAAGACGAATTTTTCGATTAATCCCAGAATCGGGTTTTGTGCTTGACGTGGGCAAAAAATGAGAAGAAACTGAAACACAGACTTCGATTCCCGCCAACCCACACTTTCCTCTGGTGAATCATGCTCAAGATTCCTGGCAACTCTCAAGGCACTTTCTGCGACGGCCTGACACGACGAAACTTTCTTCAGATCGGTGCGTTTGGTGCTGGGCTCACATTGGCGGACGCGATGCGGTCCAACGCTGCCGCACCCTCCGCTAACACCCGCTCTCGCTCGCTCAAGTCCGCCATCTTCATTTACCTCCCCGGCGGACCCAGCCATCTCGACATGTATGACCTGAAGCCGGACGCACCAAAAGAGATCCGAGGCGAATTCAAGCCGATCGCGACCAACGTGCCCGGCGTGCAGATTTGCGAGCATTTCCCGAAACAAGCAAAGATGTGGGATAAGCTCTCCGTGGTCCGCTCACTGACGAGTGTGAACGAACACAGCGACAGCTTGGTGATGACGGGGTATCCGGACCGCGTGAACACGCTGGCGGGGCACCCGTCATTCGGCGCTGTCGTTTCCAAACTCAGAGCCGCTGCTTCGGGTTCGGTTCCGCCGTACGTCTCGCTTCGCGGCATGTCTCGCGGCTCCGAACCGGGTTACCTCGGCGTAGCGCATCGCCCGTTCACTCCTTCCGGTCCGGGCAACGCCAATCTTAAACTCGCTCGCGGCGTGACCGGTGAACGTCTGGACATGCGGAAATCGCTTTTGGAATCGTTTGACGATACACGTCGCGAGATCGATGCCAGCGGAACGATGGACGGGATCGATAGCTACACGGAACGGGCGCTGGACATGGTGACGAGCGGCGCCGTTCGCGAGGCGTTGAATCTCAGCAACGAAGATCCGAAAGTCCGCGATCGGTACAAGGGGCTGGAATCGTTCCTGACGGCGCGGCGGCTGATCGAAGCGGGTGTCGGATTCGTGACGCTTTCGATTGGCGGATGGGACACGCACGGTAAGAACTTCGATACGCTTCGCAAGCAGCTTCCGAAAGTCGATCAGGCCGTCTCCAATCTGATTCAGGACCTTCACGACCGCGGACTGGCGAACGATGTGGTCACGGTGATGTGGGGCGAATTCGGCCGTACGCCCAAGATCAACGGGAATGCGGGTCGCGATCACTGGGCGCCGGCGATGTCCGCCCTGGTTGCCGGAGGCGGGCTGAAGATGGGGCAAGCGGTCGGTGCCACGACGGCGAATGGCGAGCGGCCGAAGGATTCGCCTTACAGCGTTCCTCAGGTTCTGAGTACACTTTATCATGCGATCGGTGTCGACCCGTCGCAGACGTTCCCGAACGGCAGCGGTCGACCCATGTACATACTCGACGAACGTGAACCGGTGAAAGAACTGCTTTGAGAACTCCCGCCATGGGATACCGATCGCGCCCACCGACGTTTGCTATCCCATCCGATTTCCTCCTGCCTTCCCAACACATTGCCATGCGTATTATCGTTTCGTTTTTTCTACTCGCCAGTTTCTCCTCGATCTCCTTGGGAGACACACTGAAGGCGTTTCCGGCCTCACTCTCCATACGAGGAGTTGACGACGCTCCTCAGCTACTGATCACTCGCGTGACCCAAGATCGCGAGAAGGACGGCACCGCCGACGCGAGTTACGCCATCGCGGACCCGACTATCTGCCGCATCGATCAGACGGGACGCGTGTTTCCACTCGCCAACGGCAAGACCACGATCACGGCGACGCTGGCTGGAGGGCGGATCGAGATTCCAGTCACGGTGTCGTCACTCGAGACTCCGCGGCCGATCAATTTTGCCAATCAAATCGAACCGATTCTCACAAAACTCTCATGTAACAGCGGTGGCTGCCACGGCAAGATCCAGGGACAGAACGGCTTCCGCCTCTCGCTGCTCGGGTTCGATCCCGAACTGGACTATATGACCCTGCTGAAGGAATCCCGCGGCCGCCGTCTCATGCCGAGTGCGCCCGATCAATCGTTGCTGCTCGCCAAAGCAACAGGCAAGGTTCCGCACGGCGGTGGCAAGAAACTGGAACCGGATTCGGAAGAGTACAAAGTCCTGCGCCGCTGGATCGCGACGGGTATGCCGTACGGCCAGGAGACCGATCCCACAATTGAAAAAATCTCGGTCCATCCCGAATCCCGCGTGATCGATAAGCAAGGCCGTCAACAATTAGTTGTGGTCGCTCATTACTCCGATGGCAGCAGCGAGGACGTGACGCGCCGCACTCAGTTCGAGAGCAACGAGACGGAAATCGCCAGCGTGGACGGCGCGGGGCTTGTACGCACGCTGTCCATGACCGGTCAGGCCGCGATCATGGTCCGCTTTTCGGGCCAAGTCAGCGTGTTCCGGGCACTGGTTCCGCGAGCGCAGGCTCAACCATTTACGTTCGCCAGCAAGAATCTGGTGGATGAATTGACATCCAGAAAATGGCGGGAGTTGGGACTCGCACCGTCCGCGGAATGCAACGATGAGACGTTCATCCGCCGCGTTTATCTCGACATCACCGGCACGCTTCCCACCACGGATGCGGTCCGGTCTTTTGTTGCTGATCGCACCGGCGACAAACGTGATCGACTGGTGGATCGGCTCGTCGAAACGCCCGAGTATGCCTACTACTTCGCCAACAAATGGGCGGATATTCTGCGGGTCAAGCGTAGGAACCAGGCCGGACGCGCTACCGGAACCTTTGCATTCCACAACTGGATTCGGGACGCGATGGCGAACGACATGCCGTACGACCAGTTCGTGCGGGAAATCATCTGCGCGACCGGCGACGAGATCAAGTCTCCGCCAACCGTCTGGTACAAGGAAGTCGCCACGCCCGAAAACTTTGTCGATGATCTGTCGCAGGTGTTCCTCGGCCAGCGGATGGCGTGTGCGAATTGCCACCACCATCCCTACGAAAAATGGAGCCAGGACGACTATTGGGGATTGGCGGCGTTTTATGGGCGGGTTGGCAAGAAACAACTCGCGACTCCGGGCACGGCCACCAACAATCAGAACCGTCTGCAGTTCGTCTATGTGCGTTCGAACGGCTCCGTCACGAACAAGCGGACGAATCAAACGGCCCCGCTGAAGCCTCTCGATGCCGATCCGTTGACGGTGGACGGGACCGAAGATCCACGAGCGCTGCTGGCGGACTGGATGGCGAGTCCGGACAATCCGTTCTTCGCCCGCGCCGTCGCGAATCGCTATTGGGCCCATTTCTTCGGCCGCGGCATCGTGGATCCGATTGACGACCTGCGCGTGACCAATCCGCCGTCGAACCCCGAACTGCTCGACGCGCTTGCGAAATCGATCGTCGATCAGAAGTTCTCGTTGAAATCGTTCGTGAAGCTTATCTGCAAGAGTCGAACCTATTCGCTCAGTGCGGAGCCGAACGAATCCAACCAGGCCGACAAGCAATCATTTGCACGGTATTACCCCAAGCGTCTGAGCGCGGAAGTGGTCTTCGATGCCGTCTGTCAGGTCACGGGAAGCCCCTCGCAATTTGGCGGACTGCCAACCGACGCATTCGCACCGCGCCGCGCGATCATGCTGCCGGACGAATCGTTCACCTCGTACTTCCTCGACGTGTTCGGTAGGCCACAGCGAATCAGCGCCTGCGAATGTGAACGGGTCAACGAGGCCAGCCTGGCCATGACCCTCCACATGCTCAACTCGCAGGAAGTTCAGGATAAGATCGCACGCGCCGGCGGCCGTGCGGACGAGTTAGCCAAAGCCAAACGAACCGACGAAGAGAAAATCGAGGATGTGTTCCTCTCTGCCATCGGAAAGAAACCGACCGCCGCCCAGCTCTCAATGGCAAAGGCGCACCTCGCGAAACATGAAAAGGACAAGAAACAGGCGTATGAAAACATTGTCTGGGCGCTCTTAAACACGAAAGCGTTCCTGTTCAATCAATAAGACCCCCCTCCTCCATTTCCCGCCCTTTACCCAATCTCATTCAGAAAATCCCAGTGCCATCCGGACTGGGATTGTTCAATCACATTTCTTTGAGTATCCGTCGTATCGGGGGCGATCCTTTTTCTTTTGGGGGCGGGCGGTGTCTTACCGGTCGTTCATCCTTGTTGTTTTCCTTGCATGCGGATGCAGCCGGTCCCATTATCGCCAGGCCGCCGATCGTGAAACGTACCCCATCATTGGCGAGCGGATTGTTCGTCCGGAATACGCCATTGGCCGAACGAATATCGTTCCGCCTCCCGAGTCGCGTCTTTCGGATTCATCCAATCCGGATCGCCCACCCAAGCCACCGGATGACGAGTCAGCGGCGATTTTCATGGCCAATCCCGGCGGTTTGCGCGGATACAGTCACTGGGAGAAAGACGGGCTTTCGCCTTCGATCGAGCCTCCGGACTGGGAAGCGAGCCTTCAACGGAACGAGCGAAACGCCGTCGTTCTGGACGGCGACCGCGCGACGGAACTCGCGCTCCTGAACAGCCGGGATTATCAAACGAATCTGGAAAACATTTACATCCAGGCACTCGGTCTGACGCTCGATCGATTTCAATTCGATTTGCAGTTTTTCCTAAATCGCAATACGAACTTCCGGCATATCGGATCGAGCAGTCTGCCAGCGGAATCCAATACCTTTTCTCAACTCTCGAATTTCGGATTCACACGCAACCTTGCCGCAGGCGGACAACTGCTCGTCGATTTTGCTAACAGCTTCGTCTGGGAATTCACCGGTCGAACGCGCACCGCCAGCAGCTCCATCGGCGCTACGCTCATTCAACCTTTGCTGCGTGGCTTCGGGAGAAACGTTCAACTGGAGAACCTGACACAATCCGAGCGGAATGTGCTCTACGCCGTGCGGAGTTACGCTCGATTCCGCAAGCAATTCTGGGCGGCGATCAATGTCGACGGCGGAGGCTATCTGCAGCTTCTCCGGCAAGTCCAGGGGGTTCGGAATGCTCAGGCCAATCTCCGCAGCCAGGAGGAGAACTATGCCCTCTATCAGAAATTGTTCGAAGGCGGGCGGACGCAAGTGACCAACGTGGATCAGGTCTATCAGGCTCTGCTCAGCGCCCGCCGCGATGTGATCTCCACCGAGATCGAACTTCAGAATTCCCTCGATCGGTTCAAGATCCTTCTGGGCATCCCGCCCCGCATTCCGGTCGAGTTGGACGACTCACCTTTGAATCGTTTCATTCTGGTGGATCCGGCGGTCGATCGATTGCGTGAGGAACTCGATCAGTTCGAACGCTCTCGGAAGTCGGAACTGGACGCTCCCCCAAATTTGGACGAACTGAAGAAATCGATCGAAACGCTGAAAAACCTCTCGGATCGAACCGACGGCGTAGTCTCAACATCGGAACGGGCATTGACGCTTTGGTCTGAAGATCTTGCGCGACCCATACCTCTCGATGAAGAAGAGCAGGTCCAACGAGCAAAAGAGGCCTACGAACAACAGAAGGGGAAACCGGCCGAAATTCGGATGGAATTGAAAAAAGTCAAAGAAAAGCTGAGACTGCAATCTGAGCAGCTCAATGAAATGACCCGTGCCCGCGCCTGGCAGGATGTGGTGGAAGCGACTCGCGATCTGGCCGCGATCATGGATGCCGCCATCGCGACCGAATCTCTGGCACGGATCTACATGCTCCACCTTCCCGAACAAACGGAAACGGAAGAACAGATTCTCCCATTCGCCAAAGAGAATCGGCTGGATTTGCAGAATGTTCGAGGTCAGGTCACAGATGCGTGGCGGAGAGTTTCTGTCGTTGCGAATGCATTGCAATCGGACGTCACGGTGCGGCTGGATGCGAACGTCGTGACGGAACCTGGCGGAAAGAATCCGGTGGCATTCGGTGCCGAAGGAAGCAGTTTGTCAGCCGGACTGCAGATAGATGGCCCGTTGAATCGTCGAGCCGAGCGCAACGCCTACCGGTTCAGTCTGATACAATTTCAGAGAGCAAGGCGGGATTTCATGGCGCTGTCGGATTCGATCGAATTGGAGATGCGCACGGGACTTCGCGAATTGCGGCGGCAGCGGATTAACTTCGATATCGCGAAACAGCAACTGCTGGTCGCCGTCAGACAACTAGCACTCGAGCGTCGCCTGCTCACCGCTCCCGTGCAGAACAATCAAGGCCGCGGTGACGATGGCGCAGCGACCCTGCGAATCCTGAATGCTCAACAATCCCTGCTGGTGGCACGCAATGGCTTGGCCGACAGTTTTTTCAATTACGAACAGCAGCGGATTCGGTTATTAATTAATTCAGAAAAGTTGCAATTGGACGAACGAGGATACCCCACCAATGACTATCGCTCCTTTGCCAACGATTGATCCCGTTCCGACACGTACGATCAGCAACCGCAATCGAAAATATTCTCTCTGGGTTCGGCGCGTGATTCTCCTATCCGCTTTTGCCGCAGTTCTATTTGCCGGCTGGAAGTACGGATTGCCACGCCTGACGGGTTCGCGTCAGTTTGAAAAGCCCGTCACGGCAGTCGCGACTCGCGGCGAATTGAAAATTACCATCTCCGACCGCGGCGAGCTGGAAAGCATCGATGCCGTGACCGTCGTGTGTGATCTTCAGGGCGGAGGAAAACTTGCGTCCATCATTGACGAAGGGAAGCAGGTTGTGAAGGGGCAGGAAGTCGCGCGGTTGGATACCGATGCACTGGTCCGTCAGCTCAACGAGCAGGATGTGAAATGGCAACTGGCGGAGGGGAAAGTCAAAGCTTCGAAGAGCAAACTTTCGCAGGCGAAGAACAAGGCTGAGAGCGAGATTGCCAAGGCGGAACTGGCGCTGACGCTCGCGGAGATCGATCTCGAATCGTACGACGACCCGCAGGGCGAATACAAACGCGAGGTCGATAAACTCAAAGGTGTATTGGAACTCAAGCGTAAGGAACTCAAGGAAGCGGAGGATGACCTCACCTTCACCAAAGGGCTTGTGAAAGATGGTTATGCACAACTGGAGCAGTTGAGGGCCAAGGAACTCACGGTTCAACAGCGGAAGTTTGAGGTCACGAGTGCAGAAGCGGACGTGACGCTTCTTGAGAAATTCACAAGAAAGCGCAAGATCACCGAACTCAAAGCCAAGGCGGAAGAGGCCGAACGCGAACTGGTGCGGACTAAGGAATCACAGAAAGCTCTCATTGATGAGGCGGAAAGCGAACTGCTCTCTTCCATCAACACGGAGGCGATCGAAAAGAAGCAACTTCAATATGTGAATGAGCAAATCAAACGCTGCACAATCATTGCCCCCTCGGACGGCATTCTGGTTTACTCGAATTCCCGCTACTGGGATGAATCCGCACGAATCCGGCCGGGTGCCCAGCTCTATTACCGCCAGGAAATCTTCAGTCTGCCGGATTTGTCCAAGATGCGCGTGAAGATGAAAATTCACGAATCGGTAATCAAGAAAGTCCATGTTGGAATGCCCGCAACGTTCCAGATCGCATCGCTGCCGAATCGCACGTTGTTGGGCAAAGTCACGAAAATCGCGACGATTGCCCAATCCGATGGTTGGCGCGGACAGGGCGTGAAGCAATATGAGACGGAATTGAGCATCGACGATCTGCCGACGGATGCGGGTTTGAAACCCGGCATGACCGCGGATGTGAAGATTCTGGTCGGCACTGTACCGAACGCGCTCACGGTCCCGGTTTCCGGCGTGACGGAATACGAAGGCGAAAAGGTGGTTTACGTGGTGACGAATTCGAGCATCACGCGACGGAACGTGGTCGTGGGTGACAGCAACGAGCAATTCGTTGAAGTTAAGGAAGGGCTATCTGAAGGGGAAGAAGTCGCCTTGGACGCGCGAACACGGGCCGCGGCCGACATGAAAGCCACTCAGGCCAACGATGGAAAATCGCCTTCGGTTGAAGCGAAAGCTCAACCGAAGCAGAGCTAGATGAAGTACATCCCCGCCTCCGCCTCGCTCTGCGCTGGCGTTTTGACACCTTTCACTCTCAGTTTGGGTTTTTCAATCACGACCGTCGTATCCGCAGGCACGCTTTCCGTGATCCAGGTGTTGGAACCGATCACGGAGCGCGCGCCGATCGTGGTACTCCCGCCCAGAATGGTCGCATTCGCATAAACAACCACATGATCCTTGAGCGTCGGGTGGCGCTTGTACGAACCGTGTACGAGATCGCCTTCGTCCGTGCGCTCAAAGCTCAACGCCCCCAGAGTCACGCCCTGGTAAAGTTTGACGAATTCACCGATTTCGCAGGTTTCGCCGATCACAACACCCGTTCCGTGATCGATGAAGAATCCGGGCCCGATGCGGGCACCGGGGTGGATGTCGATGCCTGTCTTCGAATGGGCATGTTCGGTCATCATTCGGGGGATGTAGGGCACGCCGAGTCGCTGAAGTTCGTGGGCGACCCGATAGATGGTGATCGCTTCCAGACCCGGATAGCAGAAAATGATCTCGTGATGACTTTTCGCCGCTGGATCGCCGCGAAATGCCGCCTCAACATCTCGCTCGAGCGTCATGCGGACATTGGCGAGCCGGCGAAGCAACTCGATCGCCTTGACCTGCGCCAGCGCCTGGAAATCGATGTGCGGTGAATCGGCTTTCAGATCGTGTCGGAGTGCGCGGGTGATCTGTTCGGTCAAACGGTCGTGTAGGGCGTCGATGATGCTGCCGACATAATAGCCGATATTACCGATGTGAAGATTTTGGCGTTTGCCGTAACCGGGATAAAGAATCTCCTGCAGGTCCGAAGTCAATTCCGCGACGGCTTCGCGATTGGGGAGCGGTTCATGACCTAAATGGTTTAGGCGGCTGCACGAAGTGTACGTTTCCACCAATTGATCGGTGATCGATTGCAGTTCGGTTTCTTTAAGAGTGAGATCGGTGGCCATTGGTGTCATTCCGTGCGGTTCGACGACAAGGAAATCGTAGGCTGGGAAAGCTGCGGGGACAACAACTCCTCTCATACCTTCGGCATGGAGAATGGAAAAATCAAATCAATCACCTCCGTGATTGGGAAGTGAGCAAACCTAGGGCAGCGAATGCGAGGGAGTGAGGCAGAAACGGAGCGATCAAAGTGATATCCCAGAAAAGCTATCGAAACTTCCCATTCAAAATGCCCTTGAAATTCAGGCATAATCAAGCGGAGTGAAAATTTTCTTGAACAAGATCGAGAATTGGCGCGCGGCGTGCAATTAATTCTTTCGCACGAGTCACGGGGTGGTGGTTGAAGGAGGGGAGAGGCCTTCAACTCGCATCCCGAAAACTCTCGCAAAAACCGACCGGGCTTTGCAAACGGAGGGGAGAGGCCGTTTGCAAACCCGGTCGGTTTATTTGAAATCAACATTTCTGAAAACAATCTTCACGCACTCCACACTTTGTCCGTCATTAGCCAATCAATTTCCGTCCGATCGTGAACAGGAACGCGGCCAGCAATGTGGTGATCGGTAGGGTCAGACACCAGGCGAGCAGGATTTTCCGTACGGTCGAAGATTGAACCCCGGAACCGTTGGCAACCATTGTACCCGCCACACCGCTGCTCAGAATCTGCGTGGTACTCACTGGTGCATGTGCGACGTCCGCCGCTAGAATCGTAACCGCCGCCACCAGCTCCGCCACCGCACCCTGACCGTAAGTCAGGTGCGATTTCCCGATCCGCTCCGCCACCGTCACCACAATCCGCTTATAGCCGATCATGGTGCCCAGTCCCAGCGCCAATGCGGTTCCGAATTTCACCCAGAACGGGACAAACTGAACTGATTGATTGAGCGTGGCCTTCGCTCCCTGAATCGCCTCATCGTTCGGAAGCTGGCGTGCGATGCGGTGAATCGCCTGCCGCACGTTCCACCGCTCGTCCCGCGGCAACTGATCGAACGAATCAATCTTCCCTAACGCTGATTCGAGGTACGCGATGTCCCTGAGAATCGCCTCGTTTTCGATTGTGACGGAAGTTTGCTCCCGAACAGTCTTCAACGCGTCAGTTACAGACCGGGCGAGTGTTGCATTTTCGGTGTTCAATGCGTAATGGAACGGCATGAATCCGATCAGCACGAGCACCAGCAATCCCATACCTTTCTGGCCATCATTCGAACCGTGGGCAAAGCTGACTCCTCCGCACGTGGTGATCAACGCCGCCCTGATCCACCCCGGTGGCCGGTCATCCCCCTGCGGAGGCTCGTAAAGCCGCGGATCGCGAACCGCACGTTTCAATGCGAGCAACAACACGAAGGCCGCAATAAAACCGATCAACGGCGAAATCAGCAGGAACATGCCAGTCTCACCAGCCTTCGTCCAGTTCAATCCATTGATCCCGTTCCCCTCATACAAACTATTCGCCAGTCCAACGCCAAGGATACTGCCGATAAGCGTATGCGAGCTGCTCACCGGCAGCCCCAGATACCACGTCCCCAGATTCCAGCTCACACCCGCGATCAGCAGCGCCAGCACCATCACTAGAGCAGCCGGCGAACCGGCCCGGTCCACGAGTAAGTCCACCGGAAGCAGGTTCACCACACCGTACGCCACTCCCACACCGGCCGTCAGCACGCCCAGGAAGTTCATGAAACCGGAAAAAACCACGGCTGATGTTGGTTTTAGAGTTCGCGTGTAAATGACCGTGGTCACAGCATTGGCGGTGTCATGGAAGCCATTGATGAATTCAAAACCGAACGCAATGATCAGAGCAATGAAAAAGAATATCATCGAACCGGTAGACAACGTGACAACTGACTCCCAGAAGCCCATGTGGCAACCCCATGACAGTTAAGACAGCCTGTCGAATCCTTCTAATCTCACAATTCGTTTGAGTTTCTCCAGTACTGTCTTCGAGCTTCCCAAAATCTTTAACAAAAATTCACATTACCAATCGGGCTCTTACAAAGAGACAAACATGTCATTCTCATCCGGTACCGCTTCGTTCGTGATGTATCGGCTGAGAAATCCAATTGGCCTTGCAGCCTGATGCGAAAACGGTGAACTTATGGCGTCCAATCGGGAGCCATCAATGGAATCACTGGAAAAGGTGATCAAACCCGTCCAATACGTGTTCCGCCGTTCTGCCATCTTCACAAGCCCGGAACCGGAACCGGTTCCGCCCGTTCACCAGAAGGTACTCCTGCGCCTCGAGTGGGCCGTCCTGACCGGTTATCTCCTCATGATTGCCCTCACGATTTACCGATCGACCTCGATCCGGCTCTTTTGGTTCGACGAACTGTTCACGCTGCACCTTTCCCGCTCAATGACGTCTCTCCCTGTTCATCTGATGAACGGTGCCGATCAGAATCCACCGCTCGGGTATCTGCTGACCGCATTGAGCACCGCTCTCTTCGGCGAAGAAGAATGGGCGGTGCGCCTGCCCGCTCTGATCGGCGCCCTGATGTCCGTCGTAGGGCTTTACTGGTTCGTTCGCCATCGCCGCGGAGCGTTCGAGGCCACACTCGCCGTCTCAATCCTAACCGCCAGCGCTCCCGTGTGGATCTATTTTCTGGAAGCTCGCCCCTACGGTCTGGCGATCGGATTTTCCTCACTCGCATTCGTGACCTGGCAGCGGCGTTGGCCGATCCTTTTCGCCTGTTGCATCGTTCTCGGTTTATGCTCACATTATTACTTCGCCGTGACGATTTTCACCCTTGTCATCGCGGGAGCGGTTCGCTCCCTACAATCGAAAATGATCGATCGGAAGTTTGCGACGGCGATTGTGGTTTCCGGATTAGTCCTGGCAGCCATGTACCCGTTCTGGGGTCAGACTTCTCGATCGTATTCGCGGAACTTCTGGTCGAAACCCAAACTGACTCTGACATCGATCGAAAGCGCTTATGCCGAACTCGCCCGCAGGGAATTGGCCGTACCGTTTGCGTTTGCGCTAGTCGCTGGCGTCCTCTGTGCACGCTCCTCAACTCAATCGAAGGATTCCTACCCGACAGCCGAGGCGGTCCTGATTGCAGCAATAGCGGCCAGTCCGGCTCTGGGTGTTCTGGTCGGTTCCAAACTGGTGGGCATGTATCACTACCGCTACACGCTTCCGGCCATGGGCGGTCTGTCGATCGCCTTTGCCTACGCCATCGGCCGATTGACGGGGAATCACCGTGGCGTTCTGGCAGCGTGTGCGGCGTGCTTTGTCATCTTCGGGTTGGTCGGAAGTGAACGTGCCACGGTCGGACATTTCCGTGCGGAAGCGAAAATGCTTCACGAAACGGCCGACTTCCTTAACCGGAAGGCGGACGGAATCGTGCTTGTGGAATCGCCCTTCGAATACGTCCGACTCTGGCATTACCATCCGGAAGTCGAAGTCTCGTACATCGCCGATATCGATCTGGCGAGGATCCACACGAAATCCGACACAATCGACCGCGGCCTGCGCTCGCTCGAGCCAATCGCCCATTGTCCGCTTCACACACCAGATCGCGTGAAAGAACAATTATCGCAGGGCAAGACACTTTACTATTTCGGGAATGCGGCCAACTGGCACCGCACAGAGCTTGAACAGCGGGGAATCCGTTTCCAGGAGCGCGATCAGCATTTGAGCATAAAGTTTTTTGAACTGCGAATCGATCCCGGCAAATGAAGCGATAGAGCCCACATCTCACGACTCATTTTAAAAAGTGAAACATGAGTTGCGAGTTCTGAGCCAGAATGAACGTCCTTGTCCGGTCAAGAAATGAATTCCCAATCGAAGACTTTGAGCTCTTTACTTGCAAGATCAGCGAGCGGCCAAACCGATCGGCAGGTAAGGAAGAATTTTGTTCAGTTCATAAAAAATTCCCCGCCCCTCGGTACACTCCGCATACCGAAGGGTGGGGGAATTTGGTTCTTCAACTCAACTGCTCCGCTCCCTTGCGGTCGCGGTTCGTTCACGGCGTCCACTCAACAAACATGCCCATCACAACTCTTACCGCTGAGGCGGTGCGACCTCGCGGATCGTCGCGCCGCGATCTTCACTCAAAATCAGAACTGAAAACCGCTGGATCGGCTGATTTTCCGGTGTACTCACACTGACATAATCAAAGCGGCCGCGGAGGTCGGTGTAGCCGTCCTTGTGGAACTTGACGGAACCGTTGGCGGTCTTCGCATAGACTTTCACATACACCTTTGAAAGCGGTTTCAGTCCCGCGACGTCGGCGACCTTGATCTGTCCGTAGTTTTCGGTCACTTTAACATCCATGGCATTAGCGTAATACGCCGCCGTTCGCGTTTGCCCCGCCGCCACGATTTCGACCAGCACATTCTTCTTGACGAAAGCGGGGTCGATTGCGAATGTGTTCTTTGACTGGCCATCCGGCAGCGTGATCACCTTGGTCGCGTTCGGCTTGATCGAAGCGAACTGATTGCCGGATTGCTGGACAAACGGATTCCGGCTGAAGAGCAACTCCACATCCATTTCGTAGTAGTTCACTGTGACCGTTTTCAGGTTCTGCCATGAGAGAAGGACGGACTTCCCTTCGATAGTAAATTCATAGGCCGGTTCGGTGGCGGCGAGCTGGTCTTGTTTCTGATCGCGCTTATCCGGATCGGTAACCTTGTTCGCCTGCCCGGCCACTTCATCCAATTGATGTGTCATGTTGATGAAGAGGTTCCGCCATTTGTCCACGGGGTAATTGGCGTACTTGAGTGAGATCGTCCGCGCGGCCGCCACATCCTCGCGATAGAAGTTCAGATAGGCGGAGCAGTAATCGTACTGCATCTGGGTGGGAACCTTTTGGCGGTCCACCTGATCGAACTCCGCGATTGCCTCTTCAATCCGATCCTGCAGCAGCAGGTAATGCGTGAGCGCGAGGCGATCCGCATCGGTCAGTTGTCGGCGGTAGGTCAGCTGGCGAACGGTCGACGAATATTGTCCGAAGAGGCGGTCGTTCACGATCTGCCGGCGTTGCCCCAGTTGGTGTGCTCGGGCGTTCACCAGTGGTTTGTATTCCAGATGTTCGTACTGATGGCGGATGACGGGATCGACAAATAGTAGAGGGCTTTGAATCGGGCCACCGACTTCATTCACGAATCCGTCCTGATGCTGTAGGAACTCCCGGCAGGCCGCCAGATCGGCGTGGAGGATGCTGTAGGACCAGGTTGTGGAATGATAGAGGTGACGATCCTGGAGTAGTTTCGTGACGGCATCGAAGAATCCGCGATCCTTAAGGCGGAACGCGATCTTGTCCAGGTTCAGTGCTCGGACGTTTTCGCGGTTGAGGAACTCGAGCACTTCCGCGTTGGTGCCGTTTTGCGAAATGTAGTCCCAGTTGGTCGTGTCGACCTTGCTTGGGCTGTCGACGACATTGAACGATACGGGAGTCGCCGCAGCGATGTAGTGATCGTCTTTGCCCACGTGCATCGGGAATTGCTGGAAGCGTCCGGACCTGGGAAAATAGAAGAAATAGTCGATAGTTGCGGTCCGATATGGTTCCAGATCCATCAGGACGGAATTCGTTTGTGAACCATTGTTCACTGGGATTGCGCCGACGGGGATCTGCGTAAGCACCGTGAGTTTCTGGCGGCTGGACGTCGGGTTCGTGACGACGATTTGGCATCCATAGACGACCTGAACCAGAAACTCGCCGGTCACGAATTTATCGAGTTGTTCGCCGTTTTCATTCCGGTACCGGTCCCCGTTGCGGTAGAAGTTCTGACTGACGAGGATGGGGAGCGGAACCTGAGCCAGATCGGCGGTGCGGACTTCTTCATGAAAGGCGATTGCCTGACTTGCTGGTGTCAGTGTCATGGAGCCTTTGTCGAATTTCATGTCGTGTTTTGCGGACTCGTTAGGGAGGTCGAGCACCGAGAGGGCGAACACCATTTCCGTAAAATTGCGCGAGGCATCGGCAAGGTGGCGGGAGAGGAAGTGGCCATTGCCGGTGTGCCGGGCGTAATCGGCCCAGAATGGGCTGACTGGGACCAGTTCGGCGATTTGCGACTGGATCGGAAGATTGTAGTAATTGTTTTCCGCCCACTCTTTGGTGGGATCGAGATTGCGGAAGAATGTCCGGATCTGTTTGCCGCGTTCCAAGAGCCGCTCATTCTCGAAGAATTCCATGTCTTTGGCGGAATTTTTTCGTTTCTCGTCGGTCAGTTTATCGACGTCTTCGATCGATTTAGTGAGCTGTTCAATTGCTTTATCTTGCCGACGATTGGCATCACCTTTCCCGTCGCGGAATCGGGCCGCCGATTCCTCGGATTTCTTTTCCGCATTCCCTGCGCTACGGCCGGCAAATCCGCCTGCAGATGCTCCCGGCGGTGGCGGAGCCGCTGGACTGTTAAAGGCATTTCCTGTCGGTTTGGCTTCTTTGGGCATCGCGAGTTGCAGTTCCTTCAACTCCCGCTTGTACTGCTCGCCGCGTTCCTTCTGAAACATGTCGTCACCCAGTGTTCCGCTGGCGACGGCGGTATCGAACAGGAATCGATCGCGATCAATCCGCGGAGGCAAAAGGCGGATGATGTCTTCAAAGTGGCGAATCGTTTTCTGCGGTTCGTTGTTGATCCGCTGCGCGAGGAGAATGCGCTCGACGCTGTTCAAACGTCCATAATTCCAGGGCTGGAGATAATCGCGCAGATCGTGCTCCAGAAGATAATGATCGATGAACGTCTGATCTTTTTTGTTGGCGAGGTAGGGCTTCACGACTTTAGTGAAGAACGGATTGTCTTTCTTGTAAATGAAGAAGTTCAATTCGTGAGAACTGTACTTCGAGTACAGCGTTTGCTTTTCATCTTCCTTCATCATGTTCCAACGGGTGAGGAAGGAGAATTCGGCCAGTTTCGGGTCTTTGGAAAGTGTGGCGTAGAGGCTGTAAACTTTGGCGGTGCTGTCAAACAATTCGAAGCGGCTTCCGGTGATATCTTTGAGCGTGAAGATATCTCCTTTGGAAAGGACGCTGACCTGCTTCTGTTGCGTGAAGTGTTTGTCGGGGTCGAGCCCGTTGGCCAGCCGAAGGTCGGCGAAACGGGTCTGCTGCTCGGGAAGCGTGATGGTTTTGACAAGAGTCGAGAGCGGATCGACGGCGACGACACGCAGGATGGAATGCGGTTGAATCCCCTTGCGTGGCACGCGGATCATGCCATCTTTGTCGGGAATGAGATTGACGGCGACAGTTGCAGACTCGGTGAGGAAATCGAAATTCGAGAAGCCCTGCGTGATCCCCTGCGGGTCGCCGGGAGATTGTTTCTTGGGAGCTGGCATTTCGGACCGTGGCGGAGTCGCGGCACGGACACCACCGAAGTCCTGGCCTTCGCGAGCGAGTTGTTCGGCCGTCTCCGTTGTGCGGATCGCCCACGGGTTGAGGAGAAACTGCGGGCGGTCGAGCATGTTGCCAGGGTACTTCTTCTGGTTCTTGCGATCGAGCACGTAGCGGTACTCATCGCCGATATTGCGGCCAGTCAGGTAGACGGAGTCGGCCGATCCCGGGTAAACGCCCGCCAGTTCCGACGCACGAACTTGTGCCAACTGATCGAACACGGAGATTTCGGGTCGATAGCGGGTTGCGAGGAGATGTACGCGGGTGAACGGCGACGAATCGGTCAGTTGAATCACAATATCCTCGCCATCCGGACGGATGGATTGGAACGTGAGCGGTTTGAGCTTCGCGAGTTCCATGTGGCGGGTGTGACCGAGGATGTGACCTTCGACGACCGGTCCTTCAACGATGCGGATGCGGATCTTTTCGTTCGTGGTCTTCAGGTAAAGGTCGTAGTCGCCTGGTTTCAATTCGCGCAGTTCCACGAAACCTTTGGAGAGTGACAGCGATTCGAAAAGATCGTTGCGGATGGTGTTTCCGCGGACCTCGAAGAGTGCGAGTTCGGATCGGCGGGGTTGATCAGCGGTACCGAGATACGGCACGCGCACCACATCGCCTGCCTGTGCATGCAGCGTCTGGCGGTAGGTGTAGTACTCGCTGCCGAGTTGCCATTGGTGGGATGTGCCCTCGGGTCCGGTCGCCATGACGCGTTCGATCTCCGGAAGCGTCCCGAGCCTGATTCGACCGGTTGCGTCGGTCTTGAGCGTGACGTTGACGGTCTCGCGGAAATCGCGGTGCTTGATGCGGAACTGAACCGGTCGTTCGGGTTTCGGTTCGCCCGTCCGGCCCAGAAGTTCGAGGAAATATTCGTCACCGAACTTGGCAAAAAACAGATCTTCGATTTTGTCGGTTCGTTCAATCTGGTTGAGCGAGAAGGTTTCGCCGGCGACGAGATCGATTTTCTGGCCGGTGCTCAGTGCCTTGACCTTTGCAAAGATTTGGACATTGAGCGACGAAAGGCGGCCGGGTACACGGATTTCGTGCGTTGTTTCGCGATCTTCAAAGAGCTTGAAATTCGGTACTTCCATGGACGTCGGAATGTTGTTGAAATCCAGGGATGTCACTCGAAGCCGGACATCTTCGAGGAGTTTGGTTGAGATGAGACGACCGTTCAGATATAGCCCCGGACGGATAATGAGTTGTGCGACGCGCTGGCTGAGGAGGCTTTCTCGATCGATGTAAAAACCGGCGGTGAAGCTGTACGATTCCGACTTGTGCTCGAGAAAATCCAGACTGGCGAAGGGCCCGTTCTGCAACACCATCGCATGGCGGCCAGGTGCGGTGCTATACGGGATGGTAATGACACCGGCATCGTCGGGTTTGAATTCCGTTCCACCGAGCCAAGCGGTCGCACCCTTCACGATCGCGTTCATTTCATCAATGATGCGGATGTTGTGGCCTGCAGTGCCGAGGCTGCTGATGGAACGCAACTGCCCCTTACGGATGAGCGCCCGGCTGCTTTTCCCGCGACCGATAAAGTCGATGACGTAGACACCGGGTTTGTTCAGTTCCGGAAATTCGAACGTGCGAGTGATTCGGCGGAGTGGCGGATCGGGGTAATCATAACTCTTCTCGCTGTTCGCCACAAGCCCATCGAGGTTAATGTCGGTATCGATCTCTCGCTGGGTCATCCGGTAGACATTTCCCGTGTTGATTTCAAACACCTTCACGAGCAGGGTCGGCACATTCTTAACAAGCAACTCGAGTTTCACCGGCTCATCGACGGCATAGTCCGTCTTGTTGGTCGGTGCGAAATCGATGTCGATCCGATCCTTGATGGCGCGGAAAAGTTCCGGCGGCAGTTGAGCGGCCCATTGTTCTTCGTCTCCCAGTCCGTTTTCGACTTTTGTTTCAGCAAAGAGGTGTTTGAGATAAACGTCGTTGATAAATGGTTCATAATCTTTCGTGTTCATCGCCTTCACAAAGAAATGTTTGAGATAACTTCGTACGAGCGGTTCGTCGCTGCCCACGCGGGGGAGCAGCGTCTGTGCGGAGTAATCGGCATTCAGGTCGGCGGGGTGTCGTCGCGATTCCTCGGCCTCGAGCAATGCCTTCGCCATGTAACTCTGATGCCGGGGCAGCTTCAGATAGGCATGGAATCGATCCGCATCATACACACCTGCTGCCCGATCGAAGACGAGTCGATGATACAGCACGTGCGCTTTCAGGGAATTGTGGACTGGTGTCAGCCTGGCAGTAAATGTCTGCAAGGATTCGAGGTACGCTTTGGCCTGATCCCGATTCCGTTTCCAGTTGGAATCCGCACCGGGGTGGAGACGGATCAGGTACGCATTGACATATGCCGACTGATTGAGAAGATCGCCACGAACCGCGAGGAGATCGTCAAGTTGTTTGCGGGTCAATTGCGAATGTATAGGCAAAGAACCGAATCCGCCTGAATGGGGCGCCTTCAAATCTTCGACGATGCGTTCCACGAGTTTCGGAACGTCGGGCCGTGTGAGACGCTGCAGTAGATGGCGGCGTTTCTCCCAATTCAGCTCGATTCCGGCAAGCCAATCAAGTGCGTTATCTTCGAAGTTATCTGTGTTCCCCCATCGCCTGAGTGAATCGATCAGCAGGGTGTCTCGAGCAATACGTTTAGGGTCGAGCGATGTCGGGAGATTGGGGGCGACACCGACCCGTTCCTTCTGATGATTGAACGATACGCCTACTCGGGAGCGAACATACTCCAGCGCCTTCTTAGGATCGCGTTCGTAGGTCAGCAGAATGAATCGCGTCTGAATTTCCGTGTAGCGTTGCGTTTGGCCGTGCCGCTCCAGCCACGGTTTCTGGTAGGCGTCGAGCTTCTCAAATTGTTCCGTATTCAGCAGGTGCAGGCAGTGATAGTAGTAGTAGTCCTCGGTCCCCGGGATTAGTTGCTTGAGTGCGTTCGCGCGGTCTTTTGCAAGCGCGAAGTCCTCCGCAAAGGGAATTTCCGCCGCCGGTGACGCAGCAAGAGAAACGGACATAATCACGATACCGAGGGAGAGACGGTTCATCTTCGCACCTGTTGAAAGACAGAAACGGATTCCTGAGATCTGTCAGCCAACAGCGTAGCAAATTTCGCGTATCGAGTCTGTAACAGTAAAGGATATATTGGTTTGCCCGGTTCGCTCTGAAGGCTGTGACTCGATTGAAATATTCCCAAAAAATGATGATTAAAAAATCGACTCGATTTCACATGAATGTTCCAAGCCTCAATCCGTTCGAACGATCCGCCTCACTGTGCCGTTCTGCCCGGCGACAACGACCGCACCATCGGAAGCAACAGCGAGACAGTAAGGAATACCATCGATCCCCGCATGCTCTCTCGTGATCATCATGGTCTCGTGATCGATCCAGAGGATTCCGCCATTCTTACACGCTACGACAAGTTCCTTGCGCTTTGAGCACCAAGTCAGCGCCATCGGGATCGTATCCAACCGTGCGAAGCGGATCATTCGACCAATCAGCGGCTGCCATAAACGGACGGTCCGATCCTCACTGATACTCACCGCACGAATCAGATTGGCGGGGGCTCCTTCGTCACTTTTCATGACGAGAAGATCGGTCACCGGGCGAGTGTGATTGGCAAAACTACGGACCGGAGTTGCGTCGTGAAGGGACCAGAGGCGGACACTTTCATCGATCCCGCCGCTCAGAAACTGCTGATCTCCAGGCAGGAAGATTGCTGTGAGTGCCGTTTTCGAATGACCTTCGAAGGATTGAAGGATTCGCATCGAACCCGCATCGACAAGATTGACTTTCGCGCTGCTCCCCGCCAACAGTAATGCTTGAGAATCGGATCGCCAGCGAACCTGAATGACGCTATCGCGCGGCAACTCAACCGAACGGATCATCTCGCCGCGCGGCCAGTCGAACAGTTCCACACGGCCTCGCTTGCCGGGTCTGCCACCCGCCACTGCGAGCGATTTCCCGTCGGGTGAAAAGGCAATCGAATTGATGTTTGCGAGTTCCGTGCTGAACGTTCGTAACTCGTTCAGTTCTGGATAACTTCGTATAGCGATCCCGGACTGCGAACCGAGGATAATCGCCTTCTGATCGGGAGCGATGGAGATCGCGGTGATCGGCGGCTCGGCGCTCGCCGGCACCATGCCTATCAGAACAAACAGCAAAAGTGTCCAACGGATCACGCGAGGAGTCCTTGAATCACAGTGCCGCCTTGATTGACCTGAATCGGACGGCCATCGGAAGTTCGAAGTTCATGGGACGGATCGATCCCAAGCAGCGTATAGATTGTCCGGGCCAGATCGGCGGGCGTGACCGGATCGGTGGCGGGGCTTTCACCCACACGATCGCTCGAACCATATACCTGTCCGCCACGGATTCCACCACCGGCCATGGCGACGCTGAAGACCCTTGGCCAGTGGTCGCGTCCGCCGACGGCATTTAGCTTGGGAGTACGGCCGAATTCTCCCATCGCGATCACCAGCGTTTCATCAAGCAGTCCGCGGTCCTTCAAATCGCCGATCAGAGCCGCAAACGCCAGATCGAATGTGGGAATCAAACCCACACCGATCTTCGCACCAGAGTATCCCTCTTTCAATCGCAACACCAAGCCATCGTGCGTATCCCAACCGGTGTTCTGCACCATCACGAACGGGACACCGCGTTCAACAAGCCGCCGGGCCAGAAGGCAGCTTTGGCCGATCGTGCGTGAACCGTACCGCTGGCGGATGGTATCCGGTTCGTCGCTGATTTTGAATGCACTCTTGGCTTCCGGTGTCGTCGCGAGTCGATAGGCGGCGGCGAGTGTCGGATCGGATTCGGAGTTCTTATGAAAGTGGTCCAGTTGCTGGAGGAACGACTTTCGACGATCCATGCGTGCGCTGTCGACTCCCGGATAGAAGTCGAGATCGCGAACGGCAAACTGGGGTTTGGCGGGATCGCCACCAGTCGTGAACGGTTGGTAGGCGGTGCCGAGGAATCCGGCGCCGGCGGTGGATTTCGCTTCCGGAATCGCGATGTAGCGGGGCAGGGTTTGCTGGTCCGTCCTCATGTGGGCCGTTACCGAACCGAGACTCGGATAATCGATCGCGGGTGATGGCTTGTAACCCGTTAGCAGGTAGTGATTGGCGATCCCGTGTTCGCCGAGCGGCGAAGTGACGGAGCGGATGATCGCCAGCGAATTCGTGAGTTGGGCGGTACGGGGGAGCAGTTCGCTGATGGTGATGCCCGGAGTTTTGGTTGTGATCGATTGAAACGGTCCGCGGACTTCGCGAGGCGCATCCGGCTTGAGATCGAACGTTTCGAGATGGCTCGGCCCGCCGTCGAGCCAGATCAGAATGCAGGACTTGGCACGTGTCTGGCGATGCGCAGCCTGAATCTGTGATCGATGGCCAAGTGTCAATCCCAGCGCACCGAGTGAGCCGATGCGGAGGAAATCGCGACGGGCAGTGGAGAAGAGATTGTTCGACATCGTTCGTTTCCGCGGTTGTTTTGATCCGGTTCGAGTCGGTTTCAGCGATTCATGATAAATTCCGGCGTATTCAGGAGACTCCAGAGAAAGTCTTCGAGAACTTCTGTTCGGCCGTCACCGTGCTGATCCAGCGTTTTGTTCCAGTAGGCGGTCTCTTCTTTTGTAGGCGATCGACCGAGTGCGCGGAGATAGAACTCGGTGACGATTTCCTGATTCGTTTTTCCTTCTTGAACCAGCAGATGCAACCGCCCCTTGGGCGAGGAGATCTTCTGGTTGATGATCGGGCCATTGAGCAGATGCAGTTTCGCCGGCAGTCCTTCACCCGCATCGTCACCGTCGCACGACGCCGCGCGAGCACAACGGCCCAGAAGATCCAACGCCGGAACCGGAGTCGCCACGTCGGTCAATTCGATCGCTCGCGTACCCGGTGGCGTGGAACCGAGGCGTTCGTCGACGCCAGTCACATGGGAGATCGCATCGACGAGAACTTCCGCTTCGATCGATCGCGGAATGAAATGCGAGTAGAAGATCCGATCGGCGCGATTTCCGGGGATCGTTTTCGTGCTGAGCGTATACGCCTCGCTGGTGGCGATGAGTTTCAAGGTCCGGCGGATCTGGAATCCGTTCGTGCTGAAGTCGTTCGCCAACCGATCTAAAAGCTTCGGATGCGTAGCCGGATTGGTGTCACGCAGATCATCGACGGGATCGACCAGCCCACGGCCCATCAGCATCTTCCAGATCCTGTTGACCATTGCTTTGGCGAAAAACGGATTCTCAGGCGACGTCGCCCAAAGCGAAAATTCCACACGCGTATCCGATTGTTCATCGAGATATTTGCTACCGGGGATTCGCGGCACCGCCGGTTCACCGGTGCGGGGATTGGTCACGCCGCCGCGAGTCGTCGTCCGGACGATGGTTCCGCGATCGAGGCGAGCGAAGACGGCGGCGAGTCCGTGGTAATCGTCCTGAGTCCAGCGATCGAGCGGATGGTTATGGCAATTCGCACACTGAAGCCGGATGCCGAGGAACGCCAGACTGACGCGCTCCGCCTGATTGCGGGCGTCGCCGGATTGGCGGGAGAAATTCGCTGGCCCGATTTTGTGCGTATCGCCGGTTGCGGTGAGTAGCTCAAAGGCTATCTGATCGAATGGCCGCTTCGATTTCAGTTGATCGCGAATCCACTCGTGAAAGATCTTGGCGCCGATTGCATCGTTCGGCTGAGGCCGGATTCGAAGCAAAGTCGCGAGCCGATAGGTGAAATAGGTCGTGAACTGCTCGCTCGAGAGTAGTTCGTCGACAAGGCGCTCGCGTTTGAACGGCCGCTGATCCTTCTGGAACTGCTCGATTCGTTCCGGTGTCGGGAGCGTGCCAGTGAGGTCGAGTGCGACTCGGCGTAGATACGTGGCATCATCGCAGCGGGGGGAAGGCGGTAAGCGCAAGCGGTTCCAGGACGTGATGATTTCATCGTCGATGAAGTTCGCTCGCGGCTGCTTCGAAAGATCGACGCGTTGGTCGTTCAACGGAACCGTGATTCTGATCGCCTGAACACGATCGAGATAACGCGCGAGAAGGATTTGCTGGCCGCGGCGCCGGATCTCAACGCTGTGGCTGTTCAGGTCGAGCACAAGGGACGAAGGATCTTCAACCGTCCAGACGGTCCAGTCGGTTACGTCGACCGGATCGCCGTGATCGAAGCGTGCGACGGCCTTGAGCGGAATTCGGGTGCCGACTGATTCCACGATGGTTTCGGTTGGCTGAAGCTCCAAGTGTGTCAGGATTCGCGGTTTGCCAGAACGATTTGCACCAGTCTTTATCCACTGGGTCATTCGCTTTTCAGATTCGCTGCCGGGCGGAATGCGGACCCGACCCTCGTGGGCATACTCTCCGTTGGTTTTCGCCAGGATCAGGCTTTCCGAAACACGTGCGAGATTCACGCGCCGACCTTTGCGGGCGATCACGATCTCTTCGTAATCGGCAGCGGGGTCGCCACCGAGCAGCGAGAGTTTGAACCCGCCCCGACCGGCGGCTGCGCCGTGGCAAGAACCGGCATTGCAGCCGGAGCGCGTGAGAATTGGCATGATCTCAGTATCGAAGTCCACGGCCCCGACCGGAGACGAAAGTACAGAGATCAAGCCGATTAGCACAAATGTGAAACGTGTTGAATTAGCAACTGGCATTATTTGTCCCGAGCTGCGGGTTTCTGAACGCCGAAGTCCTTGGCCCATTTTTTCAGGTATTCCTGTGCTTTGACGGTACCGTAGTTCTCAAGTTTTCCAGCGGTGATAATGGTATTTGCGATCCGGCCAACTTCGGTCCGAAACGCTTCGTGACCTTTGGCGTTTGCGTATTCCTCGACGGCATTGGCGGCGCGAACGACGTCCGCTTCGGAGGCGGTCTTTTGTATGACCGGCGCAAGAAGCTCTCGAATTTTGGGATCCTGTGCGGGCCGTTGTGCGTTGGGATCGCGAGCCTTCATCATGGGTACGAGGTCTTCGAGTTTGGGCGCTTTGCCGCCCGCGACCTTAACGACATCTTCGAGGATCTTAGGGAGGTCCGCCTGGAGACTGGGTTGAACGAGCGCGTAGTTAGCGGTGACTTTGCTGTCTTTCCCGACAAGGATCGTGAGCATGACATTCCGATTGAGTCCGTAACTGCCCGGTCCCTCTTTTCCATCTAAAGAGATTCCGAGCGGAGCTTCTTTGGCGAGTGCGTGTCCGACACGCTTGAGCGTATTCTCCGCCTCGGTGACATCGTCCGCGAGCCACACGACTCCGGTGTGAAGGCCATCCTTCGCTCGCGAGGCGGTATAGGCGGTCAGCGTCCGAGCCACACTTAAGGAGATGCGATTCAGATCATGAACGAAGACGAGCACGATCGGCTTTCCATTCGCGGTCTTGATGAAGTCGAGTTCCTTGCCGGCGAGATCGCCAAAAAATCCTTTGACCTTGAAGTTGGGGAGCTTTTCTCCGACCTGCGGACCGGAGAAGACCGGATCGGACTTCGGTTTCTCCTGTGCGGTCACGGTATTTGTGAGCAACACGAGGAAACTTAAAACGGTGAGCTGTTTCATGATCAAAGACTCCAGAAAAGTTATTTTCGAACAGGCTTTTCAGACGGAACGGGTGATGGTTTACCTTGTTGCAGCATGAGATCCAGTCGTTTTCTGAGGATCAGAAACCGTTCCTCGCTAACGATCTTGCGAAGCTCGACCTGCATTGTTCGATAATTCTCCAGCATGAGCTTTTGAATCTCGATCAATTCGGTTTCGGCTGCCTCAACCTTTTTGAGATCGAGTTCGTAGTCGCTGTACAGTAGCGTGAGTTCATTCTGCCGCTTCTCGAGGCGTTCTTTGAGCTTCTTCGCTTCTGCTTGCGTGCGAGTTGCGAGTGTGCGTACTTTATCCTGCTGTTGCGGAGTCAACGGCGGTAACTCGGCGGGTTTTTGTGCCACTCCGTTGATCAGGGCGGATAGTACCAGAATGAGATTCATTTTGGCTGTTCCTCGATCATCCGGTTCATGGCGGTCAGGTAAGCATCCTGATTGCCTGCCAGGACATCAAAAGACGCGACCGGCGGTTCTTTGAAGAGCGAGTTTTGCCAATCTGTGTTGGAGATCAGTGTTTGTTGCCTTTGTGAGATTTGCTGGTTCCGTACACTCGGACTGTTCGTCAATCCTGACAGTGCCAATACGAGGAATATCAGACACGCAAGAAGCGGAATCCGGACCCGGTGTTGATGGTCATCAACGATGCGCTTCTGAATCGCTGGTGCGAGATCGGGACTCGCCGGTTCGCTTGAACGGCGAAGAGCATCTCGCAACCGACCGTCCCATTCGTCATCCGTCATGTCCGTTGGCATCATACGATTCCAAAATCCTCTTGAGTTTCTGTCTGACCCGGGAGAGCCGCATTTTCACGGCGTCCCGACTGATATTGAATATCGTTCCCAGATCCTCGCGGCTCCGCTCTTCGAAATAAAAAAAGTGGATCAGAGCACGATCGTCCGGGTCCAACTCCGCCAGCGCCCGATCGATTCGCTCCACAAGCAACTTGCGATCCTCGGAGTTCGATAACTCCTGTTCCGCTGTCGAGCGTTTATCCGTCACCTGCATAGGCCGGAATGAAGTCCATCGCCTCCACCAGCGCCGGTCGGATCGAATCTGATCGAGAATCGTCCGGACCGCGATTCGATCAATCCAAGTGAAGGCCGCGGACTGACCTTTCCACTGCCCTGCCGTGCGCCAGATCTTGTAAAGAACCGTGACGGAAATCGATTCGGCTCGTTCTGCGGAACCGGTCATGCGGAGGGCCAATCGGTAGATTCGACCCTGAAACGCACGTACCATGCGGGCGCAATCATCCTCGTCACCACTCCGACAACGCCGCAGAATCTCATCGGCATCGTCCAAGGTTCGACCTCAGGCACTTGATAATCAGACGCCACCCACCCAGAAAGCGTAACCGATTCTTGCAGAAAATTGATCACGAGAAACGATGATTAAGACTTTTCTCATAGATCGTGTTTCGATCGGACACTTCTGCCATTTCCGGGATGGAGTCATATGATTTGTGATCATCGAGTCTCTGATTGATCAGACTTTTCTCCGGCTCGACTGATGGTGCTCAATAACCAATTCCTCCACGAGTTTTTTGCCGTGACACGTTTCATCATTCTTCAAACGATACTATCGATACTATCACTGCTCGGCCTGATGAATTTCGGTCAGCCACTACCCGCCGAGGAACCGGCCACACTCGCTCAGGAAGCGTATCTGAAACCGCCCGCCGCCATCGCGGATGCGGTGCTGGGACTGCAGACGAACAACCAGTCGATGACCAACCTCAGTCCAAACGGGAAAGTCTTCGTTCTGGAACGTCGTGAGTTGCTTCCTCCACTTGAACGACTTGCCGCTCCCAATGTCTACCTAGCGGAACTGGCGATTGATCCGATCGCAACCCGTTCACGCGATATTTGGGTTCGAAGCGGCTCAGGCTTTGATCTCTTCTCTCATGAAGACAAACGAACGGTGCCGGTGCAGATTCCGGACGGTGCACGAGTCAGTAATCCGGTCTGGTCTCCCGATGGTTCTCAACTCGGCTTCTTCGCCCATTTCCCCAATGCAACATACATTCATGTGGCTGATGGGCAAACAGGAGTATCGCGACGAGTCTGTGATTCTCCCGTGCTGGCAACACTCACAACACAGTTTCAGTGGTCGCGTGACGGTCAAAAACTGATGGCAGTCCTTCGACCGGACGACGGCTCACTAGGGACTCCGAAGCCACCTACCGTCGCGACTGAACCCAAAGTACGAGTTGCGCGCGATGGAAATCAACCTTCGCGGACCTACCGTTACCTGTTGGAATCGCCTCATGATATGAGACTGCTCGAGCATCTAGTCAACGGGCAACTCGCGTTAGTGAATGTCGGTGACGGGCAGATCAGCAAGATTGGCAATCCGCGGTTGATTCGATCGATCACCATGTCGCCGGATGGAGAACGATTCCGGGTCACGACGGTCAAAAAACCTTTCTCGTACTATTTCCCGTTCACTCGTTTTGGCTCGCTTGAGGAAGTCTGGGGTGCCGATGGGAAATCGTTCGTCGTTCTGGCAGATCAGAACCTTCGAGAATCGACCTCGCCAACGCCGACGCCACCAACCCCGAATACCGGCCGCCCCGGCCGAACAAATCGGCCTGGATCACCAACGCCCAATACGAATCCGCCAGTCGATCCGAATCCCACGGACCCGGATCCCAAGACCGACCCGAAAACCGATCCCATGGATCCGGTTCCGGACCCAGATACGCCACGCCGTCCCGCACCCCAGGATCCCGACGCCAAACGGGATCTCAATTGGAGGCCGGATGGAGCCGGTCTGTGCTATCTACAACTCGCCGAGGCGAAGTCCAAAAATGACACCAGTGCACGAAACGATCGAGTGCTTCTCTGGGTGCCTCCGTTCGGCAAAACGGATGTGAAAACCGTTTATGAAACCAAAGATCGAATCAGTACGCTTCAGTATTCTGAAGATGCCAGGTGGATGTTCCTCACTCAGACGATCGACAATCAACGCCGCATTACGGCTGTCGATCTCAAGGACACTTCGAAGTTCTACATCGTTTACAAGTCCGCTGGGCGAAGCGGGACCAATGAAGCAGCTCCGCGTCCGGTTGCGAAAACCGCAAACGGTGACGAAGCGGCTCCGCGTCCGGTTGCGAAAACCGCAAACGGTGACGATGAACAGTCGCGCCGTGGCGGTTCAAACTTCGCGTTTTCGACGGTCCGCCTGTTGACACGGGATGGGCTTGGAGGTGTTCAGGTTGTCCGTCTTTCTCCGAAGGACGAGGTCTACCTTCTGGGTTCCGAGCGTTCGAGCGGAGGCGAGAATCGCTTCAGCAAACCGACTTTGGATCGCGTTCAGATTGTTTCCGGAAAGAAAGAGCGGATCTTTGAAGGGACAGGTGAGACGTTCGAAACGATCACCGGTGTCGATGGCGATAGGGTGACCGCGGTCTTTACGACGCGTCAAAAAACCGATCAGGTGCCGGACACCTTCAAGACGATCGTTCCCAAAGGAGCGACGACGAAACTGACCAACAACACCGATCCGGCTCCATGGCAACGCAATCTCAAGGTCGAGCGGATCCGGATCACACGAGTCGATGGGTTCAAATTCTGGGCCAAGGTCACGCTTCCGCCCAATGCACCGAAAAAGCTGCCGGCGATGTTCTGGATTTATCCGCGGGAATACACGGATCAGGCATCGTACGATTCGTCGGCTGGTCGTACTCAATCGACGAGTGGTCGATTCTCGACTCCCTCTCCGCGATCAATGACGATGCTGACTCTGTTAGGTTATGCCGTCGTGGAACCTGATGTTCCCATCGTTGGGCCGACCGGTCGGATGAATGACAATTACATTTCCGATTTGCGGAACGGCTTGTGGGCGGTGATCGATGAACTCGATCGCCGCGAGATCATCGATCGCTCCCGATTGGCGATTGGTGGGCATAGTTACGGCGCATTCAGCACCGCGAATGCGCTCGCGCATACACCGTTTTTCAAGGCGGGGATCGCTGGTGACGGTAACTACAATCGAACGCTCACCAGCATGACATTCCAGACCGAACGGCGACAACTCTGGGATGCCAGGGAAACCTACCTTGAGATGTCGCCTTTGCTGTGGGCCAATCGGATCAATGGCGCATTATTGATGTACCACGGCATGGAGGATGCCAACGTCGGTACGAATCCCGTCAACGCCGAACACCTGTTCATGGCGCTCGATGGCTTGGGCAAGCCCGCTTCGCTTTACATGTATCCCTACGAAGCTCATGGACCAATCGCGAGAGAGACCACGCTCGATCTGTGGGCGCGTTGGGTTGCGTGGCTCGACAAATATGTCAAGAACGCCACCCCCTCGCAGGCGGGCAAATGATGTTCATTTGTCAAGTATGAAAATCTGTTCTCTTTCTGCTTGACAATTCGTGTTTCACTCTTGAGGACTCCACCGCCGCCTTACGCACGCTCGTGGCGGAGTCGTTCAAACACTGACTCGTCTTTCCACCGACACTGCCACACCCTACCGTGGAAAGACGCCAAAATTTCGGAAGCGCCTATGCGCCGTAACGACTTACGTCGATTTCGTTAGTCGTCGATCACTCGCTCATCCGGCACGCAGCGCCGCGGAATTACTCACTCCGAGATTCTCGTAAATCATCCGAGTTGCATCAGATTTGTTCAGAGTGTAAAAATGAATACCGCGAACCTGATGGTCCAGCAGGTCGCGGCATTGCTCCGTCGCCCAGTGGATCCCCACACGCCGGATCGCCTCGTCGTTTTCGCAGCGGTTGACCGCCTTAAGCAACCGTGCCGGAATTCGCGCACCTAACGCCAATTCCGCCATCCGAACCATGCCGGAATGGGATGTAATTGGCATGATTCCCACAATAATGGGCACTTTGATCCCCGCCAGCTCGCAGCGCTCCCGGAAATCGTAATAATCCCGATTTTCGAAGAATAATTGCGTGCAGATATAGTCCGCGCCCGCGTCGACTTTCTGCTTCAAATAGTCCATTTCCTTGAGTCGATTCGGGCAGCCGGGGTGGCCCTCGGGAAAACCCGCCACGCCAATGCCGAACCCGCGCTGGTCCGGCACCGTGGCTCGGGCACGAATGAATTGCACCAGTTCGTCGGCGAATTGGAACCCGTCTTTGCTCCGATCGTATCCCACGAGATTTTTCGGCGGATCGCCCCCAAGCGCCAGAACATTCTGGATCCCGGAGGCGGCGTAACGATCAAGGATCGCGCCCATTTCTTCGCGAGAATGACAGACGCAGGTCAGGTGCGAGACCGCCGTCAGATTCGTTTCCTTCTGAATCCGGACGACCAGATCGTGAGTTCGATCACGAGTCGATCCGCCTGCGCCATAGGTCACCGAGACAAACGACGGCTGTAGCGTTTGAAGCGAAGCGATGGTGCCGAACAGTTCATTCGAGGCTTCATCCGTTTTGGGTGGAAAGAACTCGAAGCTGAATGTGGTCTTGTGCGAATCAAAAATATCACGAATATGCATGAATCGATCCCTAGTGTCTCGGCTTTATCATTTAAATTTCAATACGAGAGGCAACTCGGGTTGAACAGTACCTAGCAGACGCACACCCGTTGCGCGCTCGCCAAGGATATTGCTATCAAGAGCACGGAGTTCCGGTTCACGGTTCAGTCGATCAAAGCTGAACACGGACGATGTTTCCGCATTCCAGAGAAGACGATACTCAACGGTTCCGGATCGAACGGTCAGATCCGCAGTGACAATGTCTCCCGGATGGAAATCGATTTTTCCATCATGTCCCATGGGAATGTATCGGTACAGGCTCCATTGGCTCGAGACTTCCGGTTCTCCCGATTGACGAAAGATCAGTTCGCGGGCGTTCCATTGCATTCCATCGATCCGAATGCGGAGGTCGCCGCGGGGGATCAGGCGTCGATCGCGCAGGTCATTGGGCAGTCTCAACTCCAGGATGCTGAAATCCGCTTCGTAACTCTCCTTTTTCAGAAATGTTATCGCCTGCTCGATCGGATTCTGATGACGGGTTCCCGCAGGATCGAGTCGGCCCAAGAGTTCGCCCCACGCTTTGGCATCCTCGTCCTTGAACCATTCGGCCGACTGTCGCCAGGATTCCAGAGTATCATCTTTTCTTCGTGAGCGCAGAATCTCGTGCACATGTTGTACTGCAGCGAGTTGTAATTGATTGAGGCGGAGTTGGACCTTAGACCGGATCGGATCCGGATAGTCCGATATCAGGAACTTTGTCGGTTTCCATTGGGCGAGGAGTTCAGACGCGAGTCGTGAGGAAACGGAGCGATCGTCTGTGGGTGCGGGAATCGATAATTGAAATCCCTCCATGTCGATGAAACCAATCTGCGCACCGAGATTACGAAGAGAGAGAACGCGCTCTCTGGTATCGGTCCAGTCGGATCGAGCCTGATCGATTCGATCAAATTCAAAAAGCATGGTGTTCAGAATCGCCTGCCCACGCGGAATGCGAAGTGTTGCTGAACCTTTCAATGTCTGGTCAGGATCGAACGGAATCTGTTCGGATTCTTTGAGAAGTTGATTCACCGTTTCATTCCATCGATTGTCAATCGTCGATGCAATGAGCAGAGCAGTACCCTGGCGAATCAGACCACGATACCAGTCATTGAGTGACCGTTCGGCTGCTCGAATCAATTCCAGATCCTCCTGCCATTTCTTGGCGAGGCTGACGGCCTCGGTTTCACTCCAGGTCTTTAGGTAGTCCGGCGGAGGCTGAAGTCTGGTTTTCAGATCCGTTTCAAGTTGTGAGATATCCTGCAGAGTGCGAACTTCGGAGGGGCTGATCTGTGGAGGATGAAACAACTCCCGATAGCTCTGGTAATCATTGATTTCACGAATCCGGCTGTTGAGGTAGTCCTGCCGTTCTGTCGGAAGGAATGCGAATGCGCGGTCTTGGCGCATGATGAGAAGTTCTTTGAGATTGTTCCGGCGCACGCGATCGGAAAGCCGGACGGCAGGACTGCCTTCGTGATCATGGTAATAGTGAATACGCTGGATGAGTTGCTCAACTTCGGAAGTTGGTCCTGCTGACAGCAGGATCCCCAAGGCGACGATCATTCCGCCGATGGTGGTTCCGGCTCCGGCCAATGTCCATCTCAGTCGACGATGCGAAGAAATGGCACGATTCGCATGCGCTCGCGCCGCCGACTCGCACTCGTCTTTTAACTCCTCAATACCAAACGGAGAATCCAGCGACTCGAATTCGGAAGCGGGTGGAAACTGCAGTGCGGTGGCAGCAAGATGGACGTCGATGCTACCAAAGGCGAAGGGGTGAGTCGGTGATCCGGTACTCGCAAGGTAATCTTCGAAGGCGGTCTGGAGTGCGTGTTTCCGATCTTCGACTCTCTGCAGCCAAGTCGAAGGATCATCGCCCGGTCGATAGAGTGCATCGCATTTCGTCAGAGTCAGAAAGACCGGTAATCCACCGACTTCACGGTTTTTACAACGAGATTCTTCCAAACCAGAAAGGAATGCGGCGAATGAACGGAAGAGATCAAGTTGTGTTTCGGTCGTTGCCGTGGCATCGATCGCCAGGACGATTGCATTGGCGTTGCGGATCTGATCAGCGGTTGGTTCCTTGCGATCAATCTGTCGTGGATCGACGATAATCTCTTTCGCACTTGTCCCATTCACGTCATAAAGTAACGTGCCAGATGCCAGTTTTCGAATCGGTACAGGTGATTGAGTTGATGAAAGAGGGAACGGCGCTTCAGGATCGGCGAAGGCGTGTAATAAGCCCGTCTTGCCGGTTCTTGGCATTCCAAAAAACACAATTCGCGGCGCGACAAACATAAGAAATCACGGCATCTCGGCGGGAAATGTGACTGTCACGCCAGCACGATCCCGTGCCCAAGAAGTCAGTTGCGTCACCGCAGGATGATCCTGAGGCAGAGTAAATTGTCGTGAGAAAAGAACTTCAAGAATCAACGCTCCTGACGAAACCTCTTTCTTGGCAAGAATGCGGGATTTGATATCCGGCAAAGCGTGTGGTGTGGGATCGTCATCCACCTGATAAAACCGCTCATCTTTCACTTCGTTACCACCCAGGATGGTGATTCGCACATGCAATCCTGCAGGATCGGTGGGTTGTAAAGTGCTGGGTGGAACCACGGTCGGATCAGAAGGATCCGGTTGTCCCTGAACTTGCGAACTCGTTCCCTCACTGTTGTTCTCACCGGTACCACCCCCTCCACCTCCACCTCCAAAAAAATACACGGCGACGAGAATGGCGATTGCGAGGCCGAAAATCAGACGTATGACTTTGTGAAGAAATTCCGGGGAACGTCGTTTGATGAGGAATTTGTCAAAAATCCAGCCGAGCACGATCGCAAGGACGTAACCGACGATAAAACCACCGATCGTAGCGAGAGCGCCTTCGATCAGTTTGGCCAAACGCAAAGTATCGAGAAACGCGAAGATCGATATCATCAGCGGCTCCACGCTGTCTCAGATTATTAAAGGTAGACTTAAATACGTTCCACCACGAAGAAAAGAGGAGCTATTCCAAGAATATAAATTCCTTGGCGTTCACAAGAGCATGAGCGAGTTCTGTCCAGGCCTGCAATTCACTCTGAGACCGAGTTTGTTCTTCGATAAATTGCCTCGCCAGAATCTTCTCTTCCGGTGTCACATTGCGAGCATAGGCCGACTGATACATCAGGTCGATCCGCGAATCGGCGGGAATCTTCAACAGATTCTTTGCCCAACGCGACGTCTCACCGAGCACGAATGGATTGTTCAACAACACCAGAGCCTGCGCCGGAACGTTTGATACGGTTCTCCGCCCAATCGTGGTAAAGGGTGTAGGGTAGTCAAATGCGGAGAAAAACGGATTGATGAAGTTTCGACGAACTTGAAGGTAAATGCTTCTTCTGCCATTTCCGTCAACAGGCCCGTTTCCACCTGGTCGGCCTCTCCCAATTGTGAATTCTGTCAAATGCGGCAGAACACCCGGACCGCCGACTGTTCGATCGAGCCGACCGGAAATAGCCAACAGCGCATCGCGTATCGACTCCGCTTCGAGCCGCTTGACCGGAGCACAGTGAAGGAGTTTATTTTGTGGATCGATCGTCGGAATCGACTGAGCCGTGTCCGGATGCGGAAGGGACGATTGCCGATAGGTCTGGCTCAGCAGGATCCGGCGGTGCAGATTCTTGATGTTCCATCCATCGCGGATGAACTCCGAGGCCAGGTTGTCGAGCAATTCACGGTTCCGGGGTGTCTGGCCCAACTTGCCAAAGTCGTCCGGCGTGGGAACCAGCCCGGTCCCGAAGTAATGATGCCAGATGCGGTTCACGAAAACTCGTGCGACGAGTGGATTGTTGGTCGGGTCAACGAGCGAATTGGCGAGTTCCAGGCGACCGCTGCCGAGAGGTGGAGACGATTGATTCGGTCCGCTGAAGACTTCGAGAAAGTGCCTCGTGACCTCGGGCCCTTTGAGTTTGGGATTGCCGCGGATGAACACGTGCTCGTTCAAGCCGCTCCCGTCCACCATAGCGATCGCGCGATGCTGATAGCGATTGAGCGACGATTCCAGTTTTGCGATTACTGAGCCATCATTCAGGATCGGGTGGGGAGCGGGGCACGATTCTTTCGGGCCGGCGGCCGGCGGCGAGTCCAGAAAGCGGACTTCGCGAATCGCGGCGTAGCCGGGACCGTCATCGATCAACTCGATATAAGCATTCTGTCCTTGCCACATCTGGAGATCGATAACGACCCATCGGAATTCTTCACCGTGTTGTACTGCATGTTTCAGTCCCCCGTAAATCGGATCCTGTATCAATTGCAAGTGATTCAGGATCAAACGGAGTTGCGTTCCTTTTCCTGCTGTACGTATGGCAAGATACCGTTTGGAAATGGGGAATGTCGGGGATCTCAACGTACCCTGAAGATTCAGAGATTCCCTGCCACTGTGCGGGTAACCCGGGCCGGGTCGAAATGCCGGACCGGTGATGAACCAGTTCTTGTGCCAGTCTCCGCTGAAATCGTCCCATGCTTCTGGAATCGGTTGAGCCTGATCTTTGGGCAGCGGTTGCCGAAGTGTTCGCAGTTCCTTCAGGATTTTTTCCACTTCACGAGGATCATCGATCAGCTCGTGCCCGTATCGGGAACTCGAAAGGATTCCGTAAAGCGAATAGTAATCCGCTGTGCGGATCGGATCGAACTTGTGATCGTGGCAGCGAGCACACGCGATCGTCAGACCTAAGAACGTTTTGCCGAAAACATCGATCATGTTGTCGATTCGATCCGCTTCGTTCTGACGGACATCGACTGGCGAATGGATCCCTTCGCCAAAATGCCAGAAGCCCGTTGCGATCATCGACTCGTTGGTGTGATCGGATGCATTCCAACGGGGATTGAGAAGGTCGCCAGCGACCTGTTCGCGAACAAAGCGATCGTATGGGATGTTCTCGTTGAATGCACGAACGACATAGTCCCGATAGCGCCACGCGTCCGGTATGGCGAAATCGAACTCATGCCCACGTGTTTCCGCATAGCGAACAAGATCCAACCAATGGCGTGCCCAGCGCTCACCGTAATGAGGCGACGCCAACAACCGATCGACGAGTTGCGGATACTCTTCGAGGCGAAAGTTCTTCAATTCTTCAGGTGAAGGCGGAAGGCCGGTCACGTCGAACATAACCCGACGGAGGAGCGTTCCAGCATTCGCAGGCTCAGCGGGCTTGAGTCCCTGCTTTCTGAGCCCCTCTCGAATCTGTGAATCGATGGTACCGACACCCGGTTTCAAAGGCTCAAATGCCCAATGCGCCGCTGCGATCGCGCGGACATCAAAGGAATGAGTTTCTGAAGAAACCTTGCCCACATCCTTTCCCCATGGCGCTCCGCCTTGAATCCAGTCATTGAGCACCTTCAACTCTGATTCGGAGAGCTTCCCACTCGGCGGCATTTTTAAGTCTTGATCGTAGGCAATCGCCTTGAGGATGAGACTTTCTCCGGGATTCTTCTTGTCGAATGCAGGCCCCGTATCCCCACCGCGAAGGAATCCGGATGACGTTGAGAGGTCCAGCCCGCCTTTGGATTTTGCAGTGGAGTGACACTTTTGACAGCGTTCGATAATCAACGGCCTGACCGACTTTTCAAAATACTCCTGATCGATGTTCGGCTCCACACTCGATATTTGAATTGCGGGAAAGAATAAAATTCCAATGACGATTCCGCGCATTCTTGACCTCGGATCGGGTCTGGTGTGTTCAAGAATTATACGATCACATTGCCTGAGCTGAAACCGCAATCAACGAGGAACTTTCATCGTGATCGAAATCGAAACGGTCGTCTCAGAGCCGTTTGGCGAAAATTCTTATATCGTGTGGAAGCGTGGGCAATCTCAGGCTTTCGTAATCGATCCAGGATTCGAGCCAGAACTTATTCTCCAACAACTTCACGAACGGAATTTACAACTCGTTACGATCGTCAATACGCATGCGCATCTCGACCACATCGCCGGCAACGCATCGCTCAAATCCGCATTTCCCAACGCATCCATTTGTATCGGAGAAGGCGAGGTGGAATGGCTGACCGATCCAACGCTCAACTTGAGTGATTCATATGGAATGTCCGTTACGAGCCCGCCTGCAGATCAGACAGTCAAAGACGGATCGCTCGTCAGATTTGCCGATATCGAACTGGAAGTCCGCGAAGTACCCGGTCATTCGCCCGGTCACGTGATTTATCGAATCGCTTCTGTGCAACCGAACATCGTATTTGGAGGAGATGTCCTTTTTCGCGGAAGTGTCGGGCGAACGGATTTTCCAGGCGGAAGCTTTTCACAGCTCAAAACTCATATCCACGCAAAACTTTGGCCGATGGCCGATGATACGGTGGTTTATCCGGGTCACGGGCCGGTTACGACGATTGGGTTCGAGAAACGAACAAACCCCTATGTCGGGTTCGAAAATTAATCGATGATCGCAGCGAGAATGGCATCGGCGAAGAGTCGGCCGTCGCGTGCGCCGCTTGCTGTGACTAGATTGTCATCCGTGACGACGCGCCGCCATCGGTCCCAGGTGACGTTGCCGAAGTTTTCATTCCTAGAACGCAGATTCCACTCATCCGGTTGAGCAGCTGTTTTTCCGTTCAGCAAGTCGTATCGGATAAGTGTTGATTGGCCTGTCCCGATACCGGCAATCACTTTGTGAGATTCGTTCATGGTTCGTACGATCCGCTCAAGCTGGCGACGGGATTCCCCAAGTTGAATCCAATCGGAAATCTGCGGACCGGGAAATACGATGGCGTCGATGTCGGAAACGGGAATCTCGGAAAAGGCCCAATCCACGTTAACGGGCGTTGATTGTTGATCACCTGTGAATTCAACTTGTCCTCGAGATCGAGAGCAATAGCTCACTTTCGCACCGCGTTCGATAAGTCGTTGACGGATCAGGTCAAGATCCTCGAACGCCATCCCGAGTTTTGGGAGCACAAACAGAACATGCGGTTGGCGGACGAAGAGATTCGGCGTCGCGAATGGCCGAGTTTCATTCGGCGGATTCAAAGCCGTTGTGTTGGTAGTGTCGTTTTGACTCGTTCGGAGAATCACACTCAGAAATACGATGCCCAATGCGATCGCACCGATTCTGATCCATTTCCTTCTGCCTGAGTGATGTCGAGGTGCGTTTTTCTGTTGCTTTCGACTTGGCACAACTGACGTTTCTTGATCAAAGTGTGGCGTGACTTCAGGAATTTCAAATTCATCGACAGGGATCGACTCAATCAGTGGAATCGCAATAAAGCTATTTGCCTGGGCATGACTTGCCGTTTGGTTTTTGGAGAAGGGCTGCAGTGCGTTCGCAACGTCACTGGCGCTGGCAAATCGTTCACCAGGATCTTTGGCCATCATCCGTAACAGTATCGATTTGATTTCATCCGGAATATCGGTACGAAAGTCAGATATGGGCTTGGGTTGTTCCGTCGTATGAGCGATGACCTTGTCGAATGCTGAATGTGCCTCAGCAAACGGAGGGCGCCCGCTTAACGCAAAATAAAACAGACACCCCAAGCTGTAAAGATCCGATCGATGATCAACATCACGCGTGCTCCGAGCTTGTTCTGGTGAAAGATAGTCCGGCGTTCCCATTACGATATTCGTGCCGGTAATGCCGCCGTTCTCCGATCCCGTTGAACCGGTCAAATCATCGGCAGGTAATTCCGTTTCGGTCGCCAGACGTGCCAAGCCAAAGTCGAGAATCTTGACGACGCCTTTGCGATTGACCATGACATTCTGCGGCTTGATATCCCGGTGGACCATCCCTTTGCCATGTGCGTGTTGAAGCCCCAGCGCGGCGATTCGGACGATATGGCAGGCCGCAGCGACAGGGAGCGGTCCGCGGCGATTCACGAGACGTTCCAGGCTGACGCCTTCGACATATTCCATGACGAGAAAGTGCCGGCCTTCCGCTTCGTCGGCGTCGTAGGCGGTCACAATATTCGGATGCGCTAATTTCGCAGCGGCACGGACTTCCCGTCGAAATCGCTCCACGGCGGTCGGGTTTGAAGTGAATCGTTGAGCCATGACTTTGAGCGCAACTGTACGCCCCATCAGGACATGCTCAGCACGGTAGACCATCCCCATCCCGCCCGCGCCGAGCAGGCTTAAGACCCGGTAGCGGGGATGATTCACCAATTCCGGGGGAAGCTTAGCGCTTTGGGCTTGAGTATCTGATTTCTCGGTCGCGGTCATGTCGGCCAACTGAATAGGATCGTTATGTGACATCAGATAACCTAATCAACCTTATCATGATTTCGTGATTCAGAACTCAAAGAATGGAGCGTTTCAAGTAAAGATACCAATGTGTCACTTTTCCTCTGAGTCGAGACGGAAATTCTCTGCGGAGACAATAACTTCTGTTAAGCGCCGCTCGTTCGATTAAAATAACAGCGTCATCAGTCACACTCAATGTTTGAGAGCCTTTGGAATGAGACGAATAGCTTTGATCTTCTCGGCAGCGTTGCTTGGAGCAACCAGTCTCTCCGCAGGCGAAATCGACTTCGCTCGCGATGTGTTACCCATTCTCTCAGACAATTGTTTCCACTGCCACGGACCGGATGAAACCGCCCGCCAGGCAGCATTGCGCTTGGACACTCAGGACGGCGCGTTCAAAAAGAAACGCAATCGGAGCATGATTGTTCCGGGAAAGAGCAAGGAAAGCGAAGTCATCATGCGGATCTCAAGTGCCGATGAACTCGAACGCATGCCGCCACCGGATTCGAATCGCAAACTGACACCCAAGCAAATTGAGACTTTGCGAAAGTGGGTCGATGAAGGAGCCGTCTGGGGTCAGCATTGGGCGTATGTGCCCTTACCGCGATCGATCAATAATCCGCGACCCGAATCAGGGAACCCGATCGACGGTTTCATTCAATCTCGAGTCAGCCTGTACGGCCTCAAGCCAGTCGGCCCGGCGGAAAAGTCGGTCTGGCTGCGACGGGTCACCTTGGATCTCACCGGCATACCACCCACTTGGGAAGAGCGTGAAGCATTTGCAAACGACGATTCACCTCAGGCATTCGAGAAGGTGGTGAATCGTCTGCTGGCGTCGCCACGCTATGGCGAGCGCATGGCAGCCGATTGGCTCGATGTCGCGCGGTACGCCGATACCCACGGGTATCAGTCGGATCGATTCCGGCACATGTGGGCTTATCGCGACTGGGTCATCAACGCCTTCAATTCCAATCAGAAATACGATCAATTCGTCATCGAACAACTCGCCGGCGATCTCCTGCCGAATGCCACCAAGTCGCAGCGGCTGGCCACGGCATTCAATCGGTTGCACATGCAGAATGAAGAAGGCGGCGTGGTCGAAGAAGAGTTTCGCGTCGCTTACGTCGTCGATCGCGTCACGACATTCGGCACAGCCTTTCTTGGGCAAACGCTCGAATGCTGCCGCTGTCACGATCACAAGTACGATCCGTTCACACAAAAGGAGTTCTATCAGCTCTTCGCCTTCTTTCAGAACATCGACGAAAGCGGTCAGACGAGTTACTTCACGACCGCCATGCCCGTACCGACGTTACTACTCTCGACGGCGGAGCAGGATGCAGCGATCGGAAAATTGAAGCAAGAGGCAACGGCAAAAGAGGCAGCATGGCGAGATGCTCGAGAGAAGTCGAAATCTGATTTTGAAAAATGGAAAGCAGAGAACAAGGCAAAGATCGAAGCGAAGGGTTTGATCGGGTATTGGCCGTTCGACGAACTGACCGCCATCAAATCACCAAATCTCGTGAATCCAAAACAGTCAGCGAACGGGCACGACGGACCAACTCTGGAGGCAGGTCGATTAGAAAAGGCGGCGGTACTGAATGGGGAGAATGGATTTGATCTCCCGGGTGTTGGTGCGTTCTCGCGAAGCGATCCGTTTTCCATCGCACTCTGGATCAAATCCCTCAAGCATGAACCCCGCGCCGTGGTCTTGCATCACAGTCGTGCACCGATCGATGCGGGGAGCCGGGGCTACGAATTGCTCCTCGAATCCGGCAGAGTCGCTTTCGGCCTCCATCACATGTGGCCTGGCAATTCGCTCAAAGTCGTAACCAATCAAAAGCTCAAAGAGAACGAATGGACTCACGTAGCCGTGAGCTACGATGGCACGAGCCGCGCCAGCGGTTTAAAGATCGCGATCAACGGTGCGGTCGTCCCCTGCGAAATCGTCCGCGATAAACTTCGCAAGGACATCATCTACGAAGGTGGCGAGCCGAGCATGCAGATCGGTTACCGTTTTCGCGATAACGGATTCAAGGGCGGTGGTGTCGATGATCTGCGGATCTACAATCGCGCACTCACTTCAATCGAGATCGCAAGGGTCGCTGGCCTTGAACGTGCGCCAAGTGAGGACGAACTCTTCGAGTACTTTTGTTCCTCTCAAAACAAAGCGACACAGGATGCTGCCAAAGAATGGCACGAAGCTCGAAAGAAGTTGAACAGTTTTGTGAACCCGATTCCCGAAGCGATGGTGATGGATGAGATGCCGAATCCCAAGCCCGCCTTCGTGCTCAAACGCGGCGCGTACGATGCGCCCGGCGATCCCGTCACCGCTCAGACACCACAAGCCCTTCCGCCGTTCCCGCAAGACCTCCCACGCAATCGCCTCGGACTGGCCCGTTGGCTCACGCACAAAGATCATCCGCTTTTCGCTCGCGTGGCGGTCAATCGACTCTGGCAGCAGATGTTCGGTCGCGGCCTTGTCGAAACCAGCGAGAACTTCGGCACCACCGGCACCCCGCCGACGCATCCGGAACTCTTGGACTGGCTCGCACGAGATTTCACTAAGGACTTCGATATCAAACGCATGCTTAAGCAAATCGCGCTCAGCGCCACCTACCGGCAATCGTCGCAAGCGTCTCCGGAATCGCGGGAAAAAGATCCCTACAACCATTGGCTTTCGCATGCGCCTGTTCGCCGGCTCAGCGCCGAGATGATGCGCGATCAGGCGCTGATGCTCAGCGGCTTGCTCAAGGAAAAACTCGGTGGCCCAAGCGTGTATCCGTATCAGCCGGAGGGCCTCTGGAATGAAGCCATGGGCCGCCCGCACTATCCGATGTCGAAGGGCGACGATCTTCACCGCCGCAGCCTCTACACCATCTGGAAGCGCACCGCCCCACACCCGCAGATGACCATCTTCGACGCCGCCGATCGCAGCAACTGCGCCGTCCGCAGGCAGCCCACCAGCACGCCGCTCCAGGCGCTGGCGCTGCTCAACGATCCGCAAATGGTCGAAGCCGCTCTCTTCCTCGGCCAGCGCATACTCAAGGACGGTGGCGATACGCCAGCGAAACATGTGGATTGGGCGTTCGATCTCGTACTCAACCGGAAGCCCAACGAGCGAGAGGCGAAGATCCTGCTGCAGTTCCTGGAAGAACAGAAAGCGATGTACAACAAGAATTCAAAGGCCGCGGAGCGCCTGCTCGCTGTCGGTGAGAAAAAGGTGGATCCCGCCCTCGACAAAGTGGAACTCGCCGCCGCAACCCAACTCGCGCTGCTGCTGCTCAATCACGACGGCGCTGTCTACCGGAGATGACGAGCCCTTAGCCAATCCACTTCATATCCACACACTCGAAGTTCACCAGCTCCCCCGCCGTGAACCACAACCCGATCTCAATCGCCGCGTTCTCCGGGCTGTCGCTGCCGTGTACGAGGTTGTTCTGCACGCTGATCGCGAAGTCCCCGCGGATCGTACCCGGAGGCGACTTCGCGCCGTCCGTGATCCCCATCAGGTTCCGCCCCACAATCACCGCCTCGCGGCCTTCCCACACCATCGCGATCGTCGGACCGCTCGTCAGAAACGACAGCAGCGACTCATAAAACGGCTTCCCCTTGTGCACCGCATAGTGCTTCTCCGCCAACTCCCGCGAAGCCTGCACCAGCTTCAAACCCACAAGGCGTAGCCCCTTGCGCTCGAACCGCCCGATGATCTCGCCCGCCAACCGCCGCTGCACGGCATCCGGTTTAAGCAAAATAAGCGTCTGCTGAGTCATGATGTGATGAACCTTGGAGTGGAATGATCAAGATATAGTGGGATTCGCCCAACCGTTCGGCTACCCGTCGCGGCAAAAACCCTCCCGTTATGGTCACAACTGAAGTCTTTCCGCCGACAGTGCCACACCCTACCGTGGAAAGACTCCCAAATTTCGGAAGCGCTTATGCCGCATAAGCACTTACGTCGATTTCTCCTCCAGCACAGATCGACCGGGAGAAGCAAAACCATCAGCCCGCTTCTCCCCGAATCGCCGCCGCCCTGCGGATTCGACCCGCCAATTCCCGGAAAATCGCCCCGATTCGGGCCATTTACTTCTTCAAAACCTCCGGAATCCCCTCGATTGTGAAGTAAAACCCATGCGGATTGTTCCCATTCGCGATCTTCAGCAGTACTGAATTCGCGCCCTTGTTCAATTTCACCTTCATCGTCTCCTGCGCTGGCGCGGCCGCTCGCGTCGCCGTCGAGCGGAACACTTCCCTGTCATTGACTCTCAGCACCGCCCCATCATCCGTGCCAATCAGGATCGTCGCTTCCACCGCCTCCGGGGAATCGACCGACACGAACGCGAACGACACCGAATTGTTCCCCTTCGCTCCATGCAGCGCCGCCAGATCGATGTAGCCGTTGGCGGCCGGTCGCACGCGCATCCAGCCTTTTCCGTCGAACCTCGCACCCGCATCGAAACCCTTCTCCGGGCCGAACGTCTTGTCCAGCCCCGCATTTCCGCCGGGCGAAGCGAACGGCCCCACCACCATCCACGAATCCGGCGTCAGCGATGGCGTCTGCAGTTTCGTCAGATACTCGACCACATCCACCAGCTCATCTTCCGTCAGCGTCGCCACCAGCCCTTCGGGCATGATGGACGTCAGCGATTTCTTCCGGTCGGTCCCCTTCGCCGGGAACTCATGATCCTTGCCATTCGCATCGCGGATCGTCAGCGTGGTCTCCGTCTCGCCCACCAGCAGCCCGGTGATGCTCTGGCCGTCGTCGCTGTCGAGCTTCCAGCTCACATACTGGTCCGCGATCGCCTTCGACGGCGTCAGCAGCGAGTCGTACAGGTTCTCCTTGCTCGCCTTCTTGCCGATCATGCTCAGGTCCGGGCCGATCTGTCCGCCCTGCCCTCGCACCATATGGCACTTGAGGCATTGCACCTCGCTCGTGATGCTCTTGGCCAGCACCGCCCGGCCGTTGTCCGGATTGCCCACGCGCTTGATCAGTTCGCTGATCGGCGGAAGCTTCTTCGGGTCGAGCTTGCCCGGTGCGGGGAAAAGGATCATCGCCTTGTTCCTCTGGCCCTGGAACGGGCTGTTCCGCAGCAGTCGCCCGGTGCTGGCGATGAAGTCTGAAGGAAACGCTCCGTCTTCCTTCAGCTTGAGCAGCCAGTCGGTGCCGGGCCGGCTCCCCGCCAGTCCTTCGATGGCGGTGCGGCGGATATCCGCATCCGCGTCCTTGGCGTTCACCACGTTGCTCAGCACTTTGAGGGCGGTTTCGCTGGCGGGGGTGCGGCCGTTGCCGATCATGCTGCCGAACGCCTGCATGATCTCGTTGGTCTGCTTTTTGGTCTTGGCGAATTCCAGCAGTTCCTCCAGTGCCGTCGCGGCGGCGGGGGAATTGAGCTGTGCGAGCGTGCGGTAGGCGGTGCCGGGGTCGCTGCTCTTCTGCGCGATCGCCAGCACATCCTTCAGCATTGTGTTCAAACGTGCAGTACCGATCAGCTCTAGCCCCGCAATGCGGGTCGCGTCCGATTTCAGCAAGTTGCGGATCGCCTCTTCCAGTTCCGGTGCCTTGGCGAGCGCGTTCCATTTCGTGGGAAGGAAGAGCTTGAGCTTCTCGAGCGCACTTGCTTTGACTTCGGCGGAGGACGAGGACGTGAGCAGCTTGAGCATGGTCTGCCCGGCGGCGGAGTCGTCGTTGACGGCAAGGATATCGACGATGCGGGCCTTCTGCGCCGCCGTCAGCTTCGCGTCGGCCATCAGCCGTTCCATCTTCGGCAGCATACTCTTGGGGCGCAGTTCCCACACGAGGTCCGCAACCTTGTCGTTCCACTCGGGGAAGTGCTTCTCGAAGTCGGCGAGGATCTTGTCGCGCCGCTCCGGGTCGGTGCCGCAAGCGATGTTGAGGGCGGCGCGGTAGAAGTGGTCTTGGCCGTCATACTTCTTCGCTAGATGGTAGAAAAAAAACTTCGCCGGATTCGAGGGTGAAAGCCGCAGGCCTAGCAGATATTCCCGTGCGGCTGCTCCTTCGATCCCTGGCATCTCAATCGCGACATCTCGAATTTCCGTTTCTTTGAACGGCTCAAATTCGAGTGCATTCCGTTGATTTCCGATGCGGATGACAGCGGAGAGCAGTTGCTTGTTGGCTTGAATTGCCCTGGAATACTCCGTCGTCAACCCAATGAGTTCGGCATCGGCATTTGGGGTCGATCCCTTTGTGATCGGGGCGAACCAAAAGAGACGGAACAGATGGTTCATGTTGCTCTGTTCGCCGAATAGAGCTTTTGCAAGCGCGACGACATCCTCCTTCGAGGCTTTCCTCAGAACCTCTTTCGCGTAAGCCTGCGCTGCCAAGTTTGGACTCTTTAGTGCCGCCTTGATACCCTCCTTCGTCTCCAGCTTCACCTCCGGCACCGTGTACCCCTTGTGCCCCGTCGGCGTCAGCCGATAGATGCGGCCGCGCGTCCAGTCGCCCATGCCGTGGCCGCCGACGCCGGGGTCGTACCAGTCGGCCACGAAGACGCTGCCGTCCGGGGCCACGCAGACGTCGCTCGGCCGGAACCAGTTGTCTGTGCTCGTCAGCATGTTGATCTTGTCCAGCTCGTACCCCGCCCCCTTCGGCTTGCGCTGGAAGTAGCGGATCTCGCGCGGCCCCGCGTCGGCGTGGATCAGATCGCCCTGGTACTGCTTCGGCAGCAGCGTGCCTTCGTAGAAGCAGATACCGGTGGGGGAGCCGAAGCCGGTGCGCATCGCCTTGTGGACGATGCCGGGCTGCTCCTCGTGCCAGTGGGTCTGGCCGGGGCCGCGCGGGCCGTAGCCGTAGTTGCCGCCAGGCATCACGAAGCAGATACGCGTCTGCTGGTTGCCGTCGTCGTCGTTGTCCGAGAGCCAGATTTCGCCGAAGCTGTCGACGCAGGCCTCGTAATTGTTGCGGAAGTTGTGGGCGATCAGCTCGACATTGTTGCCGTCGAGGTCGCAGCGCCAAACCGTGCCCTTCTGAATCGTGGTGTTATTGCTGACGTACTTCGGCCCTTTGCCATCCTTCGACTGGAGACCGGTCACTCCGCTATCGCCCACCGTGAAGTAGAGCTTGCCATCCGGACCAACACTGAGGCCATGAACGCCGTGGTCGTGGTCGATTCCACCGAAGCCGGTGAGGAACTTCGTGGGTGGTCCGTCGGCCTTGAGGTCGCCGTCACGATCCCAGAATTCGAGGATGTTGGGCGACTGCGCGACGAGGACACGGAGCGATTTCGAGTTCGCCTGCGGCAGCACCAGCACGCTGAGCGGTGCAATCAGTTCCGGGCTTTGGTAGAAGACGGTGGATTCGTCCGCTTTGCCGTCGCCGTCCTTGTCCGTGAGGATCACGATGCGATCGCCGTCATCGCGAAGCGTTGGCCGGCCGAACGGCTTGCGGCGGTAATTCACCGCCTCCGCCACCCAGACGCGGCCGAGGTGGTCGACGTCGATGGCTGTGGGATTCAAGAGCATCGGCTCGCTGGCGAAGAGTTCGACCTGCAAGCCATCGCCGGCCTTCATGGTGGTGAGCGCCTTGTCCGGCGGAAGTTGTGCGGCGGCGGGTTGAAGGATCGCGAGTACAAGGAGGCAGGGGCAGAGAAATCGCACCATGGCAGAGAGGCTCCCGGGCGGAGAATCGAGTTTTGAGAGTGGGATTAGTTTATCATTTTGCGGGGAGAGTCATTAGTTTGCTTGCGGATGTGGGGCGTGTTTCGAGCGGAGGGGGCGAACCCTCCGAGCTCTTGAATACTGAGCGGAGGGTGTCAACCCTCCGAGCTCTTGAATACTGAGCGGAGGGTGTCAACCCTCCGAGTGATTGGAGGACTGATACGAAGACTCGGGGGACTTACGTCCACTGCTGTAAACATCTTTTTGCGTCGCAAGCCGTTATCATGATGGTATCTAGAGATGATCAGCTGCGTGACCGCAGTGGGATCATCTGGTCTCGTCAAGGAGGGCGGTCATGGAGCAGCAGTTTGCGCAGGCCGTGTT
>JBGSJI010000023.1:0-12415 GCA_041742055.1 Limnoglobus sp. | reverse complement strand
GCAAGTTGCGGATGAAAAACGGGCTAGCGATGGAGACCTGCGGTCGTCGATTTCGTCGGGGTCGGAGACCCGCGACGAGCGCAAGAAAATGGAGTGACGTTCGCCAAGCGCAGACCGGACTTATGTCTTCACGTGAATCAGGTTCCGCATGAAAAACGTCGCTCCTTGTGTCGTGTTCATCATTTCAGTAACTGGACAAAATTGACGTAAGTGCTTATGGCGCATAGGCGCTTCCGAAATCTGGGAACGGTTCCAGGCTAGGGTGTGGCAGTGTCGGTGGAAAGACGAGCAGGCATTTGAAGGACTCCGCCACGAGCGTGCGCAGGGCGGTGGCGGAGTCGTCCACATGGCTTTGTAAAAAGTGAATCGTGGAGTGAATGCATTTTCAAAATGTACAAATATATAGTAAATTGGAATGCAGATTACTGAATCTTAAGCCCCTTGAGCCACGCCGCTTCGGCCTGAAGATCTTTTTCTTCCAGCCCGCCCGTTCGGTGAATCTCCGCCTTCGCCATTTTGCCACTGGTCATGTCCAGTGCCATCACCTCGATCAGTCCATTCGCTGCAACGCCGCAGCGGACCTGAACCGGCGCACCTTTCGGCATTCTTTCCTGCAAGCCGTCCACCCAGCAATCGCCGATGGGAATGCATGCCGCCGACTGGTTCGCTTCGCCCTGAAGGATCCGCACGCGGACCTTGGTCTGCCCGTCTTTATTCGTGTAGTAAACACGGCTCGTCGCGGCGGGCAATTGCGTGTTCTTGAGAATCAGCTTGTTGTTGAGCCGTTCCTCGCCCTTGCGGACTTCGACGCCAAGGCTGTGGGCGTTGACGCTCACTTCGACGATATCAGCGATGGCGGAGGAACCAGCGGCGAGTTTGGTGTTCGAGAGTTTCGCGGAGACGATCCCCGCATGCGCGGCCGCGCCCCGGGCCACGACCTCGCTGACGGAGAGCGTGCGATCGGCGTCACGCCCGGTCAGTTCGCGGAGCATGCGGGCCGTCATGGGCATGTGCGTGGAACCGCCGACCATGAGCACTTTATCCACTCGGTCCCAGGTCAGGCCCGCACTGGCCACGACCTGTTGCGTGGTCAACCGCGTGCGAATCAGGAGATCGCGAGTCAGATTTTCGAACAGATCCCGCGTGACCGGCACCGAAAGCCGCTTACCATCGTGGACACAGGTGATGGTGGCATTTTCCACCTTCGATAAGGTCCGCTTGGCGCGTTCGGTTGCCGCATGCAACAGCGCCATCGATTGCTCGTCGGTCCGCGGATCACTCCCGAACTGCTGCTTGAACTGATCCGCGACATAGTTCACCAGTCGGTCGTCCCAGTCCTTGCCCCCCAGCCGGACATCGCCTTCGATTCCAAGTACGCGGAACTTCTTTTTGGACAACTGCACGAGTGTGACGTCAAAAGTCCCGCCGCCCAGATCGTAGACGATGACAGTTTTGGGTGCGCCTTCGGGGATCTGCCCCGTACCGGCGGTCTGGATGGTGTAAGCGAGTGCGGCGGCGGAGGGTTCATCGAGAATATCGATGACGTTCAGCCCCGCGATTTTCCCGGCGTCCATCGTGGCTTTGCGGCGCGAGTCGTCGAAATAAGCGGGGACCGTGATGACGGCTTCGGTCACGGGTCCGATCTGCGCTTCTGCATCCTGTACGAGTTTGCGAAGGATGACAGCGGAGAGCGTCTCGGGGCGAAACGATCGACCGCCGACGAGGCGACCGAGATCGGCATGCCCCATTTTCCGCTTCATCAGCGTGGCGACGTCACCGGGATGCTCCATCATCACATCGAGTGCGGGTTGGCCCACAATCGCTTCGCCATTTGCGGTGAGATACACCGCCGACGGAGTAAGTAGATCCCCATCGCGGTTCGGCAGAGTGTAGGGGCGTCCGCGATCGTCAAGCGTGGCAATGGCGGAGTATGTCGTTCCAAGGTCGATACCAACAATCGACATGGCAGTCCCGGCTCTGGAGTTCGGAAGATACGGGAGGATGATAGAATTGTAAGGAACGTTCTGAAAGGGTCTGGAAATTTCCGTGATGGAGGATTCAACCTTTCCGCCGATCCGGCTACGATACAGGAATTCTCCTCATGACCGGACCAGAGTCCATGTCGGATCGCAACACGGAATCGGATTCCAAGGCTCCACCGGATTTGACCGGACGGACGTTAGGCGATTTTCAGGTTCTCCGAAAATTAGGACAGGGCGGAATGGGTCAGGTTTATCTGGCCCGCCAGCTTTCGCTGAAGCGCGAGGTCGCACTCAAACTGCTTCGCGGGGATCTTTCGGAGAATGCGACGGCGTTGAAGCGTTTTCAGGCGGAAGCGGAGGCCGTCGCACGGATTAGCCACCCCAACATCGTTCAAGTCTATGCCATTGGGGAATTCGAAGGATTGCGGTTCATGGCGCTCGAGTATGTCGAGGGTCGGAATCTTCGCGATTTTCTGGAGCGTAAAGGGCCTCCCGATTTACCGATCGCGCTTGCGATCATCCGCCAAGTCGCCGCCGCACTCCAACGAGCCAGCGAACTTGGGATCGTCCATCGCGACATCAAACCTGAAAATATCCTTCTCACTAAAAAAGTCGAAGTCAAAGTCACGGACTTCGGTCTCTCGCGACTGACCATCAACGACCAGCAGCCACTCAATCTCACGCAGTCGGGCGTTACGCTGGGCACACCGTTGTACATGTCGCCCGAACAGGTTCGCGGTCAAGCCACCGATCACCGCAGCGACATCTACAGTTTTGGTGTCACATGTTATCACATGCTGGCCGGACAACCGCCGTTCAACGGCACGAATGCGATTGATGTCGCGATGAAGCATGTCAACGAACTTCCGGAACCGCTTCACACCATCCGCCCCGATCTGCCTGCCGATCTATGTGCCCTCGTTCACAAAATGATGGCGAAGCGCGGCGAAGACCGGTATCAGACGGCGAAGGATATTCTGCGCGATGTGGTCCGACTTCGCGAAGGAGCCACGCTCAATCTTCCTGTGCCCTCCGCCAGCGGAACGCTTGCGAACGGCAGCGTCCCGTTGATGCTCCCGAATACGACCACCGTCCAGCTCGTGCTGCCGGACCCGTCATCGCGCTGGCCGGCACGCATTCTGGGGATACTGGCGATCGGTGCCTTTTTCGCGATCGGATGGTTTCTTTTCGGCCGACTTCATCCTCCGGCAACGGCGGCAGCACCAAGTGCCCAACCCGGATTGCCGGATGCACGGTTACCAGAAGGAATTCAGTTGGTCAGCTCTCGCGAACGCGAATTGCGCGGCCGATTGGATAAGCGTGGAGCGACACCCAGCGAGATCATCGCCACCAGCCTTGATCTGGGTTTGCTGTATCTGAAAGAGTACCGCATTGAGGAAGCAGAGAAAGTTTTCGTTCAACTCGGAGAAGAGAAAAGCGAAGGCCGTCCGCGGATCATCGATAATCAGTTCCCAATCTATTCGATTGCGTCCCGACTTGGTCTTGGGATCGTTTTGTCCACACAGGACAAGGCAAAAGAGTCGAACACCATGATCCGTTCGGCGATCGATCCGCTTCTCAAGAAGCCGATTGTGGTCGGTCGGTTTCAGGATTTCCTTTCACAGCATCGGGACTTTTCGCTGGCGCTGGCGGAAGCGGTCCAGCGGAACGCCGATAACCTCAAAGGCGAAAGAATCCCTGTTTCCCTCGAACGATTTCGATCTCCTTCAACCATGTTCAAGGACTAAATCCCCGGCAAGTCCTAGACTAAGCAGTTCCTAATCCATCGGCCCCGTTGAAAACGGAATCCCGAACCATGCGAACGAACAAAGTCTACATCGAAACGGTCGGCTGCCAGATGAACGTTCTGGACAGCGAGTTGGTCATCGGAGCGCTTCGCAAACAGGGATACGATCTGACCGATCAGCCTGCGGAAGCGGATCTCATGCTCTTCAATACCTGCTCCGTCCGGGAGCATGCCGAAGAGAAAACCTTCTCCGCTCTGGGTCGCGTTGCTCCGTTCAAACGGCAGAACCCGGATGCGGTAGTCGGTGTGATCGGCTGTATGGCTCAAAAGGATCAGCATTCGCTCCGCGAGCGGGCCGCGTATGTGGACCTCGTGGTCGGCACGGGGCAACTCGCACGGATTCCGGAACTCGTCGAGCAGGCACGCATCACGCGGCAACCGCAGTACGCATTGAGCCTCGGTCGTGCGGACGGCGGACGGCATGAAGTGGAAGCGAGCTTCGAAAGCTACGATCCCACCCGCGACCCCAGTATGCGGCCAACGCCGTTTCAGGCATTTGTTCGCGTGCAGATCGGCTGCGATAAGTTCTGCACTTACTGCGTGGTTCCCAGCACACGAGGACCGGAACAAAGCCGCCATCCCGATCATATTCTCCTCGAGGTTCGCCAACTCGTCGAACAAGGTTGCCGGGAAGTCACGCTGATCGGTCAGACCGTGAACAGTTTCGTATTCGATCACGGTGACGGCCGGCGCACGCGATTGAGCGATCTCATCGCGAAGATGCATGAGATTTCCGGCCTGGATCGCATCAAGTTCGTGACCAATTACCCTAAGGACATGACCAACGATCTTCTCGATGCGGTGCGTGAACTACCCAAGGTCGTGAAGTATCTGCACGTCCCTGCTCAGTCCGGCTGCAACGAGATGCTCAAGAGGATGAAGCGGAATTACACGGTTGGCGAGTATCGAGAGATGCTGGCCCGCTGCCGTGAGCGCATTCCCGGTGTCGCGGTTTCCAGCGACTTCATTGTCGGCTTCTGCGGCGAATCCGAAGAGAGCTTTCAGCTTTCCATGGATCTGGTTCGGGAATCCCAATTCAAGAATTCGTTTATTTTCAAGTACAGCGAGCGACCGGGCACGAAGGCGGCGGACCGCTGGGCGGACGACATCCCGGAGGATGTGAAAAAGCGCCGCAACAACGATCTCCTTGCTGTGCAGAATGCCAACAGCCACGAGGATCACAAATTGCAGGTGGGTCGAACGGTGGAGGTTCTGGTTGAGGGCCCCAGCCGGCACGGAGAGCGTGAAGCCGGTCCAATGCGGCAGTTGACCGGCCGGACCATGACCGATCATATCGTGGTCTTCGACGGGCACGATCGGATGGTGGGCGAACTGGTGACGGTCAAGATCGGGAGCGCCAGTCCGTTTACCCTTTATGGCGAAGTACAGACAAACGAGCACGTCGGCGCAACGGGTGCGGCGGAAGCGATGCCGGAGAACCCTCGGCAGATTCCCAAACGCATCCAACTTCAACTGCTGACCTGATCTGTCATGAGCAATCAAGCGGTTCCTCCTGTGCCGGATGACTCCGGCGCCAGCGCCCCACCCGACTCCGGACCCATTCTCAAATTCCGGAACCATCTATGCGCCACAATATTTGCGTCAATTTTGAACAGTTACTGAAACAATGAACACTTTACGCGGAACGACGAATTTCATGCCGAAGCTAATTGGCGCGAGAGAATAAACGCGATCGTCGCGGGTCGCCCCGCATTCGCCCGCATTTTTATCCGCAACTCGTCGGAAATGACGCCTAAACTCGGCGGAAATCGGTCCAAAATGGGTCAAAATCTGCTGCAAATCGTGCCCGAATGCGACCTTTTTGCTTCACAATTGCCAGTCATACCATCGATATCAATATAGTGAGCATTACATCGCTATTTGATCATCAGACTCGACCAAGAACTCCGCTGCGGCATCCGAACGGAGGCGCGACGCCTGCGGCACAATGACCATTCCTCCCGACCGGCGTGACATGCCCCGCCACGCTGGTTCTTTCCAAGTTGTTCCACAATCGGGAATCCACCCTTCGATGAAGCCAAATCCTGACAGTGCCAATTCGGTAACGAATGCGATATCAATTCGGTGCGCCACAACTCCTACTCCCGGCCCGCGAAGCTTTTTTGATTGAGGAATGCGGAATGAAGGGAAGAGGGAACAGGGAAGAGGAGACCTGTCAGAGTCACCGCCGACTCCAAGCCAACCACTTTTCGAATAGCCACTTCACAGTTGGCGTCAGCCGGGTGCGGTTGAAAGCGTCACCGACTTTTTTGATCGCCTCGCCCTGCGTCGGGTACGGGTGGATCGTCTTGGCGATTGTGCCCAACCCAAGCTTTCCGACCATCGTTACGGTGATTTCCGAGATCAGATCGCCGGCGTGAGTTGCCACAACAGTCGCGCCGAGGATCGTGTCGTTCTTGGGATGCACGAGAACCTTCACGAACCCCTCTTCCTCGCCGTCCAGGATCGCGCGATCGACGCGATTCAACTCCTGGGTCAACGCACGGTAGGCGATTCCCCGCTCCTTCGCCTCGTGCTCGTACAACCCGACGTGGGCGATTTCCGGGTCGGTGTAGGTACACCACGGGATCGTGAGGGCGGAGGCTTTCGCCCGACCCTTGAAGAGTGCGTTTTGAATGACGATGCGGGCCATCGCGTCGGCCGCGTGCGTGAACTTGTACCGCGAGCAGACATCGCCGGCGGCGTAGACATGCTCGTTGGTCGTCCGCAACCGGTCGTCCACGGTCACGCCGGTCAGCTTGTCGAAGGCAACCCCGACCCCTTCCAAATTCAGCCCGTCAACGTTCGGCACACGGCCGGCCCCGACGAGAATCTCATCGACCGCCAGTTCCTGGGGCACACCGCCACACAGGAGGTGCAAGATTTTGTCCGCGCCACGCCGTTCGACTCGCGTGACCTGGCACCCGAGCGTGAGGGCGATCTCATCACGGCGGAGTGCCGCCTCGACCCGGTCTGCGGCCTCGCGGTCTTCCTTGGGCAAAACTTGTGGATGGTTGCCAATAATCGTGACCTTCGATCCGAACCGGGCGAACGCCTGGGCAAGTTCGCACCCGATCGGTCCGGCCCCGATGACTGCGAGCCGCCGGGGCAACTCGGTCAGAGCGAATACGGATTCGTTCGTCAGGTACCCGGCTTCCGCAAGCCCCGGCATCGTCGGCCGAAGCGCCCGTGCCCCAGTGGCGATCACTGCTCGGTGATACCGGAGTGACTTTCCGCCGACTTCAACCAGGTACGGCGCAGTGAAACGACCTGCGCCGAGGAACACGTCGACCCCGAGGCCCTTGAACCGGGAGGCCGAATCGTGCGGACTGAGGTCGGCGCGAGTCCGCCGCATCCGCTCCATGACCGCTTGGAAATCCACCCGCCAGCCGTCGGGGACCCGAACTCCGAACCGCCCGGCGTCGCGAACCTGAGTCGCCGCGCGGGCCGATCGGAGAAGCGACTTGGAAGGCACACAGCCGACGTTCAAACAGTCGCCGCCGAGCATCTCCCGTTCGACTAAGGCAACCTTCGCGCCAAGACCAGCCGCCCCGGCTGCGGTCACAAGCCCGGCTGTTCCGCCTCCGATTACGACCAGGTTGTAACGCTTGGCGGGTTCAGGGTTCACCCAGTCCGGCGGACGGGTGTGTCCGAGTAGCCGGGAGTCGTGGGCGTCGCCAGGGACGGTCGCGACGGTCATGGTGAGTCCTTTCGAGGTGGGTAGTACAGGTCGAAGATCGCCTGGGTCGCGGCGACCCCGCCGCGCCGGTAAGCCCGACGGAACTGCCAGTTTTGCCAGAGGGTGCGGACGAGTCCAAGTCGTTCGAAGCGCCGGGGCGAAACCGTCACGGGACAATTTAAGAACGCGGGCCGCCCGAGCGAACGCATTCGTGCCGATAACTCGACATCCTCCAGGATCGGCTGAGCTGGAAACCCGCCTGCTTTGGCCATCAGCTCACGTCTAAAGAACTGGCACTGGTCGCCGTAAGACTGTCCGGCGGCGGCTCGGCGGTGATCAAACCACTCGATAAGTCGGTAGGGCCAGCGCTCCGTGGCAAACCTGTGGCCGAGGCAACCGCCGGGACAATGGGGGTGTGAATCGAAATGACGGCGGATGCGATCAATTGCGTCCGGTGGGAAAACCATATCCGCATGACCGACAACGACAACGTCTTCCGCAGCCGCGTGAACTCCGGCGGCCGTCTGGTTGCCTCGCCCGCGGGCTGATGAGACGAGCACGGTTGCACCGTGCTCGCGGGCAATCGCGACCGTGCGGTCTTGGGAGCCCCCATCGACGACGATGACGCGGTCAGGCTGCGTGGTCTGTCGGCTCAACGAAGTCAACGTAACTGGCAAGCCGTTCGCTTCGTTCAGCACCGGTATGACAACGGCGAGTGCCAGATGGGACGGCTCATACACGGAAACACCGGGTGGAACCGTTAGGTTTCCGTCAGTAGCTCGATCAGATCGGACTTTTTCAGGCACCAGACGCCACCGCCCATCAAATTGTCGCCTTTGGACCGAGGATCCCCGCGAAGACGATGTTGGGAGATTGTACGAGTCGACGCGGGGGAAGTGAAATCGCCCGAGTCCCTTTCGATCCACGACTCTTGACTTGTGAATTTACACCGACCGAGAGCCGGTATCTGTGAGATCGCTCGCCGCTGTCGTTCCCGTCCGGTTGCAGTAAGCGACCCAATCGGACCATATGTCGATGTCGTCACGGGGCGGCAGAAGGTCGAAGCGCCAGTTGTGATCGTGGCAGCGGATGAAGTGATCTCGCAAGGTGTCCGGACTCGACCAGCGGATGTCGTCGAAGAAGCCGTTCAGGTAGCGAGCCATGCCGACTAGGTAGTAGCCGCCGTCGCCGGTCGGGCCAAAGACCGCGTCGGAATTTCTCAGTCGGTCGATGGCTTGCCGAATCAAGTCAGCGTCGATCTCCAGGCAATCCGATCCGATAGCAAGGACCGGAGCATTCGCCTGGTGAAACCGACGAAAACCGGCGTCGAGGCGATCCCCGAGGTCGCCGGGCGGTTGCTGCCACCAGCCATCGACCAGGGATGCCCACGGCGAAAACGCTTCCGCGTCGGCCCCGTCGATCGCCCCGATGATCGCGACGGAAGGGCGAAGCGGTTGGAGCAAGGCGAGTACCTGCCCGATCCACCCGCGATAGAGTTCGGCCGCCCGAGCCGGCCCGACCGTCGCAGCCAATCGCGTTTTCACCCGGCCCGGTTCGGGATACTTGAGGTAGACGAGAACCGTTCCGCTGAGGCCACTCATTTCGCGATCGCCCCCTGACAACTCGACCCGCTCCCCGCGGTGCAGCCGTAGCAGTGCTGGCCGGTCACGATCCGCCGTGCCGAGAGCGAAGCCGCATCGAATTCGCGAATGTGTCTTGGCAATCCCGGCACCAAGGGCAATTCGAGCATCTGGTTGAAGTCGCAATCGGACAGCGTTCCATCCCAGTTGACCGAGAGCGTGGTGCGGCACATGACGCCCTCGACCGCAGCGGGATTGAAGGCGTCGATCAGCTTTTGCATGTAGGCGTCGTACTTCCCGCTCTGGAGCAGATCGTCCAGGAAGCGGCTGATCGGCATGTTCGTGATCGTGTAGAGTCGCGTGAACTCGATTTCGAACCGTTCAGCGAGTTCCTTCCGGTAGGCGGCTTCCAGCTTCGCCTGCGGTGGCGGCAGGCTCGGCCCGATCGGGTTATACACGAGTGAAAGGCTCAATTCGCATCCGGGTTTTCCGTAACCGAGGGCGTTGAGTCGGCGAAGGGCGGCGATCGATTTCTCGAAGACGCCATCGCCGCGTTGCTTGTCGGTGTTGTCGGGGCCGTAGCACGGGAGCGACGCGACGATTTCCACACGGTGTTCGGCTAGGAACTCAGGCAGGTCGGTGAAACCCGGTGCGAGCAGGATCGTCAGGTTGCACCGGTCGATGACGCGGCGGCAGAGTTTCCGAGCTTCGGCCACGAGCCAGCGGAACTGCGGGTTCATCTCGGGTGCACCGCCTGTGATGTCGAGCGTCGCGATGTCCCCGGTCTCCATCGCGTCGAGGCAGAGTTGCATTGTCTCGCGGGTCATGGCCTCGCGGCGGTCCGGCCCGGCGTCCACGTGACAGTGGCTGCACGTCTGATTGCACACCTTGCCGACGTTCAATTGAAGAATGTCGATGCCGGCGGCCCTGAGCTCGCCTAGTCCGGATTGCAGAAGGTGGTCGTCGAAGCGCGGATGGCCGCCCGGCGCGTTAATGACCTGCAACTGATGCCTGGGCCGAGCGAGCGGGTTGCCCTGTCGAAGGAGCGAGAGTCTCGTCATGGAAGTCCCGTCGTGGTGGATCAAACGGAAGTTGTTCATCATCACTATCGGATGAGGCGGTCATTGTGCGATCAGCAGCACGCTTCGCCCGAACATCCATCGCTAGGGTTCTCGGTCGTCGTGTCGTACTCCAGCCCCTTGGTCTCGCGTGGGTGCCGTCGGGCCGGCCGCTTGCAGTCGAACGGTTTCGCCCCGTCGGGCGGAACGTCTTCCAGCGGCTCGACCGGCTCGAACGCCCCGCCGTACGGCTCTCGTTGGAGGAGATGAAACGTCTTGTCGCAGACGGCGATCCTCTGCCCGCGATCGAATCGGTGTCCGTCGTCGTCCAGGACCGCCTTGAACGGTCCGCGATAGACGAGAGCCTGATTGCGTTCGAAGCACGGCCCCTGCTTCCCCTTGTGGGCCAGTACGGTGACCGAGCGGAACTCGATCCCCTCGACGACCCGCCACGGCTTCCGCTCGCGCTTCACCAATTCCACGCCGTGGAATCCGGCCTCCTCAAACGCCTTCAGAAACTCGTCCTCGCGGAACGCCCCCGAAATACAACCGGACCACAATTCCGGGTTCCGGCGCATCTCCTCCGGCACGGTCTCGTCGGCGACAATGTCGCTGATCGCGGCGCGGCCGTGCCGCTTGAGTACCCGGAAAATCTCCGCGAAGAGCTGCCGCCGGTCTTCTGTACGGACGAGGTTCAACACGCAATTCGACACGACGCAATTGACACTCTCGTCGCTGACGAGCGGGTGCTCGCGGCGAAGCCGCTCCTCGATAGTCCGCAGCCGGTGCCAGTCGGCGACCGACGCGATCGGTTGAGATGCGAGTTCCGCCGCGAGGCGGTCCAAGTCGAGTCTAAGATCTTGGATCATGCCGTTACGGAACTCGATGTTATCGTATCCCAGCCGTCGGGCGACCTCCGGCCGGTTCCGCCGTGCAAGCGCGAGCATCTCCGGGTTGCAGTCCACGCCGATCACCCGACCCGTCGGACCCGCGACCTGGGCCGCGATGAAACAGATCTTTCCGCCTCCGGAACCGAGGTCGAGAACCGTGTCACCCGGACGGACGAACGGCGTCGGGTCGCCGCACCCGTAGTCCCGTTCGATAACCTCGTCGGGAATCACGGCCAGGTACTTGGGGTCGTACTTGACCGGGCAGCACAACGCCGCTTCGACCGCCTTCGCCCCGGCCCCGTACCGCTCGCGAACCGCGTCCTCGACAAACCGACCAGGGGCCGCCATCACTCGTGCGCTCATGCGGAATCGTCTCCTTGAATGACCCGGCCACCGCCGGAATTGCAAATACTTATGTTCAATCGGGTACGTCTCGGAATTGACACTTCCGGTTTCCTTGTCGCGAATCCCCTTCTCACAGTTCTCAAACGTCAGTTCCTTACCACCGAATCTACCGGCAAACGGCCGCGCAGTCACGCACTTCCTGCCGAAACGCACGACAGTCAGCATGCGGATCGGGTACTCGCATCGGGTCAGGAGTCCTCCCTTACACCCCCGATGACTCATGATTCCACCGCCAGTTCCCCACCCTTCCGTGGACTCATTCCCGATTTTCGGAAGCACCTATGCGCCGCAAGGGTTTACGTCAATTTTGAACAGTTACTGAAACGATGAACACTGTACGTGGATCGACGAATTTCATGCCCAAGCTGATTAGCGCAAGGGCATAAACGCGGCTCGCGCTCGTCGCGGAATTCGCTCCAGAACCGCCCGGAAATTGGCGGAAAATCGTTCCGGAATGGGTCAAAATCCGCTCCAAATCGGTCCGTTTTTCGACAGTCTATTTAAGATTGGTCCAACCTTGATTGAGGATGACGTGAGCAGCCGGTGGGATCGCCAGAGTGTGAACCCGTTGTCATTACTCAGCTTGAACGAACGAGGTTCGAAAGATGGGTAGTCCGATTCATGACCATTCGAGACAAACAAATAAGTAAAGCCGCAACCCGTAGGGATCGCGGCTTTGATGTCGAGTGGGCGCTACTGGACTTGAACCAGTGACCCCTACAATGTCAATGTAGTACTCTAGCCAGCTGAGCTAAGCGCCCGACAAATTCATTGATACACACCCACACTTTGAAGTCAAGTCGTTCGATACTGACAGCGCGAGTTATCTGCGGGTTCAGAAGATTCAGCTGTCGGAAATTGACGACTGATGACTTAGGCCCTACTGATTGAAGACTGGCACCCTTGGCGATTTAGGCGAGCATGATGTCGATCGAGGCGAGCCAGACGAACCCCAGATAATTTCTCGCCCGTTTGTCGAACCGCGTCACCACGCGGCGGTACTGCTTGATCCGC
>JBGSJI010000022.1:0-9019 GCA_041742055.1 Limnoglobus sp. | reverse complement strand
GCGTGCGTGTGTTCCTTCACGAGCTGATCGAACCTCTTCTGATGACGCTTATCCAGATTCCCAAAGAAATAACCATGCTCCCCCAAATACCCAACTCGGTGAGTTGTGACAATACCTATGCCCCGTAAACGGGGGAGAGGTCAGAAGATTCGCTCGTCATTCTTGCTCTTCCGTTTGTTGCAGCTCTTTAAGAGCGCCATGCCTTTTCACCTCTCTCCCCGTCAACGGGGGCGAGGTCAGAAGATTCGCTCGTCATTCTTGCTCTTCTGTTTGTCGCAGCTCTTTAAGAGAACCATGCCTTTTCACCTCTCTCCCCGCGTGCGGGGGAGAGGTCGACGAGCGGCGAAGCCGCCCGTCGGGTGAGGGGGATATCTGTTCACGTTGTTAAAGAAAACACCCCCTCACCCGGATCGTTCGCTACGCTCCGATCCGACCTCTCCCCCGTCAACGGGGGCGAGGTCAGAAGATTCGCTCGTCATTCTTGCTCTTCTGTTTGTCGCAGCTCTTTAAGAGAACCATGCCTTTTCACCTCTCTCCCCCGTCAACGGGGGAGAGGTCAGAAGATTCGCTCGTCATTCTTGCTCTTCCGTTTGTTGCAGCTCTTTAAGAGAACCGTGCCTTTTCACCTCTCTCCCCCGTCAACGGGAGCGAGAGGTCAGAAGATTCGCTCGTCTCTTGCTCTTCCGTTTGTCGCAGCTCTTTAAGAGCACCATGCCTTTTCACCTCTCTCCCCGCGTGCGGGGGAGAGGTCGACGAGCGGCGAAGCCGCACGTCGGGTGAGGGGGATATCTGTTTAAATTAAAAACCTCACCCGAGAATGGGGACGAGGTGAGAAGGCTATGTCCTGGGGTTGTTTTTCCATGTCGTATCAAATGAATGAATTTCATTGCTCTTACGTTTCATCCCGATTCGGAGCTGGCACAATTCATCAATCCGTTCGAGTACCGATTCAAGATGTTCGGAGATCATGTGATTCCAAAATCGTTCGACGTGGATTCCTAACGAAATGAGATAATCGGATCGACATTGGTCATGTGTTCGAGCTTCGTCGGAGAGATGCGATTCACCATCGAGTTCGACAACGAGTAATGATTGATGGCAATAGAAATCAACAATGTAAGGCCCAATGGGATGCTGACGACGAAATTTGTAGTTTCGAAAATGGTCCTGGCGAAGTTGATACCACAAAATCGTTTCTGCAGGGGTTTGATCTTTTCTCAACCGGCGGACATTCGATTTTTGACTCTCATCTCGCTTCATGAATGCTCCACATTTGACTCAGTTGCCCCCTCACCCGGATTTGTTCACTTCGTTCACAATCCGACCTCTCCCCCGTCAACGGGGGCGAGGTCAGAAGATTCGCTCGTCATTCTTGCTCTTCTGTTTGTCGCAGCTCTTTAAGATCACCATGCCTTTTCACCTCTCTCCCCACGTGCGGGGGAGAGGTGAGAAGATTCGCTCGTCATTCTTGCTCTTCCGTTTGTCGCAGCTCTTTAAGATCACCATGCCTTTTCACCTCTCTCCCCGCGTGCGGGGGAGAGGTCGACGAGCGGCGAAGCCGCCCGTCGGGTGAGGGGGATATCTGTTCAGGTCGTAAAGCACCTACAAGCGACAGGACCGCTTGTCGGGCTCATCGATATGCCTAATGAGCGGGGGACGTGAGTCCCCCGAGTCTTCGATTCACGATACTCGGAGGGTTCACACCCTCCGCTCAGTATGCCAAAACTCGGAGGGTTCACACCCTCCGCTCAGACAAAGAACGCTCTCGCTTAAAGGATACCAGGAGCGGCGACCTTGATCCCCTTGAGGGCCATTTTGAGCTGCTCGGGATTCGGCGCGAACTCCAGCGCGGTCGCTTTGTCGATATCGCCGCGATCAACGAGCTGACGCAGGTTTTCGGTGAAGTCGATCATGCCTTCGTTGAACCCGATCCGGATCGCATCCAGAATTTTGTCGTCTTTGCTCTTGAGAATGAGATCGCGAATCGTCGGATTCATGATCATGATCTCATTCGTCGGCACCCGGGACTTCTTGAGCGCAGGCACCAGCTTCTGCGCCACAATCGCCTTCAAGTTGAATGCAAGCGATTGCCGGACCGCATGGTGCTGACTCGGCGGGAAGAGGTCGAGAATCCGGCTAACGGTGCTTGCGGCGGTCGAGGCGTGGATCGTCCCGAAGACGACGTGCCCGGTTTCCGCGGCGTGTACGCCGGCTTCGAACGTTTCCTGGTCCCGCATTTCGCCCACGAGAATGATGTCCGGGTCTTCACGCACCGCATGCTTGAGCGCGACGTGCCAGTCGACCACATCCAGATAGACTTCACGCTGATTCATCACGCTCATCTTGTCGACGAAAACGAACTCAATCGGGTCTTCAATTGTGAGGATATGCAGCGCCTCGTTCTGATTGATGTACTCGAGCATCGAGGCGATGGTGGTGGACTTCCCGGACCCGGTAACGCCGGCGAGAATCACGAGACCCTGATCGAAGTGGCAGAGCTTTTCGATGCTGGGCGGCAGACCGAGATCGGCGAAGTTCGGGATGCTGGTATTCACGCGCCGGGCGACCATGGCGAGTTTGCCGCGCTGCTTCATCATGTTGACGCGGAAGCGGCATTCGTCATTTCCGACGACGTGTGCGAAGTCCGCACCGCCATCGCGATCCATCTGCATGTGGGCTTTTTCATTCATGATGCCCTGAAAAAGCTTCCACATTTGTTCGTTGGAAATGGGCGGAGTGTTCATCCGCTGGATGATGTTTCGAAGGCGCATCATTCCGGGCAGGCCGGACTTCAGGTGGAGGTCCGACCCTTCGTGGAGCATGACGGTGCGGAAGAGCTGATTGATCTTGGGTTCGCCGGGGACTTCCTCCGCGATGCGCAGACCGCCGATTTCGTTGATGTAATAGGGTCCGGTCTTGGGTCCGCCGTCTTTGGGGCCGGGAACGGGTGACAGGGAGAAAAGCGGATTGTTATAGCCGCTTCCTTCCGGGATTTTGCCCGGCGAATCGGCTCGTGGGACGGGCGCTTTGGCTGCCGAAGCGGGGGGTGCGGCCACTTCGACTGGGACCACTTCGACCGTCACGGGGACCGGTTCGGCTTTGCGCTGTGGGGGTTGTGCAGCCGGTCGTGCGGGAATGGGTTGGGCGACTCGTTGCGGCTGTTTGTCAGACATGGGTTTCCTCGAAACGTCGACATGATTGTTCTTTAGAGATGATACACGAACCGTTACCGTTTAACAGGAAGCATTCGCACGGGAATTCGATGTTCCACCAGATAGGCTTTGGTTACCGGAATGGAATATTCGTCGTAATGGAAAATGCTGGCGGCGAGTGCCGCATCCGCACCCGCCTCGAAGGCCAGCCGCAAGTGCTCGGGGGACCCTGCTCCGCCGCTGGCAACCACGGGGATCGTCACCGCTGACGAAACGGCGCGAATCATCGGCAGGTCATAGCCGTTCTTGGTGCCATCCGCGTCCATGGACGTGAGGACGATTTCGCCGGCGCCAAGCCGTTCGACCTCGCGGGCCCAGGCGACGGCTTCGAGACCCGTCGGTACGCGTCCGCCGTTGATGTGGACTTCCCAGATTTCCTTGCCGTCACGGATCACGCGGCGGGGATCGATGTTGACCACGGTCGCACAGCGGCCGAATTTTCGCGAGATTTCCGAGATGAGTGCCGGGTCTTTGACTGCGGCGGAATTGATGCTCACCTTCTCCGCACCAGCCTGGATCAGCTGGGTTGCGTCGGCGAGTGTGCGGATGCCGCCACCGACCGTGAAGGGCATGAAGATCTGCTCCGCGACTTTGCGGACCATGTCGAGGAGAATCGAACGACCTTCGTGGCTGGCGGAGATGTCAAGGAAGACGAGTTCGTCCGCACCCTGCTGTTCGTAGCGGTGGGCGACTTCGACCGGATCGCCCGCATCGCGTAAACCGATGAAGTTCACCCCTTTGACGACGCGACCATCCTTCACATCGAGGCAGGGAATGATGCGCTTGGCCAGCATAGGGTCATACCGAGAGTGCGATCGAACGACTGAGTCTCAAGGAATCCTAAGAACTGAACCGGTGAATTGGCCACGGGCAGAAGAAAAGTCAACCGACTGGTGGATTCACGAGAAATTATCCGGATCGTTGTGCGGCAACCCAGAGCAAGTAAGCGACACGCTCATTCAGATTGGATCTCTTTTGATTCCGAAGCGCATAACCATCACGCCACGCGTAGTAAACCATGGCGACGGTCAGAACACTTGCATATCCCACGAACATCTGAAACATGACGTCCAGTGCTCCCTATTTCTGGCGAACCGAGAGAGGGACTTTCCTACGGGAAAGTAGTCACCCTGAGTTGTGTTCGCCGTCAGTGCTGGAAGCCTAATTCATCGAAGGTTCATGAGCAAATCAACGATTGGGAAATCTCGCGAATCGTCGTCGAGTTTTCCGATGTTGGGAATTGCGACACCTTTATCAGTTCTGAGTTGAGGTATTCAACTGTCAATGGAATGCTCGCCCTTCAAACCGTTCAATCCTTCACTTCCAAGTTTCAATACTCTTCCCCCAACCGAAATTTCAAAGACATCGTCCAGAGGCTGATAGCTGATAATCTGAACAAGCGCACCCGGTTTGAGGCCTTGATTCTGCCAGTGCCTCAATCGATCCGGATTATCGTCCTGCGCTTCGCGGACGACTACCCGATCTCCGTCGCGGAATTCGCTCAGGCGATGCAAGTTCCGGCGATGAAGTTTGCCTTCGGATGTGGGAATCGGGTGGCCGTGCGGATCTTCGAGCGGTTGGCCCAGATAATCCGCAATCGCCTGTTCGAGCCGCGGCGAGATCGCATGTTCGAGCGCTTCCGCTTCGGCGTCGACCTCACTCCAGTCGAGTCCTAGGACCTGTGTGAGGAACAGTTCGATCAGGCGATGCCGGCGAACGACCTGCCGGGCTTCGCGAATCCCGGTTTCGGTGAGTTGTGCGCCGTCGCCTGGCGTGTACTCAATCAGGCTGGACTCCGCGAGTCGCTTGAGCATGGCGGTCACGGACGGCGCTTTGACACCGAGCGTGGCGGCGATTTCCGCGGGAGTCACGACGTGATCCGCACCACCAAGACTATGGATGGCTTTGAGATAATCCTGAACGGCTTCGGACAGCGGAGCCGACATTCGAAGCCTCTGTCGGAATCGGAGAACAGCGAGATACTCAAATGATCAGAACCGACGGCGAAAAGACCAGTGCGATCACGCTGCGATTTTATCCCGCTTCACATTCTGCAGTTTGTGGAGCAGGAAGTCGGCCGCGCGTTCGCAGGCGCCCGGTATCGCGACCTGATCCTTCAGCGTCCGCAAGCGATCGCGGATCTTCTGTGCCTCGGAAGGATTCTCGAGCCAGGTCAGCAGTTGGTCCGCCATTTCGGTGGAGCAGTCGTTGTACGTCAGGAATTCCGGGTAGATCTCTTCGCCTGCGAGCAGATTGACGAGGCTGATGTAGGGGCAGGTGATGAACTGCTTGCTCACCCAGCGCGCGAGCCGCGTGTATTTGTAAACGATCGCGCTCGGAACTCCGCGATACATCAGTTCGAGCCCGACCGAACCCGAGACCGCCAGGCAGGCATCCGCACCCGCGATGATCTCTTTCGTGCGATTGATGTGAAACTCGATCGGCAGCGAATGACCGGTAACGAAACTCCGTGCCGCAAGCGATTGTTTTTCGTTGAAGGATGCAACCAGAAACTTCACATTAGGTTTGCGGGCGAGTATTTTTTCGGCGGTGGCGAGCATCAGCGGGAAATTGGCGGAGACTTCCTGATTCCGCGAGCCGGGCAGAAGGGCGACGACCGGACGACCGTCATCAATCTTTGAAATGAATTCCTGATCCAATGATTGCTGTGAGAGTTCATCGAAATACGGGTGGCCGACGTAATGCGTTTTCAATCCCTTCTTCTGAAACCATTTGTCCTCAAACGGCAGCGCCGTCAGAATCGTATCAAAACTCTTGCGCATTTTCCGGGTGCGCCATCCGCCCCACGCCCAGAGTTGTGGCGGAACGAAATAGTAAACCGGGAGACCGGCCGCTTTCGCACGCTTCGCGATGTGCCAGTGGAATCCGGGGTAGTCGATCAACACCACCGCATCGGGCGGATCCTGCCGGAACATCTTCTCCGCCTGATCCGCCAGCCGAAAAAATTGTGGAAGTCGTACGATCGACCGGCCAAACCACATGATCGATAGCTGTGTGAGCGGGTAGATCAGATCCACTCCCGCCGCCGTCATTTTTTCCCCGCCAAAACCGACGAGTTTCGCAACGGGATCCCGCTTTGTGATCGCGTGCGCGAGGTTGGATCCGTGCAGATCACCACTCGGTTCGCCGGCGGATATAAAGAGTTTCATAAGGCGTCCATGCCCGAAAGAGTAGAAAAACAAGACAGTAGGTTATTCTGCCGTTGGCTGAACCGCAGGTTTTTCCGAGCGGCGTTCGCCGGGAATCTCCGTCGGTTCTGCCACTTTTCGATAACCCAGAGCGCGAAGAACTTCGAGGACTTCGCTCCATGTCGGAAATGGACGGCGATTATCTCGCTTGTAACGATCCATTGCCTTCATGAAGATCGTCTCTTCATCGTTGTAATCGCGTTCACATGTCGTCGGGTCAATTAATCGACGCCGTTCGCTCGTCCGGCGTTTCTCCGCCGCATTGTTCGCACGTCGACGATCCGTCGCAACCGGAATATTCCGCTTCCGACGATCGTTGGGAAAACCGTGCTCCGCATCCGATGATCCTTCGAGCGCGGGAGGGACAGTCGCATTCGCAGTTGTCATCGCAATTGCATCCTTCAGCCGATTGGGGGTGGCTGTGAATGCCAGGCAGACTCATCGCAATCCTCTGCGACGGCCTGTGCGTTTCCTCGGGGATGGACAGTGACTTTAACCTAACCGGATAAAATCTTGTGTCAACGAGAATTCGCGCCTGACGTTGTCGGTGTTCACCTTTCCTTGCGGAAAGCACTCATTTACGCTAAAGATTCACATGCCATCTCAGCAAGGCGAATTGTAAGTTTTTCAAAAAATCACAAATGTTAACTCCGGCATGAAACAACCCACTTGTGAAATTGACAACCTTTACCTGAATTCCCCATTCACCACAGCCGAAGTCAACTAGACTGACAATCTCCTGATGTTGGAATTCCGATGACGTCCTTACTCAACACCAATCTGATCCAGATCTTCTCATTCTATCTGGCGGTCATGTTTGTTCTGAGTCTGATGAGACGATGGCGAATCTATCGTGATTCCAGCGTCATCGCGCTATCAATGAGAGGACGCTGGCCCAAACTCGTACAGCGTATGGGACAGCACCGCGCTGCCTTCCTGAATTGGACAACGTTCCGACCTCTGATCCTGGTCATCATTCTGATGTGCATACAATTCTTCGCGTCCTGGGTGCTCTGGCCTCAGGCACGTCTCCCCTTAAGAAGCCTACCAGACCCCGCTTGGCAACTCATTCCCTTTCTCCTGACCGTCATCCCCATGCTGAGTGTGGACATCTATTTTCTGATCAATGTCAAGGAATTTGATCGTTTTGAGACCGAGCGCTCGTTTGACCAGGCGGAACGATGGGCGGGAAGCGTTCGCGCACGATTCGTTCGAGTGATTACCGTCGGCTTAGTCAATCCGGATCGAAAGGTCGACGAAGGTGTCCAAAAGGGGTTAGCGGACTTGAGTTTATCGATGAGCCGCTCGATGTGGTGGGTCTCGGTCCAGATGGTTTGCCGATTGTTATGCGGCCTGACGATCTGGCTACTCTGGGCGTTTCGAACCACGAGTTGATCGTTTTGAGTCGGATCTCCCGGTCGTTGCATTCATCCGCTTCCGGATACATTCCGTGGAATTGATCGTCACATTGAAGTTATGAGATAACGACCTCAATATCCTTTGAGGACGTTTCAAATACTGTGAATTGCAAGTTGAAACGTGTGCCGATTCTTGTCAAAGAAAACACGGCGCAGAGGTATCAACGCCGTGTCACAAGTGAAATGTGAGTGCTGTTAGCCAACGAACGCGCCGTTGAGCATGTCAGCGAATTCGCGTTCTTCAATCAGTTCCACCCCGTCGTCCATTGCGGTGAGTTCGTAAAAAAGCGCCCGGCCAGGGCCGCGGACATTGCCAACGACGAGTTCCGCGAATCCGTCGGCGTCTCGGTCGAAGGCCGCGAGACGTACGCCGTCGCGGTCGTTGGGGTCACCAGCGAAGAAGTTGGCGAGGACCGTTTGGGTACCGAGAAGGAAGTTCGGTCCGTCGAACGCGAGGATGCGGGGTCCGCCGCTCGGGCCCGCGCCGAAGGCGAGGTCGTTGCGACCGTCGTTGTTCAAGTCGGCGATCGCGGGGAAGCTACCGCTGCGCAGGGTGCTTTCAAAGACGAAGAAGTCGTTGACGAGTTTGGTGCGGTTGGCGGATGCAAGAGTGCGCCCGTCGAAGATGGCGACGCGCGGCCCTCCGCCGAAGCCGGCAGAGATGACGATGTCGGGCCGGCACGACCGGCTCATCGTGTGTGAACTGCAATCAAACTCGCGGCCGGTAGTGCTGGTGGTACTCGACGCCGATCCGAGTGTTCACTCGCCGGGGTTCGATGGGAGCCGCGAATGGGCGAGTCGCGTGGCAGGAAGTTTGGCGAAGGGTTGGCTTGAAGCGGGCGCGCAAGTCGGCCTCATGGTAGCGGATACCTACCTATCACCACAGGCGGGGGCTAAGCAGACGAATCGCATTCTCGACGCGCTGGCACGATGCAGCAGTTTGCTGACATAAACCACTTCACTCGCCAGCGGATCCTGCTTCTTCACGGTCCGGATAATGTTGTGGTGGATCATTGCCTCGCGCACAGCCTTTAATTTCTTAGGCCCTACTGATTGAAGACTGGTACTCTTGGCGATTTAGGTAAGCATGAGGTCGATGGCGGCGAGCCAGACGAACCCCAGATAGTTTCTCGCCCGTTTGTCGAACCGCGTCGCCACGCGGCGATACTGCTTGATCCGC
>JBGSJI010000021.1:0-118235 GCA_041742055.1 Limnoglobus sp. | reverse complement strand
TGTTCTTTGACAATCTGGTTGGTGGATTTTGAGGATCAGCTTTGCATGGTATTATGCGGTTGCTGGACGTACGGGGCACTTGTCTTCGGACATTCGAGTAAGGGCTTGCCCTTACTCAACCAACGTACGCTAGCACAAACCCTGTGTTCTTGAATCGCGTCGGCCCGCCAGGGCCGGTTGCGTCTTCGGTCGGTGGGGCTTTTGGTTGCAGATGGACTTGTTCATCGATCAACCATGAGCCATTAACCATCGACCCCCTGAATACATACTCAAAGGGTTTGATCCTGGCTCAGAATGAACGTTGGCGGCGTGGATTAGGCATGCAAGTCGAGGGAGAACCCGCAAGGGGGACACCGGCGAACGGGGTAGGATCACCTCGGTGACGTACCCTCCGGACGGGGATAGCCACGGGAAACTGTGGGTAATACCCGATGACCTGACAGAGGTTTAAGCTTTGTCAGCAAAGGTGAGATTCCACCGGAGGAGCGGCTGAGGCGCTATTAGCTTGTTGGTGAGGTAACGGCTCACCAAGGCGACGATGGCTAGGGGGTGTGAGAGCATGGCCCCCACCACTGGCACTGAGACACTGGCCAGACACCTACGGGTGGCTGCAGTCGAGAATCTTCGGCAATGGGCGCAAGCCTGACCGAGCGACGCCGCGTGCGGGATGAAGGTCTTCGGATTGTAAACCGCTGTCGGAGGGGATGAAGTGTATGGGAGCTATCTCCTGTATTTGACAGAGCCTCGGAGGAAGCACGGGCTAAGTTCGTGCCAGCAGCCGCGGTAATACGAACTGTGCAAACGTTATTCGGAATCACTGGGCTTAAAGGGTGCGTAGGCGGTCGCACAAGTCAGGTGTGAAATCCCCCGGCTCAACCGGGGAACAGCGCTTGAAACTAGGTGACTTGAGTGAGGTAAGGGTACGCGGAACTTCTGGTGGAGCGGTGAAATGTGTAGATATCAGAAGGAACGCCGGTGGCGAAAGCGGCGTACTGGGCCTTGTCTGACGCTGAGGCACGAAAGCTAGGGAAGTGAACGGGATTAGATACCCCGGTAATCCTAGCCGTAAACACTGAGCACTGGAGGGGAGGGGCTTCGGCCTTTTCCCTCGTAGCGAAAGCGTTAAGTGCTCCGCCTGGGGAGTATGGTCGCAAGGCTGAAACTCAAAGGAATTGACGGGGGCTCACACAAGCGGTGGAGCATGTGGCTTAATTCGAGGCAACGCGAAGAACCTTATCCTGGGCTTGACATGTACGGATTAGTTGGCCGAAAGGTCAATGACGCCTTCGGGTGGAACGTGCACAGGTGCTGCATGGCTGTCGTCAGCTCGTGTCGTGAGATGTCGCGTTAAGTCGCTAAACGAGCGAAACCCCTATCTTTAGTTGCCAGCACGTCATGGTGGGGACTCTAGAGAGACCGCCGGCGTCAAGCCGGAGGAAGGCGGGGATGACGTCAAGTCCTCATGGCCTTTATGCCCAGGGCTGCACACGTGCTACAATGGGGCGTACAGAGGGAAGCCAAGCTGCGAAGCGGAGCAAATCCCAGAAAGCGTCCCCCAGTTCGGATTGCAGGCTGCAATTCGCCTGCATGAAGCCGGAATCGCTAGTAATCGCGGGTCAGCAATACCGCGGTGAATGTGTTCCTGAGCCGTGTACACACCGCCCGTCAAGCCACGAAAGAGTAGAGCGCCCGAAGCCATCTTTGCCGATGTCGAAGGCGAAATACTTGATTGGGACTAAGTCGTAACAAGGTAACCGTAGGGGAACCTGCGGTTGGATCACCTCCTTTCTAAGGATGTTTACCAAAGCCATGTCCTCACAGACATGAGCTGATCAAGTCGCCGCTCATTCTTGCTCGTAATTCACTCACTTGTTGAGATACAAGAGCCCCTGTCGAGTCATCGACAGGGGCTTTTTTCATTACAGGGGCTCTTTTCATTCCCGCTCCACCACCATGAACAACGAACTCCTCAACGACCTCCGATGCCCGATCGATCCCAACAGAGCCACCCTACTCACCCGAGAAGAACAAAAACTCGTCTGCGAACAGTGTTCCGTCGCTTTTCCCATCAAGAATGGAATTCCTGTTCTCGTTCCGGATGCCGCCGAACTCCCTGATCAGATTGGTGAAAGATCACAACTCATCTGCCAGCGCAGGGAAAACCGTCGCATCAATCGTAACTGATCTGAAATCCCACTAGCGTCATTGCTTCCTCTCTGTTATTCCGCCACGGGGGAGGAAAGTGGACGATGCTACGTTTGATCGCGGTGATTTCCGTCTTACTCATGTTCTGCTTACGGGCTGACGCAGCCGTTCCACAAACTTTACCACGCTACGATCTTCAACTCACGCTGGATACGACGCTCCATAAAGCCGATTTCCGGATGATAGTGACCTGGACAAACCGCTCCACAAAACCCACCAACGAAATCCATTTCAACTTTTATCCTCAATACCGCATTCCGGATGGCGATCATTTACTTCTCGCCAAAACTTTAGAACTACTCCGGCTCAACCCATCGGAGGGGATTGACCGCGCAGGCCGCCACGGAAGCATCGAACGAATCGCACTCGCTGCCGCCGGCGGAGAATCGTTCGCACTCGCTTACCATTACCGCCACGACAATCCGTCCGCCGTGGTGGTGGAACTTCCCAAACAAATCGTACCCGGCGAATCGATCAGTTTGGAACTGGAAGGTTTTATCCGATTACCCAACAAACAGGGGCGATGGGGGCATTGGCAGGGTGTGCATTATCTGACGAATTCCTTGCCGGTCGTTGCCTTTTTTGATGAACTCGGCTGGCACGCCATGCCGTTCGTCCCCTGGCATCAACCATTCTGGAATGAAGCAGGTACATACACCGCCACGATCCGGCTGCCCGTTGATCAGAAACTCGCATGTTCCGCCCGCGTCGTCGAAACGCGCCAATTATCCAATGGGTGGACGGAGCATGTGACGGAACCGTTTTTGGGTCGGGATTTCGCCATCCTCGCCAGCGCGGACTATCAGGAATTCTCATCCGAGATCAAACTCAAAAGCGGGCGGACCGTCACACTGCGTTGCCAGGCGTTCGCCAGGCATGAGCACTATGCCCGGGAAATTCTCAAAATCATCGGTGAAGCGATCCCGGTCTATTCCGATTGGTTTGGCGAATTTCCCTACGACCAATTTACGATTGCGGAATCCTATTTCGGCTGGAACGGGAATGAATGTTCCGGTCTCATCATGATCGATGAACGCGTTTTTGGAATGCCGCATCTGGCGCGAGGGTATGTCGAATATCTGGTTTCCCATGAGACGTGTCACCAATGGTGGTACAACCTCGTCGGAACCAATGGTTATTCGGAAACATTCATGGATGAAGGGGCGGCGACCTACTTCACGCACCGGCTTCTCGATCGCAAACACGGCAAGAATAACAATTTTCTGAACTGGCCAAGCGGCATGGACTGGATGCCGAACATTCAGCGAGAGAATTACCGCAACGGGAGCATGTACGGCGCGATTCGCCGCGACGAAATGCCAGCGGCGGCGGGCGATCTGCCTGGCTTCAATCACCTGGTGGGTCTGTTCAGTGGCGCTTACGATCGCGGGTCGCGTGTCTTCGGAATGATCGAATCGCGACTCGGCGAAGCGGCATTTTTCGATTTCATTCGCGGACTCAACGAAAAATATGCGTGGCGGATTATGAGCGCCGCGGATTTCCGCAAAGAGCTTGAAGCCTACACCGGGCAAAACTGGAATGAATTTTTTGAGCGCTGGGTTTACGGTAAAGGATTGACGGACTGGCAGGTTGAGAGCGTTGAATTTGTCGATCAGGCGCCGAAAGTGGTTGGATCCGATCCGCTTCTCGCCACCGTGAGGCCAAAACGGACAACGGCGATTGTTCGTCAGACCGGCGAATATGAAGAACCAACCACCGTTGGTTTTCAAGTTTCTTCAGACCCGCAGTCGCTGATTCGCGTTCCGGTGGGTGGGTTCCACGAACCACGTCGGTACACGCTGCCAACTCCTTATGGCGACCAGCAGACGGCTGAAGTTTCAGTCACGCCGCTGGGTGAAGGTCGCTATCAGATTGAAACAGATTTCGCGGTCCCGCCTCAGCAGGTGGAGGTCGATCCCGATCGCATTCTTTTGGATCGGAATCCGGCGAATAACGTCTGGAAACCGCAGCCCAAGATCGCAGTCACACCGTTTTATTCGATGTTGAATCAGACCGATCTCACGACCGATTACGATCGCTGGAACTTCGGAGGCGGACCGTGGATCGGCGGATCGCTGTATCCGGATCCCTGGTTCACGCGGTCATCGCTGATCGGGTTGCGGGCCGGCGCGCATCGAACGCAGATCTTCAGCGGTGGGGCTTACGCGGCCTACCGGACGGAATACCGCGATCTGGTTGTGGGAGCGGATGGGCTTTGGGATCACTGGCCATTGCCAAGAACTCAGCTGGGCTTCAATATCGAGAGCCGGATCGATGGCCCTTACGGCAATACGAACGGTCGTGATACGGCAACGCGGGCGTCGGTTTTTGCTCGTTATGTTCATCAATATGGTTCGAGTTTGTATTTGCCTCCGCTGGCGTATTCCGAAGCGTTTTCCACCTATCAGGACAACTTTTTACCATTCGCACGAACAAGAATTCGCGGAAGCGAACGGCCCGACTGGACCTATGTGGCGGGGCTGCACACGCGTGTGAATTTGTACACTCCGTACTGGGATCCCGAGCGGGGATTCTGGTTTGATGCGACCATCGGAACGGGTGTCGCCGGCTTGAAGCAGGATGTTGGCTATCATCAGTTTCGCGTCGAACTGGCGGGTGTGCAAAAAGTCTCCGAGAATGAATGTCTTGGCTGTTGGAACGATACGCGAGTCGCGGCTCGGATCGTCGCGATGGGCGCGTTACCGGATCGCGGGCAGTTCTTCGCGCTGGGTGGTGGTACGCTGTTCCGTGGTTACGATCTGGCGGAGCGGCAGGGAAGTGCGCTCTGGGTCGCGAATTTCGAGTTGCGGTTGCCGATCATTCGGCACGTGGAATGGGATGTTCTGGATCACACAGTTGGAGCGAGGAATCTCTGGCTTGCTGCATTCTACGACGTCGGCGGAGTCTATACGAACGGCCGGGTGGTGGGTGATGTCGCCCACGCGATCGGCACGGGGTTACGTGTCGACACCGCGCTCTTCAGCTTTATCGAACGTGTCACCTTCCGCTTCGACATCGCGAAGACGATCAGCGACAACACACCGCTGCAATTCTGGTTCGGCGTACAACACGCATTTTGACGTTACGCTCCGCCAAACGCCAGCTTTGTTGAAGCAGTTGGCTCGATTCCCAAAGATTTTGCAGGATCCTCTTTGGGCGTTTCATCCGGTTTGGGCGATTTCCGAAGCAACGCATCGACCGCTTCGCGATCGAGTTCTTCCTGCTGCAACAGGGCATTCGCCAGCTTGTCCAGATCCTCACGGTTCATTTCCAGCAAGCTCGTTGCGCGGCGCTCGGCTTCACTGAGAATTCTCTGAACTTCTTCATCGATGATGCGTGCGGTCCCTTCGCTGAAATCGCGCGACTCCGCGATTTCCTTCCCAAGAAAAACGTGTTCCTCACCCACGCGATAGGATACGGGACCGAGCTTCTCGCTCATGCCGAATTGCGTCACCATCATCCGGGCAATCCGGGTTGCGTGCTTCAGATCGCCAATCGCTCCGCTCATCGGTTCGCCGAACACGAGACGATCGGCTGCGCGACCTCCCAGCGCGACGACCAATTCCGCAAGCAATTCCGAGAGCGAATGATCGACGCGATCTTCGTCCGGTTGAAAGAGCGTGAACCCGCCAGCGCGGCCGCGCGGCACGATAGAGACCCGTTCGATGGGATCGGACTTGGGTTCGAGCCAGGCGCAGAGTGCGTGACCCGCCTCGTGATAAGCGGTCCGCTTTTTTTCTTCATCTCCGAAGACTTCTTCCCGTTTGGCTCCCAGTCGGACCCGGTCCGATGCCTGATCGAAGTCGTCTTGTTCAATCTTGTTTTTGCCCGCTCGCGTTGCGACGAGTGCGGCTTCGTTGGCGAGATTTCGAAGATCGGCACCGCTCATGCCGATCATGGAACGGGCGATCCTTTCGAGATCGACTTCGTCGGCGAGAGGCTTGTTTCGGGTGTGAACTTTGAGAATCGCGAGGCGACCCTGCCACGTGGGTCGATTCACGGTGATGTGGCGATCGAATCGACCGGGCCTCAGGAGGGCGGAATCCAGCACGTCGGGTCGATTCGTCGCCGCGAGGACGATGACCGTCTCGTTGGGTTGGAAACCGTCCATCTCGCTGAGGATCTGATTGAGCGTTTGTTCACGTTCGTCGGATCCGCCGCCGACACCGGCACCACGCATCCGGCCCACCGCATCGATCTCGTCGATGAAGATCACGCTCGGGGCGTTCTCCTTGGCTGTCTTGAACAGATCTCGCACGCGGCTGGCGCCCACACCGACGAACATCTGGATAAATTCCGAGCCGTTGATGCTGTAGAACGGCACATTCGCCTCGCCGGCGACGGCTTTAGCGAGTAGCGTCTTCCCGGTTCCCGGCGGACCCACGAGAAGGACACCCTTGGGCACCTGAGCACCCAGACGCGTGAACTTGTCGGGATTGCGGAGGAAATCGACCACTTCCTGTAATTCGCGTTTGGCGGCATCCATGCCTGCGACATCTTCAAAATTCGTCCGGGACTTTCCTTTTTCATAACGGCGGGCGGGGCTACGGATGTAACCGTTGATGAACCCTCCGCCTGACGATTCACGAAGTCGGGGCAGAATGAAAAAGATGAAGAACGCCGCGAATCCCCCGAACAGGATGATCGTCCAGATGAGCGGGCCGATGAAATTGAGTTGCTCTTCTTCAACCGTGACCAGTACGGGTTCGAGTTGATCCTTCTTTTCCGCACGGACTTTCTGATCGGCTTGTTTGAGAACGTCGACGACATCGCGATAAGTATTGTCCGTTCGGGGCAGATAGACAAAGAAGAATCCGCCATTAAGTTTGTTCGTTTTCGCCAGCTCGCTTTTGGGATCTCGGACTTCTCCGTAAGCGAGTTCCGGACCTGCCAGTTTCAGAGATTTGATTTCGCCCGCGTCGCGGATCTTTTCAAAAACGGAATACGAGATTCGCGTCGGGCTCTGATACAGGAGAATCAGGATGACAATCCCCAGGACCGCCAGCATCGCGAGCCAGCTGCCGGGGAAAAGCGATGGGGAACGTCGGGGCTTGGTTGTGATGGCCGGTTTGACCGGCGGCGTATCGGGGCTTGGTGGTGCGGGCGGTGTTTCGTTCGGAGCCATTGACATTCGTAAAAATCCCGCTGATGAAAAGTCTTCCCGCCACCGTCTGGTTCAATCGGTACTCATCCATTCTAGTCATGGGATTCCGATTGATTCGCTGCGAATCGCCGAACTTAAATGAGAAGTTGTTTCACGGGAGCGTGATCTTCCACACCCGTCAGACGCTGGTCCAGGCCCTGGAACTTCACCTTGAATCGGTTATTATCGATCCCCATGCAATGCAGAATCGTGGCATTGAGTTCGTGAAGGTGTACGGGGTCCTTCACGATGTTGTAACTGAAATCGTCGGTTTCTCCGTGGACGATTCCCGGCTTGATCCCGCCGCCAGCCATCCACATCGTCCAGCAACGCGGATGATGATCGCGGCCGTAATTCGTCTTCGATAGCCCGCCTTGTGAATAGACGGTCCGTCCGAATTCGCCCGTCCACACCACGAGTGTATCTTTGAGCAGTCCACGCTGCTTCAGATCCGTGATCAGTGCATGGCATGCCTGATCGACGTCGCGGCACTGATTGGGAAGGTCGCCGGCGATGTTCCCGTGCTGATCCCAGCCGCGGTGGACGATCTGCACGAAGCGGACATCGCGTTCAACGAGTCGTCGTGCGAGCAGACAACTGGCGGAGAACGTGCCCGGTTTCGTGACTTCGGGTCCGTAGAGATCCTTCGTTCGCTTGTCTTCCTTGGAAAGATCCACGAGTTCGGGAACGCTGGTCTGCATGCGGAAGGCCATCTCGTACTGCGCTATTCGTGTTTGCGTTTCGGGATCCGCCATTTCCTTAAAATACTGTTGATTGAGTTCGCCCAGCGAGTCGAGCATTTTCCTCCGTGTCTGAGCGCTCACTCCGTCCGGATTGGAGAGGAACAGAACCGGATCGCCCTGCGATCGCAATGCGACACCCTGATGTTTGCTCGGCAGGAAGCCCGCACTCCAGAGCCGGTTGTAAATGGCCTGGGCTTCCTTGCGGCCGGTCCAGGACGGCGTCATGACGACGAAGTCGGGGAGGTCTTTATTCATAGTTCCGAGGCCGTAACTGAGCCACGAACCCAAACTCGGTTTGCCCGGAATCTGATTGCCGGAACAGAGGTACGTGACGGCCGGATCGTGATTGATCGCTTCGGTGTTGAGCGTGCGGACGAAGGCAAGTTCGCCCGCAACCTTGGCGATATTGGGCAGAAGCTCACTGATCCACATTCCCGACGGGCCGTGCTGCTTGAATTTGAATTTGCTGGGCGCGACCGGGAAACGGGCCTGACCGCTGGTCATGGTGGTGAGGCGCTGGCCCATCCGGATCGAGGCCGGCAGTTCCTTGTCGTAGAACTCGTTGAGCTTGGGTTTGTAATCGAACAGATCAAGCTGCGAAGGCCCGCCGTTGAGGAGAATGAAGATCACGCGTTTCGCTTTGGGAGCGAAGTGCGGAAGGCCTTCGATTGCGGCCGCGGAGGATTGCGGCGTCATCGCGGTCAAAGCCGCCGAGCCGACTCCAAGAGCCGAAGCCCGCAGGAACGCGCGGCGAGACTGGTGCATAAGAATTTCGGACTGAAACGACATCGTACGGCTCCGCAGTTATTTTGTGAGTGCTTCGTCGAGGTTCAGGATGGTGTTGGCCACCATCGTCATCGCGGCGAGTTGAGCCGCATCGATTTTGGGGTCTGCATTCGCGATCAGCTGCTGAGCGGATTTCGGATCATTGGAATAGATCTCGAAATACTGCCCATGGGCTTTGGTCAGGATTTCGATCTCTCGCTCCGTGGCAGGCCGACTGAGGACGAGAAGAAACAGATGCGCGATTGGCTGATCGGGTTGTTCCTTCATCGCTCGCATCGCGATGTTACGGGCTGCTTCCATGAACTGCGTTTCGTTCATGAGCAGCAATGCCTGCAGGGGAGTGTTCGTGCGTTCACGTCGGACCGTGCACGCCTCGCGGCTCGGCGCATCGAGTGCGGTCATCTGCGGCGGAGGCGACGTGCGCTTCCAGAACGTGTAAAGGCTGCGGCGATGGATTTTCTCAGCCTCGCGGTCGGCCAGAAACCGTGCCGTGTTGCTGCTCGTATAACCCACCGCTTCCCAGAGTCCGGCGGGCTGCGGTGGCTTGACGCTCGGTCCGCCGAACGTCTCGACCAGCAATCCGCTTGCGAAAAGCGCCTGATCCCGAACCATCTCGGCATCGAGCCGATAACGCGGTCCGCGAGCCAGCAATCGATTGTTCGGGTCTTTGGCCAGGAGTTCCGGCGTGAGCTTCGACGATTGACGGTACGTTGCGGAGAGAACCAGCGACTTCATGAAGTCTTTGACGTCCCACCCTTTCTCCCTGAAGTCGACTGCTAGCCAGTCGAGCAGTTGCGGATGCGAGGGACGTTCGCCCTGCGTGCCGAAATCGTCGGCGGTCTTAACGAGGCCGGTTCCAAAGACCTGCTGCCAGAAGCGGTTGACGGCAACGCGAGTTGTGAGTGGGTGATTGGGGTCGATCAACCATTGGGCGAGGGCGAGGCGATCCTTGATGGCAGTGGTGTTCGCTGGCGAAAGGGCGGTCGGGGTAGCGCGGGAGACGGTGGGACCGCGTTGATCGTATTCGCCCCGCTTGAGAATGAACGCCGGTCGAGGCGAGGCACGTTCCTTGAAAATATACGACGAGGGAATCTCGCCTTCGAGCTTTTTCAACGCGCCAGTGATCGTTGTCAGTTCCTGATGGAGCGGTTCAAAAACGTTTCGCGAGACGGTGTAACCGTACTGGATGAAGTGCTCGCGGAGCTGTTTCTTCTGGGCATCGGTTCGTTTGTCCGCGTTCAGCTTGATGATGTCGCGGATCGCCTTGGGGACCGAGGTGTCCGCCGCACTCGCTTGCGACCAATCGGCGAGAGTCTCGAAGCGTCGATCGCCTTGTGGGGCGGAGGTTTCGATCCCTGCGCTGTCCCAATAGACGGTGCCGTCGAACTGGGTAAAGGCGAGGCCGTTGATGACGGAACCGGGTGCAATACCGACAAGCGCGGTCGGGACTTCCAGCTTCACCCATTTTCCCGCCTCGGGCAGTGAACCTTTGGGCCGCCGCTCGGCCGTGCGATCCTTGCCCCAGTCGATGCGGTTTTCACCCCAGTAGGCACGATGCAGCCAGCCGGTCGTATACCATTGGAGCATGATTTCCTTCGGTGGATTCTTCGGATCGATCCAGACGTGGGCGAATAACGTGTCGCCTTCGCCCACGCGAAGACCCGGCGTTACTTCGGTGAGAACGACCTGTTTAAGCCCCTGAGCGATCAATTGCACACTCGATTTCCCTGCGTGCGGCTTGTGCACGGTCTCGGCAACGAATTGCCATTTGGTGTTGAACCCCGCATCGGAGAGCGCCTTGCCGCTTGCGGGGAGTGCGTCATCGATCCAGACGAGAGTCTTTTTCGTGGACTTTGCTGTTGAAGCTGCCGTCGTTTCGTCTTTGAGTTCGAACTGGGTGATGGCCTTGGCGATTTTTTCGTTCACTGCGGTCAGTCGTGCATTCAGTTCCGCCTGTTTCTGTTCCTGCTCCGGAGACGGAACGGAGAGGATCGGCGCATGACGGGCCGCGTTTCCGTCCAGAGCCGAGCCTTCGATGCTGTTGAAGTAGGCGAACAGAGAGTAGTAATCTTTTTGCGATATGGGATCGTACTTGTGATCATGGCAGCGGGCGCAACCCGTGGTCAGCCCCAGCATGACGGTGCCAACCGTGTCCACAATGTCCACAACGTTGCGGACATAGCACTCTTCTTCGATCGATCCGCCTTCGCTCGTCGTGATCCCGCAGCGCAGGAAACCGGTACCGAGTTTCTGATCGACCGTCGCGTTCGGAATCAGATCGCCCGCCAGTTGTTCCAATAGGAATTGATCGAACCGTTTGTTCTGATTGAACGAACGGATCACCCAGTCTCGGAAGGGCCAGATTTCGCGATAGTTGTCGAGGTGCAGGCCGTGGGTATCGCCGTAGCGTGCGTAGTCCAGCCAGAAACGAGCCATATGTTCGCCGAAGCGTGGCGATGCGAGCAGGCGATCGACGACGGTTTCGTAAGCCTTGTCTGATTTGTCCGAGAGGAATGCGGAGACGTCCTTCGGTGTCGGCGGCAGACCGGTCAGATCGAAAGTCACGCGCCTGAGCCAGCGTGCTCGTTCTGCATCAGGATTGGGTTTGAGTCCTTCGGACTTCAATCGCTCGCGGATGAAGTGGTCGATCGGATTCGAACCAGCGGGTAAGGATGCGATCTTCTTCGGTGGTACGAACGACCAGTGCTGATTCCATTGGGCGCCCTGTTCCACCCAGGTCTGGAGGAGTTGGATCTGTTGAGCGTTAAGCGGCTTGTTCACCTTCTGGGGCGGCATCAGCTCGGAAGCTTCCGTCGTCTTGATCCGCGTGATCAGTTCGCTTTTCGCAGGCTGACCCGCCACGACAACACTCCGGAGACCGTCTTGCGTATCGAGTCGGAGGTCCGCTTTCCGCGTTTTCTCATCCGGGCCATGGCATGAGTAGCAATGCTCAGATAGCAAAGGCTGGATTGAGCGAGTGAAGTCTACGGGTTCCGCAGCGATCATTGGTGAGGACAACCCAAACACCATGACTGAGAGTGAAAGAATGCACAAACGCATCGAGCCACCTGGAAGAGAAGCCGAACCGGTAGGATTCCTTTGTTATACCCGAACGAGAACCGAATCGCCACCAGACACTGATCGGAGAACTGCAATTCACGATTGTGCGGTCGATGATCCAGAACGCGGAATTTTCACTGAGTTCTTGATTTCCGAATCGAACAACTCTACTATCACGGTTCCTGATCTGCGAGATGATACTCGTACGGGACGTGTATCAGGTTGTGTATCGATGAAAGGAATTCCCATGTCGACACGCATGACCGATGAGAAATCGCCCATTACTCACGAACGTGCGGCCCGCGTCTGCAAAATGCTGACACTCCTCTCGGATGGTCCGCAGCGTCGCGAAACTCTGATTCGGAAATTGAAAATCAACGAGCGGGGATTCTACCGCGAGTTGGAACTCCTCAGGGCGCACGGAATCACCGTCGATCCTGACGGCAGCAAGTACTACCTCATGGATGATCTCGATTCAGCACTCTCCAAATTACCCGTGCCAGATCTCAAACTCAACATGCGCGAAGCGCTGATCCTCGCCAAAGGCCCCACTTCGGCTCACCGCAAACTCCAGACGCATCTCAAACAGCTCATGGGAACGAAAACGTCCGATTGACGCCACCCAACGCGGCATGGTACCAACGTGCTCACTTCCCGTGAGGACAGGACCATGCGCACTGCCATTGTGATCCCGGCCCGGTTTGCTTCCACACGGCTTCCCGCCAAACCTCTCCTGCGGGAAACCGGCCGGTACCTCATCGAGCATGTCTGCGAACAGGCAAGCAAGGTTCGCGGGGTGGAGACCGTCATCGTGGCAACGGATGACGAACGGATTCGCAAGGCGGTGGAACAATTCGGCGGAACGGCCCTCATGACCGACGCAAAGCACGTCAGTGGAACCGATCGGATCGCCGAGGTTGCCCAGCATCTGCCGGATGTCGAACTGTTCGTCAACCTTCAAGGTGACGAACCGCAGTTCGATCCGGCCGACATCGAGCGACTGATCGCTTCCATGGCGGATGGGCGTGCAGAGATGGCCACACTCGCCACGCCCATCCGTGACAAGCATATTTATCAAAATCCGAACTGCGTCAAGGTGGTCTGTTCGGACGACGGTCGGGCGCTGTATTTCAGCCGCTCGCCGATTCCGTTTGTACGCGATGTCGAGCCGGATTTCGCGTCCGGTCGGTTTCTGCTGCACCTGGGCGTCTATGCGTTTCGTCGCGAGGCGCTACTGCGCATCGCCCGCACGCCTCCTCACCCACTGGAACTAATGGAAAAACTCGAGCAATTGCGCATGCTCGCGCTGGGGGGGACGATTCGGCTCACGGTCGTCCCGCACGCGCACCGCGGAGTCGATACTCCCGAGGATTACGCCGCATTCGTGGCTTCCTGGAAGCAAAATTCACGGCGATCTGCCGCATAGAAATTTGGCGATTGGTATCTCGTTGTCACATCGATAGAAAAAGGGAATTCTTTTATTGCTCAGATGTGGCAGGGTGGCGAGGGAATGGCCAAGCATATTTTTGTGACGGGCGGGGTCGTCAGTTCCCTCGGCAAGGGGCTAACGTCCGCGTCGATTGGCATGTTGTTGGAGCGTCGCGGCCTCACCGTTCGAATGCAAAAGTTCGACCCCTATATCAACGTCGACCCCGGCACGATGTCCCCCTATCAGCATGGGGAAGTTTATGTGCTCGATGACGGTGCGGAGACCGACCTCGACCTCGGACACTACGAACGGTTCACGAATGCACCGCTGAATCGCGACTGCAACTACACGACCGGAAAAATCTATCAGTCGATCATTACGAAGGAACGGAACGGCGAATACCGCGGGAAAACCGTGCAGGTGATTCCGCACGTGACGGACGAGATCAAACTCTGCATTCGAAAGCTCGTCACGCCCGGCGTGGATGTGGTGATCACGGAAATCGGCGGAACGGTCGGCGATATTGAGGCGATGCCGTTCTTCGAGGCGATCCGGCAGTTCGCCCTGGAAGTCGGCAAGCAGAATTGCCTGTTCATTCACTTGACTCTGGTCCCGTATCTCAAGGCCGCCGGCGAACTCAAGACGAAACCCACGCAGCACAGCGTGCAGGAACTGCGCAAAATCGGCATCCAGCCCGATGTCGTGATCTGCCGAACCGAGCGCCACATTCCGCCGGAAGACTGCGACAAGATTGCACAGATGTGCAGCATCGAACGCAAGGCCGTCATTGAAGAAAAAGACCGCGATCACAGTATCTACGAAGTCCCCGTGAGCCTGTTCGACAACAAACTCGACGAGATTGTTGTCGAAAAACTTCTGCTGACGAACGCGCATCCGCCCGATATCTCCGACTGGAAGGAAATGCTGGGCCGGATCATCAAACCGGCGAATGAAGTACAGATCGCATTCGTGGGGAAGTACGTCAAACACCGCGATGCCTACAAATCGGTTTACGAAGCGCTCGATCATGCGGGAATTTTCCACTACTGCAAGGTCCGCCTGACTCGGATTGAAGCCGAACATGTGGAGAAGGAGGGCGCCGCTCAGTTGATGGGCGGAGTCGATGGTTTGCTCGTGCCTGGCGGGTTCGACAAGCGCGGCACCAACGGCAAGATCGAAGCGATCCGCTTCGCCCGCGAGAACGGCATTCCGTTCTTCGGGATTTGCCTCGGGCTCCAGTGTGCGACCATCGAATACGCCCGGAACGTTCTTGGGTTGCTCGGTGCCAACTCGACCGAATTCGACAAAAACACGCTCCACCCGGTCGTCGCTTTGCTCGATGAGCAGAAGAAAGTGACACAGGTCGGAGGCACCATGCGTTTGGGAGCTTACGAGTGCGTGCTTCAACCGGAATCGCGCTCCGCGGAGGCGTATCAGTCCACTCACGTTTCCGAACGCCACCGGCACCGCTACGAAGTCAATAATGATTATCGCAGCCAATTGGAAGCTGGCGGGTTGCAGATCGCGGGGACCAGTCCGGACGGGTCGCTGGTCGAAGTGATCGAACTGCCCCATCATCCCTGGTTCGTCGGCGTTCAGTGCCATCCGGAGTTCAAATCCAAGCCGATCGCCCCGCATCCGCTATTTCGCGATTTCATTGGAGCGGCATTGAAGTTGAGGCAATCCAAGAAAGAAGAAGCGGGTCGGAATCGCCCGGTCATGGTTTCTTGATGTTGTTCATTTCCTTCGTCCATCGTTCATACTGAGCAAAGTTCGGTCGGGTGAAGCCGATCGCGAGGATTCCCACCGCTGCCGGGAACAACAGCGACTGATGGGCGGTGAGGGTGAAACCCACTAGGAGAAGCATGGTGGGCACGTTCAGGACGAACGTGCGGATGAGCACTTCCGAAGTGAATCGATTGACGGGATCGGGTTCATCGCGTTTCATATCCCGGATCAGTAGAATGATCCTGTTCATCATCAGCGCCGCCAGCGCGAGCGCCATCGCGGCCAGTCCGAAACAAATCTGCGGCGCAAGCGGATGACGAACGATCGCCATTTTCATCTTGAAAATCGAAAATACGACCACCCCCGCCGCAATCGCTTGCACCACGGCAAAAAGCGTTACGAACATCCTCAAGGACGTAATGCGATTCCGAACGTCTTCACTCATCAGTGTATCTGGTGTCATGATCTCGATGGGATACGGATTTCCGAGGCTCCCTCCAACCCGATGCACCCCAGGAAAAGCGGTCTCGCAATTTCTTTCGCAATGGAGTATTCCGTTTTCTTCCAATTGAAAAACTTGCAACCGGAGGGAAACGGTTGTCTCGACGCGACGTATTCTTCGTGCTGGCGGCGTTTCTGGCCTATTGCGGCCTGACCATGGTCGTTCCGCCGTTCGATGACGAATTTTATTACTGGTGCTGGACCGAATCGCTCCAACTGAGCTATTACGATCATCCGCCGATGACGGCGTACCTGATCAGCGCTTCGACAGCGATCTTCGGCCACTCGCTGTTCGCCTTGCGTTTGCCGGCGTGCATCTCCACGGCGATGGTCCTCGCGGTCATTATGGCGCTCTCGCGACCCAAGTCCGTTGTTCCCTGGCTCCTCGCCACTCCGCTGTTCAGCTTCGGCTCCGTAATCGTAACGCCCGATACACCGCTGCTCATGTTCTGGGCCGGATATGTCTACTGGCTGGTCAAGGTCCACGAGCGAATGAATATCGCCGAGCGAGACGGCAATATTCCTCTGCATTACTGGCTGGTCGGCGGATTGATTCTGGGCTGCGGTGTGTTGGGCAAATACACGACCGGACTGGCGGTGCCCGCTGGTTGTCTGGCATTTCTGATGGCGGGGCGGATCCGGGCCTGGATCGCAGGTTATGTGCTTCACGGGTTGATCGCGTTTCTGGTCGCCTCACCAATCCTGATCCACAATCTCCGCCACGACTTCGTTCCATTGCTCTACCAGTGGAAACACTCGATGGGAACCGTGGATCCGAATTTGAAGCGATTCGCGGAGTTCGTCGGCGTGCAGATTCTGCTCTTCGGAACGATGCCGATCGTGCTGCTTCCCTGGGTTTTGAGGAATGCCCGGCAGCTACAGCAGGATCCGCGGTTACGGGTCTGCCTCTGCATGTATGCGTTCCCGATTCTCTTCTTTCTGTACAAGGCGACGCGTGGCCCGCTGGAAGGGAACTGGGCATTGGTGAGCTATGTCGCGTTCTGGCCGCTGGCGGCGCACTGGTATGAGCGCGTTCGCCACGTGCGCTTCTGGCGCTTCGCCATGCCCGCTTCGTTCATCGTGCCTGCGCTAGCGATGAGCTTCGGTGTGATCCACCTCGTGCGGCCGTTCACGTTCATTCCGCCTGTGCAGGACCGGTTGCTGAGGCAGTCGGAGAAGTACAAAATTGCGCAGCAGATCAAGGCGGATTGGGATGCGTTTCCTGAGAAAAACCCGGTCTACACCGATTCGTACCAGTGGGTGGCATTGTTGCGATTCTGTGGCGTGGATGCACGGCAGATCGACGGTCTAACACGCCCCAGTCATTTCACGCAACGCCCGGAACATTACACCGACGTTGCGAAGGGGTTTGTCTTCTGGGATGGCGACCCGTGGCACTTCGATCCGCGACAGCCGAATCGCCATCTGCTGCCGATGGACCGGATGCAGGAACCGGTTCCGCTTCGCGTTTATCAGCTGAAGATTCGCGATACCGTGATCACGGGTTACATTCTCTGGCAGTACGAAACAAAAAGCCCCCGGTGAAACCGGGGGCTGAGCGGGTTGGCAGTGGAAATTACACGAACTTCGATTTGCCCGGGATCGGTGTCGGGCTGATCTTGTGTTCGGACTTGAGTGTCCAGTTCTTGGGCATGGTGTCTTCCTTGCTCGCCAACGCCTTATCCCACGTCAGCGTCGGCTTGACGGCGTAGTAAGCCGACATGCGGCCCATGATTGCGGTCATGGTGCTTTCGGTCACGTTTTGCAGCTCGTTGATGTGCTGCCCGCCCGCCTTGATGCTTGCGATCAGATCGATGTGTTCCTGATCGTATGGGTTTTTACCGCGGCCGAAGTTGATCGGCTTGCCGTTCAGGCTGGCGCTGCCGTCGGCGGTGCGGATCGTGCCCTTTGTGCCGATCACCAGTTCGGACACGTCCTGCGGTCCTTCATAGTGGCGGCAGTAGCTCGAGATCTTCACGCCGTTCGCGTATTCGAATTCGATGGCGAAGTGATCAAAGATGTGGCCGACTTCGTTCGGATCGCCATTGGGACGGGCAGCGGAGTTGCCGTTGCGTCCACCCATGCCGATCGCTTTCACCGGGTGGCCGCCGATGAACCAGTTCATCACATCCAGATTGTGTACGTGCTGCTCGACGATATGATCGCCGCAAACCCAGAGGAAGTGGTACCAGTTGCGGAGCTGATATTCGATATCCGATTCATCCTTATTGCGTTTATTGAACCAGATTCCGTTGCCATTCCACGAGCAGCGGCCGCCGACGATCTCGCCGATCTCACCGTTCTGAATACGCTTAGCGACTTCCAGATACGTATGCTGGTGGCGACGTTGCGTCCCGGCCACGATGGCGAGATTCTTCTTCTTGGAAATTTCGACCAGTTCGAGACACTTGCGGATCCCGGGAGCATCAACGGCCACGGGCTTTTCGCAGAAGACGTGTTTGCCAGCGTTGACTGCGTATTCGAGGTGCATGGGGCGGAAGCCGGGAGGCGTTGCGAGCAGAACGATATCGATGCCGGAATCGATGACTTGCTTGTAAGCGTCCAGACCGGTGAACGCCCGTTCCTTGATGTCGATCCGATCACTGTACTGCTTCTTGAGTTCCGACTCAAGGTACGTCACCTTTGGTTCGAAGACATCGCCGATCGCATGCACGACCACGGAGGGATCCGCACCCAGGCTCTGGCGAATGGCGCCGCTTCCGCGTCCGCCGCAGCCGATCAGGCCGACCTTCAGCTTGTCATCGCCCGCCGCGCGAACGGACGGGACCGCCGCAGCGGCCGCCAGCGTGGCGACACTGCCGGTCTTGATGAACTCTCGACGATTCGATCCAGTCATGGGAGAAGCTCCATCATCTTAGAAAGAGGAGAAGGATACGATCACTAGTCTAGTCATCCGAGATGGGATCATGCTCGGATTTCTTCACCACCATCGGCTTGATGCCGATCAGATTCGCCTGTTCTTCCACCGGCAGAACCACTCGGAAGCCGATCTCGTCGCGTTTGGTCAGCCACCAGATGCTCCGCGGCGACTGCGGATCGTTCCGCATGAAGGTGTGATCGGAAACACGCCGGGCCGCGCTGCGAAGTTTCTCGGCGGTATCCTTGAACGACCCGCCGCGGATCACATGCCCCCACTTTTCATCACCCGGTTTGTTCACCGGCTGAAGAGCAGGGGACTTCTTGTAGAACTCCGCATCGTAGCGATCAAGGACCCACTCCGCCACGTTGCCGTGCATATCGTGCAAACCATACGCATTGGGCTTCTTGCTGCCGCAGGGGGTTGTTGTGCCGCGAGGGCGCTCGTCGTCTTTTTCGGTATTGGCCTGATAGTTGGCGATATCGACCAACTTCGCTTCGTCTCCACAGGAGAAGGGGCCTTTCGATCCGGCCCGGCAGGCATATTCCCATTCCGCTTCCGTGGGCAGACGATAACCTTTCTTGGTGACGATTCTGAGCCAGTGGCAGTACATCATGGCGGCGTGATGGGACATGCAGATGGCGGGGTGGCCTTCGTGGGCGTGATTGTAATCTTCGGGCACGAAGGGCGGTGTGGGGCGGGTGAGTGCATCGGCCGTTTTGGGAAACGGGGCGTCCTTCGGGTAGATGATCAGCATTTCGTTCTTGTACCAGCGTTCGAAGGCGTCCCAACTGGTTTCCGTCTTCGCGACCCACATCGGCTTGATCGTGACCTTGTGTCTCGGTGCTTCATCGGGCTTGTGACCTTCCTCCGTAGCAGCGCTTCCCATCTCGAATTCACCACCCGGAACGTAGATCATTTCGAACGTGATTCCGCCGGGCAACGTCTCAGTGAAATTCTTGGGCGGCTGGTCGATTTTGACCGGAACCTTGACCACTGCTGGCGTTTCCAGTGCTTTCGCAGTGTCCTGTGCTCGACTGTTCGCGGCGAGAATGCAAAGACTCAACACCAGGAACAGGGAATTGAAGACAGATCGCTGTATCATGTGAGTGGGTTCCCTGAAGAGGAGGTCAATCATGGTTCTACGTGCCCACATCGCCAAAACGGTTCTCTTCTTTATAGCGATTTTTGCCGGTTCGAACCAACTTCCCGCCGGTGAACCTTCTCGATTTGAGTTTGAAGAAACCCACATGGGGACTCGCTTTAGCATTGTTTTCTACGCCGATGATCGCGAAGACGCAATAACCGCAGCGACGGCAGCGTTTAAGCGCGTGCGCGAGCTCGAAGCGGTTCTGAGCGATTATCGTTCCTCCAGCGAGGTCATGAAGCTGTGTGCGAAGAATGATCGCGAGCCGGGTATCGCACTCACTGTCAGCCCCGATCTGGCCGATGTGCTTGCGCATTCACTCGAAATCTCAAAACAATCCCAGGGTGCGTTCGATGTCACGATCGGTCCGCTTTCGAAGCTCTGGCGTGACGCCCGCAAGCAGAAAACGATCCCGGATGAGGCGGAGCGAGCGGAGGCGCTGAAAAACGTCGGCTGGAACAAGATCGATCTGGATCGCGAAAAGAAGACGGTCAAATTCCTGCAGGCAGGCATGCGGCTCGACTTCGGGGGAATCGGCAAAGGTTTCGCCGCCGACGCGGCGCTGGCGGTGCTGAAGCAGCATGGGTATCCGCAAGCGCTCGTCGCTGCGGCCGGCGATATCACCGTGGGCGATGCGCCTCCGGGGAAAAAAGGCTGGATCGTGGAGATCGAGCCGATCGGCGCGAAGCAGCAGAAAAAGAAGGTGCAACTCGTTCGCCAGTCCGTCTCGACGTCCGGGGATCTTTATCAGTTCGTGGAAATCGACGGCGTGCGCTATTCGCACCTGCTGGATCCGAGGACGGGGCGGAGCCTGAAAGGCTTCGTTCGCGCGACCGTGATCGCCAAAAACGGCTGGCAGGCGGATGCGCTGACGAAAGCGGCATGCCTGATGCCGACGGCGCAGGCGATCAAGCTCATTGACAACATCGACGGCGCTGCGATGTTTCTGGCGACGAAGGCGGACGACTCCGCACCGGAGAAGACCGCTCAATCCCGTCGATTTGAATCGTTTCTCGTGAAGTGATCAAATCAGGAGCCGAAACGCGACTCATAGTCCCGGATCAGCGAATCGAGTTCTTCCCGAGTTCGGGTATTGAATGTCACGTGACCGATCTTCCGCCGCGTCCGCGGATCTTTGCCGTACCAGTGGACTTTTGCTTCCGGCATCTGGAGCACGTCTTCGATCGGCGGATGCGTTCCGATCCAGTTGAACATCACGGAATGACCTTTCGCAGCCGTTGAACCGAGAGGGAGACCCGCCACCGCACGAATATGATTTTCGAACTGGCTGGTGACCGCGCCGTCGATCGTCCAGTGGCCCGAGTTGTGAACCCGCGGCGCCATCTCGTTCGCCATCGGTCGGCCATCAACTTCGAACCATTCGATTGCCAGCACGCCGACGTATTGAAGGGAACTCATAACGCTGCGGATGTGGTTGTCGGATTCCCGAACCAGTTCCTGCGAAATTTCGGGAGCGGGTGCGATCGACTTGTGCAGCATCCCCTCGCGATGCTCATTTTCCGTCGGCGGATAAATCACAATCCTGCCATCCTGCCCGCGGGCCGCGATCGTTGAAAACTCACGCTGGTATCGCACGAATCCCTCGAGAATCAACGCCCGCCCGCCGAGCGCCTCCCAGGCGTGCGCGACATCTGCCGCTGTGCGGATCACCTCCTGCCCCTTGCCATCGTACCCGAACCGTCGGGTCTTGAGGACCGCGGGCAATCCGATCGAGTGAATGGCGCGGTCGTAATCTTCGCGATTTTCGACGGAGGCGAAGGGCGGTGTGGGAATGTTCAGGCTTCGAAAAAAGTTCTTCTCGGTTAAGCGGTCCTGCGAGACTTCGAGAGCATACGGCGAGGGGGCGAACGGACGGCGCTCCGCGATCCAGAGTGCGGACTCGACCGGCACGTTCTCGAACTCGAGCGTGACTGCATCACACGCTTGAACCAGTGTGAAGAGCGTTTGAAAGTCTTCGAATTCCCCTCGAAAATGACGTGTCACTTGGGCGGCACACGGATCGGAGGCGGGATCGTAGACGATGCAGTTGATGCCGAGTGGTTGAGCCGCAAGCGCCAGCATCCGGCCGAGCTGACCGGCCCCGAGAATGCCGATGGTCACGACTGCACCCGGGGATTAGGGTGATCGAAAACCTCCTGAGATTGCTGCCGGCGGAACTCTTTCAAACGAGTTGAAAGCTCGGGGTACTTCCGTGCAAGGATTGCAATCGCCAGCAGTGCAGCGTTCTTCGCACCGCTCTTGCCAATCGCCAGCGTTCCAACAGGAATTCCCGCAGGCATCTGCACAATCGATAACAGCGAATCCACACCTCTCAGAACGGCGGACTCCACAGGAACGCCGAGCACCGGCAGAGCGGTCTTGGATGCGCACATCCCTGGCAGATGCGCCGCTCCGCCTGCGCCGGCGATGATCACTTCCAGCCCGCGTTCCTCCGCCATTTCGGCGTAATCGAACAGCTTATCAGGCGTGCGATGAGCGGAGACGATCTCCGTCTCGTACGGCACTGCAAAACGGTCCAGTACCTCGGCCGCGGCCTCCATCGTTGGCCAGTCGGACCGGGAGCCCATAATGATGCCGATGCAGGGCCGTTCGGGTAGTGCGGGCGTTGCGTTCATATCAGGCGATCGGTTGCCAGGTTTTGCCGTTGTTCAGCAGGAGTTTATCGGCCGAAGCGGGGCCTTGCGAACCGATCGGATACGATTCCGGAATCAGATCAGGGTGCTCCTGCGTCGCCGCGATGATCGGATCCATGATCTCCCAGGCCCGTTCGATCTCGTCGCTTCGGATGAAGAGCGACGCCTCGCCCTGAATGGCGTCGAGGAGCAGCCGTTCGTAAGCTTCCGGCAGCACATGCGTTTCGTAGGCTTCGCGGTAATTGAATTTCAAATCGCGCGGCTTCAACCGAACACCATCCACGTCGGGCACTTTGGTCTGGAAATTCAGATGGATCGCTTCATTGGGTTGGAGGACCAGCGTCATCCGGTTGCACTGCAGAACTTCGTCCTTCGGAAGCGGGAACATCAGGTGGGACGGGCATCGAAACTGAATCATCACTTCGCTGTAACGGGCTTTGAGGCCCTTGCCCGATCGTACAAAGAACGGCACGTTCTTCCAGCGGGCATTATCCACATAGAGTTTGATCGCCGCAAACGTTGGCGTCCGCGATTCGCGGGAACCGGTTGCCTTCTCCAACTCATCCAGATAACCCGCATACTGACCGACCGCGACATGTTTGGCGATTTCGTCCCCTTCGGGAATCCGGATGCTGTCCAGAACCTTCATCTTCTCGTTGCGGAGTTGATCCGCCTGAAACTTCGACGGACCTTCCATGGCCGTGAGTGCGAGCACCTGCAGCAGGTGATTCTGGAACATGTCCCGCAGCACACCGCTCTTGTTGTAATAGTCCAGACGATCCTTCACCGTGACCTGTTCGGCGACGGTGATCTGCACGTGATCGATGTACTGGTAGTTCCAAAGCGGTTCGAAAAGCGTATTCGCAAATCGAAAGATCAGGATGTTTTGAACCGTCTCTTTGCCGAGGTAGTGGTCGATCCGATAGATCTGACTTTCCTTGAAATGCTCGTGCAGGCAGGCGTTGAGCTTTCGGCCGGATTCGAGATTCCTGCCGAACGGCTTTTCCACGACGAGCCGGCGGAACCCGCCCTTTTCATTCTGATATCCGTCGTCGCCGAGCGACTTCACCAGGGCGGGGTAATACTCCGGTGAGACGGAGAGATAGTAGACGCGTTGTCCGCCGTCCGGTCCTTCAGTTTCCGTCAGCCATTGGGTCAATGGCGCAAGCCCGCCCGATTTCGTGCCGTCCGATGCGACATAAAAGAGCCGCTTGGCGAAGTTGCTCCACTCCGTGTCGTCCCACTTCTCTTTCGCGGCGATCATGATCTCTTTGACTTTGGGTCCGATCAGTTCGCGGAACGATTCATTGGTATGCTGTGTTCTCGCGGTGCCAACGATTTTGGCATGCTCGGGAAGTCGCCCGCGCCGCGCGAGATTGAAGAGTGCCGGAACCAGTTTGCGGAAAGTCAGGTCGCCAGTGGCACCAAAAATCACCACCGTCAGTGGAGTGGCCATGGATTCGTGCTCGGTTTGAGGATCGGGTCGGGAATCACCCGGCGACATCAGAACTCAATGAGAATCGTATCCGCATTATCTTCATGTGCAAGAAATGAACCGCAGATATCAGCGGGAATTCTTCTGTTTGATTCGATCGCGGTGACCTGGCGGATGATTCCGTTCGCCGTGGTGTTGAAACGCGAGCTTGGTGTCTCACGTTGCAAGTCTGATGACCTCCCGACCGATAGGTTTTCGTGGTTTCCGCCGATTTCCCGCCTGATTCTCATGTCGTGGAACTTTCTTCGTTCATACACTTTCGGCAAAGACTTTCCTCTCCTCTGGAGCTGTTATGCTGCCCATTCGTCAGGATACCTGTGCCCTGGATTTTCTGTCGCTCGGTGCACTCGTGCACCGGCTGGATCCTGGAATTGCGCCGTTCCGGAAATCGCGTTCGTTCGATGTGCACGTCTCCGGCGGCGAGTATAACGTTGCGGCGAATCTCTCGGATTGCTTCAGGTTGAATACGGGTATCGCCTCCGCGATGGTGCGGTATCCGATCGGCGATCTGGTGCAGGCACGCGTGCGGGAGTACGGAGTTAAGCCGTTTTTCAAGTTCTTCGATCACGATGGCGTGCGCGGTCCGAACATTGCGACGGTGTACAGCGACCGCGGGGGCGGTGTGCGTGCGCCGGTGGTGTTTTACAACCGCTCAAATGAAGCGGGTGCGATGCTAAAGCCGGGCGATTTCGACTGGAAGACGATCTTCGCCGGCGGGGTGAAGTGGTTCCATTCCGGCGGGATCTTCGCGGCGCTGTCGCCGACGACAGCGGATCTGATCCTTGAGGGATTTCAGGCGGCGAAAGCGCATGGCGCGATCACGTCGTTCGATTTGAATTACCGTGCGAAGTTGTGGGCGGTGGCGGGGGGCGCGGCGACGGCTCCGCAAGTACTGCGGAACATCGTTAGCCATGTGGACTGCCTGATCGGGAACGAAGAGGACCTGCAGAAGGGACTGGGAATTGCGGGCCCGGAGGTGACCAAAGTCGCGGAGTCGAAGCTCGACCCCGACATGTTCTTCGCGATGATCGATCGCACGGTTCAGACCTTCCCCAACATCCGGATGGTCGCGACGACGCTGCGCGAGGTGCATTCAACGAATCGCCACGAATGGGCGGCGGTGCTCTGGATGGACGGACAAAAGTACGTCAGCCCGACGTGCCATCTGGATGTGGTGGATCGCATCGGCGGCGGCGATGGTTTTGCCTCCGGGATGATATATGGACTGCTGACGGGTCGCGATCCGGAGACGGCCCTTCGCCTCGGCTGGGCGCACGGCGCCATGCTCACGACGTACCCGGGTGACGTGACGCAAGCGACCCTCGAGGAAGTGGAGGCGTTCGCCAAGGGCGGGTCCGCTCGCGTGCAGCGTTGAAAAGTTGCGTGATCTTCAACCCCGCCGCCGGTCGCGGACGCGCGGCCCGTTGGCAGGATCAGCTCCGCCTGCGTGTCCCGGCTGACACGGAATTCCTCCCCACCACGCACATCGGCCACGCCGAGGATCTGGCGCGGGAGGCAGCGCCGCGATACGACCGCATCATTGCTGCCGGAGGCGACGGCACCGTCCACGAAGTCGCCAATGGCGTGCTCAAGGCCAACGGCGCCAGCCCGATGTTTTCCGTCGTCCCCATCGGCTCCGCCAACGACTACGCCCATTCGCTCGGTATTCTCAACTGGTGGAACACCGGGCGAAACTGGGATGAACTCCGAACCCAAGCGGTCGATGTCGGGGAGATTCGTCAGGCAGGGCGAAAGCGATTCTTTTTGAACGGCTGCGGGATCGGCTTCAACGGCTACGTCTCGCAGGAAGCCCGCGGCATCCGCTGGCTCCGCGGCATTCCGCTTTACACCCTCGCCGTCCTGAAAACGTTACTCCACCATTTCCACGCTCCGGAATGCATCGTTTCCCGAGATCACGTGGAGATCCGGCAGCCCGCACTGGTGCTGTCGTTCGCGATCGGGCAGCGCGAGGGCGGATTTCCGCTTGCCCTGAACGCCAAAGTGGACGATGGCTTGTTCGACTGGTTGCGTGTGGGCTCGGTCAGCAGATGGGAACTCGTTCGCCATCTGCCTTCCATGATGACAGGCAAACTCCCGCAGCATCATCCCCACTTGAATCAGGGACGATGCCGGAACGCGTCGATTCAGTGCGCCGACCCGCTCTGCATCCACCTGGATGGCGAAATGTATGCGCTGCCGGCCGATCGAATCCACCAGGTCGAGTTGGAATGTCTGTCCAAACGATTAAACGTGGAGGTCTGGAACCCTCCGGAATCGTGATCAGTTATACGGGATCTCGATCCGGCACCAGCCCAGATTCAGGTAAGTCGCCTTGGAGCTTTCGTTGTTGAACAGTTCCGGATTCAGGGAATAGACCACAAAACGGCCATCCTTCACATCCTGAACCAACCCGGCCACACGCAGAACGCCCAGATGGTGGGAGACGTTCACGATTTCCACTTGCAGCAGTTTGGCGAGTTCCGTCACATTCTTGGAACCGGTGCGCAGGCATTCAATGATGCGGATGCGATTTGGCTCTGCAATGGCCTGGAGCTTGTCGGCACAGAGCTTGGCGACTTTGAGTTCGGTCATGATCGGCGAATCCTAGAACGGTGGGATGAAGTTCTTCGCACTGGTCGATCCCAGCTTGTAGGGAGATCGAGGACATTGCGAATCCATGTGCTTTAACGATCTTATTTTCATTATCAGAATCGTCAAGATAATTCAAAAATATGTTAAGAAAAAGTGGTCGAGAACCGTCGGAAAAACAACACTGTAACCCAATCTATCCCAATGACTTGCGCCCGCAAAACGGCGCTCCGCACGGCGGGCCGTCGCCCCGGCAGTTCGTCGCCCCCGAATTCTTCACATTCGGCCGTGCGGGTAAGCCGAATTTCGGTGCTTCAAGTCCGCTTTGACATTTAGGGCAGGTCGCAACAGTCGCTTCCGCGTTTCGCGAGCGCAGCAACTCAAAGTGGTGATCGCAGTTCGAACAGTGATAGCGGACCAAGGGCATCGTTCAAATCCTGGAATTACTTCCTGCGGGTTTTATAGATTTCGCTCGCACGAAGGAGAAGGGCATTTTCCTCGGCCGTCAGACTCGACTTCCCCGTCTTCGCAACCTTCTCCAGCACTCGATCCAACTCGGCTTCGAGTTGCTCATTGGAATTCGTAATCGGTTCACTGTTCACGCGTTCACTCTTTTTGGCAGGCGGGGCAACTGCGGAAGGCGGTTGCGGAGTTTCCAGTTCGGAATGATTTTCCAGACTACTGATGCGCTCGCGATTCCGGGCGTTCTTGGCTGTCTGATTCCGCTTCAACCCGGGCAGATCCGGAATCCAGTTCGAGACACGCCAGTGATACTCATGATACGCCATAGCGAACGCCGCACCAAACAGCACCGGAATTGCCGAAAAATAGGCGCCCTTCGTATAACCGAACAACGCAACGTTTACCAGCACCACAATCAACGCCAGTGTACTCGCTCGGATCGAGCCGAAGATCAGTGGGACCGACTCATTCGGCGCCAATCGCGCAAATAGCACCATCACAGCCGCCACCGAACCCCCGCATCCGTAACCCGGTTCTGGAGGAATGAACTGCAGCGGTTTCGCAATGCTCACCGCCAAGAGCGCAAGCTGTCCACCAATACCGGTGAACACGTAGTACCAGAACATTTCCTTCGGACCGTACGTTCCCTCCACGCTTCGGCCACAGTAAAGCAGAATCGCGACGCCTGCTGCGATCAGATAGATGCTGTTGGTCGGATGTTGCAGAAAGATCGGCGTGACCAATCGCCAGACCTGCCCATCGAGTATCCGATCGGCGGAGAACCCCCCCGCCTCGAGCAGCGGATCGTTCCATTTGCCGTACTCGCGGTAATCGGTTGTGAAGAGTTGAATCAGAAACGGTGCCACCGTCATGACAATCAGAGCGATCGTCACGGGGCCGACCTGCCAGGCTTCGCGCCGGGCATGGTCTTCACGGTAGTATTCGCGATCGTAGAGACCCATCGTCAGTCCGCGGTCGGGAGACGGAATGAAGACATATCCTATCACTTCTTCGGAGGTGGAGCGATTTTATCAAGCAATCCCCCTAACGCATTTTTTCCCAGATCGCGAATGATCTCGTTCGAAACGTCACGAACCGCTTTTCTGAACCCCTGCCGATCCAACTGCGGCCGAGCGATCGTTCCCCGCACCGGGATTTTGATCCGCTTCTTCTCCAGTGACTCGCGGATCTTCGGGTTATTCTTCAACAGCGGGCCGATGTCCGTGTCTGGAAGCGGAACGTCGATCGTCATCTCCAATGCCCCATCGAGCGAAACGCGCCCGGACGTGTGCATCGTGAAACTCTTGGTCGCCAGCGTGACATTATCGTGGTAGACCCAACCGTTCTCCACCTTCATTGCAACGGTCTGCGGTTTGTTGTCCTTGTTCAGCGAGAACGACGTATTCTTGACCCCTGTCAGCATCAGCACCTCCGAGATGACCGGTCCGGCACCGACAACGACCTCGTGCAGCGTCATGCGGCCGTTCAACGTACTCTTTTCCGGTTCACTTAGTGAAATACGATGGTCGCCCAGATCGAAGGAAATCGTACCCGAGACTTCGGTCGCGCGGGCGAAGGCGGGGAGCACGTAGCCAATGGCGTCGGCGCAGGCCGCCGGCGTCAGTTGTGCCCGATCCACGATCTTGCCTTTCTCGAATGTCAGTTCATTGCCGCCCGGCTCTGATCGGATCGTGGGCACGAGGCGGATCTTTCCGCTTTTTCCAAACGTCGCTTCCAGCGGGTCGAATGCCCAGACCGGATCTCGGTAGCGCACCGCCAGTTCAGATGGCCCCATATCGAACCCGTACACCTTCAAATCCTGCCAGCCAATGGCGGCGTTGCCGTGGAGCGGATCGTTCTTGTCCGACGTCGGAACAAGAATCCCGGCGAACTGAAACTTTCGCTTGTCTTTGCCTTTCACCTGAAAACTCGGACCGAAGATTTTTTTCAATTCCGGTTCAAATGTTCCCAGATCGTAGGCGAGGTTGCCTTCGAAATCGACCTGCGCCAGTGTGGTCAAGTGGCTCAGTTGGCCTTTTGTTTCCACGCTCATTCCATCGGCGCGTGCGACAACGATCCGATCGAATGCCAAACGATCATCACCCAGATTGTAGGCCCCTTTGGCTTCAACTGTGAGTTTATCCTCGGTAATGCTCGGCCGCTGCGGATGGCCGAGAGTGAACTGCTGAATCGGGAGTTTGCCGTCGAAGTGATAGGCATCCTTCACGGTCCAGACCTTGAACGTGCCCGCAGAGACGAGGCCCCCGAAGCGATCCGAAAGTTGCGGATCGGAATGGAATTGCAGCAGTTCCTGCACGCGGGACAGGTTGGCGTTGGCGATGCCTTCCAGTTCGACACCGTATTCGCCATTCGACTGCGGGACGATCCGTAGAGGTTTGACGGAGGCCGCCACGGTGGACGTTCGCAGCATGAGCGTCGGGAATTCGATCAGCCCCGACTTGCGGTCGATCCGGCCCGTCGTGGGATCGAGTAGCAACTGTGGTTCATCGAGCTTCAGTCCGTATCCGTAAAAGCGGGCATTTTTGAGATCCGCCGTGATCGCATCCAACGCAATCTGATCGCGCGAGAGCGTTACTTCGCCATTCATTGTGCCCTGTCCGCCGATCGCCTTGATCGACTTGGGAATCGTCACGACCGTCGATAACCGCTTCGCCCACCGTTCAAGGTCCCCCTCGAGCTTCGCCTTCGCCTGACCGTTCTCAAGCGTCTTCCAGTCCGGAATCGGTTTCAACAACCTGAACTCCGCCGATTCGGTCCCCGCATTCACCGTCAGCATCGCCTGATCGATCCGGCGCATCTGCGAATCAAAAAACGTTCCCACAATTTCGCACTTTGCTTTGAGATCCGGCTCCTGGAATTTGGTCCCGCCCTGGATCACCGACAGATTATTGAACTGGGCGTCGCCCGAGAGCGTGGTCACACCCGCCTGGGTCTTGGCGGAGGCGTCGAGCTTGGCCGTTCCGCGAAGCTGCAGTTCCTGGAGTTCGACGAATTCCCCGAGGCGGATCGCCAGCTGATCGAGCGAAACATCCGCATGGAAGGCGAACTGCTCCAACGTGCCCGAACCTGTGAGCTGACCGAAATCCGCCTGCGCATTCAGACGGTCGAAGGCGGGGAGACCATCCGGGGACAGATGGCCGAGGAAGGACACGGACAGCGGTTTCTCCCAGACGAGATCTTTTCCGTTTCGTTTGCCTTTGAGAGCGGAGGTTTTGATTGTGCCGTCCCATTGCGTTTTCTTGTCGGGGATTGTACTGGCAAGATCGAACTGAATTCGCCCGGATTCAATGACAGTGCCATCCTTGAGATGGATAAGCCGGGGGAAAAGCCGAGCGAGTCGGGCGATGTCGAGATCCGCGCGGGCGGTCTGGTTCGGCTGATTGATGAACATTTCGAGTGGCAGAGACGGATCGATCGTACCGGTATAAGAGACCGTGCCGACATCGCAGGTGAGTTCCGCCTTCTGAATCGCGATCCCGTCCGGCGTGGTTTTCACGGAGAAGGGAAAGTGTGCGGCCGCGAGCGTGAGTTCTTCGGTGCCCAGTCGGGTCATTCCCAGTTTGAACTGCGACAACTCGAGTAATCCCTCCGCCTCGACGCGCACTTCGGGTTCGAACGTCGCCTGCCCCTTCAGATCCAGCATCATTTGACCAGACGCCTGGAATCCCGGTTCGAAACGGCGAATCAGGGCATCGATGTGTCTCGCAGAAAACTCGGAGAGTTTGACGTGGCCGACGATCGACTCACTCACCAGAAGTTCGAGATCGAGGCTAGCGGTGCGATTCGCCACGATGCGAATCGGTTCTTTGCCAGCGGGGAAGGTGATGGTGGCATCGAGTTGATCGAGCGCTTGCGTCTGGGCACCATCAGTTGTTTCGAGCGTGCCGTTGGAGATTTTGACGACGAGTTCGGGGCGGAGTTTTCCACTCGCCTTTTCTTTGAGAATGCGTTCGAGGAGATCTTCGATATTGGTTGAGTTTTCGGTGAATGTAACCTGCAGTTTGGGATTCTCAACGGTGATCGTGCCGAGCTGATTGGGGTTCCGGATGAGGTCGATGAGGGATTGTGTTCCGCGAACCGCCGGCGCGATCAGAACCGGTTGGCCTTGTGCGTCCGATATCTGGACATTTGTCAACTCGATGGGTGTGAGCCATCCCAGGGAAATCGAACCGGCGGTCAGGGTGCCGTTGAGCGATTGCGTATTTTTGGCGATGAGCGAGTGAACATATCCGCTTTTGACGGCGATTGTGGGTGCGAACCAGACGAGAATCAGTGCAAAAACGACCAGAACAACGAATCTTCGCAGCCATTTTCGGGATTTTCGGGGCGCTTTCGTATCATCGGCCATGGCGTATCCTCACGGTCTTACAGGTTCAGGGTACCGTGTTTCGTTGTCCTGCGCGAAGTCGAATCGCCATTTGATCAACGACAAAAACGTTTCCAGCGACACTGCGACACCCTAGCGTGGAATCGTTCCCAATTTTCGGAACCGTCTATGCCCGGTAAGGAGTTACGTCGATTCAAAAGCCTAGAGTAAAAGTGGCAGTTTGCCTCATAAAAATGACATTCTTTCGAGTGCAATTGTTTAGTTTGGTGTCGAAAAATTCATGTTGTACCTGAAGCGCTGGCGCGTTCGACCTCGAGTTCTCGTTTGAGGCTGGGATCGAGGATGAAGGTGCCGATCGGGATCAGTGAAGCGGCGAAGGCGACGGCGGTCCACCAGAGCGGCCATTTGCGTGAGCTGGCGGCCCATAGGAGGATGAGGACGTAGAGGAGGAAGAGGGCGCCGTGAGCGGAGCCGATGATCCAGTTGGGCCAGGGTTGACCGGCGAGGTATTTAAGGGGCATGCCGACGCAGACGAGCAGCATGAAGGAGCAGCCTTCGATGAAGGCGATGAGGCGGAACTTTCCCAGCGGGGTCGTCGGCACGGGTGCTCCTTAGAGGTATTGACCGAGCTTGCGGAACTTTTGATAGCGGTTGTCCAGAAGCTGATCCTTGGGGAGCGGAACCAGTTCGCGAAGATGACGCTGCAGGTGATTCTTGAGCGTGGTCGCCATGTCGCGCGGCGAGCGATGCGCACCACCAAGCGGTTCGGGCACAACGTCATCCACCACGCCGAACGAAAGCAGATCGCGGGCCGTCAGGCGAAGGGCGGAGGCCGCACGCGCTTTCGTTTCCTCGTTCGCGGTCTTCCACAAAATGCCCGCACAGCCTTCGGGGCTGATGACGGAGTAATAGGCGTGTTCGAGCATGCTGACGCGATCGCCGACGCCGATGCCGAGTGCGCCCCCGGACCCGCCTTCGCCAATGACGACACAGACGATGGGAGTGGCGAGTCGCGTTAGCTCGAGAATGCTCGTGGCGATGAGTTGGGACTGCCCTCGTTCCTCTGCCTTGTCACCCGGATACGCACCCGGCGTATCGATGAGGCAGACGATCGGGAGGCCGTATTTAGCGGCGATGCGCATCTTCCCGAGCGCTTTGCGATACCCCTCGGGATGGGTGCAACCGTAGAAGCATTGTTGGCGTTCAGCGAGCGTGCGGCCTTTGTGATGGCCGACGAGCATGATTTTGAATTCGCCGAGCCGCGCGAATCCGGTGCGGATGGCGCGGTCGTCTCCGAATGCGCGATCGCCATGGAGCTCCACGAATTCGTCGAAGCAGAGATTGACGTAATCCAGGAACTGGGGGCGCCCTTTGTGGCGTGAAACTTCGATCGTCTGCCACGGAGTCAGCGAGTCATAGGTTTTCTTGAGCAGCGCACGGTGATCGCGTTTCATGCGGCGGATTTCATCTGCGGACGATTCACCGCCGGTCGACTCGAGCTTTTCCAGCAGGAGTTCGAGTTCGTGGATATCGGTTTCAAACGGAAGCGGTTCTGGCACCATCGGGATGAGTTATTAAAAAGTGGGTTCTTCGTCTGCCTCGTCCGCGATGGACTTGAAAATCCTGATCTTTCTCATGTCCATGAGGATCTTGTGGAAATGCTCCGGTCGGTCTTCTTTCTTTTTCGCGAGCATCGACAGGATGAAATTGGAGAACTCCTCCGTCACATCGTCGTTGTAGGAAAAGAGCGGGGCGGGCTTTTCGATCAGGTGTTTGCGTAACAGATCGGACTGCGAGGTCGCGCGGAACGGCGGTCGGCCCGTGGTCAGTTCGTACCAGGTTGCGCCAAAGCTGTAAATGTCCGCTCGGCCGTCGAGCATTTCATCGCGGATCTGTTCCGGCGACATGAAGCTCGGGGTTCCCTGTGGCTTTCCCTTTCGGTGGAAGAGCTTTTCGAAGAACCCCTTTTTGATTTTCTTCGTGATGGCAAAGTCGATGATCTTGGTTTGTCCGAGTGCATTGACGAGCACATTATCGACCTTGACGTCGCAATGCACGTATCCGCTGGCGTTCATGTAAGCCAAACCCGTCGCCATTTGCTTAAAGATCTTGCGGGCGTTGATCTTGACGAATTCTTTGTCCTTGGGATCGCGTGACATCAGGCGCGTGCGCAAGCTTCCCGAGGGGAAAAACTCCATGATGAAGTGAGGCGTGTGCGGATCCTTGTTGACCTTGAGGATATTGATCACGTTTTCGTGTCGCATTTTGATGCCGACATCCGCCTCATGGAACAAAACTTTGCGGACTTCCCCTTTCTCGGCGTGTTCCGGCAGCAATACCTTCATGGCGAAGTGGCGATGGCTGGTCGGTTCGACAACTTCGTACACCTGCGATACGGCTCCTGTTTGCAGAAGCGATCGAAGCTTGTAACCACCAATCATCGTCTTCATTTCGGACATGGGTCGTGCCTCGTGCGTTACCAGTATTCTTCAAAGTGGATATTGCCTTTGAATTTCGTCGCCGCATTATCGGCATGAAATCCACGACGTTCCAGAACCTCGATCACGCCAGTCGGTTCGGGATATTTCCGTTCACCGGTTTCCTTGTCCTTGATCGGCACACCGATCATGTTCGGATTGCCACAAAGATAAACATGCGTCGTTTGAGGATCGAGCGACCGGCCGATTTGTTCTTCGAGTTCACCACTCGTGATGACATCCTGCAGGTAGACTTTGCGTGTTTGCCCCGGCTCTCGGGTCGCAAGCGGCAGGTACTTGTAATTCGGAAACTGTCTCATGAGCGTTTCGTGAGTTGGCAAATAACCCAGATCGCGACGGTAACGCACACAGCAGGCGTTGACGATCGGTCCCTGATGATTGTTTTTGAGCAGTTCCCAAGTCATGTAGTTGTGGGGCGCTTCTCCGGTTCCGGTTCCGAGAAACAGGACCGTATCACCCGGTTTCACATCGGCTGTCGTGTAATGCCCGACAATTCTCTCGCCGATCTGGATCCGATCACCTTCCTGGAGCCGAAAAAGTCTTGGTGTCAGTGCGGGCACTCGGCCTTCGGTATTTTCGCGGACGAGAACGATGTAAAACTCCAGCCAGTCGTCTTGCGAGAGATCGCGAAGCGGTCCGCCTAATTCATCCGCGTAAATGGAACAACTGATCGAATACGATCTGCGAACAATTTTGGTGAGATCGTCCGGTTTGAGCGTCTCGGCCTGACAACCTTCCACACGGGGTTCCCAGTACCCGAGACCCAGGGTGCAGTACTGACCAGGCTTGTGGTCGTGACGATGAAAGTCGGGCTTGACTCTTAAGACCATCAAGTCGGTGTGAAGGAGCTGAAGAGAGACGACGGTCGCGTTGTAGCGTGCCGTACGGAGTTGGGCGATCTCGTCAGGACTCATCGTCTTCGATCCCTCGGAAAAACAAAACCCCCCGCCGGCGAACGTCGTGACGATGGTTCGGGCAGGGGTGAACCAATCTCAAATGCCTGAAACGTTACTGTTCGTCTTAGCTGAGTTTGGCTATAGCCTCTTTCAGGTAGGATACGCATTTCTTGACATCAGCCGAGGGGTCATCCGGATTCGCTTCATATTCGATGCTGATGTAACCCTTAAAGTTCACTTTCTTCAGGGCGTTCAGGACCGCCATGACATCGAGTTGTCCGGTCGGGTCACCATATGGGACATCGGTTTTTCGCTTGTTATCGTGGTCTTTTAAGTGCAGCCCGAAATTCCGTTTACCCATTTCGATGACTTGCTGCGCGGGATCGAGTTTAACGCCCAATTGTGCTGAGCGAATCAGGTGGCCGGTATCGAGGCAGGTCCCGATGAGTTCGTGATGACTCGAAACAGCTTTGAGGATCGTGGCCGCATCCGCCCAGCGATGGAGCTTTCCGCCTCCGGCCGGCCCATGCGGGTGAATTGCGATGGAAATCTTGTATTCGTCGCAGAGTTTATCGAGGCTGTCGAAGCTATCGGGATCGGGGTCCGCTGACAGATGTTTGATGCCGAGTGCGGCGCCGAATTCGAAGAGCTTTTTGTTGGCGTCGTGGTTTTTCGTGAATCGTTCCACGCCAAATGCGATGGGCGTAATTCCATATTCCGCACAGAGTTTCTTGGCGGCCGCGATCCCTTCAGGAGAACTCGTCGTTGCCAAGTGCCCACGGTAGAGTTCAGCGTATTTGAGACCCAGTTCCTGGGTCTTTTTTAACGCCTGCTCAAACCCGAATTTTCGGAAGGTGTAGCTTTGGATTCCGACGGAGTACCCGCCAAAATCATCTTTGGCATGACAAAGATCAGGGAGAAGTGCAGTGCCTATTGCGGCTCCGGTCAGTGACATGAAGGAACGACGATCGAGCATGGGAGAGGCTCCAGGATTCGAAAACGGAATAATTTCGCCTGAGACATCTTCGCTGAACGAATTGTCGTTGGCCAAGGGAAAACAGTACGAGTCGCTGGAATCGTTGACTGAAAAATCTGATTCTTTGTGAATCATTCTCTTGTCACATGAAGATCATCTGTGTTCTATGCTTTCGTTGCCAGCATAAACTTTGTTCTCTGTCAGGTGGACGATGCGATTCATTATCGCCAATGAATTTTATCAGCAAATGCTGCAATTGCAGGATCATACGCCGGATTGTTATGTGCGGCCGGGTCAATACTTGCATCACATGTACATCGACGGGATCAAATACGCGGTTGCGCCGGCGGTGCTGGATTGTCTGGCTCAAGCGGAAGAGGAGAACGATCTCGAAGCCGTTGAGCATCTTCGGCTTCACAAACACCATTACGAACAATTACTGGCTGATGCCGAGAAATACGGAAGTCTTGAAGGTGTAACCTTACTCGGCGATCCACCGCCCTCAGAAGATGATGAACCGGTCGTAACCGGTAATCAATACAGTCCACGAACACCCTCGAAATGGGAAGATCTGGGGTTGCCCTCGGCCTTTTTGTTCGACATGGTCCTGCGCGTCATTTTCAATCGCGGGCAGATTACCGGGAACGAGATCGCAAACGAATTGGCAGTGCCATTCCCAGTGATTTCGCCTGTGCTTCAATCGATGCGAAAGCAATCGTTGTTGGATATCGTTGGTCAACGGAACGGCGGTGGAGATGCTGGCTTCGTTTATGAAATCAAACCGCCGAAGGGTTCAGCGGCGCTGCAGGAAGCACTCGATAAGACGAGCTATGTCGGCCCATTACCTGTCCCGTTCTCGGATTATGTGGAATCGGTCCTCGCTCAGACTGTCAAACGGGTCATGGTCACCCGACGAAGCATCCGCAAAGCATTTGAAGATTTGATTATCACCGACGATGCATTCAACGAAATCGGCCCCGCGATCAACTCGGCGCAGTCGATCTTCTTCTTCGGATACCCCGGAAATGGCAAGACGAGCATTGCCGAACGGATCACACGGTTACTGGGCGACGCGATTTACATTCCGCATACGGTTGAAGTGAGCGGACAAGTCATTCGTGTGTTTGATCCGATCCTTCACGTCCCCATCGTTGAGGAAGAAGACCTCAATACTCAGACGATCCTGAAAAAGGCGACGGAATTTGATCGGCGCTACATGCAGATCCGCCGACCAACGATCGTGGTTGGTGGCGAACTCACAATGCCCATGCTCGATTTGAAATTCAACGCCACCGGGAAATACTACGAAGCACCGCTGCAAATGAAGGCCAATGGCGGGATCTTCATGATTGACGACTTTGGACGACAGCAGGTCCGGGCGATGGATTTATTGAATCGCTGGATTGTTCCGCTTGAGAAGAAATATGACTATCTGAACACCGTATCAGGTACGAAAATCGAAGTCCCCTTCGATGAAATTCTGATTTTCAGTACCAATCTGGACCCCAAACAGCTCGCTGACGAGGCGTTTTTGCGCCGGATCAAATTCAAAATTGAAGTTCGCGATCCCAGCGAAGAACAGTTTCGAAAAATCTGGGAACTGGTCTGTCGCGGGCGTCGCGTGGACTACGATCCTGACGGGATCGATTATTTGATCGATAAATGGTACCGGCCGACCAAGCGGCCATTTCGAATGTGCCAGCCGCGAGACCTTCTCGACCAGATGATTTCGATTGCCAAGTACAACATGGAGCGTGTGAACTTCAGCCCCGACTTGATCGATGCAGCTTGCAACACGTATTTTATCAGCGAAGCTCAGAAGGACTTTGGTGCCAAGGTACGGATGGATTAATGTGAATCCGCAACTCACAATCGAACTGAAAGCCGAGGCAAAACGTCTCGGCTTTTCTCTTGTCGGTATCGCACCGGCAACGGAAGCCGACGGATTCGCACAGTTCGAACGCTGGCTCGACGCCGGCTTCCATGGTGAAATGGATTACCTGCAAAATCGCCGAGAAGCGCGTCGGCATCCGCGCTCCATCCTTGATTCTGTTCAAAGCGTCGTCGTGCTCGGAATGGACTACTCCAAGCAAGCGGAAAATCAACTCCCTCCCAATCACGGACGGGTCGCGTCGTATGCCTGCGGTCCTGATTATCATCCTTATCTTTGGGATCTGCTGAAACAACTCGGAGCATGGCTCGAATCACAGATTCCCAATAGTCAGACTCGCGGAGTGACCGATTCGGCGCCGCTTCTCGAGCGTGACTTTGCCCGCCGTGCCGGGTTGGGATGGTTCGGCAAAAACACCATGCTCATCAACAAACACACGGGAAGCTATTTCTTTCTGGCGGCGCTTCTCACGAATGCTGCCCTCGCTCCCGATGATGTTCACTCCGCCAGTCATTGCGGCACGTGCACCGCCTGTCTGGACGCGTGTCCGACCGACGCGTTTCCGCAAGCGGGTGTACTCGATGCCCGTAAATGCATCAGCTATTTCACGATCGAATCAAAAACCATTGCGCCCATCGAACACCGTTCGAATATCGGGAATTGGATCTTCGGCTGCGATATCTGCCAGGAAGTCTGTCCCTGGAATCGCAATGCCGAAAGTAGAACCGTACACTTCCCTTCGCAACCGGATCTGGCCTCGATCAGCGCCATCGAATTGCTGAATTTGAGTCGAGAGGAATTTCGTCTGCGATTTCGACTCACGTCGCTCTCGCGGGCCAAGTGGCAAGGCCTCCGACGCAACGCCGCCATCGTATTGGGAAACATCGGCGACGAACGCGCGATTCCCGCACTCGAACAAGCCATCCGGGACGACGATCTGGTTGTGAGCGAAGTGGCGGACTGGGCGAAACATGCGATTCTTGAGCGACATAATGATAATCGGAATTCTTCCGATCGATCAGACGGTTAAGTCCGCCAGTGAGATGTGAAGTTCATTTCCAACATTTTGTTCTGGGCAAATTTGAGGCACAACGTTCAAATCATCAGATCTGACATGAACTTTGGCCGAACTTTCAAGAATCTCAGCTACCTCTCATACATCATCGGCTATTATCTTAATTTGTGAGAATTACCCGCTTTACCAGGCCGGTCCGATTATGCAATTGCTTCAATCACTGATCACGCGTGGCGTACTCCCCGAAGCGGACCAGCAGCGGGCGGCTGAAGCCATCGCACTCGCGCCTGATCGTGCGCCCCACCTGACACTCCTCGAAAAGGGATTCGCCAAAGAAGACGCCATCCTACCCGTACTGGCCGACGAATTTGGCATGGAATGGGTCGACCTGACACAAGTCAAAGTGGAACCCGACGCCCTTTCCGGCGCACCGCTCAAACTGCTGAATCGAAAAAACATCATGCCGATCGCCCGGCATAACGGCACGCTCGTTGTGGCGACAAGCGATCCGTACGATGCCTATTCACTCGACGAACTCACCACGCTGACCGGCCTGCAGATTCATCCCGTGCTTGGTTCCGCTCGAGAAATCACGCGGCTCATCAAGGTTCACTTCGGGGTCGGTGGCGATACGGTTTCAACGCTCGTCGAAGAACGCAAAGACGATATCGAGTTCCTTGAAGACTTCGAGACCGATGACAGCGAACTCGCCAAACAGGCCCAGGAAGCGTCCGTCGTGAAACTCGTGAACGAGTTTTTGGTCGAAGCATCGAACGAGCGCGCGAGCGATATTCACATCGAACACGAAGAAGGAAGTCTGCGAGTCCGTTATCGCGTGGACGGTCTGCTTCAGGAACAAAAGCTTCCGCCGGAAATTAATCGATTCTCGAACGCGATCGTCAGCCGTTTGAAGATCATGGCACGCCTGAACATCGCGGAGAAGCGATTGCCTCAGGACGGCCGGATCAAGATGCGCGTGCAGGGCCGCGAGGTCGATGTCCGCGTTTCGATCATCCCGATGATCCACGGCGAAGGGATGGTCATGCGTCTGCTCGATAAGAGCCGCATGGTCTTCAGTCTGAAAAACATCGGCTTCATGCCCGATATCGATGCCCGCTTCCGCCAGCTGCTTGATCTGCCGCACGGGATCGTCATCGTTACGGGGCCGACCGGTTCCGGGAAATCGACCACACTCTACAGCGCTCTCAACGAAGTCAAAAACGAAACACTCAAGATCATCACGGTTGAGGACCCGGTCGAATATCAGCAGCCGGGCATTTGCCAGATTCAAACCCACAGCAAGATCGGTTTGACATTCGCAGCGGCGCTGCGATCGATTTTGCGTCATGACCCGGATGTGATCCTGATCGGTGAAATGCGGGACCTCGAGACCGCCGAAGCCGCGATTCAAGCGTCGCTGACCGGTCACCTGGTGTTCAGCACGCTTCACACAAACGATGCCCCAAGCGCCTTCACCCGAATGATCGACATGGGGGTCGAGCCGTTTCTGGTTTCTTCGACGGTTGAAGGAATCATGGCTCAGCGGCTGGTGCGGACGATCTGCCCGGATTGCAAGACGACTTACGTGGTGGATCCCGATGAGATTCCAATTGATTTCCCGAAAAAGCTGGCGGACAATGGCGGACCTCTCCGTTTACATAAGGGTGCGGGTTGCCGGGCGTGCCGTCAGTCGGGCTATCGGGGCCGGACCGGGATTCACGAACTTCTGGTCACAGGCGATATCATCAAGGACTTGATTGTTCAGCGGACCAATGCGAATGTTCTGCGGATGGAAGGTCTGAAGAACGGCATGCGGACGTTGCGGAAAGATGGTTGGTTGAAAGTCCTGAACGGAACCACGACGATTGACGAGGTCTCCCGTACGACCGCGGGCGACGTTACCTGAGTTGAATCACCATGCCTGATTTTACCTACGAGGCGATCGCCGCCACGGGTTTGAAGCAATCCGGTTCGCTCAGCGCGGGATCCGAGCGCGAAGCGATCTCGATGCTCGATGCCCGCGGACTGTTTCCGACGAAGATCGTTTCCAAAGGAAACCCTTCGGATAACAAGGGATTCGCTCTCTTCTCCGGCGTCAGCAAACGCGAAATCGCCACGCTCTATTCCCAGCTGGCCGACCTGCTCCATTCCGGCGTAGCGCTTTTGAAATCGCTTGAGATCCTTGAGAAACAATCGAGTAACAAACGCCTTTCCTCCGTCATGCGCGATATTCGGATGAAAGTCGCCGACGGGACCAACCTCGCGCAGGCGATGTCGAACCATCCGCGAGTCTTCGATGAACTGGCCGTCAGCATGGTTCGTGCCGGTCAGGAAGGCGGATTCCTTGAGGACGTGCTCAAGCGGATCGCGACGTTCGTGGAACACCAGGAAGATTTGAAGGCGAAGGTCATCGGCGCGCTCGCGTATCCGGTGTTCCTTGCCGTCGCCGGGACGCTCGTCCTGAATATTCTCGTGATCTTCTTCGTCCCGATGTTCGAGCCGATCTTCGAAAAACTTCAGGCCAAAGGCCAACTCCCGCCGTTGACCACCGCCCTGATTTCTTTCAGTCATTTTCAGCAATCGTGGGCCGGGATCCTCGGGTTTTTCCTGCTGATCTTCTGCTTCGTGATGCTGGTGAGGTGGTCGCGCGGTTCCGGCCGCCGGGTTGCCGATGCCATCCGCCTCAAGATTCCGCTGTTCGGGAAAATCTTTCTCGCGCTGGCGCTTTCGCGATTCACCCGGATTCTCGGAACCATGCTTCACAACGGCATTCCGCTTCTGAAATCCCTGACGATCGCCAAAGATTCCACGGGAAATCGCATTCTCTCCGAAGCAATTCAAAAATCGGCGGACAACGTGATGCAGGGTCAAAAGCTCGCGGATCCGCTCCGCCGAAGCCCGCATTTTCCGTCCGATGTCGTCGAGATGATTTCCGTTGGCGAAGAAGCGAATACACTGGAAACAGTGCTGATCAGTGTTGCGGACAGCCTCGAAAAACGCACGGCACGCAACCTGGAGTTGATGGTAAAATTGTTGGAACCGCTGATGTTGCTCGTCATGGCTGGCGTCGTCTTGTTAGTGGTGGCAGGTTTATTGCTTCCAATCTTCAAGATGGGCCAGGCAGTCAGTCCTGAATAACAGGCTGAATACGTTTAAGATTACGAAGAGACTCCCTCCCGCATAATCGTACTCCGGTGCGAGTCGATTCTCATAAATAGCTGTAACCCGTTGTCCTGAATGGACTTAAAGTCTCATGTTCTGTTAAGTACATGCTGGCTATACTTTACTCAAGGCCTGTTTTTTCAAGGAGTCCCTGCAATGATCGTCGCGAGTCAGAAAACATCATCCCGCATTCTGCGGCCCGGTTTCACGCTTCTGGAAGTTCTCGTGGTTGTTGCCATCCTCGTCATTCTGGCCAGCGTGGCCGGAATCGCAGTTTTCAGCTTCCTTGATGACGCCAAGGTCAACAAGGCAACGCTCGACATGCAAGCTCTGGAAACGGCTTATAAGGGAATCTCGCTCCAGAACGCCGGCGAGCTCGGTGAAGGTACTTTCGATATGAGCATGTTGATCCCGAAGATTACACAAGGCGAAGCCGGCCTCTACGATCCTTGGAATCAGCGGTACCAGTTCCGTTTTGATGTATCTCAAGAAACCGGCGAGGAGCGAATTCAGTTCTACACGATTAACCCTAAAAACGGACAAGAAATTGTGTGGCCTCGTCGATAAGACGCTGGCAATTCGCGCTGGGAGTGGGTTATGATTCGTACTTGCCATCAACGCCGGGGTTACACCTTGCTCGAGCTGATGGCCGTAATGGCGGCTCTGCTTGTGATTGGTGTGATGATTCTGCCGACTTTGTCGGGGATTCGTGGCAACACCAATCTCAAAGCGGGTTCCGACCTGATTCGCGGAATGCTCGCGGAAGCGCGGGCCAAGGCCATCGAAGATGGCAAGAACTATCGGCTTTCCCTTTCAGCCGAAGGGACGTCGGTCCGAATCGAACCGGATGTCAATACCATCACGGGTGACCCGATGATGCCCGATGCGGATGAACAACCGGTCATACGCGAAGAAGCGTTCCCGAAAGGGGTGACGGCAGCCATTCTCGTTGACGATGTTCCTGTTACGGATGCGGCAGGCTGGCAGCGGGTCGCGACGTTGCTTCCGGACGGAACGTGCCGCGAAGACAATGTCTTCGTTCAGCTTTCGGAAACGGGCAACAGTCCGATCACATTACGAATTCGTGGTCTCACTGGAAGTTCCACCCAAGTCAATCTCCCAGTTGATCCCACTACGGGGAGTATGCCGTGATCGTTCGACCATTTCCTGGTCGTCGTGAAGGAATCACGCTGCTGGAAGTTCTGCTGTCGATGGGGCTGTTCCTGCTCGCGATGACAGCGCTGACTCGATTGATGGACATCGGCACCGATGCGGCGCTCGATTCGACCTTTCGCAATGATGCGAATCGCCTCGCTCAATCGAAACTGGCGGAGATCGAAGCCGGAGTCATTCCTCCCGACCTCGCAAGCGGTGGGACGTTTGAATCTGAACCGTCCTGGTCGTGGGATATGCAGTCGGCACCGTGGAGCGTACCCAACCTCTACACCGTCACCATCACCGTATCACGGACGACGGGAAGAAACGTCAGCGTGTCGCATTCGCAGATCATTTACGATTCCCGTGAGATGGGGAAATCCGGCGAGATACCGAAACCGGAATCCACGGAGGGGATGGAATGATTCTCAACCGCACAAACTCGAGTCGTGGCGGATTCACGCTTCTTGAAGTCTTACTGGCAACCGTCATCGGAATTCTGCTTCTGGGTGGGTTGTACGTCACATTCGAAATGGTCCTCAAGCAGACGGATGCCGGGCGTACATCGGTTGAGAACGGCGACCTCACGCGTGCGATCGTTAACCGAATGAATTTGGATCTTTCGGGAAGCCTCGGGCCGCTGCCTCCGAAATCCGGTGGCGGAATACCCGAAGATTCGTCGGGCATCAATACGGGAACGTCCAGTTCCAGCAGTTCCTCTTCGACCACAACACCGCCTGCTGATGATACCACGACCGATCCGGAAACCACGCCGGAGCCGGAGGAAACTGCAACTGCGACTGATACCGCGGCAGCGGCCGACGTTCCGTTCCAGGGTGGAGTATTCGGTTCGGACAAGCAACTCACGCTCTATGTCAGTCGCGTGCCAACCGATCTTGTGGATCTTGACTCTGCGGCAGAAACGCTGTTCGGTGCCGATCCCAAGCCCGACCTCCGCCGCATCACCTATTATTTGGGTGCGACTGGCGGCTTGTGCCGGCAGGAACAATTTCTTGTGACCGCTGACGGGATCAGAAACTCGACCGACCCGGATTATTCCCGCGAATCGATCGATATGATTGCGGAGGAAGTCGAGGATGTCACCTTTGAATATTTCGACGGCGGGATCTGGAGCTCGACCTGGGCTGGCGATGAACCGAACGAAGACGGCAAAACGGTTAAAGGCCCTCCGCGAGCGATCCGCATGTCGATGTTAATGATCGATTCGTCGGGTATCGAAAAGCGAGTTCAGCATGTCTTCATGATCCGCGCCGCCGTCGGGACCTACAGTCCACCGGTTCCCGAGACGGAACCGCCAGAAACCACGGAGGGGATGTGATGCATCGCATGCCTCCTCAACGTGACGGATATGTGCTGATCGCCGTTGTCATGGTGATCGTGGTGCTTTCGCTTGTGGCCTATCGCTTTGCGGATGCGATGGCCTCCGAGCAGCAGGTAGCGTACCGGACCGGCGAAGCCGCGCAGGCGAAGGCGTTTGCGATCTCGGGCATTCATTATGCGATGGGCGTGCTGTCCGATCCCGCGTCACTCTCGAATGTCGCCAACGATTACCCCTATGACAATTACGACGCCTTCGCCAACATTCCGGTGACGAACGAAGGGCCCAGAGGCGGAGGGCGGTTCGCGATCATCAGTATCGCGGAGGCCGAAGGCGGAATGACATCGGATGCCTACGTGACGCGTTACGGCGTGACCGATGAGGCGGGCAAAATCAACCTGAACACGATGATGCGGATTGACTCGTCGGGTGAAGCGTTGCGAGCGATGCTGATTCTTTTGCCGAACATGTCGGAAGACGTCGCGGATGCGATTGCGGACTGGCTGGATTCGGATGAGGATCAGCGAGCCAGCGGCGCTGAGTCAGAAGCGTATGCGAGTTATCGGCCCAGCAATGGCCCGATCAATTCACTGGATCAGTTGCTTCTCGTCCGTGGCGTCACGACGCAAAATCTTTATGGAAACGACCGGAATCGCAACGGGATACTCGATGCGGATGAAGATGACGGCAGCGGAGCGTTGTATCAGGGCTGGTCTCAATATCTGACGGTCTACGGTCATGAGTTGAATGTCGCCTCGACCGGCGCACCGAGACTGTACGTCAACGAAGCGGACATGACTCAAGTGAATGCCGATCTTGCTGCCATTGTCGGACAGGAACTGGCCGATTACACGGTCGCCTATCGGATGTATTCCCAGTCGGCTTCGACCAACCCACCCAGCGGGAATACGCGAGTGGGCACAGCGGCCGATCTGCGTGCCGCTGTTCAAGCGTCACTCGGAGGCAGTCCGCGGGCCCGCCGGCAGGTCCGGAATTCGATGCTCTCGATGGTCAACACGCGTGTGACCTTGCCGCGAGCGCAGAATGCCCCGCAGAACGAACCGACGGTTGTGGTCAACTGCCCGCTGAATGACGCTGAGTATCTGAAATCGATCATGCCGACGCTTCTCGATCAGATCACGGCGAAAAGCAACTACGAACTCAATCCCCGGATCAATGTGAACACCTGTGCGCCAACGCTGCTCTCGGTGCTTCCCGGTGTGACGGCGGAGGACGTTCAGGCTTCGATCACCGCCCGCGCGAATCTCGACCCGCTCAGCGCCGAATATCGAACCGGTGCCTGGCTGCATACTCAGGCTGGCATGCGGATCGAAATCTTCAAGAATATCGAGACCTACATCACCGGGTATACTCAGACCTATCGCATTCAATCGATCGGTTACTTTGCTCAGGGTGGACCGGTCGCACGCGTGGAAGCGGTCATCGACACGAATGCGGGGAATCCGCGGATCGTTTACTTCCGCGACCTCACGGAACTCGGCGGCGGATTTACACCCCCGCGTGATTAAGAAATTGTTATTGGAGGCCTCACTGTGCCACGTTTCCTTGCCATCGACTCCGACGCACACGGCTTGACCGTGGCGTCCGGGAATGTCAAAGGCGGATCGGTTCAGATCGAACAGACGTTCAGTTGGAACGACCTTCCAACCGTGCTCACCCCCGCCTCAGCTGCCGCTGCAGGTCCGCGATTGGCGGAAATGCTCAAGACGGCGGGCATCGCACCCGCACCGGTCCTTTTTGCGATCAGTCGCGAAAAAATCGTTCTCAAAGAGATCAAACATCCGCCATCGCCACCGCAGGACGAGCCGGCCGTGGTTCGGTTTCTGGCGATCAAGGAGTTCACCGAATCGCCCGACGATGGCGTTCTCGATTATCTGCCGTTGGGGACCGAGCCAACGGGTGAGCGGCGATCGCTCGTTGCGTTTGTGAATAAGGACAATTACCAGTCGATCAAAATTCTTTGTGAATCAGCCGGCTTGAAAGTGATGCAGGTGACCCCGCGGCCATTCGCCACGGCCGCGGCCGCCGCTCGAGCTGTGACGACCGGAGCCATTCCGGTTCCCGATGCTGTCGATGCCGCGATCGCCGTTGTCACTTTGAACGAAAAGACAGGCGAGTTCAATGTTGTCAAGAACGGGGCGTTGCGATTCACACGAACGATTTCACCCATCGCGATGGCAAGTGAAACGTCGCTTGTGGGTGAGCTTCGCCGGAATCTCGCAGTTTACTCCGCACAGGCGGCGGGTGATGAAATTCAGGCGGTCTATCTCGCTGAAGCGGAGACGGGATTGATGGGTTGGTCCGGTCGGTTGGGCGCTTCGCTACCGGTGCCAGTCTACCCCTTTGATCCGCTGGTTGGAACCTCCGTGGCCGATCGGGTTCCCCCCAAGGAACGGACACGTTACACCGGCGTGATCGGCTTGTTGGCTGGACAGGCGAAGTTCGGCCCGCCCGCGATCAACTTCGCCCAACCGCGGCAGCCCAAGGCGGATATTCACCCGCACCGGAATCGCAATGCGGTTCTCGCACTGGTCGGTTTGGTCCTGTTTGTGGGACTGACACTCGGTGGCTACAAACTTGTGAGCGATTCCAACCAGTCGACCATGAACCTGCGATTGCGGGTCAAGAATCTCGAACGCCAGATCGAAGATGCCGGTCCGGATGCGAAACGCCTTGCCGCCGCGGAAGCATTCGAAGGTCGCAACGTACCGTGGATCGATGAGTTGTACGATCTCTCGGTCCATTTCCCGGATATCAGCAAAATGAAACTGACGCAGTTCGTCGGCACCGCGATTCCTCCGCCTGCGAACAAGAATCGGATTCGGACCACAACCGTTACGCCGGCCGCGCGGACCGTGAAAAAAGATGAGGAACCACCCGTCGCCAAAATGCGACTCCAGGTTGCATCCGAGAATGGTACACTTCCCGAAGAACTGGTTCGCTCGCTCGCTCGCGTTTCCAAGTATTACTCGGGAGTCAAGATGACAACCGGAGCGTTGCTGCCTGGAGGCAGTTCCCGCAATCCGGTACAGCAGTTCGTGGTTGAAGCGCAGCTCGCTCGCCGTTCGCCTGCAGACTATACACACAAGCTCCGCGTGAGTGCACCAAAACCGCTAGCCCCGGTTCCCGAACTACCGGTCGACCCGAATCCGCCGGGTGAAGCATTCCCGCCCGATTTTGGCCTGGATGGAGACAACCGATGACCGACCGCGAAAAGAAACTCCTGATGGTTGTTGCTGTTCTGGGCCTCGTCGGCGTTTGCTATGCCTGTTATCAGATGATTTACATGCCCTTGCAGCGGAACAAGGCCGAACAGGAAAAGCTCCTGACCGAGCTTTCGGATAAGCAGGATCAGCTCGACAAGATGCAGCGCGACCTGAAGCGCCTGCCGATCGCGAAGAAGCGCAGCTTGCCCGCCGATATCGACGTCGCCAAGCGCGAATACGAATCCGCACTCGGATACATGCTGCGATCGAACGGCGTTCCGGCCGGATACACGATCACTCCCAAGGTGACGGTCGATGCCCGCTCGATTCCCGAAATCGCTCCGAAGAAACCGGCCTATACCCGGATCGGTTACGACATCCGCATGCAGAAGGTCGATCTCCCCACGGTCGTCAAAGTTCTGCAGGCGTACTACGATCTGAACCTGCTTCATCAGATCACCGCCCTCGACATCAAACGCGTGGAGAAGGAAGGCTCCGCGGCTTCCACCGGCTCCAGCCGTCGAAACTCGGACCGCGCCGATCTGGAAGTCACTTTCCATACCGAAGCGATCATCCTGGACGGTGCGGAGAACCGGCGGACCTTGAAGTCGGTTCCGATCTCCTTCGCCGCGGCCGGTGGGATCGGCGGCTACCACGCCATCATGAACATGCCCGAAACGAGCCGTGGAATCAAGACGAAGCATTTTCCATCGTTGCTGGCGGAAGAAGTGCGCGAATACCTCGCCATGGAAGCCCGCAACGTCTTCCACGGCCCGCTCCCACCTCCGCCTCCGCCACCTGTTGCACCAGAAAAAAAGGAAAACCCGTTTGCTGAAGCTCCGAAAGAAGATATCGCCCCGTACATCCGCTTCAACGCCATCACCACAAGTTCAACGGGTGTGAAGGAAGCCACGATCTGGGACACGGCGTCCAACAATTTCTACGAACTGAATGTCCGGGACGAAGACACGGATGCCCCGGAATTCCAGTTCCTCAAGAAGTACAAGCTCGGCGAAAAGTGGAAGAACTACGAGTACAACAGCTGGAAACCGCTCGATCAGGCGCAGCCGTTTGTCATTGGTGAAGAAGGGACCGCAACCCTTCGCACGTTCCAGTTCCTGGGCTATTTCGAAGACGGTCTCGTGCTGAAGGAAATCGTATCCAGCGAACCGATCGCCGCAACGCCGAAGATCGATCCGAAAGCGCCGGAACCTAAGAAAGGTGCACGCCCTGTCTTTGGAAAAGAGAGGATCACGACGGCGCCCAAGCTTTCCAAGGACGATCTCGCTTACACTGGTGCTGTTGGTGGACTGGCCATGACGAAGCCGAAGGTGACGATCAAATATTACGTCTGGCGGTTGGGACAGACTTTGTCGACTCTTGAAGGCAAGAATGCCATGACTGAAGAGGCAGCGCGAAACCTTCTGAAAAAGAGTTCTTCAAGTTCTGAAGTTAAAACACCAACGAGCCTGGAAATTGCCCCCGTGGCGCGATCGTCCAATTGAAAACAGGCAGATCGCGTAAGACACCCTCATCGGGCAAGTTTGCGAACTTGCCCGATTTGCGTTTAAAAGGGAACCTGGCGATTCTCATCGTTTCGTCATTCCGATTAAAATTCGCTGTTCTTGCAACATTTCGCTTGGCGAAACGACTAGGCTATGGGTAGATACCGGCCGAAGCCACGGGCCGCGGATGAAGCGAACTATCGGGGGATGGGTCGTTTCTGGGGGCAGGACGCCGCACCGTGTGACACGATGGGGGTAAAATCGATGAATCAGAATTCCACGCGATTATTCAGTCGCGTTCCAATGTGGAAACTTCGCCGTTGGTTACCAGTGGTTTTGTGTTCGAGCATCGCAATGCCTGTCATGGGGCAGGACGTTACCGCGAAAACAACACCGCCTGCACCGATGAAAGTCGCCGAAACTCCGAAAACACCGGAGGTCAAGGCGGCTGTCCCGTCCAAGCCCGAGAAGACGGTCTCGCTCAATTTTTCCGGAACCCCCTGGAGTCAGGTTCTCGACTGGTTCGCCAAGGAAAGCGGACTGGTCATGATCGCAACCGCGACCCCCACGGGCAGCGTGACGATCAAAACCGACACGAACACGAAATACACCATCTCCGAAGTGGTGGATCTGTTGAATCGTTCACTCGCACTTCAGAAATTCATTCTGCTGCGCATCGATTCGACGACCTTCACCGTACTGCCCGCGGACGAGAAAATTCCCGACCCGTACATCCAGCGTCTGCCCTTCGATGAACTTGACAAAAAAGCCAAGACCGAAGTCGTGCAGGTCGCTATTCAACTGAAGACCCTCAACGCCGATGAGATCCTCGATCAGATCAACAAGCGGAAAGGTCTCTTCGGCGACGTGAAAGCCATTGGTGCGAATCAACTGCTCATCACGGATACGGTGGGCAATATCAAAACGATCGTTGAGGACCTTCTCAAGTCCGACAACGCCCAGGGCGATTCGCTCACGTATCAGTGCAAGTACATCCGGGCCGGCGAAGCGGCCGAAAGCCTGACGAAACTTCTCAGCGACAACACCACATCGGTTCAGGCCACCTCGCCTGCGCCTTCGCCTTATGGTGGCTATCCCGGTTACACGCCGCCGCAGCCAAGCTATTCCTCGCGCGACCGCGACCGCAACAGCAGCAGCATCTCGAGCCGGTTCCGAACGGTGCAGATCACGGTCCAGGACAAAACCAACACGATCATGATCACCGGTCCTGCGGATAAACTCTTCACAGCGCAAAAGCTTCTGAAGGAACTCGACGTCGCACGGCCGGGTCAGAAGGAATATGTCCCGGGCGAGCCGACGCTCAAGATTTACGCAGTGCCGTCCAAATCTGCCGATGCGCTGGCGAAGATTCTCAACGAGACCTACGCCAGCTCGAAACTGGTCCGGATCGCACCGGTTCCCGGCAAGGACGAGATCATGGTCCTGGCGCCGATGTCGGACCACTTCGACATCGCACTTAAGATTGGCGGAGGTGGTGATGAAGGGGTACGAGCCACGTCCACGGAAGTGATCGAGATCACCTCCGGACGCGATCCGAAAGAACTCGCGGATGCCATCAAGCGATTGCTCCCGGATACGACTGGCAACGGAGCCATCATCGATTTCCGTAACGATCCGACTCCGGCACTCATCATCAAAGGCACGCCTCAGCAACTTAAAGATGTCAAGGATGCCAAGGAAGCCACCGACCCATCAGGCCCGGCTACAGGTTTGGGAAGCCGGATCCGCGTGATCAATGTCGATGGCGCGAGCGCCGCCACCGTTGCGGAACTGTTGGCGGATACTCTTACGAAGATGGGCAAGCCGGTCGAACTGCGGGGCGTGGAAACTGCTCCGCGGCCGCAAACTCCGATGCCAACTCCCGTACCACGCGGAACTCCGCCGTCGGGCTCGGCACCGATTCCCGAGCGCAAAAGTCAGGTGATGCCGCGAACCGGCCCTTACAACATTCGGGCCCAGATCGTCGATCCGGCGACGGCTCCCAAAGATCAGCCCAAGCCCATCACGATCACCGTGATAGGCAGCAAGATTACAATCACAGGTGAAGATCCTGTCGCGGTTGAGACGGCCAGCCACCTCGCCCGACTGGTGATCAGCCAAGGCAAGGTGGTGGATGATTCCCGGTTCGATGTCATCCGGCTGAAAAATGCCAGCGCGGAAGAAGCCGCCAAAGTTCTCACGGAAGTGTTCAATGGCCCTGCCCAACCGCAACAAGGTGCTACTGGTGGCGGTGGCCGCGGTGGTCGAGGGGGCGGCGGTGGATTCAATCCGCTTCAATTCTTGGGGCAGTTTGCAGGTTTGGGTGCTGCCGCGCCATCGGACCCTTCAGCCGGTCGGATCCGAGTCGTTGCTGAAAAGCAAAGCAATTCCATCGTCGTGGTGAAAGCTTCGCCGCTTGATCTGCTCACCATTCGCAAGTTGCTGGAACGAGCAATCGACAGCACTCCAGACGTGGACAGCGCGAACGCCATGAAGACCTGGATCATCGCCCTTCAAAATCAGGATGCGGTGACCATTGCCACAACGCTCAAGGAAGTCTACGCGGACATGACGCAGCAATCGGGTGGCCGTGGTGGCCGTGGCGGTGGCCGCTCGTCACAGGTCTCGCTGCCGTTCCCGTTCGGAGGTGGGGCACCCGGTTCCACGGAACAAGGCCCTCAGCTCTCGATCAGTTCGGATGAAACGACGAATAGCATCGTTTTGAAATGTAATGAAACGGTTTATAAGGATGTCGAGCGTCTGGTGCAGACGCTCGATATCGCCGCCAAGGATTCCAATGATCTGGTTCAGGTGGTAAGTCTGGATGGCATTGATCCGATGATCGTCCAGCAGGCGATCGCGGCCATGACCGGCCAGCCGGCACCGACTTCCGGAACCAGTGGTGGTGCATTTGGCGGTTCACCGTTTGGTGGCTTCGGCGGAAGCACCCGAGGTGGCGGCTTCGGTGGAACCACGTTTGGCGGCTTCGGTGGAAGTACCCGCGGCGGCGGCTTCGGCGGAAGCACCCGGGGCGGTGGCGGTAGCACTCGCGGCGGCGGTGGAACACGTGGAGGAGGCCGCAGCAGGCGCTCGGACGATCCGCCTCTCGATGGAGGTGGCGGTGGCGGAGGGCGCGATTTTTTTGAATACCGGGACATGGATGTCCCTTCGGCCCACTCAACAATCTACGATCCCGAACTGAACGAGACTGAAAACAACCCGGATCAACTTCGACAGGTCCAGGCAACCATTCCTGTGCCCGGACAACAACCTCCTCGTGCAGGGCAACAACCGCCTCAGCCGGGGCAGCAACCTCAACAACCCGGTGCCGCATCCGATATTGCGGCACCCGTCGGCGAAGTGCAGGCTCAGGTCATCGAGGGGACGAATACCCTCGTGATCCGTGCCCGCACACAGGCCGATATCGATAAGATCCTCAACCTGATCGAGTTTATCAAGAAGCAATTGCCCGGTACGGAGATCGAACTCCGTGTCGTACCGCTCAAGAATCAGGATGCCACCAGCCTCGTCAATCTGCTCAACACGATCTTCTCGCGCGTAAATCTCGGCTTGAACACGACTACGCTCGTCCAGGGCAGCCAGCAGCGCGGCGGTGGACTCTTCGGAGGATTATTCGGCGGGGGTCAACAGCAAGGCCAAGCCGCGGTGTCGATCGGTTCGATCTTCCTGCTGCCGTTGCCCCGTCAGAATTCGATTATCGTCGCGACTCCCAAGTCGCAGATGGAAAAGATCATCAAGGAGATCGATCGCTTCGACGTGGAGAATACGCTCAAGCCTCGCTCGTTCAGTTTGAAACGAGGCTCCGCGCAGATCGTCTCGCAGCAGATTCAGAACTTCTTCAATCAACGATATGGCCAGGAAACGCTTCAGCAAAACCTGATCCGCGTCAGCTTCGATGCCAGCTCGAACACGGTGTTCGTACAGGCTGGTACGGCGGACATGAAGGATATCGAAGATTACATCGAGCAGATTGAAAGCGGGAAATCGGGCGCGATGAACGAGCTGAAGATTTTCCGCCTGAAAAACGGATTCGCCGATGAGATCGCGCAGATTCTGATCACATCCCTGACCAGTGGTGTGGTGAATCCGATCGTTTCGGCCACGTCCACAGGTGTCGGCGGTGCGCAGACGTCTCCGTTCGCGACCGGCGGCGGTGGTGGCGGGGGCTTGGGTGGCGGTGGTCTCGGCGGAGGTTTGGGCGGTGGTGGTCTGGGTGGCGGGCAGTTCGGCCAGGGTGGACAAGGTGGCCAAGGTGGCCTTGGCCAAAACCGGACCGGTCTCACAGGGTTGACCACCAAGACGACCTCGCTGCGATTCTACAGTACCGTGGATGGCAAGATCACCGAAACGAGCATGCTGGAAGATGTTCACATCACACCGTCCACCAGCATCAACGGAATCGTCGTTTCGGCACCCGAGAAGACGATGCGGCTGATCGAGAAACTGCTCGAAGAACTCGACGTTCCGTCCGCGGCCAAGGCTGATGTGAAAGTGTTCACACTGAAGCGAGCCGACGCGACGACCACGGCCACGCTGCTGACGAATCTCTTCAGCTCCGCACGCGCAGCCGGTGGCGGCCTGGGTGGTGGCGGTGGTGGACTGAATCAGTTGCTCGGAGGTGGCGGGCAAAACGTGGCGGGTGGGGCAGCTCGTCCACTCCTGACTCTGACCGGCGATGTGTCCGAAGGAGCATCGCTTCTGGATCTCCGGTTGTCTGTCGATGTACGGACGAACAGCATTATCGTGGCGGGGGGTACGACCGACCTCGATACGATTCGTGCGATCATCGCCCGGCTGGAGGATACGGAAGCGCAGCAAATGCAGACGCGGGTCTACAAACTCCGGAACGCCGCGGCGGCGGACGTTTCCACCTCCGTGCTGACGTTCCTTCAGCAGAAGATTTCTCTGGAAACGAACGTGCAGGCGGCAGCGGCGTTCCAGCAACTTCAGCGTCAGGTCTTCATTCAGCCGGAACCGGTGTCGAATACCCTGCTGATTGCGGCGAACCCGATCTACTTCCAGGAGATCGTGAGCCTGATTGAAAAGGTGGACGCGCCTCCGCTTCAGGTCTTCGTGCAGGTTCTGATCGCGGAAGTCCAGCTGCGAAACACGCAGGAGTTCGGGGTTGAAATCGGCCTGCAAAGCCCGGTGCTCTTCGCCCGGAGCTCAACGGGAACTACACCGGGTACGCCGGGATACAACTTCAATTCCACGGCACCCTTGCCGAATGCGACGGCGGCATCGCCCGGGAACGTCGGCTTCCAGGGGCTGGGTAACCTGGGCGTGGGTCGATCCGGTTCCACGGGGATCGGCGGATTCGTCTTCTCGGCAGCCAGCGACACCTTCAGCCTGCTCATCAGGGCTCTGAAGGCGCAGAACCGCGTTGACGTGCTCAGCTATCCGCAGATGAGCCTCACCGATAACCAAACAGGCTTCTTCCAGGTCGGTCAGAACTTCCCGATCCCGACCGGTTTGTCTCAGGGGGTTGGTCAGACGTTCCAGGGCGTTGACTACATTCCGATCGGGATTACGCTACGCGTGACTCCGCGGATCAACCCCGACGGCAAGGTTCTGATGCGTGTTGAACCTCAGATCAGCAATCCTTCGCCCTCGCTGATCAACCTCGGGAACGGGCAGACGGCAACAGCCTTCGATACGCAAGCAATCCAGACGACCGTGCTGGCGTCCGATGGCGAAACGATCATCCTCGGTGGTCTGATCACGCGTCGGGATAACCGGCTGGAAAACAAGATCCCGATCCTGGGTGACATCCCGTACGTCGGCAGCGCCTTCCGCTACCGATCCCAGGCTCAGGAGCGCCGCGAGCTGATCTTCATCGTGACGCCGCACATTCTGCGTTCCGAGGCGGATCGCGCACGGATCGCGGCGGAGGAAGCCCGCAAGATGCACTGGTGCCTGCCGGAAGTGCAGGGCGTCCACAGCTACGGTGCGGACGTGCTGAGCGGCAAGAATCCTTACGAGGCCCCACCCGCACCCGCGTTCGGCTTCCCGACGACGACGATGGTCATGCCGGGTCAATCGGCGTTGCCGTCCGGCGTGGTGCCCGATGGCGTGATCATCTCGCCGCCCGGAGTCCTCACCGAACCGTACAATCAATCGCTTCCCGGTGGCGTGGTTCCGGATGCGAATAGTATTCCGCCGCAGACGGCGCTGCCGCCCGCACGGTTGATCCCGGCGATGGAAGACAAGCCAGTCGTGCCAACGATCCCAAGCGTTCCCGGCACTCCGGTGACTGCGAACTATCCCGGTACGGCTAACCAGCAGAACTGGGCGCCGATCCTGCCCGTCGGTCATCAGATGCCAATGGTACAACCTCGGCAGTTGAACACGACGGCGGTCTCAGCGGTGATGAGCGCTCAACAACCCGCTCCGGCACCGGTCAAGCCATCCAATGCGATGACGCCGAAAAATCTGTTTCCAAAATCCCAACAACCCACGGAAGGGAAGACATGGGACGTTTTCACACGCTGATCCTGGCGGCCCTCGTCGTCTCTTCGACGGGGTGCATGTCCGGTAAACCGTTGCAACAGGTTGAAAACCTCAACAAAACGCTCAAGGAAGCGATGCCGGCTTCGGTGATCACGCCGTCATCCACGCACAAAACGCCGCCGGCCACGCAGTTCGCCGCGGCCTGGCAGACCAAACTCGGCCAGCTTCCCGATCCCACCAAAAACGGGATCATGAACCGCGGCATCGTCGGGCAGGCGTTCCTGTACACCGATACTTTGGCGCCGGCCGAAATCACGGGATCGCTGACTATCGTAGTCAACGATTCCACCGACCGGACGGACGGCCAACCGCCACGGCAGCCGAACATCTGGCACTTCGATTCCGAAACGCTCAAGCGGATGGTCATCAACGACGACCGCTTCGGCAAGAGTATCGCGCTGTTCCTGCCATGGCCGGAGGAGTGGGTCGATGTGAATCGCCTGTACATTCAGGCACGATACGATCAGCCGAACAGCTACACGGTCTACGCACCGCCCGCCTCGGTCACGCTGGATCTGTTCACAACCGGGCAGTTCCAGACGACGCACTCGCAGGGCCGCGTCCCCGCCAGTCAGCTTTCGGTGCCCGATCCGAAGGTGCTCATTCAGAACTCGGTCGATCGCTCAGAGTCGCCGATCATGACTCAGGCGAGGAATCCCGCGGTCAATCCTCAGGTAAACCCCGCTGTCTGGCCCAGCAACATCGTCCCTCCGGGTGTGAATTCACCCGGCTTACCGGCGTCGCAAATCGGTCAGCCGCAAACTTTGCCACAGGGAATTCAACAGCCGCAGGGGATTCAGCAGCCTCAGTCTCAAGCAGAGTCCAAGGAATTTCAACGGACGGTGATTCAGCGGAAGTAGAACGGAAAGTGAAAACGCGAAACGCGGGATGGAATTCCATCCCGCGTTATTTTTTTGTTTCTTTGATGGTCGGCAGGCTCATCATCGAACCTTCGGTCATATGGTCCACGATCGATTCGATGGCATGGAATGCCGATTCGCCGATCCCCTTCTGATAAATCGGCGGATAGATTTCGTGCCGGATCGCCATGAACGCTCGAACCACCATCGGGTCGAATTGAAGTCCGGCTTCGGACGTGAACACGCTGTCGATCTCATAGGGGGACCGCGCCGAACGATAGCGGCGAGGCGACATCATCGCATCGCAGGAGTCGGCGACAGCGAGAATGCGGCCCATAATCGGGATCGCTTCCCCCGCCAGACCGTCCGGATATCCTTTCCCGTCGTACCGCTCGTGATGGTGTCGCACGCCGGGGCGAAGCCGATCGAACGGCCGAATCGTCGCGACGATTCGTTCGCCAATCGCGGGGTGCCGGCGCACTTCATCCATTTCCTCATTGGTCAGCCGACCCGGCCGCTGCAGGATTTCATCGCGCAGGCCGATCTTTCCCAGATCGTGCAAAAGCCCAGCCAGGTAAATGTCGCCTTCCATCGCGAGCGACAAATTCATCTCGCGAACCAGCAACACCGCAATGCGGGCCACCCGCTCGCTATGACCGGCCGTGTATGGATCCTTCGCATCGATGATATTGGTCAGCGAATGAAGGAGACCATTCAAAAGGTGCTTGGTGCTCGACTGACTTTGTGCACGCTGCGCCATGAGCATCTTGATCGCCATCCGCACGACCCTGACATCGGACTCTTCCAGTCGTCGTGCGGGATCGAATGTCAGGACCACAAGACATCCCTGGGTTCTCGGATCCGTGGCCAGAATGGCCGATCCGGGTATCTGGTCGCTGCCGGAATTGGGATTCACCCAGCGTAGTGTTTCCGATCCCGCTCGAAGTCGGTCGACAATCTGTTTCGCAAGACCTGCCGCACGCTCCTGAGGATAGGGGCGTTCGGAGGAATACGCCGTGACTTTCCCGTTGGTGCGGGAATACCAGAACGCCACATCCGCACGAACGGCCGACTTCGCACAGTCCACCGCCTCGACAACCGACTGACTTGTCGATGTGGCTCGGGTCAATCGGTTCAAGAGTGATTCCAGAGCCTGCCACGAATCGTTGGTTGGTTGGTCGTTCGAAGGAAGGATTTCATCGAATGCGTTCATGAGATTCGCTCTCGGGCCTACGAGAGAAGAGTGCATGTTTTCTGCAATCAAGTATAGCGTCGATTGAATCGGAATGTGCACGTTCTCATGAGGATTTCGGGCTTCTCGCCGGATATCTCAAACATTTTCCGTTTCTCGTTTCCTTCTGGAAACAGAAACCAGTAATTTAGTGTGGAACAGGAACTCAAAACTGCCCGCCATGACGACACCACTTTCTCCGACACTTGCCCAGATGCGTGAGCGACTCTCAAGCGCCGTCGTCTGCGATGCCTTGGATGCGATCGGTTACAAGAATCAATCGCCACGCACTCCGTTCCGGCAACTCACGGTTTCGGGTGTTCTCATCGGCCGCGCCAAGACTACTCTCTGGGCCGACATGGCTCACATCGATCCCAATCCCTACGAACTCGAACTGAAAGCGGTCGATACCTGTCAGCCCGATGACATTCTCATCGCCGCCGCCGGCGGATCCGTCCGGTCGGGCATCTGGGGCGAACTGCTCAGCACCGCCGCACGAAACTCAGGCTGCATCGGTGCGATCGTCCATGGCGCCGTTCGCGATGTCCGGCAGATGACGGAAATGAATTTTCCCGTCTTCGCTCTCGGTACGATCATCTACGACAGCAAGGACCGCCAGCGCGTCATCGATCTCGACGTGCCGGTTGAAATCGAAGGCGTACGTGTTCAGCCGGGCGACCTCGTCATTGCCGATATCGATGGCGTCGTTTTTGTTCCGCAGAAAGTCGAAGTGGAAGTGATCCGGAATGCCTGGAATAAAGTCACCGCCGAAAATGAAGTCCGTGCCGCAATCAAGGCCGGGATGCGGGCAACGGATGCGTTCAATAAGTACGGGGTCCTGTGAGGATTTCAGATGCTGATTTTTGATTCGCACCTCGATTTGGGATTGAACGGTGTCGACTGGAACCGCGACCTGCGCATGGCGGTGGATGATATCCGCGTGCAGGAAAAAGTTCTGAACATGACGGACAAAGGCCGCCAGACCAATACGCTCAGCATGCCGGAACTCAAGCGTGCCGAAGTCGGTCTCGGAGTAGCTACGCTGCTCGCCCGATTGGAACAACACTTCAATCATCCGCTCGGCAAATCAAGCCCGGAAGCCTGCTACGCCATGTGCCATGCGCATCTGGCCTATTACCGCGCCATGGAACGCAGCGGTTGGATGAAGCCGATCCGAAATCGCAAGGATCTGCAACAGTTTCTCGATGTCTATCGCGAGAATCCCTCCGGTACGCCGTTTGGATACATCCTCAGCATGGAATGTGCGGACGGCGTGCTGAATCCGGACAATATTCAGGAATGGTTCGATCATGGTCTGCGTGCGATTGGCATTACGCACTACGGCCCGAATCGCTACGGCGGTGGAACGAAATCCGAAGTCGGCCTCGCCGCCGACGCGATCCCGCTGCTCGCCAACATCGAGCGACTCGGCATCGCGCTCGATCTCACGCACCTTTCCGATCATGCCTTCTGGCAGGTCACCGAGCGTTTTGGCGGTCGTGTCCTCGCCAGCCACCAGAACGCCCGCAAATTCTGCGACTGGCAGCGACAGTTCAGCGATGAACAGCTCAAGTGGCTCTTCTCGCGTGGCGGCGTGGCCGGCATCGCCTTCGATGCGATCATGCTCCAACCCGGCTGGGTTCGCGGAGTCACCAAGCCGGAAGTGACCATCGAACGCGCGGTGGACAACATCGATCATATGTGCCAACTCGCCGGCAATGCCCGGCAGGTTGGTATCGGCAGCGACCTCGACGGCGGATACGGCAACGAGCAAACGCCGGCCGACTTGAATACCATCTCCGACCTACAGAAAATCCCCGAGATCCTCACCCGCCGCGGTTATTCCACGACCGACATCCAGGGGATCATGCATGGCAACTGGATCCGCTTCTTCAGCGAAGTCTTGCCGGCATGATTTGTAGGGTGGTGCCGAGGCTTTGCGAGGCCCACCGTGTGTGTCATCGACGCGAACGGTGGGCCTCGAAGACTCGACACCACCCTACGAGATACTCCAATGGAACCGTTTTTACAGTGAAGTCTTGCCGGCATGATTTGTAGAACGGTGGGCCTTGAAGACTCGGCACCACCCTACGAGAAACTCCACGAAGTCCTACCAGTTACCTGAAGCCAACCATGCAACCACCCGCCACACCTCAGCGTTTCGTGATCGTGGGATTCACTTCGATGGCGGCGCTGTGGATGTACATCGATCGCGTTTGCCTTTCGACACTGGCGGACCGGATACAGTCTGATTTGCAGTTCGACAATAACGACAAAGCCTGGATACTCGGGGCATTTTTTCTTGCGTATGCACTCTGTCAGTTGCCGGCAGGTTCGCTGGCGGATCGCTTCGGACAGCGAAAGGTGCTGACGGCCTGCATCATCGGTTGGTCGCTGGTGACCGCACTGACGGGATTTGTCGGCGGGTTTCTGGGGTTGCTGGTTGTGCGATTACTTCTGGGCGTGGCGGAAGCTGGGGCTTACCCGGCTGCCGCCGGATTGGTGAAAAACTGGGCGAAACCGACTGAACGCGGTCGGTTCAGCAGTTTCGTTGCGCTGGGCGGTCGCGGCGGTGGTGCCATCGCACCGTTCATCACAGCGTTTCTGGCGATCGCGTTTGTGGGCTGGGGTCCGCCAAGCTGGACCATGGCATACTCGCCGGGTGATGATCCGACTGTTATCGAACGGGTCAACTGGCGGGCAGTGTTTGTCTGCTTTGGCGCACTGGGTCTGATCGTGGCGGCGATCTTCTGGCTCGTCGTTCGAGATCGACCCGATTATGCAACCTATGTCCCTGCAGCAACCGGTCCGAAGAAATCGACACGTGAACGTCTGTCGATTCTCATTCGAAGCCGGAATATGTTTCTTTTTGCCCTTGTTCAGTTCGCGGTCAATGTCGGCTGGGCGCCGCTCGTTACTCTTTTGCCGACCTATCTGAATGAAACATTTGACACGCCGCTCAAGGAGATCGGTGCGATGCAATCGACCGCACTTCTGATCGGCTGCCTGGGAATGCTCTCCGGCGGGTATGTGACGGATCTTCTTTACCGGAAGTTTGGTCCCCGCTGGGGACGATCCATTCCGGTGGGCGTTGCCAAGGCGGGATGCGTGATCTGTTGCTGTCTGGTTCCGTTCACGGGATCGGCATGGTCGGCGATTTTCGTTCTCGGGGCCATGGCGTTTCTCGTCGATCTGGGCAACCCGTCGATCTGGGCATTCGCTCAGGATGTGGGAGGAAAGAATGTCGGCGCCGCACTCGGTTGGGGCAATATGTTCGGCAATCTGGGAGCGTTTGCCTCTCCGATTTTGCTGACTATCGTCAAGGATCAGTTCAGCTGGAACGTTGCGTTCTTCCTCTGTGCCGGATGTTTTGCCATCGCTTCCGTCGCGGGTTTCCTGCTCAATGCCGGTGTGATGATCGATCCTCAGGAATCCAAGAACGATTGAAGGATGAACACGGCCGCGATCCGGTCGCGCTGGCCCTTGCGTTTGTCGCGCTTCACACCCGCGGCGATCAGCGTATCTTCGGCTGCACTGGACGTGAACCGCTCATCGACGAACTCGTACGGGAGCGATGTTTGTGAGGCAAGCCAATCGGCGAACTCGCGCGTTTCTTTGGCTTTCGGTCCTTCCGTATCGTTGAGGCTGATCGGAAGCCCGATGACCATGCCGACGATCTGCTCCGCTTTGATGAGTTTTTGAAAATACAGCGAGTCGGCTTCCGGATTCTGGCGGGTGTACGTTTCGTATGGCGAGGCGAGGATCCGGTCGGTATCGCAGATGGCCAGCCCGATGCGAACCGTACCGTAATCGATCCCGAGCAGACGCCCGCGTGGCGGAAGTGGACATTCGGACATTATACCGCCTCGTCAAGTGTCTCTTCGCCAAGGGGTGTGTGTATTTGTTGGCGAAGTTGGCGAACTCGCCTGCCAGTTTGGCAGTTGCGGGGTATTTAGAGGAATTTAGAGGAAAATTTCTCCTTCTTTTTTCAAACGGTCCACGATTTCTTTGACGCGGCTTTCATCCTGCTTACGACAGACGAGCGTGGCATCAGGTGTTTGAATGATCACCAGATCCGAAACGCCAAGCGTGGCGATGACGTGCCCCGGTTGTGCGGCGATGACGCAGCCAGTGGTTTCGATGCCGACATGCTGACCTTGCACGGTGTTCCCGGAGGCGTCCTGAGGGTTGTGGCGTTCGAGCGCGAGCCAGCTGCCGACATCGTCCCAGGTGTACGGTGCCCGCAGCACCATGCGCAGCGGCGCTGATTCCATGACGGCGTAGTCGATGCTTGTGCCTTTGATGGCTTCATATTCTCGGCGGAACAATTCCTCGCGATGGGATGTATTCCAACCCTCGGCGATACGCAGACACGCATCATGAATATCGGGGCGATTCGCCTTCAGTTGTGAAAGAATCGTATTGACCTTCCAGACGAAGATCCCGCTATTCCATTCGTACTGCCCGCTCTGAACGAATTGAGTCGCGACTTCGGCGGAGGGTTTTTCCTTGAACTCGCGGACCTCGAAGAGTTTGACGCCGTTGCGTTCGCCCGCCGGTTCTCCGCGATGAATGTAGCCGTATCCGGTGGAAGGGAACGTCGGCGGAATGCCGAAGGTGAAGAGCGCATCGGGGAATTCTTCCGCGAACTGTTCGGCTGCGAGAACCGCGCGATGGAATTCGCGCTCCGGTTCGATGAGGTGATCGGCCGGCATGACGATCATGGTGGCATCGGGATCGTTGCGGGCGATGAGGGCGGCGCCGAGGCCGACGCAGGGCGCAGTGTCGCGGCGGAACGGTTCACCGACAACCTGATCACGCGGGATATCGGGGAGCTGTTCTGCGGATTCGTGAGTATAAGCCGCACCCGTGATGATCCACATCCGTTCAGGCGGGATGACGGCCGCGATCCGATCGGCGGTGGATTGCAGCAAGGTGCGTTCGCCGGCGAAGTTGAGGAACTGCTTGGGCCTGGCATTCCGGCTGCGGGGCCAGAAGCGAGTTCCGCCACCGCCGGCCATGATCATCGCATGAAGCATCGAAGTCTTACCTGGTTTGATTGAAGAGGGTTGGTCCGTTGATCGGGAAGCTGGCCGGGATTTTGCGCTGGCAGTCCCGTTCATCAAGAGCGAAAAGCGGGCTGATTTCCAATGGATATTTCAATTCGCCGTTTTCACGCGGCACATCGACTCCCGCGGATTCCAGCATTCGTGCGGCCCGTTCCATCATCAGATGACGAACCGTCTCAGGGGAATCGGCGCCGGTTGCGTTCTTGAGCGGAGCGAATTCATCCGCACGATCGACCGCCATCGCCATCCAGCGATCCGCCATCGGCAGCGCGTCGAAAATGAACAGCTCGCATTTGATTGCGTTTTCCGATGTCGGCTGGAACGGCTGTCCATCGCGATCGAGACACGGGACTTTTTTCCTGGCGATGTGATAGTCAAGATGCTGCGTGCTTGTGGTAATCCGTTCGAGAAAGGAAATCGAAAAAATATGGATGGCAGGACTCCCTGCACGGTAAACGAGTTCACCGGCGGAAGTTCGCTCTTCGGCCATATCCTTCGGCAAATCCGAGTACTCGATAATGGAACATCGGTCATCCACGAGGCTGAGGATACCGACCTTTTCTTCAGGGTGTTCTTTGAAGACCACCTTGGACGAGACTTCCGATTGAGTTTCGACATGGCGCCCGATGAATGCGGGATCGGCCACGCGAACGAGGGGATTATCGACCTGGAAGTAGAAGATCTGCTCGATGCCATCGGCTTTCATGTTGATGAGTAATCCGCTGTCCGCCAGCGCCGTGATCGTTCCGCCATGACCGTTCGGACTGCGGCAGAGTTTGCCTGGTGCTTCGAGGAGCAGGCTGCCGGTTCGAAGATCGATCGCGGGCATCGTCCCTTGTTCGAAAAAGTAGACATCATCCTTCGGAAGGCCAAAGTACGACTGCTCTTCGAAGTAGGCTACGGTTTCGCTGTGCGTTGCAGGGCTGGTCATGATCAAGAGCGGGATCGTCGCGTGATAGCGGCGCTGCAGGGCCAGGACTTTCTCCGCATGAATCTGAAAGAGCGAAGCCCCGCTGATGGGGCCAACGGGATAAACACCTTTGGGGCGATCGGTCCCGAGGCGGCTGCCTTGCCCGCCAGCCACCAGCAGCACCGCGACGCGTCCCTTTCGAATCGCTTCTTCTCCAATGGCATACGATTTGGCGGAAACTTCGGAACGCAGTTCGACGGGCAGTGGTGCGATGCGCTCGCGCGCGGGCAATGCTGCATGCGGTTCGTTGCGCCGATTGTACAGCTTCGCCAGTTGCACAAAGTCGAGTTCGTCAAGCTCTTCAACCCAGCGCTTTCGATCCGCTTCGCTCAACGAATCCCAGCCGAACAGCAAGTGTTCCTGATAGTGCATCTGCAGATGCGATCTCAGCTCAGGTGGGACTGTGGTCATTGAATCGTCCTTAAAAGTCGAATGTCAGACCGTCATAGGCCAGAGCAACATGATCCGGCAGCGGAGGCGGATTTGCGTAATCCATCTCGTGTGACATATGCGTCAGATACGTTTGCTTCGGCTGAATTCTCGCTACGGCTTCAAGAGCCTGATCCAGATTGAAATGCGACGGGTGCGGCTTGCCGATCTTGAGGGCGTCGAGAATCAGCACGTCCAGGCCCTCGAGCAGCGGCCAGCTCGCATCCGGGATCTGGCTCACATCCGTGCAGTACGCCACGTTGCCGATGCGGAAGCCGAACACGTCGAATCGCCCATGAATCAGCGGTACGGGTGTGATCCGCTCGCCCAGAATCTCAAACGGATCCGTACCGATCCGGCGGAAGCTGAGTTTCGGCAGCACGCCCGGCGGCAAATCATCCGCACCCGGGTGAAACGCATACGCGAACGCCTTGCGAATCACTTCCTCCACATCCTCGGTGCAGTAAATCGGCAGCGATCCGCCCAGATACTTCGGGAAGATCCTCGCGTCATCGAGGCCGAACACGTGGTCCACATGGTAGTGCGTATACAAAATCGCGTGCACCAGCCGGATCTTCTCGCGCAGCAACTGCAATCGCATTTCCGGTGTCGTATCAATCAGCAGATTGCCGGCCGGAAGCTTCAGCAGCACCGACGAGCGAAACCGCTGGTTCCGCGGGTGGTCCGACGTGCATACCGCGCAGTCGCACCCGAGCATCGGCACGCCGACGGACGTTCCACAACCAAGCATCACAAGCGATCGCTGGCCCATAGGGAGAGTATAGAAACGAACCGCCATCGCGTGGACTGACCGGCTTCGTCAATTTCCGGATTTGTACTTGACAAATGTTCATTCGATAAGGAGGACTCCGCCACCGCCCTGCGCACGCTCGTGGCGGAGTCGTTCAAACACTGACTCGTCTTTCCACCGACACTGCCACACCCTACCGTGGAAAGACTTCCAAATTTCGGAAGCGCCTATGCCCGGTCAGCACTTACGGCGATTTCGACGATGAGGAGAAAACCGTCACATCGCTGTTCTCACTCGCGGCGGAGTCCGTTTGAGATGTCGCAATAATATAAAGATGTTCATTCATCCGGTCGTATACCTGGAAATGAAAAAGCCGTGACTTCACCGCAAAACGGGAGTTTTTCTCCCGAAACGGGGCTCAATCACGGCAAGATCGCCTTCTCTTCAACCGTTAGTGGCTCGTATTGCCTTGGGCATCGAGTTCAACTGGTTTGTAACCGCCTTTAGCCTTGTAATACATGATCAAAAGAACATAGCAGACGAACATACCGATCGGGAATAATGCGACGGTCTTGAGAGCATTCTTTTTCGCCAAGGCTTGTGTATCGGAAATCGTTTTCTTCTCTTCATCAGACAACGATTTCATTTTCTCTTCGTCAAGTGGTTGATACTCCCCAAACAGACTGGTTTTGGCTTCGCCAGCAACCTTCGCATGCAACGCAGAATTGTTGGTCGAAAGTGATTTGTCAACTTCCTTATCCTGCACATTGCCCAGAAGCGGGGCGCCCAGAATGCCCACTGCCAACATTCCCAACCCGCTGATGGCGTTGAGTGTCAACGCCCCGCCTTTAGGAAATTGTTCTGCGACCACACCGAGCATCGTTGGCCAGAAGAACGTTTTTCCGAATCCATAGAGAGTCGCTGCTGCGAGAATCACCATACCGGTCGCTTGAGACAGCGCGAACAGGCCAACGGCCGCGATCGCAGCACTGACTGCAAGTAAACCCAGTGGTGAAAGTTTATGCACGATTGGTCCGGCACAGAATCGCAGGATTGCCATGATCAACGACGTGTAAATCAACAGATACGGCCCTTTGAGTTTCATCTGCTCCATTTCGGGTTGGGCCAAAGCCGTGATCCAGCTATCAGTACCCAATTCCGTGATGGCGAGCGGCATCATAATGATCATCAGGAAAACGAAGATCAATCTGCCAAGCGAAAGCGTATAAAGTCCAAAGACTAGACTTATAGCTGTCGCGACCCCGAATTTTATCGCCAGTTTTTGACTGATATCGATGCCACCGATATTTGTGACGACCTGATCGTAAATGCTTACCTTAGTGTTTTCGTCAGGTACAAAAATGACCTTAGCTTGCTCCAGAACATTCGAGATTTCGAACACGATCAGCGTGCTCACCAGAAGTGCACCAAAGAAGCCAACTTCCTTGAGCATGTCCCGGAACGAAACACCTGCTGCAACTCGCTCGTTCATCGGGAAATTGCAGGTAAACAGAAGCACACCGTAGAGCAGGACCGGGATACCGACTAATCCGATTTTCATTCGCCAGTCGCCAGTATCACCTAAGGCCAGAGCCAGTACTCCACCCAAGACCAAACCTCCAGGCCAACCGGCATGAAGGATATTCAGCCATTTCGTCTTATCCTTGCTGAACATTGTTGCGACGACCGGGTTGATTACGGCTTCCACCGTACCATTCCCAAGTGCACCGATGAAGCTGCCGATGTAAAGCACCCAGTACCCCGTTTGGCTGTCGCCTTTGGCGATGCTGGGCGCGGATACTACGATCGCCATATATGCGGCATGGCAAATGAAAGCGATCAGCAGTGCGATGCGATAACCAATGCGGTCGATTATGAGGCTGAAAAGAACAATACTGATTGCGAAAGGCCATAAGCCCACGCCGAAGATTTGTCCTTTTTGTGTTTCACTCAGATTGAATTCCCGTGCCCATGTGTCCATAAGATCGACACGGACGATAAATCCGAACGATGTTGCGATGAGGGCAATGAAACAAGTAATAAAGAGTTTCATGTCCCGTTGATCCGTATTCATTTCTGCATCACTCCGATGAGAGAGGGTCGTCCGAAGTTCGAAAGTACCGCGATCATAGCCGCAGAACTTTCACACTGTCTAGGAAAAACAGCGAATCTCAGCAATGGGTTCCGATCGGAGTTCGGTGAATTCAGGAGAAATGGGTCAACTTGTACGGTCCTGCCCAATGAACGGGTCGCCGCTTTTCAGAGTCGGCAAAAACTCATCGTTTTCCTCTCATTATTGAGCAATCCCCGGTCGATATTCGAAGGACGTTGCCTACCAGTGAGGAGCCGATCGTGACCCAGGAATTGAACGTGCTTGCGCTGTTCAAGGGAAACGAGCGGTTCATTTTCGTTTATGACGACGAAAGTCGCGATGAACTGATCGACACGATTCGCGACTCGGCCGCCAGCCCGCATACGCCGATCAACTGGTTCGATGCCGCCGTGCTCACGGAACGGGCGCGGCAACAAGGGAAGGAACCCCACGAACAGCAGTCACGAATCTGACTCTGTTTCCACGTGGTCTTTCCCGGGGCGGTCCCTTGAACCTCGAGACGAAACTCGCCGAGTTCCTGCACCATCTGGGACTCGAGAAAAACGCTTCTCCCCAGACGGTCAAGTCGTACCGCGAAGACCTCGCGCAATGTCTGCAACTCATTCGTACAAACACGAAAAAATCTCACGTTGATCCGTCCGACTGGAACACCCGCTCGCTTCGTTCCTTCGTCGCCTGGATGCACGATCAGGGCTACGCAAAATCCACGATCGCCCGCCGGCTCGCCGCCACGCGAACCTTCGGCAAATTCCTGCGACGCGACGGCACTCTGAATACGAATCCGTCCGACGCCCTTCGCGGTCCAAGACAGGATCGTAAACTTCCGCACTTCCTGACGATCGACGAGATGAAAAAACTCCTGAGCATGCCGGAAGCCAATCCCGTCTTCGGCCTTCGCGATCGCGCGATTCTTGAAGCGCTGTATTCGGCCGGGTTGCGGGTCAGCGAAGTCGTGGGCTTGAACCTCGATGATCTGGATCTTTCCGATGGTGTGATGGTGATCCGCGGGAAAGGTCGGAAGGAACGGCTTGCGCTTCTGGGTGATCTGGCGGTGAAGGCGATCCGCCGCTGGCTACCGGACCGGAATCAGTTGCTCTCGGGTCTGGGCCGCGAATCGGAAGCGGTGTTTCTGAACAAGAACGGCGGCCGGCTGACGGTCCGCAGTGTCGGCCGATTGCTCGAACGCTACTTGGCGCTCGCGGGTCTGGACCCGCGAACCAGCCCGCACACGCTCCGCCACAGTTTCGCCACGCACATGTTGGACGCCGGCGCGGATATCCGCGGCGTGCAGGAGTTGTTGGGCCACAAGAGCCTGACCACCACGCAGATTTACACACACGTCACGACTCAGCGCCTGCAGGAAAGCTACCTGAAGGCGCACCCGCGGGCCCACTAGCGCATGTACGAGGCTCGATTGACAGACAGGAATGTTTGATCGGGAACTGTTTCGATCGAGCGGTTCTTGTCGCGGAATCAGGAGTCTGGGTCAAACAGGAGTCATGTGTGCCATGCTCACGGCTTTGCGTGAGCATGCCCACCCAAAGCGGTGGGCATGGCCCCCATGCGGACTCGGAACCTGAGTTTCAATCAGCCTCGTTGAGCCCACTAGCACGGCGGTGGGCAGACGATTCATGATCCGACTTCTTCGAGGGACTTCCATGTCCACAGCACCGTCTCGCGCGTGGGTCCGAATGTTGGGAATTGTGATGACCGTGCTCGGGATCGGCCCTCCGGTTCCGGCGGCGGAGCCGAAGATTTCCTGGCGGACCGACTACTACACCGCCCGCAAGGAATCCGAGGAAACCGGCCTGCCGCTTCTCGTGCAGATCGGTTCGGAAGAATGTTTCTACTGCCGGAAAATGGAATCCACCACGCTGATCGATCCGACCATTTCGCGATTAGTCGAAGGCTTTATTCCACTCAAGATTGATGGCAACAAAGAGACACAGCTCGTCAAGCAGCTGAGTGTGCAGCTTTATCCCACGACGGTGCTCGCGAGTTCGGACGGGACGATCCACGCCTTCGTACAGGGCTATGTGAGTGCGGACACGTTCAAAGAGCATCTCGTCAAAACGAGCGAGTTGGTGACGGTTGATGTTCAGAATGCGAAAGAGTTCCTGCGGGCGTCGCGAGCTATTCGTGAGAGTAATTACGCGGTGGCGATTCCCGTGCTGCAACGGCTCGTGCTGGTGACGAAGAACAAGACGATGGAGAAAAAGGTTCGAGCTCTGCTGGCAACGGCGGAGAAAGCGGGTTCGGATCGACTGGCGTTGGCGGAGTCGAAGCGCGAGGGGAGCCAGCAAGAAGCGTACGTGAGGGCATTGGAGGAGATCGCGAAGTCGTTTGCGGGGACGCCGACGTCGAAGGAAGCGGAGGCGCGGCTGATCGCGCTGGGCGTCGATCGTGTGGATCGGATTGCGATCACGATGCGTGCGACGGCGTTGCTGACGAGCGCTCGCGATTTGGCGAAGGCGGGTGCGTATGCGGAGTCGCTGGAGATCGCGCAGTTGTTGGATTCGACGGCGGAGGCGGAAGCGGCGGCGAAGCTGATTGCGGAGATTCAATCGGATGCGAATAAGCTTGCGGCCGCATCGCGCCGGGCGAATGAGAAGGCGGCGGCGCTGCAACTGGCGCTGGCGGAAGCGCTGACGGCGAAAGGTCAGACGGCGGAGGCGGCGCAGTGCCTGGAACTGGCGATCCAGTTGGCGCCGAATTCGAGCCGGGCCGATCAGGCCCGCGGGCAGCTGACGAAGCTTCGCGGCGGAATCTCGGCGATACCGGCGGTGCGGCAGAAGTAATGCCGGTGCGACTTCCGAGGTCCGGCTTCGACCTCGGAAGTCCTTTTTGTTTGGACCTCCGAAGTCGAAACCGGACTTCGGAGGTCAGGCTGATGGCATGTGGTATTTACTTCTCCGCCCCGATGCACCAGAGGTGCTGGTAGGTGCGGATGAAGAGTTCGCCATTGGAGATCGCCGGCGTGGCGTTGCAGCGCTCGCCGAGTTTGTTGCGGGCGATCAGTTCAAACTTGGGTGCGGCCTTGATGACGAACGTATCACCGCTCTGATCGGTGGTGTAGAGCTTGCCGTCGGCGAGCACGAGACTGCCCCAGCAAGGCCCGCCAAGCGTTTGCTTCTCCCAGAGGTCCTTGCCGGTTTTGACCTCGATGCACTGGATCGTGTTCGCGCCAGCGTTTGCCATGTATATGTGTTCACCGACGATGATTCCGGAGCCGATCCGCTGCGGGTTGCCCTTCGGATGATGCCAGAGGCGGTTGGTCGAGGTGATGTCGCCCGTTCCGCCGAGCTTCATTCCGAGTGCCGCTCCGCTGTAGCCGGACATGGCGACGACGTATTGGCCGTCCGTCACCGGTGAGGTGTAAACCAGTTTCGTCAGGCCCTGGCAGGTCCAGATTGTCGTGCCGGTTTTCGGATTGTGGGCCGTGAGTTCGTTCGGCCAGGACATGAGCATCTGATCCTTGCCGTCGACGGTGATGATTCGCGGTGTGCTCCACGAACCGATCCAGTCCGCCTGCGTTTGCCCCGACTTTCCGCCCTTGACCGGCACTTCCCATACGTCCGTCCCGGTTTTCTTGTCGAACGCGCGGAGCGATGTGCGCTCGCCCGGCCCGCAGTTCAGGATCACGAGGTCGCCGTAAAGGATCGGCGACGCCGCCGTTCCCCAGATGTGGATGAACAGCCCGAGATCGCGCTGCCAGAGTTTGTTGCCGTTGAAATCGTAGCAGTGCAGGCCGGCGGAGCCGTGCGAAACGATGACGCGTTCGCCGTCGGTGACGGGCGTGGCGGCGCAGTAGGGGTTGGTGGCGTGCGTGGGTTCCTTTTCGGTGAAGGGGACCGCTTTTTGCCAGAGGATGTTCCCATTCTTGCGGTCGATGCAGAGGAGCGCACGCTCTTTGCCGTCCTTGTCGATCGACTGCGAGAGGAAGATGCGATCGCCCCAGACGACGGGACTTGAGTTGCCGGGGGAGGGGAGTTTGAGTTTCCAGCGGACGTTCTTGCTGGTGCTCCATTCCGTGGGGAGGTTGGTTTCGGCGCTCGTGCCGTCGCCGCGCGGGCCGCGCCAGCCGGGCCAATTCTCCGCATGAACGGTTGATGACAGAATCAGTAGCGTGAAAAGTGTGCGGGTCATGGCGGTGCTCGGGGAGAGGGTTGCTGATCTCGTTATATGCGGGATGATTCACGTGTCCGCCGGTGTGTGTTGCGGCTATATCCATTCAGCAACTTCCTCTCCGGGGTGATGTCATGCGAATGATTTCCCTGCTGTTGCTCGTCTTGGTTGTTCAGCCGATCTCCGCTGCCGCTCCCGAAGTCGTTTCGAATCAGAAAATCTGGGATCGCGGGAAGCACAACGCCTTCACGGACCTGATCCGCTGGAACGATCGCTGGTACTGCACGTTTCGCGAGGCGGACGCGCATGTCGGCGGCGATGGCGTGATCCGCGTGCTGAGTTCGAAGGACGGCACGGCGTGGGAATCGGTCGCAGGGATCACGGAGAAGGGGATCGACCTGCGCGATCCGAAGCTTTCGATCACCCCGGACGGCCGGCTGATGATCGTGGCGGGCGGATCGGTCTACGAGGGCAAAGTGCTCAAGGGGCGTCAACCGCGGACGATGTTTTCGAAGGACGGCGTGAATTGGTCCGCACCGAAACGCACGCTCACGGAGGGCGACTGGCTCTGGCGCGTCACGTGGCACAAGGGGAAGTGTTACGGCGTGACCTACAACCCCTCCGCCCGCGCGACCAAAGACGCGCAGGACGCCGCGAAGACCGGCACGGTCAAGCCCGGACCGGCGGAGTGGAAGCTCCGGCTCGTCGTGAGCGACGATGGCGAAACGTTCGATCTCGTCACGCACCTCGATGTTCCGGGACATCCGAACGAGACGACGATCCGCTTTCTTCCGGACAACGAAATGGTCGCGCTGGTGAGGCGCGAGGCGGGGAATACCTTCGGATGGATCGGCCGAAGCCAACCGCCCTACACGGAGTGGAAATGGACGGAGACCAAACACCGCCTCGGAGGGCCAAACTTCATTCAGACACCCGATGGTCAACTCTGGGCCGGAAGCCGATCGTATCCCGGCGGCGCGAAAACCGTGCTCGCAACGATGAGCGCCGACGGGCAGTACAATCCGGTGCTAACCTTCAAGTCCTCAGGCGATACCAGCTATCCCGGCATGGTCTGGCACGACGGTGAACTCTGGTTCAGTTGTTATTCCTCACACGAAGGCAAGAGCGCCATCTACCTCGCCCGCGTCAAGCTTCCGCAGAAAACCGCTGCGCTACCGCCAGCGCTTGCGCCGTACTTTTCTCCGCCCAAAGAGTTCGCCAACGACCTTGGAACGTTCCGCTCCGTGCTTGCCTTCGACGACGGTACTCCTGTCAAAACACCCGACGACTGGAAGCGGCGGCGCGAGGAAATCCGAGCCTATTGGATGAAACAACTCGGCCCGTGGCCCGAAGTTCTCAAGAAACCAACCGTCGAGATTCTCTCATCCAAAAAGCGCGAGAACTTCACGCAGCAGCATGTCCGCATTCAGGTGGCGCCCGATCGGACAAACGACGATGCGCATATTCTGATTCCTGAAGGCAAAGGGCCGTTCCCCGCCGTCGTTGTTGTCTTCTACGATTCGAAGACCGGCATCGGTGAAGGATCAAAAGGCCTGCGCGACTTCGCCTATCGACTCGCCAAAAAAGGGTTCGTCACGCTCTCGCTCGGCAGTCACTACGAAACCTACTGGCCCAACAAAGAAACCTGCAAACTACAGCCACTTTCCTACCACGCTTATGTCGCGGCGAACTGCCGCAACGTGCTCGCCAATCTCCCAAACGTCGATCCCAAACGGATCGGAATCGTCGGTCATTCTTACGGCGGAAAGTGGGCGATGTTCGCGAGTTGTCTCAATGACGATTTTGCCTGCGCGGCCTGGTCCGACGGCGGAATCGTCTTTGACGAATCGCGATCGAATGTTAACTACTGGGAGCCGTGGTATCTGGGATTTGAGCTGGGCAAGGAGCGCAAGCGGGGTGTGCTCTCGAAGGAGTTTCCCCGCCAGGGGCCTTACAAGTCGTTGGTCGAATCCGGGCACGATCTTCACGAATTGCACGCGCTCATGGCACCGCGGCCGTTTCTCGTTTCCGGCGGATCCGAAGATCCGCCCAAACGATGGCAAGCCCTCAATCACACGGTCGCGGTCAATCGTTTACTGGGTTACGAAAACCGAGTGGGTATGACGAACCGGCCGACCCACGAACCCACCGAAGAATCGAACGAGCGGATCGACGATTTCTTCATGTGGGCGATCGGAAACCGGTGACGATCACCAGTTCCACTGGAAACCGAAACTCACACCCTGAACAAAGAAATCGGATTCTTTGAGAGGTACGGTGGGCAGAACCACGGGCAGTCGAGCTACGCCACCGACCGGGAAGTTCGGAATCCGCGTAATATCGATGTTCTGATCGATCTGCTCGCCCGGGCGAAGGATGTTGCTCATGTACAGGAAGTTGTAGCCGACGAACGCACGGCAGCGCGAGGTCAGCTGGTAACCGAGGTTGAAGCCAATCTCCGGCACAACGGCGAATTTCGTCTGTGAGTATGTGCCGATGTTGGCACCGGGCACCGCCAGCAATCCCCCGGCAAACTGGCTGTTCATGCCGTTGTCGAAAATGATCGATTGCGCTCCATTGATGCTTAGTTGCTGCTCGACCTGACCGAGCGAAATCTTTCCCGTCAACGACGTAAACCACCGGCCACGTTTGCGTTCATGAGCCAGACCCACGGTCGCACCATAGAAGTGGTTTTCCGTGCGGAATTGGTCGGTCACCGTACCCGCCATGGCATTTGGCACTCCGATCGATGTCGGCGAACCTTCCGTTCTCGCAAACGATTCGACAATATTCAACTCCTCGGAAACGTTCATGTAGCGGAAGCCCATAATCAGATCGAACTTCGAACAGGGGTTGCAATTCAAAGCGCGACGCAGGTTCAATTCCCCACCCCAGACCATGGTCTCTAGCCCGACGGTTGCCACTCCGGCCGCAAGTCCAGGTGACGCGAGAACCTCCGAGAACGGTATGCCCTGGTTGGCATTGGTAAAGGGCCGCGCGAGTACGGGATATTGACTGCTATCGGCGCGGAATGTGGTTTCGTTATTCTCGAGGACAAAGACGCTTCCTTCGAGGCTCCAGAGTCCGCAGTTTCCGAGCTTGCGGTTAAAGCCGAATCGCCCACCACTGTGAAGCGTATCGCCGAACGAGCCATTTCCCAGGATCACACGGGAATCACCGGTTCCGAGGATCCCACTGAATGCCGGTGAACTCGTCGAGAGCAAAGGCGGGTACTGACCACTCTTCGTGAACCAGAGCAGGTATTCAGCCGAGAACGACCAGCGGCCGCCGGGAACGAACGGTCCGGGCGCGCCAAGAATCCCCGCGAAGCCGGGATCATAGGAGCCATATGGCACCTGGCCAACCGGTTGGCCGGGTGCGGGCTGACCGTAAGCCTGCGGTTGCGGATAGGCTCCTTGAAAGAGCGGCGCATCAAGCTCCGGAAACGTACCGGTTGCGTAAGCCCCCGGCCCCATCGGCTGGGGGTAAGCATTTGCCGGGTACGAATAGTCACCCGGCATGCCGGTCACGGGTCCGAGCGTGACACCCGGATAACTGCCGCTGGGATACGGCGCGGACGGAACTTCCGTGATGCTCGGGCCGGAGCCGAACGGTTTGGGCATTCCCAGTTGCGTGGAATTCCCGGATGCGGGCGGAGGTGTCGACGCCATAGGCATCGGCATCGGAATGGGAGTTCCCGGTTGCGGAGTGGTATTGGCTTGTGCGCGAATCAATCGGACCGGTTCATCTGTTGAACGCACGCCGACCAATCGAACCGGTGATCGGGATGGCTGAGAGGCTGGTGTTTGTGCCAAGGCAACCGATGAGGTCAGGGCGAAACCACAACTCAGGCTTGTCGCTAACAGGCGGCGCATCTTCGGTGTCCTCCCTGACTCCGTGTGGAAGCATCTCATTCGCTTCCGTGACGCTCGGTGAAAATCCATCAATTCGGATTGCGTCATTTATCTCGTTCGGCTATTCCGCGCGATTTCCACAGTCGAATTGTTTTGATCAGTCATCCGGGCCGGCCAAAATACCCCAAATGGTTGAACAATCAGCACAAGACTTACGCTTCACATAAACGGAGCGGTTCAGGAAACCCTAACAACCCAGAGAATTCGTTCTAGCTTCCAAAACGAAATGCCGATATTCACCCTGACGCAGGATTGACAAGTTCGAAGTTGGGGAAACGCCATGAGCTTGGAACGAACATTTTGGCAAAAGCCCTTCCTGTCCGCAGGAATCGTCGGCATTGCCGCGTTTTCGATCTCGACTCAGCCTGCGGCGGGCTTTTTCCCACCCGTCACAAACGGAACCAACAAGGTGACCGTTGTGCCGCCGGTCGTGCCGCCAATCGTCGTACCGCCCGTCGTGCCACCGGTGGTCAATCCACCATTCAAGCCGCCGGTAGTGGTTGTTCCACCCGTAGTACCGCCGCCGGTTATCAATCCACCGAACTCGGTGCCCGAACCCGCAACGCTGGTCACCGCCGGGATCGGTTTGGCCGTGGTGGGGCTGATGCGGCGTAAGAAAGCGAAACAAAAGTCCGAGTGATCATTTTCAGGGAAGAGTGAGAACGGCGAGTGTGCCATCGGCATTCGCCGTTACGATTTTTTTGCCATTAGGTTCGAACGCTAAACTGTTGACCGAAACCGGCATCTGCCACGTTCGCAATTCCTTGCCCGACAGATCGTAGGCTTTGATCAGGCCATCCGTTCCGAAGACGGCAAAGCGGTCGTTCGTCGGCGAAACCATGATGCCGGCGATCGATGCCAGTTTGGTACTGACCGGTTTCAGAACTTCGCGTTTCGCGCTATCGGCAATCTTGACCTCGCCTTCATCGTTCACCGCGATCACGGTCTTGCGATCGCTTGTCACGGCGATATCGGCCACCCGCCGTGTGTGAATCGGCCAATCATCTCCGACCGGCTTCCGCGTCGCAGTATCCCAGATCCGAATTTTTCCTTCTTCGTCTCCGGAAAGGACCCAACTCATGTCCTTGGAGAAGGTCACGCATCCCAGACCTTTTCGATCCGCCTCGATGATCGGTTCCGGCGTTTCTTTTTTCTCGGTATCGAGAATGTGGTAGAGGTCCCGATTCTGATTGTCACGGGACCAGATGGCAATGCGCTTGCCATCGAGAGCTGACATCAGAACATAAATCTGACCGACTTCCAGAGTTCGTTCGAGCCGCGGCGGTTCTCGGTTCCAGAGTCGGAATTTCATGTCTTCACCGCCGACCCCACAGAATTGTTCGCCGACTAACGCAACCGAATAAATGGACAAACTCGAACCAGCGAATGTCGCGAGTTCCTGTCCGGTTTTCAGATCCCAGAGTTTGGCCGTTGTGTCGTCCGATCCGGACAGTGCGAACCGGCCATCGCGACTGACTGCGACCGTCCGGGCTGCTTTGGCGTGTCCGATCCGGACCGATTCCTCTGTACGATTCAATTCAAATACCCGTGCCACATGATCGACTCCGGCGCTGAGCAATGATCCCCCATCGGGGTGGAACGCTAAGGCTGTCACCCAGTCCGTGTGGCCGCGTAATGTGCGAAGTTCCGCACCCGTATTCGTGTCCCAGATATGGATCGCGCGATCCGCGCCAGCCGAGGCGGCGAGACGGGAGTCTGCCGAGAACGCCACCGCCGAGAGGGCGATGGCCGATCCCGTAACAGGTTTTTTGGAATCGTCTTTATTGATGATCGACGGTGTCCCGTCGGTACCGATCGACCAGACGATGAACTTTCCATCTCCGCCCACTGATGCGAGTTTGGTCCCGTCATGGCTGTAGTCAATATCCGCAACGCCGGCGACATGCGCCTGTTGCCCTGATCCGATCGGTGTCGGTGTGCCTGAGGAAAGATCGAGTATGGTCAGCCAGCCATCGGCCGTCCCGACGGCGATCTGTTTGGTCCCGGTCCGGATCGCCACCGCCGCAACGGCGGAGCGGCCCAACCAGGACCAGAGGGTCTTGCCCGTATCCAGATCCCAGGATTTGACCGTGCGGTCCACGCCTCCGCTGATGAGCGTCGTTCCGTCCGTAGCCAGAGCGAGCACCGCTGAAGTATGCCCGGTCAGATCGCGGAGGAATTGACCGGTTTTCGTGTCCCAGATTTTGATGGTTCGGTCGCCGCTTGCGGAGGCCAGACGGTCGTTCGCCAGAAAGCAGACGCTTGTGATCGCGGCTTTATGACCGTCGAGAGTCTGAAGAAGTTTCCCTGAGGCGGTCTCGTAGACGCGGATTTTTCGATCGGCGCCGGCGGAGGCGAAGCGTGACCCATCGGAGTTGAAGACGGCGGACCAGAGCGAATCGCCCGCCTCCGAAACGGGACGATGTTCGTCCGAGGCGGAGAGATCCCAGAGCCGGATCGATCCGTCTTCGGTGCCGGTTGCGATCTGCTTGCCATCCGGTCGAATGGCAACGGAGGTCGCACGGGACAACAGTCCCTGGAAGTGGCGGATGGTTTTCCCGCTGGCGGTTTCCCAGACGCGAACGGTCTCATCCTCGCTTGCGGTCGCGATGAGGGCGCCATCGGGCGTGATGGCGGCGGCGTTGATGCGTGAAGCGTGGCCGGGAAAGCGGAGTGCGACGGAACCCATGCCGGACACGGTTTCGCCTTTGGGCCCGGGTGCGATCGTCAATCGCGGATTCTGATCGCTGCCGGCAGTGAAGATTTTCGTTCCGTCGGGCAGGTAAAGCAGATCGAGATTGGTGCTGTTCGCATCGCTCGCCTGCGTTGAGAGGACCGGCTTTTGATCGGAACCATCGGTCTTGAACACCGAGAGTACGCCATTCGCATCTGTGGCCGCCAGCAGCAGACCATTCGGACTGAGCGCCAGCCCTTCGATTCGATTCGACAACGCCGGGAACGCGGTCTTCTCGTTCCCGTCGTTGAGGGAAAAGATCCGCACGATCTTGTCATCGCCGCCGGTTGCGATGGATTTGCCGTCTTTCAGAAAGACCAAACCACGAATGAGGTAGGGTGATTTCGTGGCAATCGTTTTGCCTTTGCCAGTTTTGAGTTCCCAGATGTGAATCTCGCCCGTGCCTGAGGAGGCGACCGTCGTGCCGTCGGGTGAGATGGCGACTGCCGGAATGCGGAAGACGGATCGATCATCGATATCGTCCTGCCCGTCGGCTTTGGGCGGAGTGTGCTTGCGATAGGCGAGGACTTCACGTCCGTTCGCCAAATCCCAGACTCTCACGGTGCCGTCACGGGAGGCGGAAATGAGTTGTTTGCCGTCGGGGGTGTAGGCCAGATCGTTGACGCGGTCCGCATGGCGAAGGCGGACGTAACCGATCACGCGCTCAACATGATCGGGCAGATCGATGGGGCGTGCGGGGATGGCCCAGCGAGCCTCGCGGACGAAGCGCAAAGCTTTGTTCATTTGCTGGGCTTTTTCCGCCTCTTGAGCTTTCTTCAACATCTGATCGGCGTTTTTGAACCGATCCTCCGGTTCGCCGAGTTTGATCGCGGCCGCGCGTTCAGCCCGGAACTGATCGTAGAGGGTCTTAATGTCGTCCGACTGCGCCGATGTAGCGTTGACGATACCCAGAGCAAGCACAGTCGCGATCGAAAACAGGCGCATGGGGTTTCTCCTGATCCTTCGTGTCGAGTATACGCGGAGTTCGCGTTCGTGGGAACAAGCGATCATCGCGCACGTTACGGAATTCCGCGGATCGGGGATTCGCACTCCCCTCAAGAGTTCCATCTCGTATGATTTCTCCACGTCACCCTTTCATTTCACCTCACGGGATCACCAGATGTCCACACCCACTGCTGACATAGGCCTCATTGGTTTAGCCGTCATGGGCGAAAACCTTGTCCTCAATATGGAGAGCCACGGTTACACCTGTGCAGTGTTCAATCGAAGTACGGAGAAAGTCGACGCTTTCCTGAGCGGACGCGGAAAGGGAAAGAAATTCGTCGGAGCGCACAACCTCAAGGATTTCGCCGCCAGCCTCAAGCGCCCGCGCAAGATCATGATGATGGTGAAGGCGGGTTCGGCCGTCGATGATACGATTGCTTCGGTTCTGCCTTTCCTGGAGCCGGGCGATATCCTGATCGACGGCGGAAACACGCACTTCCCGGATACGGCGCGTCGCTTGAAAGCCCTTTCGGAGAAAGGCATTTTGTTCGTTGGCAGTGGCGTGAGCGGCGGTGAGGAAGGCGCACTGAAAGGCCCAAGCATCATGCCCGGCGGCAGTGCGGAGGCGTGGCCGCATGTCAAGCCGATCTTCCAGGCGATCGCTGCGAAGGTCGATGGCGGAGTTCCTTGTTGCGATTGGGTCGGGCCGGAAGGTGCGGGTCACTTCGTCAAGATGGTTCACAATGGCATCGAATACGGCGACATGCAGCTCATTTGTGAGGCGTATCAACTCCTCAAGGAAGTCGGCGGATTGAACAACGACGAACTGGGCGAAGTCTTCACCGCGTGGAACAAGGGCAAACTCGATAGTTTCCTGGTGGAAATCACTTCGGAGATCTTCAAATACAAGGATCCCGAAACCGGCAAACACCTCGTGGATTTTATCCTTGACAAGGCCGGTCAGAAGGGTACCGGCAAGTGGACCGTCGATTCCGCGACCGATAACGGCACGCCGCTGACGCTGATCAGCGAGGCCGTGTTCGCTCGCTGCCTCTCTTCGCAGAAAGATCAGCGCGTCGAGGCTGCAAAAGTCCTCAAAGGCCCCGCTGTCAAGACTCAAAGCGATCGCACCGCCTTCATCGCCGCCGTCGAGAACGCACTCTACGCCAGCAAGATCGTCAGCTATGCCCAGGGGTACGACCTCATGGCGGCGCAAGCGAAAGCACTCGGATGGGAACTCAACAACGGCGGGATCGCCTTGATGTGGCGCGGCGGATGCATCATCCGCAGCCGCTTCCTGGGCAATATCAAGGAGGCGTTCGACAAGAATCCGAAACTCGTGAATCTGCTAGTCGATCCGTACTTCGCTAAAGAAGTGCAAGCGGCTCAGGAAGGATGGCGGACCGCTGTCGCCGCGGGTGTCATGAACGGTGTTCCGCTGCCGACCATGTCCTCCGCGCTCAGCTATTTCGATGGCTACCGCACCGCCAGCCTGCCCGCGAATCTGCTCCAGGCCCAGCGCGATTACTTCGGCGCTCACACCTACGAGCGGACCGACAAGCCTCGCGGCCAGTTCTTTCACACCAACTGGACCGGTCGCGGAGGCACCACCGCCAGCACCACTTATAACGTCTGATGAATCGCCGACTGCATTCTCAAAGCCACCCGGATTCCGGGTGGCTTATTTCTTGGGATCCTGGATCTGTTCCATTCTTCGCTGATGGAGTTCGCGTTTTTCCGATTCTGCTTTCTGCCACAACCAGATACACGTGCCGATGATGCCGAATAATAAAATGAGTAAAAGACCAAGAGTGTAATCCCGCTTCCGATCCTCAGTGGCGACTTTCAGCGACACGAACAATCCGGATTCCAGATGAAAGGCTTCGAGCGCGTCCGCCAGTTCCGCGGCGTTCGCGTAGCGCTTCTCCGGATTCTTCGCCAAACATTTCAAAATGATCGCTTCCAACTCAATCGGCAGTTCGGCATTGTGAATCCGAGGGCGCTCCGGTTCTTCGGTGATGATCTGATGCATCAGGGAATAATGGTTTTCCGCATCGAACGGTAAACACCCCGCCAGACTCTCATACAGAATCACGCCCAGCGCCCAGACGTCCGTCGTCGGGCCGACCAGTTTGCTTTTTCCTTTCGCCTGCTCCGGCGACATGTAATACGGAGTCCCCATGACCGCGACGGAAAGCGTCAATGTTGAAAGTGCCCGTTTCGCCAGTCCAAAATCGACGATCTTGGGATCGCCCGAGCGCGTGAATAGAATGTTGCCCGGCTTGATGTCTCGATGAACGATTCCCAGTCGATGGGCTACAGCCAGACCGCGACTCACCTTCGCCAGAACGCTTGCGACTTGCCGCGGATCACGCGTATCACTTGGGAACCGTCCTTCTCCGTACGCACCGCCATCCAGCAGTTCCATGACGAGATAAGGAACTTTGATGTACTCGGCGGTATCTTCCGAGTAGTTCGATTTTCTGATGCTCACTTCACCGAAATCATAAACTTCAACGACGTGGGGATGGCGAACATCCGCCACCGATTGCGCTTCCGCGAAGAACCGCGCGATCGTTGTTTGCCCCGCCTGATCCGCATCCGGCAGCAACTTGATCGCCACGAGGCGATTCAAAGCCAGTTGGCGTGCCTTGTAGACGACCCCCATCCCTCCCCGGCCAATCTGCTCAAGAAGTTCATAACCCGGCAACGTCGGATGACCCATTCCTGATGAATTGGCATACGGCGTACTCGATGAGTCACCCGATCGAGGTGTCTCGAGTCGAAAATCCACTACCCCGGAATCCGAGGAGTATCCGTGTGGCATAAAGTCCTCACCCAATGACAAACAGTTAGGAACGGGGACAAATCTCACTCAACAGTCGCACTCCGCAAGAATGGCTTCAGACAATCAGTTTTTCGTGATCCACGCCATCAGAAAACAGATGATCAAAACGAACACCACAGCCATGATTCTGGTCAGAAATTTCTGTCGCATCGAAAACAAACGGTTCAGATGTCGGCCCGCTGTCATGTCGGGAGACGACCGCGCCGAAAATCGATCGTGATGGTCTTCGCTGTCGAAACCCGCAAACGGGGATTCCGGCACGGATTCCGGATTCACCGCAGGCATCGCCAGCTCCAGTTGATCGGCGGAGCGTGAGAATCGGGCCATCGTTTCAACGATGTCGCTTGCTCGTGAGGGACGACGCGAAGGATCGTTCTGCAGCAGTCCGTTCACCAATGAAATGAATTCCATCGAGAGCCCCGGCCGCCACCGTTCCACACCATGATGCAATGACTGCTGATGAATCGGACCGTCGCTACTCGGTGCGCGTGATGTCAGAAGGTAATGAACCAGACACCCGAGAGAAAACAGATCCGACGCCGGCGTGGCCTGGCACTCCGGTTCCAGTTGTTCCGGCGCCAGATAATCCGCGGCCGCCATCGCGCCATCCAATAGTTGAGTAGCGGCCGTCGACGAAAACGTCGCGATCTGCCCGAAACCGAAATTCAGGATCTTTAACGTCGGAACGTCGGAGGCGTTCGGATTCGCCACTACGAGGATGTTTTCTGGATTCAGCCAGCCATGGACCGCCCCGCGGGCATGAGTGTAGGCCAGTGCGTTCGCCAGTTGCCGGGTCCATTCAATTACCAGCGAAATCGGAAGCGGGTGATTCCGGACCACGAATGACTCAAGACTGATGCCGGGGACATACTCGAGTACGGTATAGAGCCGGTCAGCCTGATGATTGGCGTCGAAGGTTGTGACGATGTGGGGATGGATCAATTGAACGGCGGTTCTGCTGGCCGTTTCAAATTGCGTGCGAAGTCGAGCGGACTGGGATCGTGCGGTGGAGAAAATTTTCAATGCGACGATGCGATTCATCGTTCGGTGTCGGGCACGATAGATCCGCGATCCGCGACCCGCCGCGATGAGATCAAGCACGACATAAGAGCCGATGATCAATCCATTCGTCTGACCTTTGATAAGCCGATCCGTTTGAAATCGTGTCAACAATTCGCGATGAATGGCGAATTCCACAATCTCTGCCACGGACTTCGACGGGTCTTCAAATTGCCCTCTCATCAGATCCCAATGCCGGGGCGTCAGCAATCCCGATTGCTCGAGCGCACTGAGAAAAACGTCTTTCGTGCGGGTTTCGGGTAACGACACGGAGAGCATAAACGCAGTCCAAAGCTTTCAACCGAATGGCGATGATTATTCCTAGTTCATGGTTCCGCAATCTGAGTGAAAACTCCGAATTCGAACGAAATTCGCTGTTGAAAATGCCGACGGTCGCACCGTGACTTGTTGGCTGATCGATCAGAATGCTCGCAATTGATGACCCGCGTTGAGTTTTCAGATCAAGTTGGCAAATCCCGCCCCGAGTAGGAACTAGAATACGCATGGAGAAAGTGACTATCATGTCAGAGTAACCGATCCAGAAATGCGGGAATTCACGTGTCGAAGATCAAACCTGTTGTCATTGTGGGTGGTGGGCTTGCTGGCCTGTCCGCAGCCGTTACGCTGGCCGCACGAAACCACAAAGTCAAACTTCTTGAGGCGTCGTCCTGGTTAGGTGGAAAAGCGGCCACGCTGAACGAATCGGGATTCCGATTCGACATGGGTCCGACCATTCTGACGATCCCGAGTGTCCTCAATCGGATCTTCAAGGAAGCTGGCAAGAAGCTCGAAGATTATCTCGAGTTGGTCCGACTGGATCCCCAATGGCGCTGTTTCTTTTCGGACGGGAGTGTGCTGGATCTGGTGGAAAACGTCGATTCGATGTCTCAAATTCTTAATGAATTTTCTCCAGGCACCGATTCGGCAGAAGGCTATCGGAAATTTCTCAGCCTCTCCGATCGCCTTCATCGAATCAGCAACGATTATTTCTTCTGGAAGTCGATCGGTGGAATCCGCGACATGATCGACGTGAAAGCGGGTTTCAAGCCGAAGATTCTCGGCGATGTCTTGAGCATGCGCATGGGGCGTTCGGTGGCGAGTACGGTCCGGTCGATGATCCCCGATGCCCGCGTCGCTCAAATGATGGACCATTTCACGCAGTACGTAGGATCATCTCCGGAATCGTCTCCGGCTGTGTTGTGCGGCATCGCCCATATGCAGACCGAGGAAGGGATCTGGTACCCGATCGGTGGTACGCGTGCGGTGCCCGAGGCTCTGGTGAAACTGGGCACCGAACTGGGTGTTGAATTCGTGACCAATACCGAAGTCAAGCGATTGATTCTTGATGATAACCAATCGGTTCGTGGCGTCGAAACAGCGTCAGGTGAAGTGATCGAGGCGTCGGCGGTGGTTTCGAATGCGGATGCGGTCCGGACGCACCGGGAGCTGGTCAACGGAGCCGCACCCGGCATTGTTCAGAAATTCGATCGCCGCCGGGACTACGAACCCGCATGTTCGGGCGTGGTGCTTTATCTCGGGTTGAACAAGGCGTATGACCATCTGTTGCATCATGGCTTTGTCTTTTCGCGCGACCCGCACGAAGAATTCGATTTCATTTATAAGAAAGGCGAGCCGGCCCCGGATCCGACCTGCTATCTGGCAGCGACTGCCCAAACCGAACCCGGCACGGCACCGCCCGGCGGCGAAGCGCTCTATGTGCTGGTGCATACGCCTTATCTGCGGCCGCACCATAACTGGAACGAGATGTTCCCCAAGTACCGCCGCGTGATTTTGGACAAGCTCAAAACGACTGGGAAATTGCCCGATCTCGAAGACCGAATTGTTTACGAATCGGCTTTGACGCCTCAGGATATCCACGACCGCTATCGCGTGTTGAATGGCGCGATTTACGGGCTTGCGAGTCATGGAAAGTGGTTCGGCGCCTTCAAGCCCGCGAATCGCTCTCCGGATCTCAAGAACCTCTACCTTGCGGGCGGGGCCGCGCACCCCGGGCCGGGAATGCCGATGGTGCTGATGTCAGGATGGATCGCAGCGGATTCGCTCGATCAGGATTGTGCAAAAACTCTGGCAGGTTAACGACGGAGGAGCCGGCCGGGAACTTCCAGACCGTGGCGTTCCATCAATTCTTCATTGGCCAGGAGATCCTGCGCCGATCCATCGGCGACAAGTTTTCCCTGGTCCAGAATGAGCACCCGGGGACAAAGGTCAAGCACGAGTTCGAGATCGTGTGTTCCGATGAGCTTGGTACCCGGCCACGACTTAACAAGCCGAATGAGTTCCCTTCGCCCTCGGGGATCGAGATACATGGACGGTTCGTCGAGAAGTAAGATCTCCGGATTCATAGAGAGAACCGTCGCGAGTGCGGCCCGGCGCTTTTCGCCTCCGGAAAGATGATGCGGAACGCGATCCGCATGATTGGCCAAATCAACGGCTTTGAGCGCATCCGCGACTCGAGCGTGAATCTCTTCCTCCGGCAAATCCAGATTCAAGGGGCCAAACGCCACATCATCAAAGACGGTCGGGCTGAAAAGCTGATCATCCGGATTCTGAAAGACAATTCCAACTTTCGTCGGGAGCACTCGCCGGTCCTTGGGATCTGCGGGATCCAAACCCGCCACCCTGGCCTGTCCGAATTTCCCCTTCAGCACGCCGCAGAGTCTCAGGAAGAGTGTTGTTTTGCCGGCGCCGTTCGGGCCGATGATCGCAATCGATTCTCCTGATGTGATGCTGAAAGTCACCTCATCCAGAGCCAATCGGCCGTCGGCAAATCGATGGGATAACGCATTTGTTTCGATCACCATTCGCGTTCTCCGACGACCAATGCAATCGCAACGGTCACGATCACCACGAACGCGACGAGATCCGGAATGTGTGTTCGAAAGGGTGAAATCAATTTCGGCGTACCATGAAAGCCCCGGCTTTTCATCGCCGAGGCTACTCGCTCCGCACGTTCGCCCCCGCTGACGATCAGCGCACCTGCAACATGCCCCATGGTGCGATAAGTATGCCGATTCGTCCGAAGGCGGAACGCGCGGACCGCGAGCGCCACGCGCAAGCGACGCGCTTCGCCAAAGAGGACCTGCGAATAACGGTACGAAAGCTGGGCGATCTGTACGATTACTCCGGGCGCACCCAAGGACCGCAAGGCCGCCAATATTCGATCAAGACGAGTCGTGCTCAGGATGAATAATGCGATCAGACCGATCGTCAGACAGCGGAAGGCGATCATCGCGGCCTGAAGCCAGCCACGATCCACCAAGAGCGGCAGCACGATGAGAAACGGGACAACGGCCAGGATTAACAGCCCCATTCGCTCGACGACTTTTCGAACGGGAATTCGCGCAATGATCAACAATACCATTACGCAAAAAAAAGCCAAAGCCACAGAGATGGGTGTTCGAAGGAAAGCGACGCATACGGCAAAAACGAGCATGGCCGCCAATTTCCACCGAGCATCCCAGCGGGCGGGCGGTGAATCAGGTATCGTGGGTTCGCGGTACGCGAGGGTCACTGTGGTACTGGTATGATCTCATTGGACAGTTCACGGATGGCCTGGTCCCAGTCACGGTCGGCTGTGCCGGTTGGCTTGCCATTGCGGATCCAGATCTCGAATGCCCGCTCCGCAATCCGTTCTCGGGGAATCGCTTCGCTCCGCGATGCTTGAACTCCATCTCCGGCGACGAGCGGGCCAATGATCTGGCTTTCGGCGTTCCGATCGGTCTTGGGTGTTGTTTCCGCGGCTGCGGTCACAATGCGCCGTATCACGGCGTTCCGCTCCGAACGGTCCGGTTGCTGATATTGATCACGTTTCGGAGGTTTACCAAAGAGCCACTTAAGCATGGTGCTGATCCTCGCAGTCATTCGTTTCCTTCGAAGAATAGCTTATCATTGGACGGCAGGAGGCCAAGAATGGGAACTTGTGTTTTTCCGATCCGATCACAGATGCGAAATTCTGAAATCTTCACGAAATTGACGCACGATTCCGACGCGGACAACGTGTCTCTTGATTTCTTGGGGATTGATCATGACTCATGATCATGAGGGTGCGGGTGGTGATGCGAGTGTCCGCCTGTTTCGCCTGCCAGGGAAAGTTCGCCCTGATGGACGCCTTTCAGCCCGCGCAATTCCGCTGCGAGTGCCCGCAATCGGGAGGGTTTACCTTTCAGGACGATGAGCTCCATGCAGTGATTCAAATCGAGATGGACATGCAAACTCGCGATCACATGATTCGCGTGGCCGTGTTGAACGTCGATCAGCTTTTCGACAAGTTTCGGCTTGTGATGATCATAAATCAACATCAGCGTCGCAATCATTTCCGTATCGTTCGCATCCCATTTGTTATTCGCCAGACGCTCATGGACCAGTTGACGAACCGCTTCGGATCGGGTCGCGAATTTCCCATCCTGCACGTAGAGATCGAATTTCTCCAGGAGTTCCGTTTCGAGAGAAACGGAAAAACGGGTGACATCGGACACGTCGGAATCCTCAGGACAAAAAGGAGAGACTGGCTCGTGGTTTTTCTGCTTCGTGATTAAAACCAACCGCTATTATCTCAAAATTCACAATTTCGAGCCAGAATGTTGATCGATATTACAAATTTTGAAATCGTAACATGATCTTCAAAATATGGCGTCAAGCCATTCAGGTTTTGCCTGAAAATCGGGAGCTTGTTTCTTGTCTCCTGAATTGTGAAATCGACGTAAGTGCTTGTGTGGCAAAGGCGCTTCCGAAATTTTCGTATCTTTCCACCGAGGGGTGTGGCAGTGGCGGCGGAAAGGCGAAAGCTCTAGGGTCGATGGCGGTATGACCATCAGATAATCCGCATCAGCATTGATATCGGAATGGAGTCTGTTCGACTTGACGAACTGAGTTCACATCCGCGACGATCAAGCGGATGCTGTACGAATCGAAAACACTGGAGCTGTCTTGCGAGGGTTCCGTTGCGACCCTGGTGCTTCATGGTGCCGGTCTTGCGGAATTGCGACACTCGTTGGACTTGGTACGAAGGAATCCGTTTCTGGAAATCCTTCTCATTCGTGGAGCGCATCCGAATGCGTTCGACGGGGACTGCTTTCGGCTGACGGACCACGATGAAGACGGCTTACAATTTCTGCGAGAATTCGAAGCGATCCCGGTGGTGACGCTCGCACTTCTGACCGGACCTTGCCGCGGTGGTGGACTCGAACTCGCCTTGGCGTGTGATTACCGGATCGCCACCGCGACTCCGGATTCCTGGTACGAACTCGGAACTTCGACTCGATGGGGAGGAATTGGTCGTTTCTATTCCCTGACTGGTCAGTATCCCGGTACTGCTCTTACAGCACGTGAAGCCAATAACTGCGGACTGATCGACCATGTCTTCAGTTTGCGAAGAGAAAAAATCGAACTTCGAACTTGGTTGGATCGACTTGTGCGTTCTCCGCGGAAACGCAAACTCTCCTGGTGGAGATCGCGAATTCGTCGTCGCATCGATCTTCGGGAACTTGAACGGATTCCCAATACCTCCCCTGCGAACCGTTCCTTTGTGCCGAAGTTATCACAACCGATTCGGACGATCTGTTCTGGCCTTGAACTGCGTGATTGTCCTCAAGCTGTCCCATTGGCAATAACCTATTTGCTGCATGGTGGCACGGTTTGTGTTGATGAGCCATCAGACATCAGAAGTGCTCTGGCAGAAATTGCCAAACGGGGAACGATTACGCCACTCGAACTCGAAAAGATCCAAAAACGGATCCTACCGCCGGGTTCGGTGTCGATGCCATGGGTCTTTACAGGAACGGCTAACAATCCGCTTTCCATCGTAACTGTTTCGATCAGGCCCTTCTCGCAACCGGTTCGATTGGGATTTTCTCCATTACCGGAAAATCACCACGTGGAAGTTTGTGATGGACACGCTCGAAGGCAACTGACTCGCCTGCTTGACGCAACCGGATATGAAGCAGTGGTTGTCCCTGATCAAGCAGAACTGAGCGTGCGTCCGCTCCTTGCTCGGTTTTGGGATGAAGCTGTCCGCTTAGTTGCCGAAGGGTATCCCATCGATCTCATCGACGAAGTCAGTGATTCAGTTTCGCATTTCCCTCCACTTCGAACCATGGATCGAATTGGTATGGATCATGTGACGCAATTGGTCCCGCGATTACGAGTATTTACCGAATTAGGCCTCGATGCGGTGTTCTATCATCCGGATCATCCAGAGGAACCCAATACGCTGGCGCAGGCCATGCTCGGATTTGGACCTCGGATGAACGTCGATGAGGATCTGTACGAAGAGCCGAACCTTGACGAACTCCAGAATCAGATCAGGCAGAGGTTGACTCAAGTCATCAACGAACAGGATCGCGTGATTCTTCAGGCTGCAGGTTTCAAGAGACTTCAAACATCTCCCGTAAATGTCTCTTCATTGACGCGAACGGCCGCATAAAACCCCATACGGTCACGGTATGGGGTTGGAGTTTCCGAAGAGACTACTTAGTGAGTTTCTTGATCAGGAACTCGGTTGTGTTCTTGTACATTTCTGACTGCTTCTGCGGCCAGGAAACGATCGCTTCGATTCCGTGCTTCTTCATGACTTCGGCCAGCATAACGCCGTAGATGGCGGCGTGTGTCGGGTCCTTCGGGCTCTGCCCGACTTCAACAGGCTTATCCTGTGCGCCGTAACTCATAAACACAGGCGCATCATCAGGTGTGACCAATTCAATCGGAGAATACTCCTTGATCCATGGGAGGATCTTTTCGCGATCCTTCAGCGCCAGTTCGAACTCCTCAGGCCGACCGCGACCATTCGCTTTATATCCGAAGGCGTGTCCGCAATAGATCGCGTTGGGCATCCACTCCCGCAGTTGTTTGGGATCCAATGATGTTTGTGCCCCGTTGACTGCGGCACAGGTCAGGCGTGTCGATTCGCGGGCAATCGGATCCTCACTTTTGGGATCCGCCAGATCGTCATGGAACGCCAGCCAGAGCGAAGTGCAGGCACCGGCCGAACCACCGGTCGCACCGACACGGGTCTTATCGATATTCCACTCTTTGGCCTTGGAACGGATCAACTGGAGTGCGCGGGCGGCATCATGGAGCGGAGCCTTGACGGGCGGTTCGACATTCTGCTCCATGGCGTGTTGAATGAATCGATAATTCAGCGAAGCGACGGAAATACCCGCATTTAGAAAGGGCTCGATGGCGGCCGTGTTGTAGGACGATTTATCGCCGTTCACCCAACCTCCACCATGGATGAGCAGAACAAGCGGCCTGGGCTTGTCGGATTTCGCCTTCCAGAAATCGAACTTCTGTCGCGGGTGTTCACCATAGGCAATATCCGCAACCGTTGGTGTTGGTCGTTGGACTTTTTTCGGTTGCTTGGCTTGGGCGAAACCCAGATTCGCCACAAGTGCAGACACCATAAAAGTCATGACAATTCGAAGCATCGGTGAAGCTCCAGAGAGGAAGTAATCCATGACCACAGGATGGCCACTTTCTATGAATCTGCTGAAAAACGTAAAATTCATTATGGAGATTCACGAAGACTGATCGTGTGAACGTGGAGCGTGTCATGAAGTTTTATCGCTGGGTCGTCGTCGCAGCACTGATATCTGCACCCGTTCTTTTTCTCGTGATTGTTGGTTCCTACCATCTCTATTCGACAGGCTGGGGATTCATTGTCTGGTGGCCCATGGCAGGGTCTTTGACACTGGCGTATGTTCTGAGTTGGTACTGGACGCGGCGATCTCGAGCACAGCTGTTACCTTCAACCGGTTTCGAAACACCTCCTTCAACCTGGACCGAGCGGGACCGACAGGCGTGGCGTTTGGTTGAACGGCATGCAGCCAATATCACCGAAATCTCAATCGAGCAAGTTGCGGACGCGCAGCGAAATGCCGATTTAGCTGTCAGTCTCGCGCTCGAGGTCGCACGTGTTTACTATCCCGGTGCGAACGATCCGTTCAGCCACCTGACTCTTCCCGAAATCGTGACCTGTGCCGAACTGGTTTCTCACGATCTCAATCAGAGAGTGAATAAATATATACCAGGAAGTCATTTGTTGACTGTGAATGACTGGAAAACGGCCAAGCGCGCCATCGACTGGAGCAAAACGGCGATGGACGCCTCGTGGTACGCCCGCGCGGTCATCAATCCCATCAATACTGGAATGCAATTCCTGGCTTCGAAGGCGAGTGGTCAAATCCTGAACCGCGTCCAGGACAATGTCCTGTTATGGTTCCACACGGCGTACATCCATGAACTTGGCCGATACCTGATCGAACTGAACAGCGGCCGACTGAAAGTGGGTGCGGAAAAATATCGCGATCTGATGAGTAATAATGATCGGGAGCCTCTTTCAACGGCGCTGTCCATCGCGATTCTCGGACAGGTCAAATCGGGGAAATCGAGTTTGATCAATAGTCTTTTAGGTGAACGAAAGGCAGCAACGGATGTGCTTGTCACAACGAAGGGTGCAACGAACTATGAATTGAGATTACCCGATTGTCCTCATCTGACACTCGTTGATACCGCAGGGTATGGAGAATCGGGTCCAACGGAACGTGAAGTCAGCGATGCGATCGTCGCGGCAGAGAAAGCGGATTTGATCCTCATGACCTGTCATGCACGGACGGCGGCCCGGCAAGCGGATCTCGCTCTGTTCGAACGTCTCGAAAAGGCCTTCCAATCAAAACCAAACTTGCGAATGCCTCCCGTGATCCTGGTTCTTACACACGTGGATTTACTTTCTCCGGCACTGGAGTGGTCGCCGCCATACGACTGGAAAAGTGGCATACGAAAGAAAGAAGTGAGCATCCATGAAGCTGTATCTTCCGTTCAGGACAACTTTCAGAAGAAAATCGCGGCGGCCGTTCCCGTTTGCACTGCCAATCAAAAAGAGTGGAATATTCATGAAGAATTGCTGATATTGATGGCGGGAAGCATGAATGAATCCCGCGGCATTGCGTTGTTGAAGTTACTGGAACAAGAGGGTCGTTCGGGTGCGGCACGCAAGACCGTGGACCAGGTCTGGAATGCCGGCCGGGAAGCCTTGAATATTCTCTGGCAAAGTGTGAAACGATAATTTGTCACAAGCTCATCATTCGTTCTTCGGTCGCGCGGACAAGTTGATCCAGACGAAGGATCGGGATGATTCTTTGATCATGTTCTGCAATCCCGTCCAGATATTCGATGACAGCCTGACTGCCGAAGTGATCGGTATCGAGTGCGCGGCCCGGCTGCAATCTTCGAATGCCCACGATCGAAGTGACGAGCAGCCCGACTGTCAACTGGGCGTCGTTGCTTTGTGCGATCAGTAATCCGCGGGATGTATCGGTAGAAGAATTCATCCCGAAAAAGAGTTGCAGATCGACGATAGAAACGATGTCGCCACGGACATTCGCCACACCCTGAAGCCAGCGCGGTCCGCCGGGAATGGTTGTCATGCGGTTCGGACGGAGCACTTCGCGGATATTGGTGATGGGAACGGCATAGGGTGCGCCATCCAGATCGAAGACCAGATGTCTTGACCCCACCTCGACGACTTGTTCCAGATGATCGTCGTCCTCCTCGGAAACGGTCTCTTCGAGGACGGCAAGGAGCTTGTCAAGCGACGAACTGGTCGTTCGGTTATCGATCTCGACGAAGATATTCGATGTTGCAGAAACACTTTTGCCCGAAGGTGCGTCGGCACGCGCTTGAAATCCGACAAGCCCCGGTGCGAATCCTCGCAATCGGGCTACAACCGTTTTTGAAGAGTTGGCAGGCAGGTCACCGACTGTCCAGCTGAGCAAGTTGATCGACCGATCATAGTTGCCAGATTCCGACGAGTCATAGGTTAGTTCTTCCGGAATCGTGAGTTGCGCTGTGATCCCACGGATGAGGACCGGTGATTCATTGCAAATAATCAGCGAAATGTCTTCGATCTGATCGACGCGGATCATTGAATTGTGTTCGAGTTTCAGAACCAGAGCGACTCGGATTCCTTCGGTCGAGAAGATCGATTCGACGGGTTCACTTCCGGGCGATTCAACCGTCGCAGTCCAATCGTGCCGACCTTGTATCTGAGAAACCAATTCGATTTCCACAGTTTGATTCTCGCCTGGTGCGAGCGCATTGAGTTTCCGGGTGATCGGCTTGGTTCCCGAACTCCGGTCGGAGATCCGAACGGTGATCTCTTGAGTCGGTAACTCGCCTGTGTTGCTAATTCGAAGGGAGATCGAAAAAGGATCACCGGGAACGATGGCGGACGGCGATGACAACTCGCCGACGAGCTTGGCTCCCGGCAGCGGTTGATAAATCAGTTCGAACGTGCGAGGGGCGGATGCGGAGTCCATGCCTCCCAGCAACGAGATGGGTATCTTGACCGAAAGTGGTATGGAGTCAGTTGGTCCAACCGAGCCCAATTCCCAATTCAGGAGTCCTTTTTTTGCAATCGGTTTGCGACTAGCCTGAACCTGTTTGATTCCCTGTGGCAATGGAAATGTGACTCGGGCATTTTCAAATCCCCGACCGGCATCATCCCGGATGACAGTGCGAAAGATCGCTACTTCCCGCTTTTCATCGATCTGGGGAGTCACGGTGATCCGCCGGGTTCGCCAGATCGCGGATGCGGGTGAAATCTCAAGAGGCTCTGCCGGAGGCGGCGTACGCGTGAGCGAAGGAGAATTCTCATTCCTTTCATTTTCGCTGGTGGAATCCGATTGCGAAAGGAAGGGAGAGAGCTTACTCAGACCCGCTGAAAAGGGCGGCGGAAACGGTAATTCGATTTTTTCATCGCCGGTGTTCGTCTGCAGGGCGATCTTTTCCGTGATCTGTGATTGTTCGGCTGTCGGTTTATGCAAGGGCAGATCGTCATTCCACCTTGAGGAGATTCTTAACGTATCATTTTCTCGGGATGGGACATTTTCCTTGCAAGTGCCCTCTAGGTGTTCCGCGCTGGCGATGGCATTTGGCCAATAAGGAACCGACGGTATCGACGATTCTTGCGTGTTCTCGAACTCCTCACTTGCACCCGTCAGAGACAACCAGTTTGGTAGATCGAACGGAGGTTGAACATCCGATTCATTAGGGAGCGGAAAGAGTTCGCTCAGATTATTGGGATTCTGTTGATCGATATTATTGGGCGTCATGATTTCATCTCGGTCCCGTATTTGGATCAAATGAGTTTCGCGATGTGTTCGAACAACTCAGCCGTATTGAAAGGCTTTGTTAGATACGCATCGGCACCCTGTTTCATTCCCCAGAATCGATCGCTTTCCTGATTTTTGCTCGTGAGCAAGAGGATTTTGATGTCCTGGGTTTCAATGGTTGTCTTTAACTGTCGACAAACCTGAAAACCATTTTTTTTTGGCATGACAACGTCTAGAACCACCAGAGACGGTTTCTCAAGTGACGCACGTGCAATCGCCTCATCGCCGTCAGAAGCCGTAATGACCTTGTAGCCGCGTTCGCTCAATGCGGCGGTGACAAGTTTTTGCTGTGTGGGGCTATCGTCCACCACAAGAATCGTCGGGCCTGGAATGGCCATAATCATTACTCCGCGAGCGGGTTGGATGTCACTCAATTCGCGTCACTCAACCCACGATAACGTTTGTTTCAATTCGCCGATGAACACACTGCTGGTATCCACCCATGCCAGTGCACTTTTTTGACCTCGGAAGCAACCACTGAGCAACATGAAAAACCGTTCAAGGACAAGCGGAAGGTCTCGCAGAACCCATAAACACTCCTGAACCTTGTTCTGGTTTTCAGGTGAACGGCTTGAAAAAAAAGAAAAAAAACCTTTGTTTCTTTCGGTTTGGTTGGCAACCTGAGCGGCCGTGAGAAATCGCCCGGCAGCTGCCAGAGCATCGGAGATCGGGCGGGCATGCTTTTGTTGGTCAACGTTGGTACCGATGAAATCCGCGACCTGATTGACCATTGCGGATGCCACTCTGACAGCGCCGAGCGGGTCGCGTCGTTGTGCGAGCTCCGAAAGTGAAGAAAAACCAAACTCCAACTGCCCCAGCATCTGCATCAGCAAAACACGCCATGTTCGGTCGTATTCCACATCGGCCGGATTATCGATTGAATCGCCGTCCCAGATCGTTCGCGCCGCGACACGGTCCGCAGAAAGATAATTTGCATCGGATTCCGAATCGGATTGCGTGAGCCGACTGTTCCCGTTCGGACCTCGCGGGCCAAATAGGCTGAACCGGGTATCTTCTTGATGGTTTGACATTGGAGAGACTTCCTCTTTCTCAATCCACTTGTGTTTTCAGAGGGATGATCTTTCCAACGGCCGCTAGCAATTTTTGTGGATCAAATGGTTTCGTCAGATATTCCACCGCTCCAACCCACTGACCACGAAGTTTGTTGAAGAATCCATCCTTGCCTGTCAGGAAGATAATGGGCACGTGAGACGTTTCGACGTTTTGACGCAGTAATTTACAAAGCTGATATCCATCCAGACCAGGCATGTTGATATCGAGCAGAAAGAGTTGTGGTGAACCAAACTGACGAACGCGATCCGCGACCTCGTATCCATCGGAGGCTTCCACGATCTGATAACCTGCGGTACCCAAAGTGACCGATACGAGTTTGCGAATCGTTGGACTATCGTCTACGACAAAGATCGTTGGTTTTGCGGTTAGGGAAATTCTGCGGTTTTCCTCATCGTTGGTTTTGCGCTGTGCTTCGCGATGCTTGATCAGACGAATCACCTGGGCTTTCCAGGTTGAGTCGGTCGGCCGTGAGGAAATCGCACTTTGAAGAGCCTTGATTCCTTCATCGGAATACCCGAGATTCATGTAAACGAGGCCTAATTTGTAGGCATTTAAAGCGGTCGGGTTCGATTGAAGATCCGAATAGATGCGATGAGCCGCGACCTCCAGTAACCGGCGATCAGCCGGAATCGGATTGTCAAATGATTCGGGCTTTTCCAACGAAACGACGGAACGACACCGAGGGCAAACGTTCGCGATATGCCCCGCTTCGCCTTGATACTGGCAAATGGGGCAATTCCATTTTGCAGCGAGCTGGCTTTGGAAATGGGCGATTCCCTGACGGGCCCGTTCGTTGTTGGGATTAATGGCCAGAACGAATTGAAGGAGTTCAATCCCTTCTTCTGTTGAGTCGGCGAGTCCGGCACGCCACAACCATGCCGTTTCATTGCGTGGTGCGAGATCCGTGGCTTCGGCAAACCATTGTTTGGCCTGTGCACGTTCATTCGCTTTGGCCGCCACCACTCCTGCACGGCAGAGCGCGTCAGCAAGCCCGGACGCGGCGAACTCATTGGTGGGATTGATTTCGAGGACTTTGCGAATGCAAGACAGTGTTTCCCGGGGATCGTCCGCAGTGTTCGCCAGCCAAAGCCAGGCGAGTTCATTCTGTGGTTCGAGTTCGGTCACTTGCCGAAGTAACGAACGAGTTCGTGTCTTATCGCCTGCACGAGCCGCAGCGATACCGTCGCGCAATAATGATACGGTTTCGACAGGTGCCATTACGAAGCGTCTCGAGACCGTGGACTGGCTACTCGACTTCTGAACAACAGAGGCCTTAAAGGAATGTGCGACGGAAGATGAGCATTGTCAAATTTCGGATTCCAATGCGAATGAGTTCTCGCGGGATCGGAATAATCGTTCAGAAACTGATCAAGCTCAGGAATGAACTGTTTTCTCACTTTTCAATGGAACGAGATTTTTCAGGAATTGTTCGGTACATCGTTCCCAAGTGTAGCGTTTCGCCTCATCGACACAGACTTCGCGAATTCCCGTTTTCAATGCGCGATCAATCGCGTTTGAAAGATCATCATCCACCGCACCCAACTCCGGTCGAGTGATCAAGTCCACCGGACCGGTAACAGGAAATGCGGCAACAGGAAGCCCGCAAGCCATGGCCTCGATGATCACAATTCCAAACGTGTCTGTTCGGCTGGGAAAAACAAAGAGATCGGCGTTTTGGTATTCGGCCGTGAGTTCTGATCCTTTTTTGTAACCCAGAAACTGAACTTCCGGATATCGGCGTTCCAGATCCGCTCGCGCGGGTCCGTCACCCACGACGCGTTTGATACCAGGGGCTGGGATTTTCAGGAAATCTTCGAGCCCTTTCTCGAATGAAACACGACCGACATAAAGGAGTATGGGAAACGGCTCCGAATTCCTGGAATTGGTGCGCGGGTGAAACTGCGTGAGATCAACACCCCGCGACCACCGTCGGATGGGAGCCGTGATCCCTCGCGATCGCAGTTCCGCTTCGAGACTCGCAGTGGAAACCATAACGGCAGAAGATCCATTATGAAACCATCGTAAGACGCGAACACTCCACGAAATGGGGACACCCGCCAATGTTTGAAGATACTCGGGAAACTTTGTGTGATACGAAGTGGTAAAGTTCCAACCTTTTTTCCGACAGTATCTTCTCATCATGTGACCGATCGGGCCTTCGGTTGCAATGTGGATACAGTCGGGTCGGAACGTTCGGATCAGTTTGTCGATTCGATGCGGCCAGGGAAGAGCTAGCGGAATCTCCGGATAGAGCGGATTGGGAATCCGGGAGAACCGATCCGGCGTGATCATCTCGACCCGATGACCCAACTCCCCGATCGTTCGCGAGGTGGTATCGAGAGTTCGAACCACGCCATTGACCTGCGGATGCCATGCATCGGATGCAATCACGATATTCAGAGTGATCCTCCTGAAGAGAGAGACCTTCCGATCCTGTCATGAAGATGGAGAGTTGCCATACCGCCCGTCACGCTGTACAGTGTCGCGATGACTTTCCTCCCCTGGCAATCCACTCCATGACTTCCCACACCGCTCCCACCCGATACCGATACATCGTCCTCGCGCTCCTTTGCCTGCTGGCCATGATCACTTACATGGACCGGGCCGCCAACGGGAGCGCAAAGACGGCGATCATGGCCGAGTTGAATGCCGATCTCCCGGAAGGAACACCAAAATACAGTACGGAAGATTTCTTCATCGTGCTCATGGCGTTTCAATTGGCCTATGCACTTTTTGAAGTACCGTCCGGTTGGCTTGGCGATACGAAGGGGCCCAGAACAACACTGCTTCGAGTCGTGATCTGGTGGTCCCTTTTTGTCTTCCTGACCGGCTTTACAGGAATGACGATTCTCGGTGGACTGTACATCGGGTTTCTGGCTCTGGTTGTCATCCAATTCCTCTTTGGTGTGGGTGAAGCAGGCGCCTTCCCGAATATCTCCAAAGCACTTTACAACTGGTTCCCCGCCTCGGATCGCGGGTTTGCGAAATCCGCCATCTGGATGAGTGCGCGGCTCATGGGCGGTCTGACCCCGCTGGTTTGGGTGGTACTGACATCCTGGGACAACGGTGGGATGCATCGTGAAGGTGGCATTGATTGGCGAAGCGCGTTGTGGCTGTTCGCTTGTATCGCAGCGGTTTGGGTTGTGATTTTCTATTTTGTGTTCACAAACAAGCCGGTGGTCGGGTCTCGGATCAATGCTGCCGAAGCTGCACTGATTGACGAGGGCCGAATCGTGACGACCGGACCTGTCCGTATTCCCTGGGGCAAGTTGTTTCGATCGAGGAATCTCTGGGCGATTTGCTTCATGTATGTCATCACGAATTTCTGCTGGTACTTCCTGATGTATAACCACCCAGCAGCAATGAAAAAGCAATTCCCGGAGTGGAACGATGAACCCATGGGCCGGGTCGGGCTTGCATTGCTGAGCGGAGCGCCGCTTCTGGTCGGAATGCTGGGTTGTTATCTGGGTGGCGTTCTGTCGGATCGTTACATCCGTCGAACCGGAGATCGCAAGTGGGGCCGAAGGCTCTTCGGCATGATCGGGTACGCACTGGCTGGTCTGAGTTATCTGATCGCGATCGGTGGGAAATGGTACGCACCGGATAATGTCTGGGCGACAGCGATTCCACTTATCCTTATGGGTTTTTGCAACGATCTGATCATGGCACCGGCATGGGCGACTTGCCAGGATATCGGAAGGAACTACGCGGCGACCGTCAGCGGGGCGATGAACATGTTCGGGAATCTTGTTGGAGCCGTGAGTGGTATCTTCGTCACCGGAATGATCATGAAAGCCCATACGGTCAATCCCGGAACACCCGGCGAGTTCGTCGCGACGTCAGGTTATGTTGTCTGTTTTGCAACTTATGCCGTCATCTACTTTGTCGGCGTCGGGCTTTGGATGCTGATCGATGCAAGCAAGCCGATCGAAGACGATCACTCCGCCGCAACGAGAGCCAATTCCTGAGAAACGGATTCGCGAATGCGGTTGAAGGCTTGAACGGTTACGATGCCATCGTCTATAGAGAGATATCCACACGGCTTCTCCGTCCAGCATCCGCTGTTGAAATATGGTATCGTTCCGTCCATCCGGGCACATGCCACATGGGTATGACCGCAGCAGACGGCATCGAATCCGTGTGATTGGGCGTAGGCAATCGATTGTGCTTCGATCTTGGCCGCACAGCGCAGGAACATCTTGCTGCTTCGCTTCGCCCAACGGGCAAAACCGTGCGACGGATCGATTCGCTGCAACAAGCGGTAGATGCGATCCGCGAACCAGGTCGTGATGCGATGCCGTTCGATGAATTCGTCGAATCGATGGCCGTGCAGGAACAGAATCCGCTTCGAGCCACTCGTGATGGAAAACTCATCCATCACTTCGACTCCGAGCAGGTGCGATACGATATCGGACGGGCCATCATGGTTGCCGTTGATCCAGACAATTTCGAGTTCATCCGACATTTTTCGAATCAACGATAACACTTTCCAATGATGTTTCTTGAGTCGGCGGAAGTCGATGGAATCAAAGACGTCTCCGTTCAGGATCAGTCGCTGCGTGGCACGCTCGCCTGTGCGGATCGACTCGAGAAATTCAACGAGTGATTCCGCTTCACAGTTATCGCTGCCCAGATGCAGATCCGAAATGGCGATTGCATCAACCATGATTCGCCCTCCATATTCCGGGAATAATCCAAGAAAGTATTTTGCGAAACGAGAAGTAATTACTGTGTAGGCCACTTGAAGATTTCATGGGAAGCGTCTGTCTGCCTAAAATGGGACTCGGGAGGACCGCGATCGTGCGAATTGCGTTTATCACGGCGGGTGCGGCAGGGATGTTCTGCGGGAGTTGCCTACGGGACAACACGCTTGTGGGGGCGTTGAATCGCATCGGACACGATGCGTTGCTCATTCCCACCTATACTCCCATCCGGACGGACGAAGTCGATCAAAGCGTTGGTCGCGTTTTCTTCGGCGGGATCAATGTCTATCTTCAGCAGAAGTCCCGGCTCTTTCGCCACACACCCTGGCTGACTGATCGACTGCTCGATTTCCCTCGGCTCCTGCGCTGGGTCTCGCGGTTTGCCGCACGAACGCCGTATTCCGAGTTAGGTAGTCTGACCGTCTCGATGCTTCGAGGCGATCACGGCTATCAGAAGAAAGAAGTGGCCAAGCTTGTTGACTACCTGAAGAGCGACGTCAAACCCGAAGTGGTGATACTGACCAATGCATTGCTTTCCGGAATCATTCCGCATCTGAAGCAGGACTGTCAGGTGCCGATTTTTGTCACTCTTCAGGGCGATGATATCTTTCTCGACGCGCTTCCAGAAAACGACCGAAATGCCAGCATCGAACTGATCGCACAGAATCTGACGCATGCGGATGGGACGATCTCGACGAGCCGTTACTATGCCGACTATATGCAAAATTATCTTCGACTCGGAACGCTCGCTTCACACGTGATCTATCCCGGAATTCATCTCAAAGGACATGGCAGCCAGCGCCCCATTCAGGTCGAGCCGCCGCACCGGATCGGCTACTTCGCTCGAATCGCACCGGAGAAAGGATTCCACCTCCTCGTCGACGCTTTCATTGCGCTCCGCAAGGCAGAGCCCGAATCGAAAACCCGATTGATGGCGTCCGGCTGGCTGGGTGAGAATCATCATTCGTATTTCAACGAACAGATTCTGAAACTCTCCGCCGCTGGACTCGCGAGCGAGTTTGAATATGTTCCGAGCCCCGATCACCCCTCGAAAGTCCGGTTTCTGCAGTCGATCGATCTGCTTTGCGTTCCAACAACCTACCGAGAGCCGAAGGGGCTCTATGTACTGGAGGCGTGGGCGAACGGCGTGCCGGTTGTTTTGCCTGCACATGGAACGTTTCCGGAGCTGATTGAGCGTACCGAAGCTGGGTTGCTTGTTCCACCGGGCGACACTGCCGTGCTTGCTCGCACGCTTCAGGAACTCCTGAACGATCACGACCGCAGACAACTCATGGGTGAACGCGGATATCGAATTGTCCGTGAGACATTTGCTGCAGAGCACATGGCGACGAACACCGTGTTATTGCTCTCCGAACATCTGCGAAATCGAGTTCAAACCCCAGTAGATTGATTCACCGCCCGCATGTCGCGATGGATTCGACGGCGGACGATATATTCGTCTTCGTCGAGCCAGCGCTGACCTGTTTGCCCAACTGCCAGATCATCGCTGACGATTGAAAGTACGACTTCTTCGAAAAGATTGAGATGCAATCGCGAATAGTAGGGCGCTGATGTGAAAGTCACCGGAATTTTTGACGGACCGAGATGTTCGAAGAATTCGAGCATCTTGGGTAATCCGAAATCCACAGGACCCTGTCCGAGCGCTGAGAGATACGCACAACATAAGGATGTGAACTTTCGAACATTAGGCGGGGGATTTGAGGAATGGATCGATTCGCGGGCGAGTTCGAGTACAGGGATCGCCTGATCTATCATTCCGAAGGTCAGCCAACCGGATGCAATCTTGAGTAATGTCTCAAGAGCATCTGTCCAGAGATCAACTTTTGTTTCGTATTGGATTCTCCATTCGCTCAGTGGCTTATCATTGAGAACGACCTTCTGCAACCTGTGGAGAAGCTTATCAATCTCATCACGCAAGCCGACCTTTCTAAGACTCCTCAAGCTTCGATTTGCAACAGTGTTGATCAAAACAAATCGTTGCTCTTCCGATCGAGTCTGAACATGATTGATGAATGCATCCACGAGAATCTGAACCAGATCTGGCCGGTCGAAGTGTGAAGCTAGGAATAATGATCGCTCGAGCAGTTTGCCTTGTTTCTCAGCATGATCCGTGTCTTTCGAATGATCGGTTCCCAATTTCTGAAAAATCTGCGGCACCTGCGCGATCCACTCCAGCGCCAGTGAAGAACCAACACGTGGGGCGAGGTGGAGACTTTCACAGAGAACAACGAATTGCGTTTGGACGAGCGTTCGTCCAGGAACGGCATTGCCGAAGAGTTCCTGCATTCGCTTGCCGAGGAGTTTGTTGTCCTTGATTCGTGTCAGAAGCAATGCTTCTTTTTTCAGTTCATCACCATGCTTTTTCCATTCTGAATAGGGATCGCTTTTTTCGTGAGGTTCCGCGATTTCTGATTGTTCCAGTAGGCGATTGATGACGTAATGAGCGAGTTTGTGAGGATCGTTGACGACTTTTCCACCTTTATTGTGGATGGTTTCCAGTTCGTCCAAAAGTTCCTGCGGAAGTTGCCCTCCGTGAGGTTTCCCGGTGGACGCTTCCTGGATACGGAACCGAAAAACCTTGATCAGAAATTGGCTGGCAATGGACTTCGTGTCGGTACCCTTGGCGGTTGTAAGCGATTGTTCCGCATTTTGGATCAGCGATTGCCATTGCTGATGCTCTCCCAGTTTGGCGAGTGCGAAGGCGAACATGAGATCGAGATACGCCAGCGTGGCGGAGACGTCGTTAGTTGGTGTGTTTTGATTCGACACTTTCAGACTTTTCTCGGCCCACGATCGGGCCGCGTGGTGAATTTCCAGTGTCCGTTCCCGAATCATCCGGATTCGATCGGAATTCTGCGCCCCGGCGAACCTCAGGAACGATGGCAAATCCTGCTCCGCGCTCAGTCCTTTTTCGAGCAGGCGATTGAGGAGTTGATCGCGGATTCTTGCAAGTCCCAGCGCATCGCCCTGCGACAACGCAGAGAGCCGAACCGCCGCCAGCCACACGGCTCGAATCGGTAATTTCGGTTCGTTAGCGGTAAGATACGTTTGTACCAATGGGAGCCGGGAATGCAGCCAGGAAGGCCGTTTCGGCAGATGAGAAAGTGAGAGGAACCGGGCGATCACGAAACGGCTTTCGGAAATCGAGGGATTCTTTAACGCCAGGTATCGATCAAATTCTGCTTCGTTCACGGTGGCGATTGGCGTTTCGGTTTCGAGCCAGCGTGTGGCATATTCGGCTTCCCGTTCCGGTTGTTCCCAGATTGCATTCAGCCAGCAAACGGCGGCATCGCTCCGTCGTTCAATACCGATCCCGGCATTCGCACGCGCCAGTTCAGGCCAGAGCGCGATCCGCTCCGGGTGGTCGAGCGGGCCTTCGATCTCGCGAAACTGCAACTCCAACTCGTCACAACGGATTTTCCACTCGCTCGGCGGTTTGATGGGCGTTTGTTCAACCGCAAATTGACTCAGATCGCTCAGTTGTTCCTGAGGTAATTCATCGTTTTCAGCTTTGGCTTTTCGCGTGGATTTCGTTTTGCCCGGAGACGACTTCTTCGGTTCACGAACTGAAGATTCCTGACGTTCACGTTGCACTTTGGGGCTGGGTCCGCCATCGGAACAAATGAATCCCTCAAAATCAAACTGGGTCGATGCCATCCATTCATTCAACTCTTCTGCATGGGCATCAACGACATAATCGATCCAGTTCGCGAGCGGGCGAAACGCATTCTCCGGGATCGATTCTGGTCGAAATTCGCCAGATTCCGAGGGGTAAAGCCACACGCGGCGATCGCGATCTTCCGCAAGAAGTTTGGTGATCACATCGCGACGGATGGTCGGATGAAGATGAGTTCCCACCGGAATGAACAGGTTGGGAATCCGCCAATACGACTTGAACGCCAGTGCGCGGTCGAGTGCGAGAACCGGCGACGCTTTCCGTGACGAACTCGCAGCGATGATGACGGACTCAGCGCCTTCGGGCGTGTGACCCACGGCAAAACGCAATTGTTCGAGCAGGCGTTCATCCAGTTCACGGACAAGCGTATCGAGTTGGCGGAACCCATCCTCACGAAAGACCCACAACTCGGCGATATCCGGGGAATTGCTGGCAATTAACCGCAACGGGATTGTAATTTTTTCGGGAAGCGTCCCCTCACTCCAATCGCTCGGGATTTCCGGTACGGCCAAGTTCAGCGATTGATAAATCTCTTCAAATTCGCCATCGGGTAAGTATTGCCAGGGTTCCCCGCGGCGGATCAGAACAGCCTGATTCTTCGGAGCTTCCAGATGGCTGATCAGGGGATGAGTGTAACCCCATTGCAACCAGATACGGGGAGCGGCCTCCCAGTAAGCAAGAATATCCGCTTGTTTCGAATCGGAAGAATCGATTGCCTGCAGCAGCGTGTAATAGGGCGGACCGAGCACGCGAAGGAAGACCCGCGCTTGATCTTTGGCCTTCATGATGCGATAACTTTGCCGATCGTTTCCCAATCGCAGCATTTCGCTTGAAATTTGGGACAATGCTTCAAACGAAGGGAGTTCGAACAGAACCGGTGTTTGGCTGGAAAGGTTTGATGAGCCGTGGAGTGCAGTAATCGGTATCAGTTCAAGCCAGCAAGAAGCGTTTCGGATTTCCGTATTGGCATGCCGCCGTGACCCCAGCACGTTCAAGTTCTTGAGCCGATCCTTTGTTTCTTTATTTAATGTGGATTTTGTTTCGACATAAATTCGTTCGGATTCATCCTTGCTGATACGGACGGGTGCCATCAGGCAGTCCGCTGGGATCATGCCGCTTTTCAACGCGAACGAGAGTTTCTCGAAGCTTGGGAAGATCAGAATCATAAAGGAATCTTATCGACCCTGCGCCGTCTTTTCTCGCTGCGTTTCACCCGACGATTTCTGCTCGGCCGGTTCCGGAGTCTGCTCGCGTTCCACGATCATCTCTCCGAGGTCATCCGGGTCTAGTCCCGCACCAATCAGCTTCTCCACCAGCCGCCGATGAAGTTGCTCGTGCTCAATGGGCAGCGCATCCGGATCCGACTCGAGCTTCACCCAGATGTTCTGTTTCCCGGAAGACGGATCTCGCTTCAGAATGATTTGCATCAAAGCCATAAGTGCTCCCCACTTGATCGTGGATTCCGTGTATCAGAGTTTTTTCTTCCCGACTTCAGGCAGAAGATTCCCGAGTGTTTTACTGTCGATGGTTTTCTTCTCGAGCAGCAGATCGCGTAAGGTTTCGATCACGTGCTGATTCTCTGTGACGATGCTTTCCGCCCTCTTGCGCTCTTCTTCGAGAATCTCCGCCACTCTCAGATCGATCGCAGCCAGCGTTTCCGGTGCGAGGTTTGAACGGCGCTTGCCCGTGTCATGATCGATGAACTGAACTTGCGACAGGCTTCCCCCGGCCAGACCGTGCACTTCGACGAGTTCGCGGGCGATCGCGGTGGCGCTGTGGAGATCGCCCGTCGCGCCCAGCGAGAGATCCTTCAGCAGGATCCGCTCCGCCTCGCGAGCGCCCAGCGCCACGCAGATGAGATCGCGGTACGTGTTCACCGTTTGAATGTACTTGTGGGCCGGATCGGCATAACGCACATAGCCGAACGCCCAGTGCATTTCGCTGGCGATGGTGATCCGCTCGATCGTCGGGGCATGCTCGCAAAAGAGTGCGACCACCGCATGGCCGGCCTCGTGCGTGGCCAGCACGCGTTCCTCCGCCTGCGTCATCTTTGGCCGTTCGATCCACTCGGTCAGAGCCCGCTCGATGATATCATGAGTCGTTTCGTCCGCGAGCGACTCCCGCAACCGTAAGCGAGCGATTGATCGGCACAACGCATGCAAATGGTCGCCGCTGTACCGAGTCCCCGCCGCCGCGCCGATCACGTAATCATTCGTCCGCTTCACGGCATAATCGATCGAGTCCTCCGTCATGCTCAATCGCATCTTCGCATTGTAAATGGACAGGATTTCCTTTCGGTCCGCCGCCTCCGGATACGGAATCTGAAGATGAAATTCGAACCTTCCCGGCCGCAAGAGCGCTGGATCGAGCGATTCCACAAAGTTGGTCGTTCCCACCACAAAGACAAGCTCATCCTTGTGAAAGCCATCCATCTCCGTGAGAAGCTGATTCACCATGCTGTGCTCGACTCCGCTGCCGGTGTACATTCCGCGGGCGGTGGCGAAGGAATCGAGTTCATCGAAGACGATAATCGACGGCGCTGATTGACGCGCTTTGTGGAAGATCTGGCGGAGGTTCTCTTCAGACTCGCCGACCCATTTGGACTTCAACTCCGGTCCGGAAACGATCTGGATCGCGGCCCCGATGGCGGTTGCGATCGCTTTGGCGAAGTAGGTCTTACCCGTTCCCGGCGGGCCCCAGAAGATCATGCCGCGGGGGATCAACTCTTCGAGCCGGGTTACGTCTTCGGGGTTCGCTGCCGCATCGCGTTTCTGCAGCACGTCGAGAACTTCTTCCTTGAGCCTCTTCTTCACTTGGTTGTATCCGCCGATCTCAGTCTGCAGATCCACGTTGGGAATCTCCATGGCTCCGGTTAATGTTGCGTTGCGAAGGTGGCGGTACGCTGTGCGGGCATCGGCAGGGTAATCTTCGCCTTCGAGTGTGGACAAAAGTTTACGCACACGAATGGCATTTACGCCGGAGAGATACTTGTAAAGCTGCCACGGGTTGAATGTTTTGCCGAACTTTCGCGACTCTTTCTGCGTGACGAGATAACGGAGGCGGTTGCGGCCGATGCCGAGAATGCTCACACGGTGGGGAAAGAGATTCTCGATGACTTTCGGAATCGGAAACGACGGATCCTTGAATCCGAGCCAGACGAGTTCCGGGTTTTCGTAGAGCAGGGGGATGACCTCGCGTGCTTCGCTGGTCAGTCCACCCTGGCTGGTCGTGAGCAGATCGAGGTGCGGTAGAACGACGACACGGCGTTCGATCGCACCGCGGACGGCTTCGCGGAGTTGCGCGATCATCGTGCCGATCAATCCGAGCGGCGCACCTCCCGCGGCGTTGGCGTCGGCTTCACGCGGTCGACCGTCCAGATAGATGCATTTGATCGAGCGGTCCTTCAAGCGGTTGCGAAGGTTCACGAAGAGGTAGGGCGAAAGCTCTTTGTCGCACTCGACCAGACACGGCAAACCGCGAACGAGCTGCGCTGCGATTTCGGTCAGTTCCGTCGCATACGCAGCCTCGACCGCCTGATCCGGCGTCAGGGCGGTGGGCAACTCTTTTTCCTGAATGGTCAAGCTCATGGGACTCTATTGTCTCTTGCGATCTTGGGTCAAACTTCGACTTTGATGGTCATCGATCCGGTTTGGGGATCTTCGGCGATCTCCTGAATCGTTCCCATTTGCGCCGCCTTTTGCTTCAACGCCTCGCGCGTCACCTTGTTGACGATCTCACTCAACTCCGGTTGCAGTTCATCGAGTTCGCGTTCCAGCTTTTCCGTTGCTTTCTGCTGCAGTTTCTCTTGCTGGCGATCGATCTTCTGGGAAAGCTCCTTTTGAATTTGTTCCCGTATCCGCTGCTCGACCTCATGGCGCTTCGGGCCGATGTCATCCCAGGCTGCGGTCTCGCGCGTGCCTTGTTCCGTTACTTCGCGATCCACCTCGGCCTTGACGGTCACTTGTCCGTTGCAGGGATCGACCACCACACGGGCATCGCCGTCCGTTCGCGCCATGCTGCCGTCGGTTTGATCTTTGAAGCCTCGCGCCTCAAGTTCGCGCCGGAGAAGTTCACCCATCGCTTCCGGTGTAAGAATTTCCAGGAGTTCCAGTCTTGTGGATATCTCATCGCTCCCGGTGATTTTCCGGGTGACGGTTTCCTTGACGCTGATGCGGTATGCCCGACTCATAAGTCGTCTCCTGCCAGACACGGCGTATGTATTCTCAATCCATCCTATGTTCGAAGCGGTTCAAGCTGCTGTAGGAATTCTTTCGATCGGGCCGAGATTAACGCTCCTTCGCACGACTCGAATTCCTCTTTCCAGAGTTGGCTGGCGGCGTAGCCCTCGTCGAAATAACCCACGGTGCGGGACTGGCGGTCCCAGCGAGCGAATGTTTCTGCCTGCTGCGGTAGCGACAGCGCATTTTGCTGAATACTGATCCGCTCCGAGAGCCTGAGCGATTGATTGGGACTCAGACTCCGAATCCAGAAATCCGCACTTGTTGCATCATAGCGAATGATCGTTGAAAGCGCTCGCAGGAGAAAGCGTGCCAGATCGGTCCGTCCGGCTTTTTCAGCGGCCGGGAGGAAGCGCGTGAACAAAGCGATCTCGCCCAATCCCTGATTTTTCATCGTGCTCCAATCGATTCTCATCGATTTCCGTCGTTCGCTCGCGATCCAATGGCAGGTGAGAAGTGTTTGCAGGCACTCAAGGAATGCGGGGTGGCTTCCTTGAAAGAGTTCGTCGAAGTCCGGAGCGGTGACGGTTTCCGGATTCAGCACGAAATCGCGCGGATTGAACAGCCAGCAGTAGGGATTCGATGAAAAGACCGACATGGCTCGCAGTGGATCGAGAAGGTCCGGTTCCGTTCGCAATCGATCGAAGACCAGCCAGAAGAATAACCGGTCCGCTTCCGTAAACGGAGTCTGTGCCGACCAGCGTTCACTGGGGGTAGTGAGTTTTTCACTCGTCAACCAGATCAGGAAACTGAGTGGATTGGAGCTGAACGTGAGCTGGCGATAGTCGAGCGGGACGCGATCCCAGATGCGCCCGGCGACCGGTTCGCCCTGGCTCAGGAATCGATCCGTTTGCCAACCGCCGGCACGAGTCAGAAACAGAATCAGCCCTTTTTTGAGTGTGTCCTTGACGAGTTCAACACAATTTCGTGAGAGGCACGGCGGAGCCTGTTGATGCGCAAGAATCAGTGGCACCGCCTGCCGGTTTGCCATATTACCGAACAAATAGCGCAGAATCACGAGCAGATCGTGTTCGAAGCGGCTGACGGTTTTCGGTGATTCGGCGGTCATGAATTCGGCCGTTGTTGCGGTTGGCGTTTCCAACCTTTCCACAATCCTACGGCCTTGTCGGCAGGGAATCCATTCACGCTGATCTGATTCCCGAGGACGCGAATCTCGAGCGTATTCGGCTTCGTCCAGCACGGATCATCGGCGGAATAACGGTCGGTGAGAAAATGAATGCGCTGATTCTGTGAACCGATCCAACGACGTTGCGTGTCCGGCAATTCCCGGGCATATGGCCCATCGACTAACAGATCGGTTGCACTCAGAAGATCAGCGACATGCAGATCGGGATTCGCCCGCAGTACCTCAAGAGTGTATCCGCTGAACACCATAACACTGAACCCGAGTACTTTCGCTGTCTCTGCCAGCGCCGCCGCGCCTTCTGCATGCGCAAACGGTTCGCCACCGAGCAGCGTGATTCCCTCGATCAATTCCGACTCTCGCATCCGCGCTTCGAGTTCTCGCAAGGCAATCCGCTCTCCGCCACGAAATGGTAGGAACTCCGGATTGCAGCAACCCGGGCACCGCAGTGGGCAGCCTTGGAACCAGATCGCCATGCGCCGGCCCGGCCCTTCCGCCTCCGTCGGCGAAACGATCTGAGCGATGCTGAGTACGAGTTCGTCGGTTCGCATACTGAATCGTACTCATGCGGATAGCGCTTCGGGAAGCGGTTCGGGATGAGGAAACGGCCGTGTCACCAGAAGTAAACCCAGACAGCCCAGCGTGATTCCCACGCCCAGAAACATGATGAGCAACACGTCCGACACCGCAAGCGACCTCGCCAGTGCGCCGGCGGACAGATGACCCGGCAGCGAACTGGCGCTGAGCATCATCGCCCAGATCGCCATAACGCGGCCGCGGACTTCGTTTGGCACGCTGGTCTGCAACGTCGATTGGCCAGTGGAAAGATAAAGCACCATGCCGAAGCCGAGAAACAGGCAGGCGATCATCGCCAGCGGAAGCGTGTTCACAATCGCCAGCAAGAGCAATCCCAGCCAGCCGATTCCGCCGCCGATCATCAGGAACAGCGGTCGGCGTTGCAGCGAGCCGTAGGTCGCGGTCGCCAGCGCACCCACAAGCGCACCTCCGCCGAACGAACTCAGCAGCAGACTGTAACTTCCCTCCGCTCGTCCAAGCACAAGTTTGGTGTAAGCGGGGAAGAGCGTCAGGATCGGCCAGGCGAAGACGCAAAAACAGCCCGTGAGAAGCACCAGACCGGCGAGGCCCGGATGACTCCAGAGATACCGCACGCCATCCCAGAACGAACTTTTCGTATCGGTTCGCGAGGCGGGTTCTGGCGATTGAATGCGTGCCAGCGCCCAGAGCACCGCAAGGTAACTTACCGCATTCAGAAGAAAGCAGACCAGCGCACCTTGCTGCGCTGACGGTAAGTGGGACCAATCGTTCCCGAGCGAATTCGTTGCCAGAAAGATCAAGCCGGCGAGTGCCGGACCGGCCGCCCGAGCGGTATTGAACAGCAGGGAATTCAGGCCCACCGCATTCATCACGTCTTCCCGCGGAACCAGTTCCGTCACCACCGCCAGTCGCGTCGGAAGATCGATGCCCTGAATGACACCTCCGACGAATTGCATTCCCAAAAGCAGCGCGGGCGAGAAGACGTCCAACCCCACGATCAGCGCGAGCGCCAGCGCATTGAGCATGAACGCGAATTGTGTCGCGAGGATGATCGATCGTTTGGAAAACCGATCTGCAATCGTTCCGCCGAATGGGCCGAGGAGCAAAGTCGGGCCGACCTGCGCGACCATGAGATACGCCGGCCATGCGGGATCGTTGGTGGTTTCGTAGGACAGCCACATCAGGGCGGTGGTCTGAATCCATGAGCCAATGAACGAGACCGATTGCCCGAGAAAATAGAGCCGGTAGTTGCGGTGCCGCAGGGACCGGAACGTGCGATCGCGGAGAGTGTGCTTCAGGTTGATCGAACGGGATTCAGATAATGGTGCGGTATCCATGCACTCCGATTATAGAACCCCTGCTATCCCTCAGACGTTCCGATGTGCAAGGGTGTCAGCCAATTGGTCTCCGTATCATAGGTTGCGCAATAGCCTTGCACGACACCTTGAATAACGACCATGTAGCGATGGGGTGGTGCCAGTTGAATGGGCTGAGTGCCATGCCAAGGAAGCATTCCGTGTTCTGTACCGACCAACCAGCAATGATAATGCCCGTGAAAGCTGATGCGGTGATCTCCGGCAGCGAATCCGCGGCGAATCTGTTCTGCAGACTGCGGTTTGCCTTCAAAATACCAAAGGTCTTCAAGCCGTTCTGGATTCAGCCACGGCTCGATATGCTGGAACAAAAGATCTTCGATTCGAAGTTTTGGACGTAGACGGCTTGCGTATTCGAGAACTTCGGGGTCAAACCGCGATCGGATCTCGTCACTCACTTCGCCGCAAATACCGTAATCGTGATTGCCCCACACGCCTTCGGCACCAATCGATTTCAGTAAATGCACCGTTTCAAGAATCCGCTCGCCGGTCTCGAAGATATCTCCGAGAACCAGCCAGCGGTCAATTGCTTCGTGAGAAAGTCGATCGATCGCTGATTTCAGATTCTCGTTCGATTCGTGAATATCCGCCAGCAATGCGATTTTCATGGCGTTATTGTCGTCTCTATTCACCTATCATTGCAACATGAGAGTTTTTGTATTCTTCCTGCTGTTTTCGATCGGTTCCACATCTGCCAATGAGAAGCCGATCGCTTATCCGGTTCCGGCGACGTTTCCTTCGAAAAGCGGGAAGTACATCTTCGTGCTGATCCCGCCGCGATCAACCAACGAGCATCATGTCGAAAAAAGTCTGCATGAACAAATCCGCCAGACGTACCCCCGCAGCGGGCTGTATCTCGCTTCGGCACCCGAGTCTCCGCTCTGGACCGTGGACTGGTACGATTACGAAGCCTTTCCCTGCGATGACGGCGTGCATCTCGTGCGCATTCATGGCGAAAACGATCAATGGCGCCATTACAAGACGGATAAACGACTGCCCGAGGAAACGGTCGAAGAACAACTCGCGTCCCCTGCGATCAGTTTTTACGCCAACGGGGAACTCCTGCGCACGTACTCCGTTCGCGAAATCGTTGGCCGGCCCGATGCGCTGCCGCACACGATGCGGTATATCCTTTGGAATGCCGGGTGCGTGTTCACGGTGGACAATAAACAGTTCGTTCTCATGACGCAGGACGAGCGTCAGGTGTTCTTCGATCTGGCGACCGGACAGATCACGATCAATCGCGAAGCGGGCTCAAAAAATGCCCAGGAATGGGTCATGCGGCTCTCGCTCGCGATTGTCGGCACCGCGATCGTCGTGGTGATGGGGATTTATCTCTACCACCTGCGCAGGCGATGAGGCAAAGCGGATCTCTGACTCTTCTCGTCGTTTTTTCGTAAGATATGTGTTTGTGAATTTACGTCGGAGCATCTGCAAAAGTGACCACCGCCACACTCGTCAGAAACAAGCCACGCGTCATTCCGCTGTTCGTTGCCGTACTCGTCGGCTTCCACTTGCTGCTGCCCATCTGTTTCTTTTCACCCTTTTTTACCTGGTGGTTCCCCGCCTATCTGCTGATCGGGAACTTTATCTTCGGCAGCATCGGGATCAACCTCGCCTACCACCGTCTCCTCACGCACCGCTCACTCGAAGTCCCCAAGTGGCTGGAAAAGGTCTTCACCATTTGTGGAATTTGCAGCCTCGAAACTCCGCCGTTCAAGTGGGTCTGCGTGCACCGCATTCACCACCAGAAGAGCGATATCGACGAAGATCCGCACAGCCCGAAGGATAACTTCTTCTGGGGGCACATGGGCTGGATCTATACCGACGATCCGCGCATGAACTCCTTCATGACGTACGACAAATACATTCCGGACCTGCTGGAAGACGACTGGCTTCGCTGGATTCACAAGCGACATCGCTGGGCGTGGTTCTATCTTGGCCACATCGTGCTGCTGCTCGCACTCGCTGCGGGAATCGGGTACCTCGTGGGCGGAGTTGAGACGATGATCACGGCGACCGCGCAGATGTTCGCCTGGGGAATCATCGCCCGGACCGTCTATGTCTGGCATATCACCTGGTTCGTCAACTCCGCCGCGCACCGCTGGGGCTACCAGAACTACAAGACCGGCGACTACAGCCGCAACACGTGGTGGGTGGCGCTGCTTACGAATGGCGAAGGCTGGCACAACAACCACCATGCCGCCCCGCGCAGCGCCAGTCACGGCCACCGCTGGTGGGAAATCGATCTCACCTACACCTTCATTCGCGGTCTTGAGCTTGTCGGCCTCGCGAAAAATGTCGTGCCGATCGCAGTGCCCAAATCCAAGCAGGAACCCGCCGAAGAACCCGCTCCCGCTACCACCAGCGCCTGATCCCCAATGTCGCGATACGCTTCCATTCTCATCACCGGCGCATCCGGTGAAATCGGTCACGGCCTGATCGATCGGCTTTCCAACGGCGAACGGCCGGTCATCACGCTCGACCTCAATCCGCTCAGCCCGGACCTGACGAAAAAAGTCCGAAAGGAATTCGTCGGTTCCATTCTCGATACGCAACTGCTCGAGCGGATCAATGCCGAATACGAGGTGGACGAGATCTATCACCTGGCGGCGCTGCTCTCGACGCGAAGCGAATTCTCGCCGGCGCTTGCACACAAAGTCAACGTCGAAGGCACGCTGAATCTGCTGGAGTTCGCGCAGAAGGAAGGCGAATCGCACGGGCGAAAAGTCACCTTCTTTTATCCCTCCAGCATCGCCGCTTACGGTCTTCCCAATCTCGCGACCAAAGCCGCCGCTGCCCGGGTCAAGGAAGATGATTATCTGCAACCGACGACGATGTACGGAGCGAACAAACTCTATTGCGAACATCTCGGCCGCTATTATGGCCGCCATTACAAACAACTGGCAATCGAACAATCGGGCAAAGTCGATTTCCGCTGCATCCGCTTTCCGGGGCTGATCTCCGCCATCACCGTGCCGAGCGGGGGAACATCCGACTACGCACCCGAGATGATCCACGCCGCCGCCAAGGGCGAAGCGTATGCCTGTTTCGTTCGCCCCGATTCGCGAATCCCCTTCATGGCCATGCCGGACGCCGTCGAGGCGGTGCTGCGGCTGATGCACGCGCCGGCGGAGCGGCTTTCACGTGCGGTCTACAACATTGGGGCCTTCGCCCCGACCGCGGACGAGGTCCGCAAATTGATCATGGGTGCGTTCCCGCAGGCGACCATCACGACGAATGTCGATACGAAGCGTCAGGGAATCATCGATAGCTGGCCCGGCGATGTGGACGACTCCGCCGCCCGCCGCGACTGGGGCCACGCTCCGAAATACGACTTCGAATCCGCCTTCCGCGATTACCTCATCCCCACCATCCGCAATTTGTACGCGTAAGAATCGACTCGAATTTATGGCCGGGCCAAAACTCTGTGTTAGGTCGATTCAGATATTCGTTAAAAATCATCGGTTTCGAAATGATGGGCTATCGGTACAAAAGAAGAAAGTGATTCGTTCATTAACAACAAACCTGGTAATCCGGATACTAACGCCGTTCCCGCTCCGCCGTCCGTGCTGATGCTCGGCATTGGGGCGGCGCTCATGGGCCTGACCTCGCTCCGTCGTAAATTCGCTGCTCGCTCGGCCGCATAACGCGATCCGACTCGATCCAGCCAACCCCGCGAGAACACCACTCGCGGGGTTTCTTGTTTTATGAACCCGCCTTCGCTCAATTGACTCTCTTCGACCGGAACCGTACGCCAACAGGACGTAATCCTTCCAGGTGTTGCAATGCCGAGTTATCACCCCGCCGCCATCGAACCCAAATGGCAGCAATTCTGGGAAACGAACAAGACCTTCAAAACTGAGGAGTGTAAAGAGGATAAGCAGAACTACTACATCCTCGACATGTTCCCTTATCCCAGCGGTAGCGGACTGCACGTCGGCCATCCGGAAGGGTACACCGCCACCGATATCCTCGCCCGCTTCAAGCGGATGAGCGGCTTCAACGTCCTGCACCCCATGGGCTGGGACGCGTTCGGCCTCCCCGCCGAGCAATACGCGATCGAGACGGGCACGCACCCCGCCGCGACGACGGCGAAGAACGTCGAGACCTTCAAGCGCCAGCTCAAGAGCCTCGGCTTCTCGTACGACTGGTCGCGCGAGGTCGACACCACCGACCCGAAATACGTCCGCTGGACGCAGTGGATCTTCCTCCAGCTCTTCAAGAAGGGCCTCGCCTACCAGGACCGCGTGAACGTCAACTGGTGCCCCGTGCTCGGCACCGTCCTCGCCAACGAGGAGGTCATCGACGGCAAGAGCGAGCGCGGCGGCCACCCCGTCCACCGCGTCCCGCTCCGCCAGTGGATGATGCGCATCACGGCCTACGCCGACCGCCTCCTGGACGACCTCGCGCTCGTCGAGTGGCCGCACGGCACGCTGACGATGCAGCGCGACTGGATCGGCCGCTCCGAGGGCGCGCGCATCGTCTTAGGCATCGAGGGCCGGGCGGACACCTTCGAGGTCTTCACCACGCGCCCCGACACGCTCATGGGTTGCACGTATTGTGTCCTCGCCCCCGAGCACGCCCTCGTCCCCGCGCTCACCACCCCCGAGAACGCGGTCGCCGTCGAGGCGTACGTCAAGGCGGCGGCGTCGCGCAGCGAGCGTGACCGCACAGCGGATTCGAAGAAGAAGACGGGCGTCCCGACTGGCTCCTTCGCCGTTCACCCCATCACCGGGGCCAGGGTGCCCATCTGGGTGGCGGACTACGTCATCGGCGGGTACGGCACCGGCGCCGTGATGGCGGTCCCCGGCCACGACGAGCGCGACTTCGAGTTCGCGAAGGCGTTCGACCTCCCTATCGTCGAGGTCGTGAGGCCCACATCCGGCGGCGCGGGCGCCCCTCTCGAGGCCGCCTTCGTGGACGACGGCGTCGCCGTCAACAGCGGTGAATTCGATGGTCTATCGACATCCGACTGCAAGAAGGCCATGGTCGAGAAGCTCGCGGGCCTCGGCCGCGGCGGCCCGCGCGTCACGTACAAGCTGCGTGACTGGGTGTTCTCCCGCCAGCGCTACTGGGGTGAGCCCATCCCCGTCTATTTCCCGGTCGAGATGGGGTCCCCGGACGGCGACCCCCGCAAGGGCGACGCCCACACCATCCGCCACGATCAGCCTATCGCCGTCGAGGAGAGCGAATTGCCGCTCCGCCTCCCCGACCTGCCGGACTTCAAGCCCGGGGACGACCCGGCGGGCCCCCTCGCGCGCGTGGCCGACTGGCGCTTCTTCCAGAAGGGCGGCAAATGGTACGCCCGCGAGACCAACACGATGCCGCAGTGGGCCGGCTCGTGCTGGTATTACCTCCGCTTCACGGACCCGCACAACGAGGCCGAGCCGTGGTCCGCGGAGGCGCAGAAGGCGTGGATGCCCGTCGATCTCTACGTCGGCGGCGCCGAGCACGCGGTATTGCACCTCCTGTATTCTCGATTCTGGCACAAGGTCCTCTTCGATCTCGGCCACGTCCAGCACCCCGAGCCCTTCCTCAAGCTTGTCCACCAGGGCATGATCCTGGGCGAGGACGGCGAGAAGATGAGCAAGGCCCGGGGCAACGTCGTCAACCCCGACCACATCGTGAAGAGCTTCGGCGCCGACGCGCTGCGCATGTACGAGATGTTCATGGGCCCGCTCGAGGCGGTGAAGCCCTGGCAGACGTCGCAGATTGCGGGCATCGTGCGCTTCCGCGACAGATTGTATTCTGCCGTCACGAAGAGCGACCCCGGCGGCGCGGCGGGGGAAGAGACGAAGAAGCTCCTCCACCGCACCATCAAGAAGGTGACGCGGGACATCGAGGGGATGGCCTTCAACACCGCCATCAGCCAGATGATGGTGTACACGAACCACCTCCTCTCGTTGCCGGTGATCCCGCGTGACGCCGTGTTGCCGTTGATCCTCCTCGTCTCCCCCTTCGCGCCGCACCTCGGTGAGGAGCTGTGGCACAAGACCGGCCACGCGGGCTCGCTCGCGTACGAGCCGTGGCCGTCCTGGGACGAGGCCCTCTGTGTGGACGACGTCGTGGACGTCCCGGTCCAGGTCAACGGCAAGGTCCGCGGCAAGGTCACCCTCCCGAAGGCCGCCTCCGAGGCCGACGCCCGCGCCGCGGCCCTCGCCGTGGAGGGCGTGGCCGCCTTCACGGCGGGCAAACAGATCAAGAAGTTCGTCTACGTCCCCGGCAAGATCGTGAACGTGGTTGTGGGCTGACCCCCGCCGCCCGCGCCGGGAGCGCACCGGTCAGATCGGTTGAGACCGTGATGACCGGTGCTGTCAGTGCGTCCCGGAGCCGCCCAGGGTGCCGGCCGGGAGCACCTTCTGGAAGCCGTCTTCCGGCTGGCCGTTCTGGAGGTTGTCGAACATCGCATCCATGTCGCAGGCCTGGAGAAAGCCCTCCAGGACCTTCGCGCGGTGGGGAAGGAAGACCTCCTTCAGCGCAGGGGAGATCTCGCTCTTCTCCGTCACGTGGACCTGTCCGATGCTGTCCGGCCACGTCAGGCCACAGCCGATGTTCCGGTCTTCCCCGATCAGCATACGCGGTGAGTGGCAGCCGGCGCAGCTCTGGGTGGTGGCGCGGTCGAGGATGGCCTCGCCGTCGAGAGGGTCGCCCGGGGGGCAGTCGGCGACGAAGCCCGCTTTTTCGAGCGACGCCTCGATCATGTCCACGAACAACGTGGAGCCGCCCTTCGTCGCGGCGGCGTGATAGTCGTTCTTCTTGGGGCCCTCGATCGCGCTCTCCAGGCCGTTGGCGGAGAGCGGGACGAAGAGCTGGAGCGCGGCGACCTCGCTCCGGGCGAGGCTCGGGAGGCTGACGTCCAGGAGCACGTGGAAGATCGGGTTGGAGCCGTCACTCAACATGTCCGGCGCGAAGAGGGCGACAGGCGGGTTGTTGCGGACCGGCATCGGCAGGAACGTCGGCCGCCCGGTGAGCGGGTGGCTCGCGAAGCGCAGCTCGCGCATGTCCCACGGATCCCCCATGTGCATGCTGACGCGGATCTGACCCCCCTCGTCCTCGTCCTTGAAGCCGCCCCCGTAGCTGCCGCTCAGGCTCTCGTCCCGCGGCGGCCCGAAGCTCGACACGTCCATCACCGGCGCGAACCCGTGCAGGCCCTCGAAGAAGAGCGCCTCGACGAAATCGGCGATCTCGGCCGTGCTCGCCCCTTCGAGCGCCGCCCAGCCCTTCGCGATCGGGCGGCACGCCTCCAGGCAGGCGACCGGGTTCCGGAGCGCGGGCTCGAAGATCAGGAAGGCCCGGTCGTCCGGGTCGGTGAGGCCGGAGCGCTTGGCGTAGACGATGCGGTATTGACCGCACCGACCGGCGTTGATGGGCGTCAGATCGAAGCGATTGACGATCGCGACGGGCATGAACGAGTCCGGGTGGCCCTCCTCGAAGAACGCCCCGGACGACGCGAGCGCGCCCTCCGCCCGCGGACACATGAGCGTGTCGGGGGTGACCGACGCGAGACCCCGCTCGCTCGCCGTGTCGCAGTGCAAGACGTCCGAGAACTTACCGTATTCTTCTGAGTTCATCGTGTCGAAGAGGCGCGCCATCGCCTCTTCCGGGCCGTAGGGGGCGCCCGCCGACGCGACGAGCTGCTCCATCACCCGGCGGAGCGGGACCTTCGCGAGGACCTCCGGGTCCGTGATGAGCATCGCCGAGCTCGCCGGGTCCACGTGGATGGAGGCGTCGCACGCCGGGATCGCGGAGCACGTCGGATATTCGGCCGGGCCGGGGGCCGGGTCGGGCTCCGTCACGGGATCGCTCTCCGCCGGCGCAGGCGGGCGCGCCGGATCGCACCCGAGCAGGGCG
>JBGSJI010000020.1:0-15278 GCA_041742055.1 Limnoglobus sp. | reverse complement strand
CATGACGCAAAGCGGCGTGATCGCGGGCACGCCGCTCTACATGTCGCCGGAGCAGGCGCAGGCCCTCGACATCGACCACCGTTCCGACCTGTTCAGCCTGGGCAGCGTGCTCTACGTGATGTGCAGCGGCCGGCCTCCCTTCCGCGCGGCAAGCAGCATCGCAGTACTGCGGCGGGTCGTCGAGGAGCAACCGCGCCCCATCCAGACCATCATCCCCGAAGTGCCGGATTGGCTCGTGGCGGTCATCACAAAGCTGCACGCCAAGAACCCGGCAGAACGCTTTGCCTCCGCGCAGGAAGTCTGCGACTTGCTGGGACGATGCCTAACAGAGCTTGAGCAGCGTGGCCGCGTGGATCTGGCCAATGAGATTCATCCAATAGAGGCGAGTCTAATCGGTGATGAACCGACCAGTTCCTTGCCAGAGAAGGTGCCTGCTGCCCCGCGACACCGCCACTGGATCGCGGCAGCAGCCTTGGTTCTTGCCGCCGTCACCGGCCTGGGCATGGCCGAGGCCACTGGCGTCACAAATGTGCGCAGCACGGTTATTCGTCTGTTTTCGCCCGGTGGCACACTGATCGTGGAAGTGGACGACCCTGGCGTGAGCGTGAGCATTGACGGCGAGGAAATGGTCATTACCGGCACGGGGGCGAACGAAATCCGCCTGAAGCCCGGCCAGTACACCCTGCTCGCCCGCAAGGATGGCAGGGTGGTCCGCGAGGAACTCGTCACAGTCACGACGAACGGTCGGCAGGTAGTGCGGGTTAGCAAGATCTCGGAGGGTAAGCCGGACGAAGGGATCGCCGACGCCGATCGTAAGGCGGCCGAATACGTTCTAAGCGTCGGCAGCTATGTCAGAATCAACGGCCAGGAAAACGACATCAAGAGTCTCCGCGATCTGCCGGAAGGGCGATTCCGTTTGACGGACGTGGCTTTGCAAGACAACCGCCAGACCGATGCGGCAGGGCTCACCGTGTTCCAAAACACGACGAATATCAGAACCTTGAATCTCTGTGCAACGGCCGGCGTCGACGACGACACGCTGGCCAGATTCGCAAACAACAAGAATCTGGACGCGCTGCATCTTTGGGGAGTGAAGATTTCGGGGCGCGGCCTCGCGCACTTCAAGAATTGTCGATCGCTTCGTGTCTTTGGGCTTGGTGATGTGCGTCTGACGGACAAGGACATGCTCTTCTTTCGCGACTTCGCCGGGCTGAAGGTCATCACGTGCTTCCTCCTCCGCGGCGCCGACGTCGGCGATGAAGGAATCGCCAATCTGAAAGGGGCCGAGCAGATTCAGCAGTTGACTTTGTCGCATACGAAATTGACCGACGCCGGACTGAAAACATTCGAAGGGCACAAGAAAGTAATTTGGTTTAGCCTCGACGGCACCGCGGTCAGCGACGAAGGACTCTCCGCTTTGTACGAGTGCAGCGGGCTTCGTAGCATCAATCTTCAGAATACGAAAGTCACCGCTGCGGGCGTCGAACGCTTGAAGAAAGCTCTCCCCTTATGTCATATCGAATGGGACGGCGGCAGCGTCGAACCCGTGAAACCAGGTGCGCAGACCAAACGTTGACCGGCCGGGAGCCGTGATTCCGGCTGGGCGGTCAAGCCTCGCAGGATCGCCAGTGACTTCTGATCTGCATCTGCTATGGTTAACGGCGGACGGCTGCCCATTCGGACGCGCGGTTCCACTATCGAGGCCAATAGCGAAATCAGAAACTTCAGGACACGCTCATGGAATTGAAGGGTGAAATTGCCCGCCTGCTTCGGGAGATGGGAGATACGCCGGACGCCGTGGCGGCAACACTGACTGCGAGCAACGTGCAGGGCGTGCGCAATACCGTCCGCACGCTCAATCCGGTTGTGCGCTATATTCAGGTGAAGGTGAAGAGTGAGGCGATTGAGTTCGACGTGATAAAGGGCGATGCTCTCCGTGTCACCTACCCCAAGGATCGACATGAAGAAGTAGCCATCCCCGATCCTGTCTGGCAGTTCTTGTTCGCTTTACACCGGGGCCAGTATCCCGCGCTTGAGCTCGATAGCAAAAGCGTTTGACATCATGGAGCGTGGAGGTGCCAGGTCCTGCGCCGCCTTACCGCAAGAACGCTGGCGCGTTCTGGCCAAGCCATTCCTTGAGCGCGTCGTGCGACTCAAACTCGGCCACCTGAATGCTGTCGATGGTCAGACCGGAATCGCCCTGCTTCTGGATGTCATCGTCAGCCATTTCCCGCACCCACAACACACGGTGACGCTGGAAGCCCGCCCGGATCAGGTCGATGCCGGAATCCTCGATGGGCTTGTTGAGGTTGCTGCCACGGATCAACACAAGGTACACCAGGTCGCCCGAGAATTTCAGCAGCAGGCCGACCGACGGGTCGAACTTCCACGTGCCGAGCCAGTTGTAGGGGAACCACACGCTGTTGCCGCCCTTCATGCGGAATTCGACGGCGCTGGCCCGTTCATGCAGGCCGCGCAGGTAGCCGAAGGCAGGGCATGCCCCCTCGCCGCCCTCCGGCGGCCCTGTGCCGTTTCCCGCGAGCTTGCCCGCAAGGTGCGGATTACCCCTGAGCCGATTCTGATGTGGCGTCGCGTTATCGAGCATGGTCGTGCTCCCTTCCGGGTGACGGTGCCCTTGGCGGGGTTGATGGAGTCAGGTCACCTGCTGGCCGCGAGCGAATGCCGCGCCGGCGGTCGGCAAATACCCTGGCGGGGTTCTGCTTCGTCGGTTGCGACCCATCCACCAGTTCGGTCGCCGACAAGGTTTCGTTCTCCCGCCGTGCCGCCTTCAGCAGTTCGAGATGGTCGTCGGTGAAGATAATGGCCTGTTCCTTGCCGCGCGTGATCGCGACGTAGGCCGTCCGCTGGTCGGTCGCTTTCATCGACTCGCTGTCGATGGCGACGAAGACTTTATTCACGGTCGCGCCCTGGCTGGCATGGCTGGTCGTGACATAGCCCTGGGCGATATGCCCGAACTCGCGGTCGATCACCCAGCCGTCGTTTATCTTGATGTCGCCCTGCGGCGTGAAGCCCTCGACTGTGAACAGCGAGCCATTCGAGAGCCGGTGCTTACCGTCCTTCGTGCTGCCGCCAGCCGTCACGCGGATGCGGTCGCCCAGGGCCAGGGCCAGCGGGCGCGAGCGGTAGACCTCGAAGCGGGTCGCCAGTTCGACGGGCGGCGCTGGTGATTCGCCGATAATGAGCCGTTCGCCTTTTACGTGCCCCGGCGCGTTCTGGAAGAACTGCACCAGGTCGCCTGGCTCGTATTCCGTGGGATCGGATTTCTGGGCGTCGGTCAGGTGCGCGGGGACATAAGCCGTCACCAGCCTCTCGCCGGAGAGTTCACCATCCGCCTTCCTCGCCGTGCGGATGGCTTCCGTCACACGCGCGGCCTCGGCGTGGGTGGGCGATACCACGAGGGCAGTCTTGGGATTGCCGCCCTTGCCGCGCTCCTTGGCCGCCGCAAGATATGCCCACGCAAGCAGCTTGTAGCGTTCTGCTCCCTGAACCTGCTTGATCCACTTGAGCTTGTCCAATTCCTCGAAGGCCGCCCCCGTGTCCCCTTCGCTCAGCGCCTTGGCGACTTTCTTGTAATCGCCGGACTGGCGGAGTATGTCCGTGACCTGGGCGACGGGCAGCCCCGCCCGTTCTTCGAGCAGTTTCAGCGGTTCACCGGCCGTCACGCTCTTATGCTGCCGCCGGTCACCAACGAGGATCACGCGGGCGCCAACAGCATCGGCCACTGTAAAGACGGCGTGCATGTCCCGCGTGCCAAGCTGGCTCGCCTCATCCACGAGGATGACGCCGCCTTTGGCCTCCTGCTGCATCTGCGTGTCCTTAAGGAATCGGGCGACAGTATCGGCCGAGGCAAAGACCGGCTTCTCCCGGAGTACCTCGCGGCTTGCCTTCACGGACTGGGCGATGGCTACAACGGGCTTGCCCGCCTCAACCAGCGCCTCGCCGATCTCTTCCTCCAGCGTCGTCTTACCCGTGCCAGCGACACCACGGATCAGCATCACGCGGTCCCGCGAAGCAAGGACATGCCGCACCGCCGCCTTCTGTTCCTCATTGAGCCAGGTGCGGGAAACCTGCCGGTCGGGCAATCCGATTGGCCGGAAGCGGCCCCGCCCATCGCGGGCGAAGCTGACAATCTTCGATTCGAGCGCGAGCATCTCGCGCGTCGTGGCCATGTCGCGTTCCTCGACCCGGCTGCGGATAAGGGGGCGGCTGGCAAGTTCCGTGGCGACACCGCTGACCGTTACCGCCCCAAGGCCGCGCTTCAAGGCTTCCGTCATCAGCTTGCGTTCCGGCACCACCGCATCGCGCACGAAGCTGTGCCCGATAGCATGGTCCACAGCCGCCCGCTCACCCGGCTGCGGCATCTGGGGAACACTTTCGCGGCGGAGTACGCCCTCGATCCAATCCTGCTCTTCCTGCGAGAGGCGGGAACGCCATTCCCGTTGCAATTCGGCCATGCTGAGGTTCTTGCCCTTGCTTTCGCGCGTCTCCCGACCGAGCTCCGCCTTGCGGTCGGGATCGGTGATCCCTTTCTCCTGGGCTTTTTTCTCGATCAGCTCCGTCCGCCGGGAGAACCGCTTCAGCACATCGGACGGGATGCCCGCAATCTCGAAATCATCCCGCTTGCGCACTACGCCAAACCCGAGGTCTTGCAGCCGGCCAGCCAGCCGCACGCGGAAGGCGGCCTGGAAGTACGGCGCGTCCCGTTTCAGTTCGCGGAACTGTCCGGCCTTCCAGCGCTCCTCTTCCTGGTCGAACGTGCTGTTAAACACGAAACAGTGGGCGTGAAGCTGTGGATCGGGTACGCCATCCACCGGGCGCGATGTCGTGTGGATAAACTCGGCCCAAACCATGTTGCCCGTGGTGCGGTTCGTATCGGCCCCGCGCCTGCGCACGCGGGTCTTCATCTCGGCTTCCATTTCCTGCATGGTCTCACGCACGGCTCCGCGGAATGACTCCAGCATCGCGGCGTCCTCCGTCAGGCCGTAGAGCAGAGACACCGACTTGGGAACGGAGAAGGTGAAGTCATAGCCGACCGTGCGTTCCGCGCGCGTGCGGACGGTGAGGGGCTTGCCGGTACATGGGTCGAGATTGTCGCAGAGCTGCTCGAAGCCTTCCTTGCCAACCTGGCCCGACAGGCCCAGCCGTTCAGCGCCCTTGCCGCCCCAGTGGCCGATGAGTTCCTGGCCCTGGGTGTAATAGTCGGCCGCTGCGTAGTAACGCTTCGCGCCGTCGGCATGTTCTTGTTGGGTTACACGTATCATGCCTCATTTTATCATGGCACAGATTCGTTAACGTTTCCTTAATACATCTGTGCTCCACCGCAGCCAGCCTTGCTTTGCGGTGTTTCAACATCACCAGTGCGCGAACGCAACATGTCCCCGCCATGACCGTTTGCGTCCGTGACCGGCCGAGGTTTTTCGCTTTCGCCCTTGACCTGCCAGCAGGACACTTGGCCTGCGAGGGAGCCGAGCAGAAATGTCTCTACAGTGGGCTCGATGCACCACGCAGCGACGAGCTGCAACGAGGAACGAGGCTTATCAGCAGCCGGCGGACGCTTACTTCGACGGCTTCTTCGCCGCCATTTGATCGAGGTAGTCGGCCCACCACTGCATCATCTCCCGTCGCTCAGGCAGGTATTGGGCGTGGTTGTACGCGGCACGCACCTTGTTCTTGTCGATGTGGGCGAGCTGGGTCTCAATGACTTCAGAGCGAAACCCGTTCTCGTACAGAATCGTGCTGGCTGTACTGCGAAAGCCGTGACCCGTGGCTCGGGAATGATAGCCCATTCGGTAAAGGGCGTAGAGAATCGTGTTCTCGCTCATTTGTTTCACGGGATTCCGCGAGTTCGGGAAAGCACACTTATCCTGCCCGCTGAGGCGATGCACTTGCTTCAGAACTTCCAGTGCTTGCCGAGAAAGCGGCACAAGATGGGGCTTCCTCTTTTTCATGCGTTCGGGAGGAATACGCCATTCCGCCTTGTCGAAGTCTATTTCCAACCATTCCGCGCCCCGAAGTTCCCCCGTACGCACAAATGTCAGTAGCAGGAGTTTCATGGCTAGCTTCGTCAGTAACTCCCCGTCATAACCGTCGAGCTTTCTTAGAAACTCGGGCACCTCGTTCGGCTTAATGTAGGCAAAGTTCTTCTTTACCAATGGCTTGAGGGCGCCATGTAACATGGCTGACGGGTTATTTGCGGCCCGGCCGGTAACTACCGCATATGTGAATACCTGCCCGCTGACCTGCAACATTCGATGCGTAACGTCGTTTCCTCGCGGTTCGATTTCCCGCAGAACCGACAGCATTTCCTGACTCGTGATGTCTGCGATTGGCCTGTCCCCCATCCTGGGAAACAAATGCAGTTCTAACCGCCGGCGGGTCCTGGTCACATAGTCCGGGGTCCATTTTGACTTGAAGTTGTCTAACCACTCCCTTGCCACCACCTCGAACGTGTTTTCCTGATTCTGGATCAGGTTGCGTTTGGCTTCCTTCCTGACCTCACCGGGATCTTTGCCGGCAGCCAGTGTCTTCCGTGCTTGAGAACGCTTTTCGCGGGCATCGGAAAGGCTCACGTCGGGGTATACGCCGAACGCCAGTGTTTTTTCCTTGCCGAAGAAATACTTCATCCGCCAGTATTTGCTCCCGCTGGGCATGACCAGCAGGAACAAGCCGTCTCCGTCGAACATCTTGTAGGGTTTTGACTTGGGTTTGGCGTTGCGAACGGCAGTATCACTGAGACATTTGGGCATCCGGGGTACATTTCATCGTTGCTGGGGTATCTGCGTCGATCTGTACCCCTAATCTACCCCGAATGTCAACGAGTTTATGCGGACGATACTTGCGGTCGAGTCTCCAAAGAACGGCTGTCAGCCTTGAATCGGCGGACATTAACGGACGGGAGTGGATTGGTTCATGGGGCGAGTGACCGAACCCATAGTGAAGGCGTAACAACTTGTAATTGATCGCGATTCATAAGCGGCCCTTACTCCGATACCCCGGTTTGTACCCCAAGGACAGTTGAATCAATGATGCTCGCGATTGTTGTTATCCGACAAAGCGCGATCCGACAAGTCATTTATTAAGTCGCGGATGTCTTCGGCTCGCCATGCCGTGCAGCGCTCCGACAACTTGACGGGCTTCGGGAACCGTCCCGACTTCACTCCTTCCCACCAGCATGTTTTGCCGAGCGGTATTACGGTCAGCACTTGCTTGAGCCGTAAAAAACCCGTTTCTGGAATGTCGTACATATCAACCTCCCTGTCTGTTCAATGGCCGGTCTTCCGCCGCCATTCTTAGGCCGAGTATATCACGAATCGGCCCTAAATGTCTCGGAGAAACGCGCTGGGAGCCAGTGAGCGCAATTCCGTGATCGGCTCACGTGAACCTGCCACCAGGTGCGACGTGCTTATCGTTCAGCAGTGATCCTTCTCGCCGATTGCCAATTGCTCACTTTTCTTCAAACGGTTAGCTCGTGCTTCGTGACAATCCTCTCCGTCCAACTCGACCCCGCCGCACACGCGGCCTTCCTGACTGGCACGCCTAAAGCCGCCGCCGGTCCGCTCAAGCGGAAAACCGGTTCCCCCTGAAGGTCGCCCCCAATTTTCTTCTTGACCGCCAAAGCCACCCGCCGGGGCGGGCGCGGTGACACACGGCCCCAATGGTGGGGCCAAAAACCAAATGAAAGGAAGCAAACCATGACCGACACCTCAAACCGACACACCCCCGGCGACTGGAACGCGGACGGCGACCTCATCGTGGCCTCCGATCCAACGGGAACGCGCCCGGACATCTACATCGCCGAGGTCGTCTCCGCTGACGATGAAGGCCGAGCCGCCACGCCCCGGCAACAGGCCGCCAACATGCGGTTGATCGCCGCCGCACCCCGGTTGCTGGCGGCGCTGGACTACCTGCTCGAACAGACCGTGGACATGGACCTGACCTACGGCATCGCCTTGAGCGAGGGCGAGGCGGACGCACGCCAACAGGCGTTGGACGCCATCGTCGAGGCAACCGACGCGGAACTGTTCTGACGACGCACTCGCCGCGGCACGCCCCGGCCGGCGAAGCTGTCCGGCGGCGTGCCCGTGTGGCGCTCCCGGCGGCGGATCACATTGGCGGAGATCCAAGCCGCCTTGCCGTTCGCGGCCGTGGCTGAAAAGCCCGAGAACTCGTCGAGGGGGACATTGCCTTCGGCACCATCTCCTGGCAAGGGGATCGGTTTGAACCGGCTTGAAGCGTGCCATCCGCGAGTACGACCGGAGAGACAACTGAGGGGCGAGTCTCGCCCAGCATCTTTCCGCTTGGTGCCCGGATGATACGGCTACGGGCCGAGACCTACGGCTGAGGCCGGGGAGGTCTCGGCCGTCTCCGCCCCTCACTTGACCTGTCTCCACTTCCCCGCCTGCCCGCATTCGTGCGGGGCAGCGGGGGGCAACAGATCCCTGCCATCACCGACTGTCAGACGCGCTCGCCTCATCCCGGCTCATCCCCAAGTGGCTGATTCGACTGCTTTCCTCAATCCGATATCACCTCATCCATGCCACACCTGATGCACCTGGCCGTGCCACTTCCTCGCCGCGTAAACGCCGCAAATCCAACCAACACCAGGCCGCGGCGCTGTTATCGGGGTGTAAGCGAAACACGTATTTTTCGAGCCTCAAGTCCTCTCTCCAACGCATGTTAGCGCTGTAAACGCGGGTTGTTAGCGGCCGGGACCGCACGACGAGGGGGTGATCCCGTCCGCTGCGTCGATCTTTTTTAACGCCGTTATGCAACACGCCACGGGCCGGCCGCATAACCCTCTTTCAAAGGCGTTCCCGCATGCGGGAATGCCCGGTGACGGTTCGATTTACAATTCAATACGGGTAGTCGAAAACAACCCAACCCGTCTCTCGGGAGTGGGGCCGGCCGCGGGGTTTACGCACGAGCTACCCCTCTTCAAATGCTGCTCACCATTTGATCGTGCGCGAACCTTGCGGCACCCCGTTCCACGCCCGAGAGGCAGGTGGTGCAATTCAGGCTTTTCTTCGGTTTTTCCCATTCCTTTTCCCCCTACTTGGAGGTGCCCATGAGCAATCTGACTCGGGCGCATTTCGAACTGTTTCGGCGGACCCCGGACGAGTGCTTTTCGTCCCTGCGAGACCTCGGCGAACACTGCCGCGGGCAGAAAGACCGGTCGTTCGACCGGTGGCATCTGCCCCAGGCGATTCGAGCGAGGCCGCTGGCAACGGACAGTCTCGCGGTGGAGGCCGGAACGGACGGCGCGTTCACCATGAACGCCTGGTCGTTCGGCCAACTCTGCCAGCTCGCGAAGGTGAGCAAGGACACGGTGAACCGGCTGTCCCCCGAGACGGCCGCTCGCGTGTTCGAGGAGACCCTTCCGGCCGGCAAGAAGCCGCTGCAACTGCTCACGGAGGGCGACACGGTTCGGTCCGTTCACGGGACCGCGTACACGAGGCTGCACAACGCGGACCTCGTCGCGATCCTGCACGAGTTCGCGACCGATTTCGGGCCGCCGCAGCGGGCGAGCACCGGCGGAACCGGGCTCTACTGCGGGGAAGAAGACATGTTCTGCTTCCTCATCGACCCGCTCGGCTGGGTCGAGATCGACGGCGAGGCGTTCGCCCCAGGATTCTTCCTGTGGAATTCGGAGGTGGGCAAGCGCTCGCTGGGGATCGAAACCTTCTGGTTTCAGGCGGTGTGTCAAAACCACATCGTCTGGGACGCCGTGGAGGTGGTCGAGTTCGCGCGGAAGCACACGGCCAACGTCCACGAGTCTCTCTCGGAGATTCGGCGGATCATCGAGCGGCTCGTGCAGAAGCGCGACGACCGGCGGGACGGCTTCGCGAAAGTCGTCCGCAAGGCGATGGAAACTCGCCTCGGCGACGACGCGGACGAGGTCGCGGAAGTCCTCGCGAAAGCGGGCGTGAGCCAGGTGCTGCGCAAGCAAGCCCTGGACCTCGCGCGCGAGCAGGGACGCTTCACGATCTTCTCCTTGGTGGACGCCTTGACCCGGCTCTCCGGCGCGTTCAAGAACGCCGGCGACCGGACCGAGGCGGATCAAAAAGCGGGGCGGCTGCTTCAGCTCGCCGCCGCGTGAATGGTTCGATGACTTCAGGTGTTCGATGTCCCAATCACTCAAGAAAGGAAGGGTTTTCACATGGCAAAAACGAACGGTGCAACTCAGGCCCGCCCCGCCCCGAAACCGGAGCGGCAGCGGCCGGCCCACGAGGTACGTCTCGGACGCATCAAGGGGGCCATCTGGGCCAACACCACGGAGCAAGGGGTCCGCTACGGCGTGACGCTCTCCCGGATCTACAAGGACCAGGAGAGTGGCGAGTGGCGTAACTCGGCGAGCTTCGGTCGGGATGATCTGCTGCTGGTCGGCAAGGTCTGCGAACTGGCACTGCTCTGGGTCTACGAACAGACCCAGACGCAGAGCCCGAACCAGTCCCCGGACGGCGAGGACATTCCGTTTTGACGAGAGGTTTTCTCCCAAGGTTTTGAGGCCCACCGCACCACCGGGCCTCTCTACTTAACAACCGTCCGACGAACGAGGAGACCGGACGCGGCCGAAGCGAGTCGGCCCGTCGGCCCCGAACGGTTCGGAGGGCATTTTTGACGGGAGAGAAAGAGACATGAAACGACCATTTTTGGAACTGAACGACGGCATGGTGAAGGCCACGATCTGGCACGAAATCATCGACGGCGAGAAGCACTACAACATCGCGTTCACCCGGCTCTTCCGGGAGACCGACCGCTGGTGGGACGGGGCGTGCTTCCAGCGGCAGGACATGGCGGCGCTCTGCCGCCTGGCCACCGACGCCGAACTGTGGATCACCCAGCAGCGGGCACTCGAAGACCACGCCGAGACCGACGGCGGGGTCGGGGGCGCTTCGTGAGCAGACGGCCCACCGGTGTCAGCCGTCGCGGCCCCCGCGCCGCGCGTGACTGCGAGCGAAGGCCCGCCCCGCAACGAAGCCGGAAACGTCCGCCGTGATGGGTCCGCGCCACCGGGCGACTGGGGGCCGGACGATGCGTCTCGAACATCAACAAACCGACCGACCGGCAGGGCCGATTCGGTCCTTACGAGGAGAACGAACATGACCAACCCGAAGCCGATCCATGAGATCAAGAAAGGGAGCGTCCGGGCCGCGATCTGGCAGAACGCGCTGGAGGACGGCCGCGTGATGTACAGCGTCACCTTCAGCCGCCTCTACAAGGAGGACGGCACGTGGCGCGACTCGGCGAGCTTCGGGCGGAACGAGCTTCCCCTCGTCGCCCGAACCGCCGACGCGGCGCTGGACTGGATCTACGCGCAGCCGAGTGGCGGAAACCTGCCGCCGACCGAGGAATAGCGGCGGGCGGCTGTGCTGAGAGAGAAGCGTCCGCCACCGCACGAGAAGGCACCCGCCGACGCCGGCGAACCGGCATCCGCCCCGGACACGTCCCGGCACGACTCGCACGCACCGGATCTCGACACCTCACTGTTTTCGGAAGGAGTAAATCATGAACTACCGGACCATCGTCCTCAGACTCATTCAACGCCACCAACTGACCTACCAGCACCTCCACAGCAGCCAGCGGCTCATGCCGACAGTCGATCTGTACGCCGACCAACTGAAGGCGAATCACCAAGTTTGGAACGGCCGCCTCGTGAAGGCGAACCCGGACTTCAATCCGGTCCAACTGCAAAGCGAATCGCTGGAACTCGCGATCCAGGATCTGGAGAACTATCTGGTGGCGAACTTTCAGGCGAACGACAACAATCGGATCTCCCTCGACTCCGCAATGGCGTACATTCGCGCCCGCACCCTGTTCATGTAAAAGCCGTCACCCGCCAGCCGACGCTCTTCGACTTTCTAGAAACCGATCCGGACGATCACGAGTCCCCGGAACCGCCACCATCACCCGCACCGGCACGGCCGCAACTCATCGGGACCGGCGAGGCCGTTCGCACGCCCCATTTGCCCGTCCGTGAGTCCGAACCCGCTCCATCAGCGCCACCGATTGTCATCGCCAGCGGCGAAAAGGAGAAGGCCCGCGACATCCTCGAAGCCATCCGCACGACGAACCGAATTGAAGGCGATTCGAGGCCGGCCACGGCGGCCGAGCGGGACGCACTGGCCCGCTTCGCCGGGTTCGGTCCCGTCGCCCTCTCGATCTTTCCCGATCCCGCTACCGGCCGCTACAAGGACGCCGCCTGGAAGGCCCTGGGCGAGGAACTGAAGGCGGTCCTCTCGCCCGCGGAGTACGAGAGCGCGAAGCGCACCACGTTCAACGCCTTTTACACCTCTCCGACCGTCATCGCCGCCATTCACGACGGCATCGCCCGGCTCGGCGTCCCGGCCGACGCGCTCGTTCTGGAACCCGGCTGCGGAATCGGCAACTTCATGCGCATGGCCCCGGCGGGAATGCGGTTCGTCGGCATCGAACTGGACCAGACCTCCGGCCGCATCGCCCGACTCCTCCATCCCGATCAGGACATCCGCATCGAGAACTTTCGGGACACTCGACTCCCCGCGGACGGCGTGGACGCCGTGATCGGCAACGTGCCCTTTGCCGACCTCAAAATGCCCTATCGCGGGAAGAAGTTGTCGCTGCACGACTACTTCTTCGCCAAGTCCATCGACGGCCTGAAACCCGGCGGCGTTCTCGCCCTGGTGACGACCCACTTCACGCTCGACAAGCAGAGCGCCACGATCCGCGAGTACCTGGCCTCCCGGGCCGATTTCGTCGCGGCCGTCCGGCTGCCGTCCGACGCCTTCAAGCGCGAGGGCACGGCGGTGGTCACAGACATCGTGTTCCTGCGGAGACGAGGCGAGGACGAGCCGGCGAAGCACGCCGATCCGGACTGGCTCGGCGTGGCCCCGCTTTCCATCGACGGATCCGACATCGCGATCAGCCGCTACTTTCTTAAGCGCCCGGAAATGGTACTGGGAGAGTGGAGCCGAAAGGACACGCTCTACGGGCACGAAGGCTACAGCGTAATCGGAAACGGCCACCTCGCCGAGCGGCTCCATGCGGCAATCCGTCGCCTGCCGGAACACTCGCCGTACCGCGCCTCTCCCGAGCCGGAACGGGCCACCGTTTTCGCCCCGCCGCCACTCGAACGTCACGTCGGGGAAGGCAGCTTCTTCGTGACCGGCGACCGCACCATTTGCCAGCTCGTGGACGGACAGGCTGACCCGGTGGTCTACGGCGGCACGACGCTGCGGGCAAACGGCACGCTGACCGGCCGGCGGCTGGCCGCGCTGGTCGAAATCCGCGACCGCGCCCGCCGGGTGCTGCAATCCCAGAACGAGGGCTGGCCGGACGACCATCGCGCCGACGCCAGGCGGGAACTCAACCGGGCCTACGACGGTTTCGTGGCCGCCTACGGACCCGTCAACAAGACCACCTTCAGCGAGTCCGCGCACGGCACGGTGGTCCGGCGGATGCCGAACCTCGTGAAGTTCCGCGAAGACCCCGACGCGATGCTCGTGATGTCGCTCGAAGACTACGACGAGGTGACCGGCAAGGCGACCAAAGCGGTCGTCATGACGAAGGACGTGGTGGGGCGAACGCCGCCCGTCACCCGGGTCGAAAGCGCCGAAGAAGGGCTGCTGGTCGCTCTGAACCAGCGCGGCACGGTGGACTTGCCGTACATCGCCACACTCTACGACAAGCCCGAGGACGAGATCACCGCCGAACTCGGAGACTTGATCTTCCGCGATCCGGAGTCCGAAACCTGGCAAACGGCCGACGTGTACCTGTCCGGCAACGTGCGCGCGAAGCTCGCCGCCGCCGAGTCCGCCGGTCCGGAGTACGGCCGCAACGCCGAGGCCCTCCGGCCCGTGCAGCCGGAGGACGTGTTGCCGGGTGACATCGACGCCAACCTCGGCGCGCCGTGGATCCCGGAGGGCGACGTTCAAGCGTTCGCCACCGACCTGTTTCGCGTCGAACCCACCTCCGTCACGATCGCCCACCTGAAGATCGATGCGGTTTGGAGCGCCGCCGCCGACTACGCCGCCCGGCAGTCCGTCGCCGCGACCTCCGAGTACGGGACGCCGCGGGCCAACGGCACGACGCTGTTCGAGCTGGCTCTCAACATGAAATCCCCGGCCATTTACGACGTCATCAACCACGGCGACCGGGAGGAGCGGGTGCTGAACCAGGAGGAAACGCTCGCCGCCCGCGAGAAGCAGAAACTCATCAAGGAACGGTTCCGGTCGTGGGTGTTCGCCGACCCCGAACGCACCGAGCGGCTCGTTCGCATTTACAACGACACCTACAACAATTTGCGGCCGAGGCTGTTCGACGGCTCGCACCTCGATTTTCCCGGCATGAACCAGACCATCCGTCTCCGGCCGCATCAGAAGGATGCCGTGTGGCGGGCGATGAGCAGCGGCAACACGCTCCTCGCACACGCCGTCGGGGCCGGCAAGACGTTCACGATGGCCGCCACCGGCATGAAGATGAAGCAGGCCGGGCTGATCCAGAAGCCGATGTACGTGGTGCCCAACCACCTGCTCGAACAGTTCGCCCGCGAGTTCATGCAGCTCTACCCGAACGCGCGGCTGCTCGTCGCCGCGAAAGAAGACCTCTCGCGGGACCGCCGCAAGTTTCTGACGGCCAAGATCGCCACCGGCGAGTGGGACGGGATCGTCGTCACCCACAGTTCGTTCGAGCGGATCGGCATGTCGCGGGACTTCCAGGAGCGGTTCCTGACCGCGCGGATCGCCGAGTACGACCAGTTGCTCCGCGAACACGCGGCCGACAAGGGGGCCAACCGCAACCTGATCAAAACCATCGAGAAGCAGAAGGCGGCCCGCGCCGAGCGGCTCAAAGACCTGCTGGCCGAGGACAAGAAGGACGACGGCCTGGTGTTCGACGAACTCGGGGTCGATCACGTGTTCGTGGACGAGGCCCACTACTTCAAGAACCTGGAAACGCCCACCAAGATGGAGCGCGTGGCCGGCATCCAGACCGGCGGCAGCGAGCGCGCCTTCGACGTGCTCATGAAGGCGAACTACCTGCACGAGCGGCACCCCGGCCACGGGCTGACATTCGCCACCGGCACGCCGATCTCGAACACGATGGTCGAGATGTACACGATGCAGCGGTTCCTCGACCCCGTTGGGCCAGGGCTTTCAAGGTCCTTTTGTAGGCGCTATCCTATTCTCTAGCCGTCGATTACGGCAGAAAGGGGATGGCAGGATGGCCACTATTTACGATCGGTTCCTTCAGGCGGCTCCGTGCTGCGTGCTCGCCCGCACCAC
>JBGSJI010000019.1:0-77720 GCA_041742055.1 Limnoglobus sp. | reverse complement strand
CGGCTCGGTCAGGAGACCTTCGCCGAGCGCGGGTTGTCTCCCTTGCTCACGCTGCGGGCTTGTGACAGCTGACAGCTCAACAAAAACAAATGTACATTATATCAGCTCGTCAATGTCTCTTCGCCAAGGGGTGTGTGTTTTGAGTTGGCGAACTCGCCTGCCAGATTGGCAGTTAATGCGAAAAAGCACTGGGAAATGACCATTTTCGATTAACTGAACATTTTTTCACAAAAATGGAAATTCTGAGTGCAGCGTTCCAATCACGAGAACTCCGCCACAAGCGTGCGTAAGGCGGTGGCGGAGTTCTCGCCAAGATGGAGGATTTCGGTCGGACGGTTCGTCGGGCGGGTGCGGTTGCCGCTATCGCAGTCGGCGAATCCATCGGGTGCAACTCTCTATATCACAATCTGTTACGTGATTTTCGGCCTCGGTTTCGTCGAAAAGGATGTTACTCGCCTTTGATTCCGCTAGACTAGAGTTCCTGTGATCAGGCCGGTCGTCCCATGGGTGGCCGCCTTGAACCGGACCGTTCGGCTCGGCTTGTCGCGGAGTAATCGGTTCGAGTCATCCTTTTCCGGAGCCATGAGCAACCCGTCCAAGTCGCCATCTTCGCACACGCCCCATCAGTCGTTCTGGCTGCTGGTGATGTGTCTGACCGGGGTCGATTACTTTTCCACGTTGGGTTATCAGCCTGCGATTGCGGTGCAGAATGCGGGGCTTTTGGCGCCGATCGCCACGGTCGTGCTGATCCTGGTCACGCTGTTTGGTGCGCTGCCGGTCTATTCGTATGTCGCGTCGAAATCGTTTGAGGGCCAGGGTTCGATCGGCATGTTGGCGCGGTTGGTCTCCGGCTGGCCGGGGAAGATCATGGTACTGGTGCTGCTGGGCTTCGCCGCGACCGGGTTCGTGATCACGAAAACGCTTTCGGCAGCGGATGCGGCGGTGCACCTGATCGAGAATCCGAACTGGCCATGGCATCCGGCTCACGGAGCCGCTCCGGGCCTTGGGCAGCAGATCGCGGTCACGCTGTTCATGTTGACGCTTTTGGGCGGAATGTTCATGCGCGGGTTCCGCGAAGTCATCGGCATTGCGGCGGCGATTGTGGCGGTGTATCTGACGTTGAATGTCGTCGTGCTCGGATACGGGTTGAATTATCTGTTCGAACATCCTGAGAAGATTGCGGACTGGTGGCAACTCGTACATGACGGCAAGTGGTACCTGCCGGAGAATCCGCTCGGTTCCGCTGGCGGGCCGATGATGATGATCGGCGTGGCACTGTTGCTGTTTCCGAAGCTGGCATTGGGGTTATCGGGCTTCGAGACTGGCGTGGCAGTGATGGCGCATGTGAAGGGGAAACCGGACGACGACGCGAAGCTTCCGCTTGGCCGCATCGCGAACACGAAGAAGCTGCTGCTCTGCGCCGCCGGGATCATGTCTGTGATGCTGTTGGCGTCGTCGATCGTGGTGAGCACGCTGATTCCGCCGGGTGACATTACGCCTGTTGCAGCGGAGGGCGGATTCCCGCTTGATGCGAACGGTCAGCCGATTCCGCATGTCGAGAATTGGCCGAAGGTCCCCGCCGCCGGTCGAGCGCTGGCGTATCTTGCGCATGGCGAATCGCCCAATGCGAAGGAGATCTGCCCGTTTTTCGGTGCGACCTTCGGAACGATCTACGACATCAGCACCATCGTGATCCTCTGGTTCGCTGGCGCTAGCGCCATGGTGGGGCTGCTCAATCTCGTTCCGCAGTATTTGCCGAAATTCGGCATGGCGCCGGATTGGGCCCGCGCGACGCGGCCGCTGGTGATGCTCTTCACCGTCATCAACTTCCTCGTGACATGGCTCTTCAAGGCGAATGTCGATGCGCAGGGCGGTGCGTATGCGACTGGCGTGCTGATGCTGATGGTGAGTGCGTGCGTGGCGAGCGTGATCGATATCTTTCGCGGGCGCACCGGGCCATGGTATCGGCGGATCTCGTGGCCGTTCGCGATCATCACCTTCGTCTTCGTGTACACCACCATCGCCAACGAACAGCAGAAGCACTACTACGGCCTGAAAATTTCGCTGATTTTCATCGCCACGATCGTGATCACCTCGATCATTTCGCGGTTCGCGCGAAGCAAGGAGCTGCGTTTCAAAGGGTTCGAGATGGCGGATGCGCAGTCGCGTCTGCTCTGGGACACGATCCGCGAAATGGACCTGACCGTCCTCGTTCCGCACCGCCCCGGCCGGCGCAGCCTTGCCGAGAAAGAAGCATCCATCCGCCGCGAGCACCGCATTCCCCGCGACCTCATGATCGTCTTCATCGAGGTCGAACTCGAGGATGCCAGCGAATTCGACCCCAAGCCGATCGTGAAGGTGCAGCAGGAAGAAGGGCGCTATGTCATCGATATCACGGGAGCGGCGTCGATCTCGCATACGCTCGCGGCGGTGAGCCTCGAGATGGCGAAAGTGGGTCGCCCACCGGAAATTCATTTCGGCTGGACAGACGAATCACCGGTGAGCGGTACACTCGGCTTTTTGCTGTTCGGTGAAGGGAATGTGCCGTGGATGGTGCGCGATCTGATCAAGCGAGCGGAGCCGGATCCGAACAAGCGCCCGCGCATTATTATTGCGGGGACCTGACGATTCTGGGAGAATCATACGTTTACTACGACCGGGTCCCTTTTTCGTCAGTCAGGAGTTCACCATGTCCTCTCAGATCATTCCCGTATCGCGTCGCGTATTCCTCGGAACGGCTGCGCTTGGCGGAGTTTCGCTCTTTACACCCGGCGTTTTCGCCGAGGAACTCACCAAGACCCCGAAGCAGACCGAAGGGCCGTTCTACCCCAACAAACTCCCGCTCGACACCGATAACGACTTGCTGATCATCAACGACAGCATCAATCCCAGCATCGGCACGATCACGCACCTCACCGGCAAAGTGCTGGATGCGAAGGGTAATCCCGTTCGCAATGCGCTCGTCGAAATCTGGCAGTGCGACGCCAACGGCGTGTATCTGCACACCCGCGACAGCGAGCCCAAAAAGGATAAGCAGGACAAACACTTTCAGGGTTTCGGCCGCTTCCTCACCGGCTCCACCGGCGAATATTATTTTCGCACGATCAAGCCCGTGGAATACCCCGGCCGCGCACCGCACATTCACGTGAAGATCAAGCACGGCAAGAAGGAATTGCTCGTCACGCAATGCTACGCCAAGGACGAAGATACTCGGAACAAAAAAGACGGCATCTACATGGGAATCAAGGATTTGAAAGCCCGTGAATCGGTCACGCTCGACTTCGCGAAAGTGAAAGATTCCAAGATCGGCGAACTTCAGGCGAACTTCACTATTGTGCTCGGTTCCACACCGGCAGGCTAAACCTTACCGCACACGATTGAAATGAATCTCGCCGGGAATCGTCTTCCGGACAAGAGATCCGGACCGAACAACTTGTATTTGTTCAGGTCTTAGCATAAGCTATCGTGACATTCTAACCCGGCGCGGAGTAAGATTTTACTTCACCGTGGGTCTGGTGCGCGGTAGGCTATCACCCAATTTCCACCGTGTGCACCACGGAGTCGATTCCTATGCCCGACCTGAACGGTCTGTTCGAACGCATTCGCCCGAAGGCGTATGGCCGTCGGCAACCGCTCGTTCTCATCAACGGTCTCGCCGAACAGGCGGAATCCTGGTACCGGAATCGTCGCTTCTGGCAACGTTATTTCGACGTCCACCTGCCGAACTTTCTCGTCTACGATGGCGACGCCATTCACAAACGGATCGATGACAAGGATCAGATCTCCGTCGATTATCTCGTTGAGCAACTGCACACATACCTCTTCCATTTTGCCCAGACTCCGCCGTATCACATTGTCGCGAGCAGTCTCGGCGGCAAAATCGCGGTCGAATTCGCGTCGCGCTATCCCGAGATGGTCAACCGGATGATTCTGATATGCCCCTCCGGAATGGGGGACAAGGAATCCCTGCCGATCATGGAAGGGGTCCGCAAAGAAGACTGGAATTCCGTCGTACGAAGCGTGTTCTACCGCCGCCGCTTCGTCGATCGCGAGATGGTCCGCTACTACAAGGCAGCCGTCAAAAATCGACGTTGGAAGAGAGGCATGCTCCGCACCGTCAACGACACCAAGGAACATTCGGTTCGCCCCTTGATGAGCCAACTGAAGGTGCCGACACTCCTCGTGACCGCTGAAAACGATCGCATCTGCTGCCCGAAGACCGCCGAACACGCCGCCGCGGAAATGCCGGAAGGCATCGGACATTTCCTCTCGATTCCCAAATGCGGACACGCTCCCCAAATCGAACGTTCACGGAAGGTGAACCGGCTGGTTCTGTCCTTCCTCACCGATCCGAATCCGACGGCCCATCCCAGTTGGACCCGTCAATTCCTCGTGAAACCCACCCGCCGTTAAATCTCCAACGAGAACCTCATGACACCTGGATCCGTCGATACCCGCCCGACCGCTTCCCCGGCCGACAAGAAGCACCGCAGTGACTTTTGGATGGTGTTCAAAAAATTCATGACCCAGGGCACCGCCATCGCCACGCCGGCCCCAAGCGGCCGCTTCCTCGTCAAGGAGATGCTCAAGGGGATCGACTGGGACAACGCCAAAGTCATCGTCGAACTCGGAGCCGGCACCGGACCCATTACCGACATCCTCCTCAAGAAAGTCAAACCGCACACGCGCCTCATGATCGTAGAGATCGAACATGACTTCTGCGAGCGCCTCCGCCGCCGATTCCCCAATGCCGAAATCGTGCAGGGCGACGCCGCCCATCTCGACAAACTCCTCGCAGATCGCGGAATCGGTCACGTCGATCATATCGTCTCGGGTCTGCCGATGCCGTCCATCCCGCACGCGATCCGCAAGTCGATCTTCGAAAGCGCGATGAAGTGCATGGGGCCGGAGGGCGTCTTCCGACAACTGACCGTCATGCCGTACGTCTACTGGAACTTCTACCGAAACTATTTTGAGAACGTGAGCTTTAAGCTCGTTCCACTGAACTTCCCACCCGCCGGCGTTTACTTCTGCAAAGGCTTCAAGCCGGACGCCGAAGCGCCGTAAGAAAGCGGGTAGTAGAATGTCTGAGTTCGGCCCGCCGAAGTGCGGGCCGTTTTCGTCGGATGGAACTATGATCGATTCGTCCTTTCTCGCACCGATCGTCAATCTAAAACTCGCGCGTCGAGTGGCGGATTCCACCTTCGCACATCTCGCGCACCGCGACGTCCGCGCGCTCGACGCGATGAATGTCGGCGCCGTGCAGGAAGCGATGCTCCTCAAGCTGATCCATCACGCTCGCCATACGCGATTCGGCATGAATCACGATTTCTCCCAGATCGTTTCCGTTGCCGAGTATCAGGCCCGCGTGCCTGTCCGCACCTACGAATACTTTTGGGACAATTACTGGAAAGGCTACCCGGACATCACCAACCAGACCTGGCCCGGCTTCATGCCGTACTTCGCCCTCTCGTCCGGCACCACCAGCGGAACGACCAAGTACATCCCCGTCTCGATGGAAATGGTGAAGTCGAACCGCCAGGCCGCCCGCACCACCATGGCGCTCTTCCGCCACGCCTACCCGAAGCATCGCATCTTCACCGGCAAGTTCTTCTTCCTCGGCGGAAACACCGATGTGAATCTGCTCCCCAACGGATCGCGGGGCGGAGACTTAAGCGGCATCGCCGCCCGCGAAATCCCCGCCGCCGTCCGACCGCTCACCTTCCCTTCACTCGAACTCAGCCGCATTCCCAAGTGGGAAGAAAAAATGCCGCGACTTGCGGAGGCCGCCGCAAAAGAGAACATCGTCGCCCTCAGTGGGGTTCCGTCCTGGATGGCGCTGCTCTTTGACATGATGAAGCAGGTGACCGGCAAATCCACCATCTCCGAAATCTGGCCGAACTTCCGCATGCTCATCCACGGCGGAACCAAGTTCGATGGTTACCGCGACCTCTTCCGCCAGCAGATCGGCGGTGATGCCTTCGAATTCTGCGAGGTCTACCCCGCCTCCGAAGGATTCATCGCCACCGAAGATCCCCGCTACAAACTGATGAGGCTCGTGCCAAACCACGATATCTTCTTCGAATTCGTGCCGTGTGAAGACTTCGATTCGAGCGGACAGATCATCGAAAAGCCGACGCGCCACACGGTGCGCGAGATTCAGACCGGTGTACGCTATGCCGTGGTGATGACCACCTGCGCCGGCCTCTGGAGCTATCTCATCGGCGATACGATCATCTTCGAAAAAACCGATCCGCCGCTGCTACGATTCGCCGGTCGGACGAAGAATTTTCTCTCCGCTTTTGGCGAGCATTTGATTGAGGAGGAAGTGGAAAAGGGGATCGCGTTCGCGGCCCGGCAGTGCGGAGTGTTCACCGGCGATTTCCATGTTGGCCCGGTGTTTCCGTCGCAGCCCCACGCGCCGGGATTCCACCGCTATCTGGTCGAATTCCGCGATCGCGTGCCCGATCTGAACGAATTCGCCCGGCATCTCGATGCGGAACTTGACCGCCTCAACGAGGATTATGCCGCCCACCGTATCGGCGATCTGACGATGATCCGCCCGGAAGTGATCCCCGTGAAACTGACCGCTCTGAGCAACTGGGTGGAGGCCCGCAAGGGGACACTCGACGTGCAGACGAAAGTGCCGCGCATGGACAACGACGGCACACTGACGGAAAAAATTCGTCTTTGGCTCAGTGAAAACGGAAAGCTGATTTAATCAGCAGGCCACACCAGTTTCCCGGCGGTGGTGGTGCGGATGCTGTACAAAGTTCCTCCACCGGTGATGTAGAGCGTTTTGCGATCGGCGCCGCCGAAGGCGCAGTTCGTCACTTCATCACGCGGTACGGCCAGAAATGCCAGCAGCTTGCCCTCGGGCGAGAAGACGTAGATTCCGCCTTTGATATCCGTGGCCGGTTCCGCCGGCGGATTCGGCTTGTTCAACCCACCCGCGACATAAAGCCGACCTTCGACATCCTGCTTGAGGCCATCGGGTCCGCGGCCAAGTTTCCAGTCGTGCAAGAGCTTTTGCGATTTGAGATCGACGCTGCCGTCGGCGTTGAGAGCGAAGCGCCAGAGCTTGCGTGCTCCACCGACGTCGTTGTTGTTATCGGCGACGAAGAGGAATTGATCGTCGGCGGAGACGAGGACCCCGTTGGCGCGTTCAACCTCGCGGCCGATGATGCGTGAAACGGTGCCGTCGGTGTCGATCCGATAAACGCCTTCGATGGTGCGGCCCTGTTCATCGCGTTGCTGCATGTCGTCTCGCGGACCGTAGCGGGGATCGGAGAAGTAGATTCGGTTCTTGGAATCGAGCGTAATGTCGTTGGGCTGGTTGTATTTCTTTCCTCCGAACGCATCGGTGAGTACGGTGACGGTGCCGTCGGTGCTGGTACGGGTCACACGGCGGAGGACGGGTTCGCAGGCGAGGAGGCGGCCTTCGCGATCCCAGAGCAGGCCGTTGGTGCCGGCATCCTTGCGGAAGATGACCGACTGACTGTCGGGAGTCAGACGGTTGATGTGTCCGCGGCCGCTGGAAAAGACGCCGAGTTTGGGATGCCAAGCAGGGCCTTCGCCTCCGGATTCGCCTTCGGCCTCGACTTTGAGCTTGGCGTTCGGCTCGAAGATTGGTTCCTCCGCCAGCGCCGTGGAACTGAAGAGCACAAGGAGCGAGAGCACACGCATGATAGATGTCCTGAGAGGTTGGGGTGATCAGCCGCGGACTGTGGGATGGTTTTCGACCGGCATGCCGGTGATGAGCCGTGCGGCCCGGTTCCGCGTCAGGTAATTGAAGAACCACTGGAAGAGGACAAGTGCGCGGTTTTCGAATCGGGCGAGATAGAGGATGTGAACGAATAGCCACGCCAGCCAGGCGATGAAACCGCCGAAGCGAATGCGGCCCATTTCGACGACGGCGCGGGCGCGGCCGATGGTGGCCATGCTCCCTTTGTCCCAGTACTTGAAGCCCGCACGCGGAGACTTGCCGCGCACGCGGCGATCGATCACATCGGCGACGTAGTCTCCCTGCTGCATGGCTACGGGTGCGACACCGGGCAGCGGCTTGCCGTCGGATTCCTTGAGGCTCATCATGTCGCCAATGATGAAATGATCCGGATGACCGGGGATCGAGCAATCCGGTGCAACGCTCACGCGACCTCCGCGATCTACGTCGACTTTTGCCCCCAGCCGCTCAACGAGTTTTCGACCCAGACCGGACGCTTTGACTCCCGCGGCCCAGACCACGGTTCTCGTTTCGATTCGTCGATGCTCTTTGTTCGCATCGAATGTCACTTCCACGAAATCCGGCGTTACGGTGGTCACATGGCAATCAAGCCAGATTTCGACGCCAAGTGAAGCAAGCGCACGCGCGGCCTTTTCAGAGGAGGATTGATGGAACATCGGCAGCACGCGTGTCTGCCCTTCAACGAGCACCACCCGGCAGCGGGCGGGGTTGATCATGCGGAAGTCGTTGCGCATGGTAACGTGCGCGAGTTCGGCGATGGCGCCGGCCATCTCGACTCCCGTCGGTCCGCCGCCCACGACAACGAAGGTCATGAAGCGGTTTAGGTTCTGCGGATCGGGATCGCGTTCGGCGGCTTCGAATGCGGAGAGGACATTGCGGCGGATTTCGGTCGCGTCTTCGATCGTCTTCAATCCGGGGGCGATGGGTTCCCATTCCGAATCGTTGCCGAAGTAGTGATGGGTCGATCCGGCAGCGAGAACGAGTGTGTCGTAGGGCAATCGGCTGCCATCACCGAGAATCACGTGCTTGCTCGATGGGTCAAAATCCGAGACTTCACCCATGAGGACGCGGGTGTTACGTTGGCGCTTGAAAATACCGCGCAGGGGGGCGGCGATGTTTGCCGGAGAAAGTCCGCCCGTCGCCACCTGATAGAGCAGGGGTTGAAAAAGGTGGAAATTCCGTCGATCGATCAGCGTGACATCGACGGGAGACTTGCGCAGTCCCAGGGCGCAGTAGAGGCCACCGAATCCGCCTCCAATGATGACAACGCGATGGCGTTGGGTTTCGTCGGGCATTCCTCGACCTCAGTTGATGAGAGTGATTAGGTCAGTTTACGATTCTCCCGAAGGGGATGGCAGAGAAAGGTTAAGAGCAATACAGCCGGTGACACCCAGATGAATTGCTGCATCGGCGTTTCAAGTGAGCCGGTCATCAAACGGTTCAGCCAGGGCGAAATCGTCGCGAGCGCCGTCATTGCGCCCAATCCGCCGAACCAGAGCAAGCGATGTGTCTGATATTTCAGTACGGTGATGGACATCGCACAGACCGGAACCAGCAGAACGACCAGATCGAACATCCACGCGCCATAAGCGGTGAACAGCACTGAGACAAATACGAGTGAAGAGATTTCGCTGTTCCAGTCCCAGCGATTCCGCTTCGCATTCCAGTAACCGACGATGCTCAACGAGGCGATGATCAGTGGTATGAATTGCAGCGCGAACCGTGATGGATCGATCGCCATCCGCAACCAATAAGCGAGTAGCGGCTGTTTCCAGTCTTTGGGCGACGTATTAATGTTCGTTGATGATTCCCAGCCGGCGAGGCGATAGTGCATGTAGACATCGGGATTGATGAGTCCGGCAACCACGGCCGCCAGCGAGAACGCCAGCGCACCACCGGCGATGACTTTGCGGGCCGAGCGGTTGCGAAATGCGTCCAGAACCAGCACCAGACCCACCGCGAACAGGAGATGCGGTTTGATGGCCAATAGCGCCGCAAACAAGCCCGCGACGAACGGACGCGATTCGCGATAGCGCAGATATCCCGCCAGTCCCAAAAGAATCAAACCACCGATCTGACCCCACCAGAAAATGAAGACCGATGGCCCGAACCCCAACGCCAAAAGCCACGCCACCCACAACTTCTCCGGTGGACCGTTGAATTGCTTCCAGATCCAGGTGGTGGACAGGATCAGCGCCGCTAGTTGCACAAGTAGGAAGACCATGTGTGCCAGACCTGATGGCAGCCAGCCCAGCGGCGTGACCAGCGTCAGCACCCAGGGCGGATTCCACATCATGGTCACGCGTGTGAGATTCGGTTCCCCCAGCGCAGCTGCCTGGAGCGGCCGGAGCTGTTCGGCGTCGTAAGGGTTTCCTTGCCGCAAATGGACATTGGCGGCGGACCAGTATTGAACAAAATCTTTATTCGGCAGTGATTGCGGATGCGCAATGATGAATTGAACGCACCAGGCTAAGCCGGCGAGCGCGAACAATCCCCCGATAACGACGACCCAGGGACGTGTTTCAGGAGCGGGTTCCGATTCGGAATTCATGCCGAACTTTAGAACGCATTTTTGTAAATCGCCAGAATTTCGTCTCGGGTCGGACTGATGGGATTCACCCGCATGAGCCGGGAAATGGCATGTGCTTTATCCGCAAATCCCGGTAACTGTTCCTCAACGACTCCAAGATCACGCAGTCGAGCGGGAATGTCGATATCGGCACACAGTTTCACCACGATATCGACTGCCGTGTTCGCCAGCGCGAGCGGATCGGTGGATGCGGGATATTCGCCCAAGATGAATGGCAGCTTGGCAAAGACATCCTTTCGTGCCGTCAGATTGAATCGCATGACGTGCGGCAGTAGCAGGCCGTTCCCCGCCCCGTGAGACACATGCACCGCTCCGCCAACCGGGTATTCCATCGCGTGGACCAGCGCGACTCCGGCATTCGAAAACGCAAGCCCGCCGAGCGTGGCTGCCAGCGCCATCCCTTCTCGAGCCTCCAGATCGTTCCCATCCTTCACCGCCCTCCTCAGAAACTGCCCGACCAGCTCAATGCATTTCGCCGCCATCAGATCCGCCATCGGGTTCTTGCCCTGATAGACGGAAGCGCCACCGGGCCGCTTGAGGAATTCCTCATGATCGACCGCCGTGATCGCCTCGATCGCATGCACCAGCGCATCGATCCCGGAATCGGCCGAAACTTTGGCCGGACAGCTGACGGTCAGCATCGGATCAACAATGGCCACTTTGGGGCGAATGTGTTGGCTGAGACTGCTGACCTTCATCTGATTCCGAGTATCGGTGAAGACCGCCGCAGCGGAGACCTCGCTTCCCGTTCCGGCCGTCGTGGGGACACAAATGATCGGCGTGACCGGGCCGGGAACGCGGGAATCACCGGTATAGTCCGTCGGGTCTCCGCCATGCGCCAGCACGATCGCGACGAGCTTGGCGGCGTCCATATTGCTTCCGCCACCGAGCCCGAGAACCGCGTCCGGACGAAATGATTGTGCAGCAGCGAGGGCTGCGCGAATCACTTCCAAAGCCGGTTCCGGTTGTCCGCCATCAAAGACTTCGACATCGATGCCTGCGGCTTTCAGGGGGTGGATTGTTCGTGCCAGAATTCCCGCACGCGCAAGGATCTGATCGGTCACGATGAAGATCCGTTTCCAGCCCCAGTTGTTGGCAATGGCGCCGAGTTGCGTGACCGCATCGCGACCGAAGACAAGCGAACCGGCGGAATGAAAGTTCCAGATCATGAGGATGTTTGGGATTGGGGATGGCAGTGGGTTGTTTCCAGATAAAATACTAACCGAACGGAATTCTCCATTGCCAAATATCCCATGAAGATCGGCATCGTTACGATTTCGGATCGCGCCAGCCAAGGCGTCTATGAGGACAAAAGTGGCCCGGCGATTCTTGATTGCCTGCGCGAAATACTCTCGTGCGTATGGGAGCCGGTGACTCGAGTCATACCCGATGAGCGTACCGTGATCGAGGTAAACTTGAAAGAGTTGTGTGATGCAGAGGAGTGCTGCCTTGTTGTGACGACCGGCGGTACCGGGCCCGCACCACGCGACATCACACCGGAAGCGACCGAAGCCGTGTGCGAAAAAATAATGCCAGGATTTGGCGAACTGATGCGAGCGGTTTCGCTGAAGGTTGTGCCGACGGCGATCCTCTCGCGGCAGACCGCCGGCATTCGGGGCAAATCGCTCATCGTGAATCTTCCGGGTAAACCCTCCGCCATTCGCGATTGCCTCATGGCCGTCATGCCCGCGATCCCCTATTGCGTCGATCTGATCGGCGGTCCTTATCTCACCACAAATGAATCTGTCGTGAAAGCCTTTCGACCCAAAGCATAAATAATCGCTTATACCGCGAACCCGCGATTCGTAAGCGCATCTCTATCACGATCAGGCAAATCGGCCGCGCAGCGATATAACTGTCCCAAAGGAACCGGAGGTGCTCCTCAGTTGAAAACGATTTTCCTTTTCGTGCTCTTCTTTTCCACATCCATGATCAGTCCGGCGCAGGACCGGAAAACACTCCGCTGGGGCGGCGATAAGAACGGTGGCGCACCCTTCATCTTCGAAGACGAAAACGGCAAACTGATCGGTTTCGAGGTCGAATTTGCAGATTATCTCGCACGTGAACTCGGACGCGAACCACGCTTCGTCCAGAATCAGTGGGACAATCTGCCGGAACTCCTGAAGCGGCCGAATCAGGGTCGTGATGACGACGTGGATATCGTGCTCAATGGCTACGAATTCAGCAAGGAACGGCACGAAGAAACCCCGACCACCGTGCCGTACTTCATCTACACGTTCCGCCTGATCGGCCGCACGGATGACGACAGTATCAAATCCTGGGCCGGTCTGGAGACAGCCGAACCCCGCAAGCGCGTGGGTGTACTCCGTGGTACGGCTTCGGAGAAATATCTCGAATCCCGCTACGGCGATAAGATTGAAATTGTAAGGTCTGAAACGGTCACAGAAATGCTGGGGCTTGTGGCTGAAGGGCGAGACGTGGATGCCACGGTGCAGGATTCGCCGGCCGCAGCCTATTACATCCAGCCCGACCGCTTTCCCAAATTGCGTATCGTCGATGAACCGGTCGGCACCGGATATTACGTAATCCTCACGCGACCTGAAGATGCCGAACTCCGTGAACAACTCAACAACGCTATACGAAAGGCTATCCGCACCGGGTACCTCCGCGATTTGTACCGCAAGTACGGTCTCTGGAGCGCGGCTCAACAGCGTCTCGCGTATCTGGCGGAACAGAGATGGCCTGACGTGGCGGACGAACTCGGTGACGAGGAACTCAAGGACCGCCCGCAAACCAGCATCCGCTTCTCCGCAATTCTTGGAAATCTGTTGCGCGCCGCGCGAATGACAATCCTGCTAGCGGTTGTGTCATTTCCGTTAGCCATCCTCCTCGGAATGCTCATGGCCATTGGCCGCGTCTACGGGCCATGGCCAATCCGCGTTCTGACGATTATTTACGTAGAGGTTCTTCGTGGTACCCCACTGCTGCTACAACTGTTCGTCATTTTCTACTTGCTCCCACAACTGGGCACACTCGCGGGTTCGGAGACGCTGACGAACTGGCTCTCCATCACACCGTTCTCGGCGGCTGTGCTGGGACTGGCGCTGAATTACTCCGCCAACGAGGCCGAGAATTACCGGGCAGGATTGCAAGCCGTGCCCCGTGGACAGCTCGAAGCGGCGCTGGCACTGGGGATGAGCCGTCCAACCGCCATTCGCCGGATTGTCATGCCTCAGGCCATCCGCATCGTCATTCCGCCGGTCACCAACGATTTTATTGCTCTGTTCAAGGATACCGCCGTCTGTTCGAGTATCCTCGTTGTCGAACTCACAGGCCTCTATTACCAGTACAAAACGTATCCGGGCATCGTGGTCGAACTCGCAGCAGCCGTCGGCCTTCTGTATCTGCTCATGAGTTATCCGCTCTCGATACTGGCTGCGCGACTCGAACGCTCCCTCTCGATGACCAAGGAAGGAGGCCGGGCATGATCTCAGTCAGCAAGCTCACCAAATTCCATGGCTCACACCGTATCCTCAATGGTGTTTCGTTGACGGTGAACAAAGGTGAAGTGACTGCGCTGGTCGGCCCGTCCGGCGGAGGCAAGAGTACGCTTCTCCGCTGCATCAACGGCCTCGAGACGTTTCAAAGCGGCGAAGTTGACGTGCTTGGCCACAAGATCACGGGCGGACAACCGAACGATCCCCAAGTGCTGCAGAAGCTTCGGCAATCCGTGGGGATGGTTTTCCAGCAGTTTCATCTTTTCCCGCACATGACCGTGCTGGACAATGTGATGAGCGGGCCTCGCCACGCCTTGGGCAAATCGCGAGCGGAGGCGGAACCACTCGCACGCAAACTGCTCGAACGTGTGGGGCTGAAGGACAAAGCCGACTCCAAACCGGCGAATCTTTCCGGCGGACAACAGCAGCGTGTTGCCATCGCCCGTACTCTTGCGGTTCAACCACTAGCGATCCTCTTTGACGAACCGACAAGCGCACTGGATCCGGCCATGGCGAAGGAAGTGCTCGCCGTCATGCGCGATCTCGCTGCCGAAGGGCAGACCATGATCGTCGTCACACACGACATGGATTTCGCAGAGCAGGCGACTTTTGTTCACCTGATGAAAGCGGGCGAGATCGCCCAATCCGGCACACCGGCCGAAGTACTCAAGGACCATCAATGACCACACAACTGATCCGCGTCGGCCATTCACCCGATCCCGACGATGCCTTCATGTTCCATGCCCTCGCGAATGACAAAATCCCGACGGGCAACCTGCGGTTCACGCACGAACTGCAGGATATCGAAACGCTCAACCGGCGGGCGCTCAAGGGCGAACTCGAAGTCACCGCCGTGAGTATCCACGCCTATTCGCAGCTACTGGACAAGTACGCTCTGCTGCCGAGCGGTTGCAGCATGGGGGATCAGTACGGCCCGATGGTGGTCGCAAAGCGCGCGATCGCACTGGCGGATTTGCCCTCTGTCACGATTGCCGTACCAGGAACCATGACCACCGCATTCCTCACGCTGAAACTACTTCTGGAAGATTTGAAGCCAGGATCTTCAAAGACTTTGAAATTCGAAGTCATTCCCTTCGATCAGATTCTCGATCATGTCGCCGCCGGGAAATCCGATGCGGGGCTGATCATTCACGAAGGCCAGCTCACGTTCCAGAATCAGGGGCTGCAGCTGATCGTCGATCTCGGCGTCTGGTGGCAGGAAAAGACCGGCCTGCCACTACCGCTGGGCGGGAACGTCGTCCGCCGCGACCTCGGCGATGCGACCATTCGCGAAATCAGTCGGCTTCTCAAGGAGAGCATCCAGTATGGTCTCGAGCATCGCAAGGAAGCTCTCGATCATGCGTTGAACTACGCCCGCGATATGGACGTCACACTCGCGGACAAGTTCGTTGGCATGTATGTGAACGATTGGACACTCGATTATGGCCCACGCGGCCGCGAAGCGGTGAGGCGATTACTGGATGAGGGACACAAAGCCGGCCTGATTCCGAATCCGGTCGATGTTCAATTTGTTGAATAATTGAAATGAAATAAAGGAAAGCGGACTGATTTTCAGGCCGCTTTCCTTTTCACATGACTACTCGATTATCCCAGACGCTCGAGCAGCGGTTCAATTTCGGCCCGGGACAGATGTCCCATGACGGCGAGTTGAACCAGTCGGCGTTCGGCAAGATAACCGCTTTGTCCTGCGATCTGATATCCCCAGCTTTCACACATCGATACGAACGCTGAACTGGACACATCGCCCGGAGGTGCGAATGTCACAATCGCAGGGCTGGCTACACAATCCTGAGCCAGAGGCGTGTATCCCGCATCTTTCAATCGCGATCGGATCAGGCTACCGAGTTCGGCAATTTCACGAAAACGTGCTTCTCGCCGCTCGGGTGTCGAGAACGTATCCAGCGCCGCATCCAGCGCTTTGATCATTGGCGAAGGTGATGTGAACCTTGGACCGACCGTCAACACCGTCGCGGCGACATCGAGGTAGGTTGGGATTCGAGTCGTTTCCAAATGCGCGAGCTCGGCGGGATTCGCGAAAACAAATGCGACACCAGCATAGCTTCCCACGGCCTTACCGCTCGCTCCCGTGGCGAGATAGACGTCGGTGAGATCCACGGGGACCGTCGCGAGGCTGCTCACGCAATCGACGCAAACGCGATGACCGTATTTCTTGGCGATCCGAACAAGACCTGGAAGGTCGTTGAGTACTCCGGTGCTTGTTTCGTGATGCGTTCCCCAGACCCAGCCACCCGGCGGCATGACGCGCATTGCGGCTTCGACTTCATCGAGCTGCCATGCACGCCCCCAGTTCCAAGTGAGAACTTTCGGGGAGAGTTTCCAGTTGTTGGCCTGACGGAGCAGGCGGTCGCCGAACTCGCCGGCGGCAAGAACAAGCCCGTTATCGCGAGCGGGGTCGGCAGCGAGTGTGGCGGCGACGGCGTCATTGGCCAGCGTACCGCTGCCGATGAACATGCCGACCTGTTTCCCGCCGACCATGTTGGACAGCTTCGTTCGCACACCTTCAAAGAGCGGAATGAATTCTTCCGAGCGATGATAGACGAGCGGTTCATGGAATGCGGCCGTGACACGCGGAGCGATCGCAACCGGTCCCGGCAGCATACAGACCATTTTGCGGTTATCGGCTGGTTGCCAGTCCGACTGATAAGTCCGCGGGGATTGTTTGGTGGGCGTCACGGTGCGCATCATCAAGTCGAGGCCTCCGAAGTCAGAACGCCGTATCTTCACCGTCATTGGTGGCGCTCCAATCGTTTTTGCCACAGTTGCATCGGCCGCCGCATGGTTTGCTCCAGTTTTTCCACAGGCAGCCACATCGGTACAAAACTCGCCCGGCCTGATCCGACGGCCGGACCCAATGCTACAAATCCCAAATGTGTGTACAGGTCCTGCTGTTCCAACACACCCGAGATGACAAAATGGGTCCATCCTCGTGTCGCTGATTCCAAGTACAGCGACCACACCAACCCTGCCATCACCGGCGATGTCCGCTCCGAAGGCACAACAGCCAAAAGGCGAATCTCGACCGGCTTGACATCGGGAGCAAACAAAACCTGCCGATCTGGCAGACGCTTCTCCACCGAGTACGGTGCCTGATCATTCCACGAAACCATACCGACCAATTCGCCGTCCTTCAGGCAAATGAGGTACTGATTCTTTTCGTGAAATTGATCAATCAGCCGACCGGTGCCAGGATCGTTGTGCTGAGGAATTTCCTGCACAAACGTCTGATAATTCAGGCGATGGATTTGCTCCAACTCGGCGGGCGATTCGGCCGGTTTGAACCGGTACGCTCCGACGCAAAGCATTCCACGCCCTCAAAAGTTTGGGCGCGCTTCCGTGCGGTGCATCCCGATCCGAACCGTTAATCTCTAATTTATTTATAGCCGAATTCTCTTGCGCGGCAATCGAGAACCGTGTAAGACTTACAGCAAGTGCCATGCCGATTGTGGCGATTGTGGCGATTCCGTAAATTGAAAGCCATCAAATTGATGTGATCAACGAAAGATCCTTAAAGGTTCGCACGCATTCCGTCATCGCAACTTCCGTTGGCAAACGCTCAATTGAGCTCGCGCCAAAGAAACCCACGATTCCTTTCGTTCGCGCCAAAACATACGAAACATCCGCCGGCTCCGAGATCGGACCTCCGTGACACAAAACCAAAATCTCCGGATTCACGCGCTTCGCCGCATCCGACAGCGCCTGCACTCTCCGCACACTCTCCTCAAGCGTCAAAGCCGTCTTCGCTCCGATCGTCCCCTTCGTCGTCAAACCCATATGCGGAATCAAAACATCCGCACCCGCACCCGCCATCAGCTCCGACTCACGCTCCGTGAACACATACGGACACGTCAACAGGTCCATCTCCTGCGCCAACCGGATCATCTCCACCTCGCGATCGAACCCCATCCCCGTCTCTTCCAGGTTCACGCGAAACGTCCCATCAATCAGACCCACCGTCGGAAAATTCTGGACCCCGCTGAACCCCGCGTCGCGCACATCCATCAGAAACCGCTTCATAATCCGGAACGGATCCGTCCCGCACACACCCGCCAGAACCGGCGTTCGCTCCACCACCGGCAGCACCTCACGCGCCATCTCCATCACAATCTGATTCGCGTCACCGTATGGCATCATCCCCGACAGCGAGCCACGACCCGCCATCCGGAACCGGCCCGAATTGTAAATAATAATCAGATCCAGCCCGCCCAGCTCTCCGCACTTCGCCGACAAACCCGTACCCGCTCCGCCGCCAATAATCGGCCTGCCCAATCGCACCTGCTCCCGCAGCCGCGCTACTATCTCTTTTCGTGGAATCATCCTGAAAAGATACGAATCCCAAAGCTTCTGGCCCGATTCCGACAATTTCAATTTGACAAGTTGCAATTCGATCAGGAGGACTCCGTCACTTGCCGCTCACGCACATGGCGGAGTCGTTCAAACGCCGACTCGTCTTTCCACCGACACTGCCACACCCTACCGTGGAAAGACGCCAAAATTTCGGAAGCGCCTTTGCCCGATAAGGAGTTACGTCGATTGAAGCACTCAACACAAGACCGCCTTTTCTTTCGCACCTCAAATTCTCGAACCAATGAAAAGTGAAAAATGTCGAGTGAAAAGTTCTGACAGTGTGCACTTTCATTTCTCATTTTGCATTGATTCGAACATATCCTTGTTCTCCGTGCGAGTGCCTCTTTCTGAGTGAACGGCGCGACGTCAGTCCGCCGGTGAAGATTCGACTTCCGACATTGCATGGGACAAGTTTGATGAAGAGAATGGGATAGGAATTGAGATTCATGCTGCTCCTCGAGAATGAGGAATGGGCGAGCGGCAAGAGGAACCAAAAGCAAAGCAAGATTGGATTACTCCAATCTTAAACGCACCGTAGGAGGTTGCAATCGTGACGCTGACTTTCCCGGAAGTGCACATGGCACTCTTGAGTCGCGTCGGCGTGTACGCTGGCTGCGGTGCCGAGTTCCACCTTCGATCGGCTGGTCGCGGGTTCTTCGCCGAGTTCCGTTGGCCGGGGCCTCGGCTCACTTTAGATGTTATCTTGCTCGGTGTCGGTGATTGTTTTTATCTCCACCTCGACATCAACATTTATGTTCTCGACTTCCAGCCCCGGGAGTCTGAGGTCGGTGAAGTACTATCGCTCCGCTACTCTGAACGAATACTGCTTTCACCCGCCCCGGAGTCGTTCGCGATATTAAGGTTCTGCCGGGAGGAACTCACTTACACTTTCGGGCTGTTCGGTCCGAAAAATGTCAAAGAATGGGTACTAGTCCGCCAGCCGGAAGATTGAAGCTGACAACTTGTAGTACTCATGAACTCCACTGCACGAGTTGATCATGCGGAAGCGGTTTCCCAGAGCGATCGATCCGGCTCGTGTTGGCTGGTACTCTGCGCTCGCCGCTGCCGGTGGCGGGTTTGTCTGGGATGCCGTTCTGGAATATCGCGTGTGGTGCCATCCCGAGCGCGGAGCGCCGGATGAAGCCGAGGGCAACGACTATTACTTCGCCTTCGCGTCCTATCCCGAAGCGCTCCGCTTTTCGGAGAGTTACCCGGGCACCGAAGAGCCGCTGGCGTTGATATTGCAAAAGGAATACATCGATGAGCCCAAGCCGGGTCAGTACCGGCATGTGAGGAAGCGGCGTGTTGCGGAGTGGCCGGTGGAGTTTCTCTCGCGGCCGCGAAGAACCAAAAGCACGATACCGGATTTCCTGTCGCCGTCCGCCCCGGCGAATCGGCTCGATATACTTCGAGGGATCGTTCGGAAGAAGCGAAAATGAAGTGGGGAGCGTATCATTCAAAAGTGATTAGTGATAAGCAGTCAGTTTTCTTCATTCTGCAATTTGAAATTGTTACACGTATGCAGTGTCAGCAAGGGCATGCGTGGGTTTTCGGCTCCGGAGGGGCAGAGGAACCGAGTCCGGAATCGTTCCTCTGCCCCTCCGGGGCAGTTCCAAGAGGTGTGTGGGTCACGTTTCCACGGGTTCCGCTCGCTTCGCTCGCTCACCCGTGGCTACAGTCCAGTGCCCCGTCGGGGCACGAAGACAGGTGCTCACGCTCACCCGAGGCACCATTCGCTGGCTCCTTCGGAGCCGAAGACAAATCCACACGCTCACCCGTGGCACCATCCGAGTGCATGCTAGGGGAACGAAGACAGAGGCTCTCCGTATGAGGGCAACGTCCAAGCGGTGGGCCTCGCAAAGCCTCGGCGCCACCTTCCTTGCAAGTTCGGCGAACGGCGCGACGTCAGTCCACCAGTGATACTCTTCCACTTACTGCGTGCGTGGCTCTTTATGTCCTCTCTCTGAGTTGGTTATTGTCATTTCTACCGATGGGGTGCGGGAGTTGGGAATCTGGGAAGGCCGCGAATGGGTAGGGATTGAGAATCTTTCATTTCGTTTGAGAACCGGCACGGAAAAGTCTCGACAAGGTTCAAGCTCGTCGTTATCACCCGCAACTCGCACGGGCGACAAGTGTCCAATCACCGAATCGGCCAAGACGGAGGGGAATTCGCCCTGGTCGGTTCGGGTGGTTCGGATCGTGCCGGTAGCGCGTCGGATGCGGGATTGTGGGGGCACAGTCCCGTACTCCGGCCCGCCCAACCGGCAAAGTCAAACGGGTTGGATGGGGGCTTTGAAGAGATTCCATCAAGGAAGCGAAGTTCCCATCCGATAAACGCGATGAAGAGGCCGGTCTATCCCGACCGGTTTCGCGGGGGAAACGGGTAAGTCCGCGCAGAATGGCGCATTCGAACGACGACCGCTTGCCCGGCGCCGAACGATTGGGGAGTCGGACGGTAACCGGGCGGCGGGAGTTCGAACGCTGAACCTACGATGGTCGGCTCGGGGTCTGATGGTCTTGGACCGCTCCGTGCGGGCATCAACGGTTTTCTGCTCGAGCCACTTGCCTGACATCAGGGAGGATTTCGATGGTTGGCACCAAAATCGAGACCGACATTCAACAAGTCTGGCAAGAGTATCGGGCGAATCCGACCCTGGACTTGCGGAATCGATTGGTCGAGAACTACATGTCGCTGGTCAAATATAACGGTGAGCGCATCTGGGCGAGATTACCAGACGGTGTGGAACTCGACGACCTCATCAGTGCCGGTATCTTCGGTCTTCTCGATGCGATTGAAGCGTTCGATCTGACTCGCGGCGTGAAATTCGAAACGTACTGCGTCCCGCGGATCCGGGGAGCGATGCTCGACGAGCTGCGGACCATGGACTGGGTTCCGCGCCTCGTGCGATCGAAGCAGAGCAAGTACGACGCCGCCAGCAAGGAGCTGGAAACGGCGCTGGGGCGCAAGCCGACCGCGGAGGAACTGGCCGTTCGCTTGCAGATCCCGATCGAAGAGGTTGAGAAGTACGTCTCGGAGGCGACGGCGGTCAGCCTCGTGAGCCTCAACAAGAAGTGGTACGAGACGGACAGCTACAAGGACGTCCGCGAGATTGATATTCTCGAAGACAAAAAAGCGGAAGACCCGACGCACCGCCTGCAGAATCGCGATCTGATGCGGCTCGTGACGCGGGGCTTGAACCGCAACGAGCGCCTCATCGTCATCCTCTACTATTACGAGGAAATGACGATGAAAGAGATCGGCATGACGCTCAACCTCAGCGAATCGCGTGTCAGCCAGATGCACAGCAGCATCGTGACGCGGCTGCAAACCCAGCTCTGCAAGCGAAGACCGGAATTCAGCACGTGATCGAGTTGATATACTAGCTCTTCCAGACGCCCACCTGATTTCGGGTGGGCGTCCGTCTTGGGAGAGTGAGCGAATGCCACGCATCGTCATCGCCGACGACAATCAGGCGAACGCCGAACTGCTCGAAGCGCATCTGGACGGAAGCGGGTTTGAAACCCGGATCGCGACCAATGGCGACGAAACGCTCAAGCTCGCGACCGAATGGCCGGCGGATCTTATTCTGCTGGACATCATGATGCCAAAGCTGAGCGGGTTCGATGTCTGCAAGCGCCTGCGGGCGGACGAATCCACGCGCGGAATCGGCATTCTGATGATCACCGCCCTCGATCGGCCCACGGACATCGAACGGGCGGTCGATGTCGGGACCGACGATTTCCTCACGAAGCCCATCAACAAGACGGAACTGATTCATCGCGTGCGTGCTCTGTTGGCCGCGCGGGCCGAACCCGATCCGATCGACCGGGGACTGGCGTACCTTCGTGCCGTCCAGCAAACGAACTGACCTCACTCACACTGCAGGATCCATGTCCGCTTCCGTTATTCTGAAAGCCAAACGCGCCCAACCGTTCTACGGGCGCCACCCGTGGGTCTTCGCCGGTGCCGTGGAGTCGATCGATGGTCAGCCCGCGGATGGCGAAGCGGTGATCCTGCGTTCCTCCGCCGGCAACTTCATCGCCCACGGACTCTTCAACAGTCAGTCCAAGATCGTCGTCCGACTCTATTCCTGGGTCGAGGAACAGCCGCTCGATCGGGCGTTCTTTCTGAAGCGGATCGCAAACGCCATCGAACTTCGACACGACGTGCTGAAGCTCAATCACGGGCCGAAATCCGCGTACCGGGTCTGTTTCAGCGAAAGCGATCGCTTGTCCGGGCTCATTGTGGACCGTTACGGCGAATGGCTGACGGCGCAGTTCACTGCGTTCGGGCTTGCACAGCGCAAGGAGATGATCGCGGAGATTCTCGCGGAACTGCTGCAACCCCGCGGCATTTATTTGCGAACGGAAAAAGGGATCGGCAAACTGGAAGGCTGTGAACTGCAGGACGGCTTATTGTGGGGCGAACCGCCGCCGCCGGAACTGACGTTCGAGGAGAACGGTTTGACGTTTGCGGTGAATCTGGCGGAGGGTCAGAAGACGGGCTATTACTTGGATCAGCGTGATAACCGGGCGCGCGTGGCGGAGATGAGTGCGGGGAAGCGTGTGTTGGATGCGTTCAGCTATTCGGGCGGGTTTGGGATTTATGCGGCGAAGGCGGGTGCGGCATCGGTGCTGTGCCTCGACGCATCGGAGGCGGCGTTGGAACTCGCGCGGCGGAATGCGGAGTTGAACGGCGTGGCGACGCAGATTCAAACCACAAAGGCCGATGTTTTCAATCAGCTTGGGGTACTCGCGGCCGAACAGCAGCAGTTTGATGTCGTGATTCTCGATCCGCCAAAATTCGCCCGCAACCGTGCCGCGGTTCCGGATGCGCTCAAGGGCTACCGCCGGCTGCATCAACTCGCGCTCAAACTGCTGGCACCGAATGGTCTGCTCGTTTCGTGCTGCTGCACCGGATTGATCACAATGACCGATCTGGAGGAGATCGTGGCGCAGGTTGCGATCGACGCCCGCCGCGATACCCAGATTCTCGAGCGCCGCGGACCTTCGCCCGACCATCCCGTGAACGTCGCTTGCCGGGAGAGCGGCTACCTCAAATGCATCATCAGCCGCGTACTGTAACCTATGTTTCTTGATTGCTCCCACGAACTCCCGGCACGCGTCCCCGCCTGGTTGACCGGTGTCTGCGTGTGGGATTTCGACGGCGATGGGCAGTCGGAAGTTTTTCTGTCGGCCCGCGGCGCGAATCGCATCTTGAAGTGGACAAACGAATACGTACGCGAATTGATCGTCCCCGTGCTCGCCGATCCGGAGCGCGCGGGCCGCGGCGCGATTGCGGCGGACTTCGATGGCGACGGCCGCGACGAACTGTATCTCGTCAATGAGAATGCGCAGGCCGATCGTCTGTTCGATTTTCGGCCTGAGGGTTGGTTCGATCTGTTCTCGACATCTCCTCACGAACCGGTTTTTGGTCCGTATCCGACGCGCTCGGTTGCGGCGCTCGATCGCCGCGGGCATGGCCGTTACAGCTTCGCGATCGCAAGCCAGGGCGGACCGCTACGGCTCCTCGAACGTCCGGACATGAACTCGATCGTGGAGTTGGCGCCGGCGCTCGGAATCGATCTTCCGATGATTGGCGGTGCGCTGCTGGTTGCGCCATTGGCGTCGCAGCGACCGGATTTGTTCTCGGCGAATCAGTCGGGAACGAACCGGCTGTTCCGGAACACGGGGCTGGGAACATTTCTGGAGGTCGCACTCGAGCACGGGCTTGCCGACCCGGACGAATCGGGCATCGGTGCAACGCTGTTCGATGCGGGTGACGGCACGCACGGCATTCTCGTGGCCGTGGCGGACGGGCCTCATCGGCTGTTCGCACGCCGTGACGATGCGATCTTTCGCAATCTGGTCTCGCCGGCGATGGCGTTCCCGAGCGACACGCGAACGGTTGTTGTGGCCGATTTCGATAACGATGGCTTCGAGGAAATCCTGTTTATCAACCGGCAGGACGCGAATCGGTTTTTTCGCCGGCAACCGGGTGAGGACTGTCACTGGATCGTCAGCGATCCGGGCCCGGTGGTGTCGGAAGCGGGCGGAACGGGCGCTGCGGTGGGGGACTTCGATCAGGACGGTCGGCTGGAACTGGTGATGACGCGAGGGGACTCTCCGCCCTTACTTGCTCGCTGGGCGGAGAACGACTCTGCGTGGCTGCGCGTGCGACCGCTGACGCGCTTTGGGGCTGCGGCCCGGGGGGCGTTTGTGCGGTTGGTGAGCGGAGGGCGGATCCAGGTGCGGACGATTTGCGGCGGAAGCGGTTCGCTCTGTCAGATGGAACCGGTTGCGCATTTCGGCTTGGGGACGCAGCGGGCGATCGAATCGGTCCAGATTGTCTGGCCGGACGGCACGCTGGCGAAGATCGAGCATCCGGAGGCGTGCCGCGAAATTGTCGTCCGCTATCCCGGCACCTGAATTCTAAGGGGACTGTCACCTTTTTAATAAAAATATTTTTATTAAAAAGGTGACAGTCCCCTTAGAATGTCAATACAGGTCCAGATTCGCCCGCTTGTCCGTGATCCGCTCGGGAGTCATCACCTCGATGACTTCGTTCAAGACCTGGAACTGGGCGATCCACGAGAACGCGCACCACAGAAAATACGCGTTCATCAGCATCATCGAGGGCAGACTCAGGAAGACGAAACCGAAACCCAATTGCGTTCCTCCCACAATGATCAGTTCGCCCACAAACCCGACAATCACAACCCAGAACAACCGGTAAACGAAGCGAATCGATCGGTGGCCCAATTCCGGCGCTTTGCTCTCGATGGCGTAATGATTCGCCAGAATCCCGATCAGAGTGAGTTTGGCGAACTCGAATCCGCCGGCGATCAGCATGACCGCAAAGGCCAGAAAGCCGATCGATTGATGGAGTCGAATGAAAACGAAGAGTGGGATATTCGCCACACCGCTCAGATTGTTGAACAGATTCGCGAGCAGCGCAGCGCTCGTCAGGCCCGATTCATCGTTCAGCCCGGCGAACCCCGCGTTCGCCAACACGATCGATTTCGCCGTCAGTTGAACCAGGCCCAGCAGCGCGAGAGCATGCAGCAGCATCACGACCACACCACTGATGGCCATGTACCGCATGTCCTTGGGGCCCATGCAGCAGAATCCGAAACCGGTCAACGTCAGTAGCCAGTGGCTGCCGAGACTCAGGATCGGCAACCAGATGAACGGATTGTCTGCGGACTGCATGAAGAGAGTTGAAACGAAAACCAGCGCAACCCCCAGCGGGGCGATGCAGGCGGCGATCGCCCCGTAACCGATCAGGGTCAGGCCGATGCGGGCGGGACGAATGACTTCTTCGACCCGGTCCATCTTCCGTTCGAGTTTTTCGTCGTCGCTCAATTCTCGGCGCGTTCGCCTGCGCGAATCATCCGGCAGTTCCTCGTCTCCGATGTCTTCGTGATCCTCGACGAATTTCCCCCGGACGATCCGACTTCGCGGAATCGGTTCGGGCGGCTTGGCAACCGGAGGTGGCGGAGCGACCGGCGGACGCGCAAAGGGAAGAGGGATCGCGGGTTTGACAGGTTCCGGTGGCGGGGGCGGAGGCGGTTCTGGCGTTTGCAGAGCCAGAACCGTCTTGCACTGCGGACAGCGAATGGTATCGGCACCCGGAGGTACGCGAAGCATGACCTGGCAAGTTGGGCAAGTCACCATCATCGACATACGAGAATGCCTCAGAATTCATCTTGAACCAAAGCCCTGCCTCTAGCTTAGTTTCGATTTCGCTTCGGTCCAATTGGTGATTCCTTGCGCGGGTGTTCATTTCCTGCGCCCGGCGCGGATTTTCCTGTCCGGTCATCGGAGGAACTGGGTAATTTTTTCGGAAAATTCCGGCAGAGCCGTTTGCGTAAACTATTTTGCACTCAACTCCAAAAGGTCGATTGCCCCTCACGGCCGCCCAACGCCCACCCAGAACGGTCGCGCTCATGGAACAATTATCGCCCCAAGTGATGCATCGGCTGGTCTTTACCGTGCTCATGCAGCATTTGCCGGAAAGCCAGTGTGCTCCGGCACTACACCTCTTGACCGACGCCCTGACGCATTCACAGACACAAATCCGTGAACTCGCCGTGGTCGCGATCTCGGAATTGCCGATCCCCGAGTCTCAGCGAGTGGAAGCGCTCGCTGCAGCTTTGCGGGATTCGTCACCCCGGGTCCGTCGCCGGGCCGTGCGAGCCATCGGCGATCAGGGATTGGCCGCCCTGATGGCCTTGCCATTGCTGATCTCGGGTCTGAAGGATCACGACCAAAGCGTACGCCGCGATTGCATTGGAGCACTCGGACGATTGGGTTCGGCCGCTCACGCTGCCGTGCCACTGATGATGCCTTCGCTCTCCGATAACGATGTCCGGACCCGTGTGGTGACAGCGGTCGCGCTCAAACGCATCGGCCGCGCATCCGTGCCCGCGCTCCTGAACGGTTTACTTTCCGTCGATCCGGAATTGCGTGGCCGAAGCGTGACCTTACTCGGACAGATCGCACCGGACGATGAACGTGTGGCCCTCGCCCTGGCGGCGGTCAACGACGATGAGGATGTGGAAGTCCAATCGCGAATTGATGAAGCGATGCTCGCCGTGCGAACGCCGATGCCCACGCCGATGCCGATCCGCCATCCGATCGGCCTTCAGGAAACGACCGCCACGACGCGAACTCCGGTTCAGGCGCCTGCGCTCCAGCGGTTTGTTGTCAACCGATAACTCATTCGAATAACGTACGCTCAGCCCGCGGGTGGTGGACCCTCCGCGGGTTGTTCATTGGTGCGTTCGCTTCGAGCAATAAAAAGGACCGCCGACAGGTCGCCGATGTTGTTCACCGTCGTCCGACACATATCCAGAATGCGATCGATGCCGAGGATCAGCGCAATCGATTCCGGCGGAATGCCGCGCGACGCCAATACCGTCATCAGTAGCGGAATCGATCCGCCCGGTACGCCGGCCGCACCCACCGCAGTGAGCACGCACAGAATCACCACGATGATCTGATTCGCGAAGTCCAACTGCACGCCCATCACCTGCGCGAGAAACACAACGGTCACGCCTTCGAAGAGTGCGGTTCCGCCCATGCACATCGTCGCGCCCAACGGAAGAACGAAGGCGGCGATCCGCGGCGGAACGCCGAACTGTTCCTGCGCTGTCCGCATATTCGTCGGCAGGGTGGCATTGCTGGAACTGGTGCTGAAGGCGGTGACGATGGATGTCCGCGCTTTGCGGAAGAACTCGATGGGGTTGTACCCGCCGAACAGTTTCACGAGAATCGGGAAGACGATGAATCCCTGAATGGCGAGCCCGACGAGAACCACAACCGTGTATCCGCCGAGCAGCTTCAAAAGTCCGAATCCGAACTGCGACGTCGTCGAAAAGATCAGACAGAACACACCGACCGGCGCGATCACCATCGCCCAGCCGATGATGTAGACCATCAGTTCACCCACCGCTTCCAACCCACGCGTCAGCAACTCCGCCTTCGGCTGTTCCAGCTTGGTGATGCCGATCCCCACGAGCAGCGCGAAGGAAATGATGCCCAGCATCTGCAGTTCCGCCGCCGCCTTGATCGGGTTGCGCGGCAACAGTGAATCGATGAACGTCATCACCGTGTAGTCGGCGGGCTTTTTCGCGGACGCCTCGCTGCCGTACTGTTTCTCGAGTTGCTGACGCGCTTCGGGGGACAAGCCTTCGCCAGGCTTGGCGACATTCACCAGCGAAAGGCCGATGACGACGGCGATCGCGGCCGTCATGAGAAAGTACGCCAGCGTCTTCGCACCTACGCGCCCCACCGCTCCGATGCTGCCGATCTGCGATACGCCCACCGCCAGCGAGGCGAAGACCAGTGGAACGACGGTGACGAAGAGCAGGCGAAGGAAAATCTGACCGATCGGCAGCGCGATGTTCTGGTTGATGATCGTGAGCCAGTCCGGGATTTGGGCCTGTTCTCCCGGCTCCGCCGCCGGCACGAACAGGTAGTTCACCGTCGTGCCCACGATCGCCCCGAGTACGAGGCCGATGAGAATGCGCGATTGGTTCGGTGCCGGTGCCGACATGCTTCGTTTCCTGATCGGTACGGAAGTTTATTTCTTACGAACCGTCACGAAGAACGCACCGATTAAATCCTTCCCCTCCGAATCCGTAAACCAGGCTTTCAATGTCGTCTTGCCGGACGGAACCTCGACGCGAATCGTCGCACCCGTGGATGTGGGGTCCGCTGCAATCGTGCCGGAAATTCCTGCGATCGTCAGCTTCGCCTGCGCGATCGTGGGAAAGCCGACCGTCTTCTGCTTCCCTTTGGGTCGATTGCTTGGCGACTTCTCCGAAGGCTCATACTTCGCTCCGAGTGCGGCACCCGTCTGTTCGGGCCAGCGGCGCAGCGTGAACTCGTACGTACCCGCTTCTTCCACCAGCAGATTCCAGTGTCCGCCGGTCGGCCCGCCCACCGCCTCGCGCACGAACCCCGTATTGTCCGCATAGATCCCTTCCCAGTCTCCGCTGTTCAGTTCGACGACGGGCTGCGCCTTCGCACCAATGCTGATGGGAACGAAGTCGTTGAGCGTGGGCTCCAGTCCCTTCCACCACGATTCGTAATATTGGCGAAGTGAATTCACGATGGCGGGTTGTTGATCCGCGAGGTTCGTCTTCTGAGCGCGATCGGCTTCGATGTCATAAAGTTCCGTGCCCTTCACCAACCGCCACTTGTCCCGGATGACACATGACTCGAATTTCTTCGGGATTTGCCCGTACTGCACCACCAGTGTGCGTTCGTCCAGTTTCTTTTGCGTGCCCTTGAGCAACCCCGCGAGGCTGATTCCGCGATACGCATCATCAGTTTCCTTCCAGACCGGTTGCGGAATTCCGCACAGTTCGCACAGCGTCGGGAAGAGGTCGGTGTTTTGTGTTGGTACAGAGATGTCACGCGGATCGCCGATTCCGCCGGCGGGCCAGCGGATCCAGCACGGCACACGATGCCCGCCGTCGTAGTACGTCGTCTTCCCCGCCCGCAGCCCCGCATTGAACAAACTCACACCTGCCGTTCCACCGTTGTCGGTCATGAAGATCACGATCGTATTGTCGGCGAGTTTTTCCTGATCGAGGAATTTCATCAGGTCGCCGAAGCGCTCATCGATGTGCGCGATCATGCCGAAGAACGCCGCCGGTCCCTTGCCCACATAAGGCTTGCTGTACTCTTCGCGGTCGATGTGCGGGGCGTGCGGGGCGTTGGTCGGGATGTAGCAGAGGAACGGTTCACTTTTCTTGTGGCGCTCGCGCATCCAACTCATCGCCGAATCAAACCAGTAATCAGTGCAATGGCCTTTGTAGCGTTTCTCTTCGCCGTTGTGAAAGTAGCGGCCGTCGAAGAGCGGCCAGTCGAACTCGGGTGTGGAATGCAGCTGTCCCCAGCCGAGGTGGTGGATGCTCTCCTGAAATCCGCGATCCATTGGCCGGTGCGGGTAGAAGTCGCCGAGGTGCCATTTGCCGAACAGCCCCGTCTTGTAGCCGTTCTTCGCGAACTGTTCGGGCAGGGTCGTCAGCCCGGGGCGGAGGAACGTGCGGCCAGCGGTCACGGAGGTTGCGCCGTTCCGCAGCGCCGTCAAACCAGTGAGCAACTGCCCGCGGGTCGGGCTGCACATCGGACAGACGTGAAAGTCCGTAAAGCGCACCGACTGCCGGGCGAACGAATCGAGGCTCGGCGTTTTGAGGACGGGATTTCCCATGAAAGAGAAATCGCCAAGCCCCTGATCGTCCGTCATCACGATGATCACGTTGGGCTTGCTCGCGGCCACGCTCGGCCACGCGCTGGCCACCAGCAGAAGCAGACTCAGAACGCGGATCATGATCACCTCACTTGCTAGCGTTTCGCTGGCGGAGTTTCGGGCGGGAACTGTTTGTGCAGGGCCGCACGCGCCGCCTGTCCGGCGGCGCTCAGCGCTCCGTCACGCATCTGGTTGGTCAGCTCCAGACGATCCTTCGGATGCTCGTAAAATTCCGCACCCACCAGCTTCCCCGTCTCCCAGTCGCGCCACTCCGTGTACCGCCCCGCCGCCGTCCGTACGCTGTACCCCATCGCATCCGGTACGCCCTTCGGAGTCCGATCCGCATACGCCGGCCGCGGGTGCTGCGAGTACGCCGCCGCCTTCACACTCGCCTTTGCATCCGCCAGCACAGGCAGTTGGCTCGCCCCGTCCAGTCCCGGCGGGGCCTTCAGTCCGCTGGCGGCACATAAGGTCGGGAAGAGATCGAGCAGCTCCGCCAGCGACTCCGTGGTCTGGCCATTGGCTTTCGCACCCGGAACCGAAAGGATCATCGGCACGCGGGCATCAAATTCAAAGCACGACGTTTTCGCCCACAATCCGTGTTCGCCAATGTGATAGCCGTGATCCGAGATAAAGACGACAATCGTCTTCTCGCGTAGCTTGTGTTCGTCCAGTGCCTTCAGCACTTTGCCGACCTGTTCGTCCATGAAGCTGATGTTGGCGAAATAGCCGTGCCGCATCTCAGTCACTTGTGCGGCAGAGGGCTTCACCTGATTGGGCGGGGCGCCGAGGACCTCGCGGCTGTCGTGAAACGCAACCTCCGGCGCACCACTTGGCCTCGACGGATCGAACGGCGGAAGCTGCGCTTTGTCGTAGCGATCCCAGTATTTCTTGGGCGCGTTGAACGGCGCATGCGGTTTCCAGAATCCGACGGCCAGGAAAAACGGCTTGTCTTTGATCTGGCCCAGCGTTTTCACCGCCTCCGCCGCCACGCGGCCATCGAAGTACGCCTCGTCCGGAACATCGCGACATTCGCACAGCGGAACTTTGCCATACATGCGGATGTCCAGTGCGGAGTTCGCCGGAAGAGATTTCACGCCCTCCGGAAGATCGTGCCCGTGATTGGCATAATGAAGGAATTCGTCCGCACTCCACGACCGCCGATCGCCTTTGACTTCCGTATGCCAGTTGTGGAAAATCTTCCCGGTGCAGCGTGTCTCGTAGCCGTTCTGCTTGAACCACTGCGGCATGGTGATGACGTCGGGATTCTTGTCGCGGAAGTGCGTCCCGTTCACCCAGAGGTGGAGCGAATCGGGTCGAAGGCCGGTGAGGAACGACGACCGCGACGGATTGCACACCGCCTGCTGGCAGTACGCATGCGTAAAGCGCACACCACGTTGGGCGAGGGAATCGATGTTCGGCGTTTTTGCGACGGACCCGTAGCAGCCGAGTTCATTGCGCAGATTGTCGGCGACAATAAAAAGGACGTTGGGCTTCTCGGCGGCGAAGTTCGAACTTGAGAACACGAACAGAAGCAGCAAGAGTGAAGTTGTGTATCGGTTCACGGGAGAGGTCCTGGAGAGGCCGGAACTTTGTGATGGGATTGTAATGGAGTTTATGTTCGATCTCCACGATGAAGAGGAACAAAAATGATACTTCGATTCGTACTGATGGCGTTGATCGGTTGCGTGATGTTCGAATCTCGCGCGGCCGAAGCGCGCAAGCCGAATGTCGTGGTCATCCTTGCGGACGATCTCGGCTATGGCGATGTGAGCTGTTACAACCGCGATCGCGGAAAGATTCCCACTCCGCATATCGATGCTCTGGCGCAGGCGGGGATGCGCTTCATCGATGCGCATTCGTCGTCGGGCGTGTGTTCACCGTCGCGGTATTCGCTGCTCACCGGCCGCTATCACTGGCGAACGCGCCTGCAACGCGGGATCGTCGGTGTCTGGGGCAAACCGCTCATCGCACCGGATCGGATGACCATCGCCAGTCTGGCCAAGCAGTTGGGCTACCGCACCGCCTGCATTGGAAAGTGGCATCTGGGCTGGGACTGGCCGATCACGCAAAAGCAGATGAAGGACTTTCAGGGATTCGGCGGGCAGGCGGGCGGAGGCGGGAAGGTGAAGGATCAGGCGACGGCGCAGCAGATCGCGACCTGGAAAACGGTGTTCAGTCAAGCGATTCCCGGCGGGCCGACAAGGCGCGGTTTTGACGAATACTTTGGCACCGATGTGCCCAACTGGCCGCCGTACTGTTACATCGAAAACGATCGCACGGTCGGTATCCCAAGCGAGTTGCTTCCCGCTCCGAACTTCGTCAAGAATCAGGCCAGCCTGCAAGGCCCGGCTTTGCCCGAGTGGAAGCTCGATGCGATTTTGCCCGAACTGGCGAAGCGGGCATCCGGGGTTATTGAAAAGCATGCGAAGGCGAAGCAGCCGTTCCTGCTTTACGTTCCGTTGACCGCACCGCATACGCCAATCGCCGTTTCGAAAGACTGGCAGGGCCAAAGCGAAATCAATCATCCGTATGCCGATTTCGTCATGCAGACCGATGCCGCCATCGGCCAGATTCTGAAACAGATTGCGGACTCCGGAATTGAGGACGAAACGCTGGTGATCCTGACGAGCGACAACGGCTGCGCTCCGTATATCGGAGCGAAGGATCTCGAGGCGAAGGGACATTTTCCGAGCGGTCCATTGCACGGATACAAGGCCGACGCCTGGGAAGGCGGGCATCGCGTGCCGTTTATCGTGCGCTGGCCCGGCACGGTGAAACCGGGCAGCGAATGCGCGCAGACGATTTGCTCGGTGGATATTCTTGCGACGCTGGCGGAGGTTTGGGGGAAGCCGTTACCGGCCGGTGCGGGTGAGGATAGCGTGAGTCTCATGCCGCTTTTGACGGGCGGGACGAAGCCGGTGCACGAAGCGGTTGTGCATCAGTCTTCGAATGGTATCTTCGCGATCCGCTCCGGGAACTGGAAGCTGATTCTGGGACCGGGCAGCGGAGCGCCGAGCGCAGCTGCCTCGCAGCTATTCAATCTGAGCGCGGATCTGGGCGAGACGATCAACGTCGCGAGCGGGCATGCGGATGTGGTGGAGCGATTGACGAAGCAGCTTGAGAAACTGGTCTCCGATGGCCGCAGTACACCGGGCGAGAAGCAGGCGAACGACGTGGCGGTGCAGGTCCGCAAGAAGTAGTTAAGGGGATTTCTAAGGGGACTGTCACCTTTTTAATAAAAATATTTTTATTAAAAAGGTGACAGTCCCCTTAGTTCTGATCATTCCGACACGACGCGCGGGCGATAGCGGCGCCAGAACTCGTTCACCATCTTCACGTATTCCTTCTCCTGAAGCTGCTTGGTCAGCTTCGAGCGGATCTCGTTCTGCACCGTGCCATCGAACTCCCGCAGTCCCGCTTTGCTCGACTCCACAACCTTCACAATGTGATATCCCGTCGCCGTCTGCAACAGCGGGCTGATCTCCCCCGCCGGAAGCTCGAGGATGATCGCCTCCAGCTCCGCGGGTTGAATGTCCCCCTTCTTGGTTCCCAGACCTTCTCCGTTCCGCAGGACGCTGTCGCCGTGGCTCGACTTCTTGATGATCTCGACGAAATCACCGCCCTGCTTCGCCTGCCGCCACAGAGTCTCCGCATACTCCTTGGCGTCGTCCGTCGAAGTAAACCGCTGGAAACTCACGAAGCAATCGAGCCACTTGATCTTTTCATCGACGGTGTATTCCTTGGGATGGGCGGTGTAGTAATCCCAGAGGTCGTTGAGCGTGACGAATCGGGATTTGTCCTTGAGCATCTGTTCGAGGAAGACCTGGACGAGGGAATCGCGTTCGAGTTGCCGGCGGATGCCGTTGAAGGTCAGACCCTGAGCGCGCAGGATCCGGGCGAATTCTTCTTCCGACTCGACTTTCCGGGATTTGCGGTACTCGGTCAATCGGCGCATCGCCTGTTCGCGGGCGTGGTTGTTGAGATCTTCGATCTTGTCCTCCGCCTTGTTCTTCTTCATACGGGTGAACAGTTCGAGAATGATCAATTCGCGTTCGATGAGCTTGCGGAGTTCTTCCTTATAGACCGCTTTTTCCTTCGCCACCTGCTCCGCCCCGAACAGTTCCATGTATTCGGGGGCACGCTGGCGGACCATTTGCCAGACTTCGTCATCGGTGATCACGACGTCGGTGCCGATGAACGCCACGACCGTGATCTGCTTATCGCGGAGCGGATTCGAGAGGGCGGAGAGTTCCTTGCGGACGGAACTGGTTGCCGAGGCGGTTTGAACCGGAGTGCGTGGTGCGGTCGGCGCCAGCGGGTCCGGGAGGTTCTCGGTGATGACGATCTTGCCCGTGGGAGCGATCGGTTCACCGGGTGCCTGTGCGCGAGCTTTCAGTTGCGAGATCGGTCCCGCACAACCCACGGCTGCCAGAACGGAAAACGTAACAGTACCGATCCGACGGCGGAACGAGTTGGCATCCATGCCGGGACTCCCGTGATGGCGTGGAACAACGCCGACCCAAAATCTTCGGCATTTCCGGGCGCGGTCCTTCGCAGCAACCGGATATAACATCCTGACCGATTCTGACAAGCGGGATCAGAGATTCGACACGGAGACACAAGAAATATGCGTAACTCCTTACTGGCAATGGGGATGCTGTTTGGTAGCCTGGCGATTTCTGTTGCGCAGGAGCCAAAACCGGCGGATGTGATTCAAAAAGCGATCGCGGCGCATGGCGGTGCGGATGCGCTGAATAAGGCCAAAATCGCCCAGACGACCGCCAAAGGCACAATGAATCTGGTCGGGCAGAAAGTCGACTACGCCACCACCGCCATTCACTCGTTGCCCGATAAGTACAAACTCGAAACCACCGGCGAGCTGGCCAAACTCAAGCTCGTGACCGTGCAAATCCTGAATGGTAAGAAGACCAAAATCCGCGCGACACTCGCCGGTTCCGAACAGCAATTGCCGGACAAGGCCAAGGACGAAACCATTCAGGCCGCTCTGGTTCAGGAAGCCAGCCTGCTCACTCCGCTTCTGGATGCCAAAAAGTTCACGCTCAAAATGGACAAAGACGCCGACGTGAACGGCAGCCCCGCCACGGTTCTGATCGTGACCGGTAACGGCCTGAAGGAACTGAAGCTGTACTTCGACAAGAAATCGAATCTGCTCGTCAAGATGCAGCGAAAAGGTCTTGCGCCGGGCGCCGCGGGGATCGTCGAAGTGGATGAGGAGACGTCGCTTTCGGACTTCAAGAAATTCGGCGAAGCGCTGCTGCCGACGAAGGTCGTCGTTACGCATGACAAAAAGGAATTTCTTTCGATGACCGTCACGGAATGGAAGTTCCTGGACAAAGTCGATCCGGCGACCTTCTCGGTGGATGATTAATCATGGCTCAACCGCCACTCGTCGTATTGGCCGATCGTCAGGATCACGGGCAGACCCTCGCCGCCGTGCTCAAATCCCGATTGGGTTTGAGCTGGTCTCAGGCGAAGCGCGTGATCGATCGCCGGCACGTGCGCGTGGCGGGTCAGATCGTGGCGGATGCGGCGTATCGCGTCAAGAACGGTAAGCGGATCACGGTCGCGGGTGGCGTGATCACGATCGCTGGCGCTGCGGTCAAGCCAACTCAAGAGAAACCCAAACCGGCCAAACCCGCAGCCGTCCAGCGAGAGGCGAAGCCGGAGCGCAAACCCATCCGCCCGCCGGTTCCGCTGGATATCCTTTTTTCTGATGAATCGCTCGTCGTGGTGAACAAGCCAGCTGGATTCACCACCGTCCGCAGTACGGAGGATCGCGACGAGTTTGGCGAAGGGCAGAAGTTTCTGCCGAAGACGCTGGCGGAGCTGTTGCCAGCGGCGCTGGGCGCTCCCGATCGGCCGGTTGTGGCGGTACATCGGCTCGACCGCGGGACCTCTGGTGTGATCGTATTTGCCCGGAAATCGGCGGTCGCTCAAAAGCTGATGACGCAGTTCCGCAAGCACACCTCAGAACGGCGCTATCTCGCGCTGGTCCGCGGGACGCCGAAAGCGGGCCGGATCGAGAGTACATTTGTTGCGGATCGCGGCGATGGTCGACGCGGCAGCGGCAGCGGCGAGGACGCCCGCAAAGCGGTGACGATGGTGAAGGTGCTCGAGCAGTTCGAGAACTTCGCACTCATCGAGTGCATGCTGGAAACCGGTCGGACGCATCAGGTGCGCATTCACCTCGGCGAAGCGGGTACGCCCCTCTGTGGTGAGAAAATCTACGACCGTCCCATTAACGGCCGACCGTTTCCCGACGGTAGCGGAGCGAAACGTCCGATGCTGCATGCGGCTCGCCTGGGGTTCACGCATCCCGTCACCAATGAGCGTTTGACGTTCGAAGTCGCACCGCCCGCCGATTTCGCCCAACTTCTTGAACAGTTCCGGTACGGATCATGAGCACGCGTTCGCCCGTTCGGGCCATCGATTCGCATACGGGCGGAGAACCGACACGCATCGTTGTTTCCGGCGGACCCGAACTGGGAACCGGAGCGCTGTCGGAGCGCTGTCGGATCTTCCGCGAACAGCACGACCGCTTCCGCTCCTTCGTGGTGAACGAACCGCGTGGGTCGGATGTTCTCGTCGGCGGATTGCTCGTTCCGCCTGCCGATCCCGCCTGCTCCATCGGCATCATCTTCTTCAACAACGTGAGCACGCTCGGGATGTGCGGGCACGGTATGATCGGGCTGCTCGCAACGCTTGCGCATCTCAATCAGATTCAGCCGGGCGAGCATCGCATCGATACCCCCGTCGGCGCCATCAGCGCTACGCTTCACGACGCGCATCGCGTGACCGTCGGGAACGTGCCCAGCTACGTGCATCGGATGAATGTGGCGGTTGACGTTCCGGGACTCGGCACTGTCACGGGTGATATCGCCTGGGGAGGCAACTGGTTCTTTCTCGTCCATGATCACAAACAAGAACTCCTCGCACGCAACGTCGATCGACTGACCAACTTCACCTGGCGCATCCGGCAGGCGCTGGTTGCGAACGGAATCACCGGTGCGGATGGCGGGGAGATCGATCACATCGAACTGTTCGGCCCGCCGCACGACCGCGTCAATCACGGCCGGAACTTCGTCCTCTGCCCCGGAAAAGCGTACGACCGCAGCCCGTGCGGAACCGGCACCAGCGCCAAACTCGCGTGCCTCGCCGCGAGCGGCAAACTCAAACCCGGAGACGTCTGGCGGCAGGAAAGCATCATCGGCAGCGTCTTCGAAGGGCGCTACGAACCGCTCAGCGAACAACGCATTCTCCCGTTCATCACCGGCACCGCCTACGTCACCGCCGAGCTGACGCTGCTCACGCAACCCGACGATCCCTTCCCGCACGGTCTCCGTTAAGCCACCATGCACCACCCCGCACTTCACCCGCCGCCTCTGACGTCCGAGCTCCCCGGCATCGGCGGAAAAATCAAAGTCGAACTCGACGATTTTCTGGTCGAGGAAATCCCCGCCTACGAACCGTCGGGTGCGGGTGATCACCTGTACCTCTGGATCGAGAAGCGCGATCTCAGTGCGGAGTATTTCGTCCGGCAACTCGGCAAGCGGCTCGGTATTCCGGCCGACGATATCGGAACCGCCGGGCTGAAGGACCGCCGGGCCGTCACGCGGCAGTGGGTATCGATTCCGAAAGTAGCTGAGCCTCGACTGAGCGATATCGAAGGCGACGGCGTGCGGGTGCTGAGTGTCTCGCGGCACACCAATAAGCTCAAGCCGGGTCACCTGAAAGGAAACCGGTTCACCATCCAGATTCGCGAAATCGATCATTCGAAACTCGACGCCGTCCCGAAGATTCTCGAACGTATTCAGGAACACGGTCTGCCGAATTATTACGGTCCGCAACGCTTCGGCCGCGAAGGCGAGACGGCGGAGAACGGCCTGCGCATGATCCGCGGTGAGCGGCTGAACGCCCCGCCATTCCGCTTGAAGCTCTATCTCTCCGCCATTCAGTCGCTGCTCTTCAACGATCATCTCACTCGACGGATCGCGGACGGTCTGTTCCGCACGGTCCTCGAAGGGGACGTGATGATGAAGTGGCCGCAGGGCGGGATCTTCACGGCGGAGGATGTGCCGACGGAGCAGGGGCGGTTCGATCGCCGCGAGATCGTGACGGCTGGCCCGATGTTCGGCAAGAAGATGTTCGCGTCCGCCGGTCCGGCCGCCGAGCGTGAATCGCAGACGCTGGCGGCGAATGAGCTGACGGTAGCGAATTTCGATCGTCCGGGGAAGTGGATGAGCGGAACGCGGCGGCACAATCTGGTGTACGTCGATGATCTGATCGCGACAGCGAATGATGACGGGCTGAAACTGTCGTTCAGTCTGCCGTCCGGCAGTTACGCGACCGTGTTGCTGAATGAAATCATGAAGGCGGAGATTGGCGAAGCAGAGGATGCTCGGGACTGAAGTCAAATGCGATCGTTTGCATGAACGTGGCGGAGTCCATTAACGAAGTGCGAAATTGGTATACGGATCGTGTCGTTTTACCTCGCCCCCGTGTACGGGGGAGAGGTCGAATCGGAGCGAAGCGACGATTCGGGTGAGGGGGCGTTTCTCTTGATTTGTGAACACATTTCCCTCTCACCCGACGGCGGCTGCGCCGCTCGTCGACCTCTCCCCCGCACGCGGGGCGAGAGGTGAAAAGCACTCTATTTTCCAAATGGTTTTGCATTAGCAATTGGCTTCCAAATCTCCGAAGTCGAACTTCGAGTATCTCACTGTTTCATTTTTCATTACCCACTTTGCATTGATTCGAACCAATGAAAAAGGAAAAATGAAAAGCCAATTCCGAGATCCGGTTTTGGACGAAATGCAGCTGAAACTATCGCCATAAAATGTGACACCGCTCGCAGGCTTGGGGTAGGCCCCGTGCATCTACGAGCGGCGTCGGTGGTTTGGTGTTCCCCGTTTGGGGTGTGGAACTATACGTCTCGAATCTTAGTTGGACAAGATGAAAACCCAATGTTTTTGGAGCGGGTTTTTCATGAAGACGGGATTTTGGGAGAACTGGACAAAAGATAAGCCTTGAACGAAACGATTTCACACTTCGATCAAGTGGCAGACGAATGACGGACCGCGCCGTATCCTATCCCGGATTCTTAATCGACTCAAGATACCGAGGAATCGGCACACAATCGGGAGTATCACAGCGATGGCGGTTAAAGTTGGCATCAACGGATTCGGACGGATCGGACGACTCGTGTTCCGGGCGCTCGTCGAACAAGGTCTGCTGGGCAAGGAGCTCGATGTCGTCGCGGTCAACGATCTCGTCCCTGCCGACAACCTCGCGTACCTCCTCAAGTACGATTCCATCCAGGGCAAGTTCACCGGTACGGTCGAAAGCGCAAAGTCTTCGCCCGATCTCAAAGAAGACGACCTGCTGATCGTCAACGGCCACACCATCAAGTGCCTCGCCGTGAAGGAAGGCCCCGCCGCGCTGCCTTGGAAAGCACTCGGCGTTGATTACGTCATCGAATCGACCGGCCTGTTTACCGAAGCGGACAAGGCCAAAGGCCACATCACCGCCGGCGCCAAGAAAGTGATCATCTCCGCACCGGCCAAAGGTGAGGATATCACGATCGTGATGGGCGTAAACCACGAGAAGTACAATGCGGCCGAGCACAACATTGTCAGCAACGCCAGCTGCACGACGAACTGTCTGGCTCCGCTCGTCCACGTGCTGCTCAAGGAAGGCTTCGGCATCGTCGAAGGGCTGATGACCACCGTTCACAGCTACACCGCCACCCAGAAGACCAACGACGGCCCCAGCAAGAAGGACTGGAAAGGCGGACGCGCCGCGGCGATCAACATCATCCCGAGCGGGACCGGCGCGGCGAAGGCGGTCGGTCTCGTCTGCCCCGAAGTCGCGGGCAAACTCACGGGCATGTCGTTCCGCGTTCCCACGCCAACCGTCAGTGTTGTGGATCTCAACGTTCGCACCGTGAAGGAAACGACGCTCAAGGAAATCTGCGCCGCCATGAAGAAGGCGAGCGAGACGTACCTCAAAGGCGTACTCTGCTACACCGAAGACGAAGTCGTCAGCACCGACTTCATTCACGATTCCGCCTCGAGCATCTTCGACGCCGACTCGACGCTGAAGAACCCCGAAATCAGCAAGACCTTCTTCAAGCTGGTCAGTTGGTATGACAACGAATGGGGCTACAGCAACCGCACCGTGGACTTGCTGAAGTACATGATCGCGAAGGGCTGAGAAACGGAATCGATTCTCGAATCGTTTTCTGGCAGTAACAACGCCTCGATTTACTTCCGCCATGGTCTTTCTGAGCGGGGGGACGTGAGACCCCGAGTCTTCAAATCACTCGGAGGGTTGACACCCTCCGCTCAGACGGACAATGCGGGGGAAGTGGATGCGAGCAGCTAGTGTGGGGCGTTTGCCAAAAATCCCCCTCACCCGGATCGTTCGCTGCGCTTCCGATCCGACCTCTCCCCCGTGAAACGGGGGAGAGGTAAGAAGACGTTTGCTTCGTTATATCTATTGGGATTATTCAGCTGGATTGGAGTCGAAGTGCCTTTCACCTCTCTCCCCGCGTGCGGGGGAGAGGTCGGCGAGCGGCGCAGCCGATCGGCGGGTGAGGGGGATTTTTGTTCACGCTGCATGCGACCATGCTTTCTCCCTCAACGGTAGAAATGAATTTTCCTTAGTACTATTTGCATCATTCTTCGTGAGTTATCATGGCCAAGAAAACAATCGCGGATCTCGGCAACCTGACCGGCAAGAAGGTTCTCATACGAGTCGATTTCAACGTTCCGCACGACAAGATCAGCGGTGAGATCAAGAACGATCGCCGGATCCGCGGCGCCATTCCCACGCTCAAAGCGCTCCTGAAAGCTGGCGCGAGCGTCATCGCGATGAGCCATCTCGGCCGCCCGAGCGGCGATCCTGCCAAGGACAAACTGCTGACGATGGACAAGGTGGTCGAGCGCCTCGCCGATCTGCTTGAGAAACCGGTCACGAAAGCCGGAAGCACGGTCGTCGGCCCCGAAGTGACGGCAGCGGTTGCGGCGATGAAGCCGGGCGACGTCGTGATGCTTGAGAACGTCCGCTTCGACCCCCGCGAGCAGAAGAACGACCCGGACTTCGCCTCCGCCATCGCTGCGCTCGGTGACGCGTACGTCAACGACGCCTTCGGCACCTGCCACAACGATAAAGATGCGAGCATGGTGGCGGTGCCCGCGGCGCTGAAGGCGGCCAGCAAACCGAGAGCGGTCGGTCTGCTCGTCGCGAAGGAACTCGAAATCATCGACGGACTGATGAGTTCGCCCAAGAAGCCGGTGCTCGCCGTCATGGGCGGAGCCAAGGTCAGCGATAAGATCGCGTTCATCAACGCCCTGCTGCAGAAAGTCGATCACCTGCTGATCGGCGGAAAGATGTCGTACACGTTCCTCAAGGCCAAGGGGATCGATGTGGGCAGCACTCAAGTCGCCGCCGAAGAGCTTGCCGCCGCAACACCGCTCCTGCAATACGTCGGAACCAAGATCACGCTTCCCGTGGACGCGCTCGCGGCCAAATCGGACGACCTCAACACGACGCAAGTCTTCGAAGGGGCGATCGCCACGGGCTTTGAAGGGGTGGACATCGGCCCCAAAACGCTTGCTCTGTATTCCGAAAAGATCAAGCAGTCGTCGACGGTGATCTGGAACGGGCCGGTCGGCTGGTTCGAAAAGTCCGCCTTCAGCAAGGGGACACGCGGGATCGCGGAGGCGATGGCGACGAGCGGAGCCGTGACGGTCGTGGGCGGAGGCGAGACGGCCGAGGCGGTCGAGCAGTTCGGCTTCGATACCAAAATGACGCACGTCAGCACCGGCGGCGGGGCGTTTCTTGCGTATGTTGAAGGAAAGAAATTCCAGTCGCTCGCTCAGATCGACGATCAGTAAGATGATCCGCCCGCGGACATTTTCGCGGGGTTCCGAGTTCTCCCATGACTTCCACCGAATTCAAACGCGGCGTTCCCGAGGGCTTGTGGATCAAGTGCCCGTCATGCAAGGCTACGCTCTTCAAGAAAGACGTCGCCCGGAATCTGAACGTCTGCGATCAGTGCCAGTACCATTTCACGACGTCCGCCGCCGATCGGATCAGTCAATTATTGGACGAAAACACGTTTGAGGAATGGGACGCGGATTTGCAATCGGTGGATGCTCTGGGCTTCGTGGACAATGTACCGTATTCGAAGCGACTGGTCGATCAGCAGAAAAAGACCGGATTGAAAGACGCCGCCGTCACGGGGCAGGGATACATTCGCGGTCGCAGCGTCGTGATCGGCATTACGGACTTCGCCTTCATGGCCGGCAGCATGGGCAGCGTGGTCGGGGAAAAGCTCACCCGCGCCGCCGAACGCGCGACGGAACTTCGCGTTCCGCTGATCTTCATCTCCGGGTCCGGTGGCGGAGCGCGGATGCAGGAGGGGATTCTCTCCCTCATGCAGATGGCGAAAGTGTCGGCGGCGCTGGCGAAGTACGACTCCGCCGGCGGGCTTTACATCTGCGTGCTGACGAATCCGACGATGGGCGGAGTGGCGGCGAGCTGGGCGTTCCAGGGCGACATGACGCTTGCGGAACCGAAAGCGATGATCGGCTTCGCGGGCGCACGGACGATCAAGAATACCATTCGCATCGAACTGCCGGACGGATTCCAGACGAGTGAATTCCTACTGAAGCATGGCTTCGTGGATCGCATTGTCCACCGCAAGGACCTGCGGACGGAACTGGCGCAACTGATCGACTATTGCGACATGAAGTAGTATCAAGTTCAAGCAAACATCATTGGCTAATTGAGTTTGATCCCGCAATAATCGCAATCGATTTTCATTCGCAGAATTGACGTAAGTTGTTGTTGCGCATAGGCGCTTCCGAAATTTGGGAACGGTTCCAGGCTAGGGTGTCGCAGTGCCGCTGGAACCGTTTTTGGCACCAGCTGAATGTCTGTCGGGTGCGTTTTGCCGTTTCAAGTTCCGCTTGACCGCTTCCCAAAAATCCTTCAATCTATCGGTTCGATTGAACAGGGAGGTTCTGCCGTGCGCCGTTCGTATGTGTTCCTCGTTTTCGCGCTGTCCGCCTTCGCCATCCAGGCGCAGTCTCCTCCGCCCGCGCTGCTGCCAAAAAGCATCACCGGCGAGCCGAAACCGATGGCGGTGATCCCCGCGTCAGCGACCGCCACAGCCGCACCGCCCATCGCGCGATTCCAGGACCTGCAAAACCTTCCGCCGGAAACCGCCGCCACGGTCCGCAGCATGCGCTCTGCCGCCGAATGGCTCGTCCGCGCCCAGCAGCCGCACGGCCGCTTCCTCTTCGGCGTTAATCCCGCACTCCGGTCGCCTCTGGAGGGCGATAGCCCGGTCCGGCAGGCGCTCGCGACCTGGGGGATGTGTCAGGCGGCGAAGTTCACTGGCGAGGAAAAGGTGATCGCGTGCGGAGCGCAGGCGCTCTTGAGCCTGGCGGTCGAACCTGCAGCCGATACGCCGGCCGCCACCGTCCTCGCATATCTGGCGATTCGCACGCTGGCCATTCACGCGCAGCCGAACCGCGATGCCAAGCTCACCGCTCTCGCCGATCAGAGCGCCGTCAAACTCGCGAAGGCGATTCAAGACGACGGTTCGATCGACCTTTCCACCGCGAATGCGGAATGGTCGCAGCTACTTCCGGGTCTCATTCTCGAAGCGCTATCCGTGCAGAATACCGCAAGCGATGCCGCCATCGATGAACGGATTCTGAAAGCGTTCGTTTTCCATCGCACCAAGTTCCAGTCCAAGCCTCATTCTCTGATGGCGGGGACGCTTGTGCCGGCGGCGGTCGAATATGTCATGCGGACGAAGAATCAGGCGGTTGCCGCGATCGCTTTTGAAATGACCGACTGGCTGTGCACTCAGCAATACAGCAAGCTGGACGGCCAGCAACTGTTCTGGTCGGGTGCGTTCCCGACGGATCCCTCGAGCTTGCGTGAGCCGGGATTTGAAAGCGCACACGCTACGCGGGCGCTGGCAGCGGCCTGCCAGCTCATTCGCAAATGTGCGCCGGACCTGACGCGATATCAGAAGTACCGCCCCGCTCTGATCGAAGCGCTGACGTTCCTGCGCGGGCTGCAATTCTCAACGGATAACACCACGCACTTCACACCGGAGTTCCGCAACCAGTACCTTCTGGGCGGAATTCGCATCGCGCTGACGGACGGAAATGTCCGTGCCGATGCCACGGCGCTCTCGCTGTTGGCCTTCCACCGGTATCTGGAAAGCGGTTCCGAAATTCCCTGATAGTTGGAAAATACGCTGCGAGTCTGAAAAGAACTCAACGACCATCCGAAGCCGGATCGCTATAATGTGAAGGTGATATTCATAATCGTGATTGATCTTCCGTCCTAGTCATCTGATTTTCTCATGCAATCCGAGAGATCCTTGCCCATTCCCCGGCCCGCCTGCAAGTCCCTGATGGGCGTGCGTGTGGCCGGTACGGGCAAGTATCTGCCGGAAGTCGTCGTCACGAATTCGGATCTCTTCGATCGACTGAACTTCGCCGCCCGCGGCTACAACGCCGAGTGGATCGAGCAGCGCACCGGCATCCTGGAGCGGAGGCATTGCCTTCCGGAACAGGCGACGTCCGATCTCTGTGTCGAAGCGGCACTCGATGTGTTCGCCAAAACCGGTTACGGTCCCCGCGATATCGATTTGATCGTGCTTGGCACCTTCTCGCCTGATATGACCTTCCCATCGACCGCCGCGATGGTGCAGGACCGCCTGCGGATCTCCGCACCCGCGATCGAAGTGGAAGCCGCTTGTGCGGGCTTCGTGTACGCCCTTGTGACGGCGGCGGCGTATGTCGCCTCCGGCGCAAGTGATCGCGCGCTTGTGATCGGCGGCGATGCCAATTCCCGGATCGTGAACCCGACCGATCCGAAAATCTATCCGCTTTTCGGCGACGGCGCCGGCGCGGTCATCATCGAACGCGGCGAACCGCATCAGGGAATTCTGGCCTACAGCATGGGTTCCGACGGCAGCGGAGCGGGGATGCTCTGCCGGCCCGCCGGTGGCAGCGCCATGGCGCTCTCACCCGAGACACTCGCCGCCGGCAAACATTTCATGCATATGGATGGTCAGGGGGTGTATCGCTGGGCGGTCGAAATCCTCCGCGATACCGTTCATGATGTCATTTCCGCAGCCCAGATCACCATCGACGATCTGAAACTGGTCATCCCGCATCAGGCCAATATCCGCATCATCGAGCAGTCCCTGAACAAGTTTCTGAAAATTCCTGCCGATAAAGTGTTCAATAACATGGACCGCTACGGGAATACGTCCGCCGGTTCCATACCGATCGCTCTGGATGAAGCGCTCGAAGCGGGTAGACTCCAGAGAGGCGAAAATCTCCTGATCAGTGGATTCGGTGCGGGCTTGGCCTGGGGAACCGCTCTGATTCGCTGGTAACGGGTGAAAGGATTCGATCATGAGCGAGTTCACTCCGCGACCCGAAGGGAATGACCCCTGGACGATCCCTCTGCACGGAACCATTGTGCCGCTTCCGCCCTCCGCCGACATACCCGCACCCCAGCAATTACCGCCCTCCGCTGTTCCGCCCGAAACCGATATCTCGCTGGCGTTTCCCCAGACGGATGAGGTCCCCACGGATCTCGGATTCCACCCCCGCCTCCGCCGGTCCGCCTGACCGGTCTCCCTGATCGGAGCGAACCGTGTCCTTCCGCTCGCTCGCCCTTGCTCTCCTGTTCATCGCGCCTCCGTGCCTCAAGGCCGCACCGCCGACTCTGACCTCGCTCTTCCCGGCCGGTGCGCAAGTCGGCAGTTCGGCTATCGTTCAAGCCTCCGGTTCGTTCGATCCCTGGCCGGTCGAAGCGTGGTGTAGCGATCCGAAAATCGTAATCAAAGCCGGAAAAGATCGCGGACAATATGAGGTGAAGCTTCAACCGGATGCGAAACCTGGCATCGCATGGATCCGCCTCCACAACTCCGCCGGCGCCAGCCCGCTTCGGCCCTTCATCGTCGGCGTTCTGCCGGAAGTCGCCGAAAAGGAACCGAACGATCAGCCCGACAAGCCTCAGCCCATCGATCGGTCGTGCACCGTCAACGGAAAACTCGCGAAATCCGGCGATGTGGATGTCTACTCCCTGCGAATGGAACAAGGGCAAACGCTCGTCGCCTCACTGACCGCCAACGATCTCCTCCGTTCGCCGATCGATGCGGTCCTTCAAGTCATCGACGCCAACGGATTCGTGCTCGAACAGAACCACGATCACCGCGGTCTCGATCCGCAGGTCGCCTTTACCGCTCCGAAGGCCGGCACATTTGGTGTACGCGTCTTCGCCTTCCCCTCGCAGCCCGACAGCAGCATCCGCCATTTCGGTTCGGATCTCGCGATCTACCGGCTGACGCTCACCACCGACGGCTTCGAGGACTACCCGCTTCCGCTCGCCACCCAAGCGGGATCGAAGGCCACCGTCCGATTCGAAGGATGGAATCGCGAGCGCACGCCGCGAGTCCCCTCCTGGATCACGGTCCGCGAAGAACCGCACCCCTGCTTCGATTTCACAGCCGCAAAACCTCAGAACAAACTCGTTCCGCCGCTCACCCTGACCGACCGCATCGCCAGCGACAGTGCCATCAATCGCTACACGATCGCGGCCGTCAAAGGCAAAGCGATTCAAGTTCAGATCGAAAGCCGGACACTCGAACTGCCGTTGACACCGGTCCTTCGTCTACTGGATTCCACCGGCAAACAGCTTTCCCGAACCGAACCAGCCCGGCCCAACATGGATTGTGAACTTTCGTATACTCCCACCAAAGACGAAGTGCTGACCCTTGAACTCCGTGACTTGTATCGGGCTGGCGGATCGCGATTCGTCTATCGCCTGCGCATCGTGCATCCGGTGCCCGATTTCGAAGTCACGGCGGCGGGTGATCGTTTCGCCCTCGCACCCGGCACACCGCTCGAAATTCCGCTGACAGTCGCGCTCAGGGGCGGAGCACAAGTGAGCAATTACCAATTCGAAGCAATAGGACTTCCGAAAGACATCAAACTGGAATTGATTCAGCCCGATCCCAAAGCCGCCGCGAAAGACCGGTTGCCGAAACTGAAACTCACCACCAACACCAAAAACCTCTCGACGGCGTTCCGGGTGAATCTCATCGCCACCTTGAAGAACGGTGGCTCGATCACGCGTCCGGTCCGCACTGCGCTCGCCGAATTTAATACGACAACCGAAGACCTCTGGTTGACCGTCGGCAGCGAGGCCAAAGTCGCTCCTCCGCCCGCCAAGAAGAAGAAATGATCGCCTTCACAAGCGTTCCTCGACTGAAGCCCCGCGACCCCGAATCGCACAAGGGGACGTACGGTCGCGTGCTTGTGGTCGCCGGGAGCACCGGCATGAGCGGCGCCGCTGTTCTCACCGGCAGCGCCGCACTCCGCGGCGGAGCGGGATTGGTGACGGTCGCATGCCCTGAATCGATCCAGCTCATCGTCGCCATCGGGAACCCGTGCTACACCACACGGGGTTATCTTCAGGTTCACGATCTCTTCGAAGCGGCGGACCGCGCCGACGTGCTGGCCATCGGTCCGGGTCTCGGCCAGTCACCCGAAGCTGCGGCCGTGGTGCGTCAACTCCTGGACCGCTATCGCTCGAAGCCGATCGTTCTCGATGCGGACGGCTTGAACAACCTGCCCATGGGCGGAGAACTATTCCGCAACCGATCGCTGCCAGCCGTTCTGACTCCGCATCCGGGAGAATTCGCGCGACTCCTCGGGAGTTCACTGGCCGAGATCCCCACCCAGCGGGAAACGCTGGCGGGTGACTACGCGAGGTCGCACGAGGTGGTTCTGCTTCTGAAGGGTCATCACACACTCGTGACGGACGGTCATCACCATTACACCAATCGGACTGGCAATCCCGGTATGGCCACCGGAGGCTCAGGCGACGTGCTGACCGGCGTGATTGCGGCGCTCATGGCGCAGGATCTTTCGCCCTTCGATGCCGCCTGTCTGGGCGCGCACGTGCACGGCCGCGCCGGCGATCTCGCTGCGACCGCGATCGGCCCGATTTCGCTCATCGCCAGCGATCTGCTCACATTCCTCGGGCCGGCTTTTCAAGAAGTCGCCTGCGAAAACGGTTCCGCCTCTTCATCTCCGGCACGAAGTTCGTAGCATTGCCCGCGAACCATATCGGAGAGATGTCGTCGTGAAACAACTGTGTCCGGCTTGCATGAAGAGCGTAGAGGTCCCGGAAACGGCTGCCGGGACGGATTATCCGTGCCCCGTCTGCGGGTCCATGATCCCGGTCCCCGCCAACTACACCCCCAGTGTGGCTTCGCCTCCACCACCAACTCCGGTCGCGCCTCCGCCTCCGCCAGCAGACCGCCCGCCTCCGCCACCGGGACTGGCACCTCCGCCCGGCACACTCACCACCGCGCCACCCGCGCCGCCCATGGATCCCAGCGATTTCAAAGAATGGGGCGTCACACTCTCGCCCAGATTGCTGGAATGGTTACCCGCCATTTCGTTGTCGCTGGTCTTCATTCTGACGTTTTTCTCCTGGATCGGATCGTATCCGGGCGGACATCGGCTCTTCACTCAAAACGCTTGGGAAGCGCTTGCGGGAGATCATACACCCAACAGCGTGCCGGCCGAACTCGAAGATGTGGAAAAGAAACTCGAAACCCCGATCATGAGATATAGCTGGTTCGTTCTCCCGTTTGTCATTGCTCTGGTGATCGCGATCTTCTTCGCCTGGGCGGATCGTTTCCTCCCGGACACGGTCACGCCGACGAGTCTGCCTGGCCCGCTGGTCTGGCTCACGAAGGTCTGGCCCCTGCGCCACGGGATTTTGCTCGTTCTCAGTGCGCTGCTGCTGATTCTGTTTGTTTTGCTCTATTTCAAGGGGTTGAGCCTCGAGAATGCGCTGGCGGAGTATGCCACGATGCAACATGAGGAACTCACCAAAGCCGCCGATACCGACCTGAAGAAGACAGCGGCGCGGGTCATCACCGGACAGGAGTACGCTAAGTTCGCCGTGAAGACCACGAGTTGGTACGCCCTCACATTCTGGTTGCTTTTGATCGGGCTGCTTTCGCTGATCATTCATCGGCGACTCGAAGACAAACCTGGCCACCCCGGATTACGATTTTCGATCCGAGCTTAACTCGTGCTGGACATGCCGAACCGATCGGTTATCATCGAGCCCATGGATTCTTCGCCCACTCACTCTCTCGGGAGGGCAGGCATGTCGATACCTGTGAACAGTCCGGCATTCAAAACCGAACAAACCATCCCGCGCCATTTCACCGGCGACGGGATGGACGTCTCTCCTCCGCTCCGCTGGGGGGATCCGCCGTCCGGCACCAAAAGCTTCGCCATCGTCTGCGACGATCCCGACGCCCCGCACGGCGACTGGGTCCACTGGCTGCTTTACGACCTCCCGCCCATCACCCGGGAACTTCCGGAAGCGCTTCCCGCTGATCCGGATCTGGATGATGGCAGCCATCACGGAGTGAACGATTTCGGCTATGTCGGCTACGGCGGACCCGCGCCACCACACGGCAAGCCCCATCGCTATCTGTTCCACGTCTATGCCCTCGACGCGGAACTCGGTCTTCCCTCCGGCGCGACCAAAGAGGAAGTCCGCAACGCCATGCGCGGCCACATCCTCGAAGAAGGGCAACTCATCGGATTCTATGGCCGTTAAGACTTTCACGAGAACCCAAGATGCCCAATAACGGATTATTCAGGCTCAACCGCTCTCCTATACGTCTCGAGGATCGCCTTACTCCGGCTGCGGATCTCCTCGGAGAATCGTTCGCCCTAACGCCGCCGTCCGGCCGCCCGAGCGATCTCATCGCGGCCGAATTCCGGATCCGCAACGCCGGAGATACCGCCGTTCCCGAGTTCGTGGTCGCCTTGTACGCTACTCCCAATGATGGAGGCGGATTCGAACTCGACGAGGAACTCACACGCTTCACGCTCCCCGGTCTCGCACCCGGCGAAACTTCCGCACCATTCTCCGGCGCACAGGTCGTGCCGCTGGACACGCTGCCCGGCGAATATCTCGTCGGAATCGACATCGATCCGGAGAACAAACTCGAGGAATTCGAAACCGAAAACAATGCGTTGATGGGACTCGGGATCGACAGCGCACTCTTCACGGTTCTGGCGAACGCGCCCGGCGATTCCGCTCCCTCCGAGCGGATCGCGGTGATCGGCACGGATACCGGAAGCCCCGGCGTGATTCGGCTCGTCGATCCGGACACCGGTGCGCTGATCCGCGAAATTCAGCCGTTTGAACCGGAATTCACCGGCGGCATTCGCACCGCCTCCGGGGACGTCAACGGTGACGGACTGGCCGACGCGATCGCCGCCAACGGTCCCGGACGAAGCCCCGAGGTCCGCACGTTCAGCGGAGCCGATGGCTTGGCCGAGCGAACAATCACGCCGTTCGAACCGACATTTCTCGGCGGACTGTTCGCCACCGTTTCGGATTTTGACGGCGATGGATTCGACGACATCGTGATCACTCCGGATGAAGGTGGCGGACCGCGAGTGCAAGTACGAAGTGGAAAGGACAATTCGTTTCTGGCGGACTTCTTCGGGATCGACGATGTGAACTTCCGGGGCGGGGCCCGCGCTGCCGCCGGCGACGTCAACGGCGATGGAACTCCGGATCTGGTGGTGGCGGCGGGGTTCGGCGGCGGGCCGCGCGTGGCGGTCTATGATGGCAAATCGCTCCGGCCGAACGTGACTCCGCAGAAACTCTTCAACGATTTCTTCGTGTTCGAACAGACGTTGCGCAACGGTGTGTATGTTGCGGCGGGTGATTTGAATGGCGATGGTCTGGCGGAGGTGATCGCGGGTGGCGGACCCGGTGGCGGACCGCGTGTCTTCGCCCTCGATGGCAACGATCTGCTTCTCGAAAAATACACGCAGGCGGCGAATTTCTTTGGCGGCGATCCGGAGACCCGGCAGGGGATCCGCGTTGCGGTGAAGGATGCGGACGGCGATCCGTTTCCGGATCTGATTGTCGGGCCGGGAACCGGGAGGACCGTGACGGCCTACGCCGGAAAAACGATCCTGCCGAATGGCCAACCATCAGTTCTGGGCAGCTTTGATCTGCTGGACGACACCCTCAACGGCGTGTTCGTCGGGTAATCGTTTTCGAAGTGGCGCTCACAGCGAGCGGGAAAGAACCTTCACCTTTTTCTGACCGGGCGGGTGATACCAGGCGATCGGCGAACTCGGATCGACCATCACGAAGGGTACGCCCGTCTGGCGCTGCAATTCCATCGCCAGCGGACTGTTAGCCCGCGAGCTCACCAGAATCCGCGCACACCGATTGCTCCGACGCTTGAGCGTTTCCATCGGAACATGATGCGTATCCTGTGTCGGTTCGGCAATCGCCAGCAGACTCAGCGCCGATCGACCGAACCCTTCCGTCGCATGCCCAGTGCGGTACTCCTTGCGGCCGGCGACCACGATGGACGCCTCCGGCGTTTCCTCCGCATGGCACCACGACCAGAACACACTCGCCGCCAATTGGAACGTCTGCTCGACCAGATCCCGATCCCTTGGAGTGGGATGATTGGGAATCCAGGGCTCGACGACCAATAAGAGGTCGAGCGGTTCCGTGCTGTCGTATTCGCGGACCATCAGTTCGTTGTGCTTCGCCGACGACCGCCAGTGAATATCGCGAGGCGAATCGCCCGGCCGGTAATTTCGCAATCCGCGTACGTCGGCCGCCTGCGTCGATTGCCGGCGGACCGGCCGGCGACTGAAGTTATCCCCGGCACCCACGCGAATCAACCACCGCCGCAGCATCGTACCGTCCACCGTCCCCAGCGTGGGAAGCACCACGAGATCTTCCGCCGCCTCCGCCGCTACCGCATAGTTGATCAGGCCGAACGGATAACCAGCGATCACCAGCAGCGGCGAGGTGTGGTAAACTCCGCGTTTCGCCGGCTGAAGCGGAACGGTCACGTTCCGGGTTTCCCCCGGCGCGAGAACCGGGACGAACACTTCCACGCGATGCGCTGCGGACTTTTCAAAAACGGTGATCGAAGTGTTGCGCGTGGCGGTGTTGGTCACGGTCATGAACCGTGCCGATTCCGAACCCGCGAACACCGGCTCGCTCCGTGCCCGCTGCAGTTGGATGCGATACGCGGACCGCCGCGCCAGCCACGCATTCAACGCCAGTAGCACCAGCATGAAATATCCAAGGAGTATCAACAAGTTGATGAGCTTGTAAGACCCCGCCAGGATCATTGCAATCGCCGCGACCGACCAGAGCACTCCCTCACGCGTCGGCCGCCAGCGAAGGCGCTGATGCACCGCCTCATGCCCCGGTTTCGTTTCCGTTGTTCGATCTTCGGACATAGCCAACCCGAAAAGACATTGGGCAGAAGACCTTTTCGTTAAGATAACGAGTTCGCACACGGATTACCCGTCGATAATCGTCAAATTCGAAGGGAAGCGAAACGGACTCATCAGAAGAATGCCATGCGAAACTGGATGCTCGATATGAGATGTTGAAGATTTGATGGCATTTGAATTTCTCAGAACTCTGCCGACTTCCGAGGTCCGGCTTCGACCTCGGAAGTCCAACTCATCCCATGACCTTGGGCGTGGATCTCCGTACTCATATGTGGCACGCGAGAAGCGACTGCTAAGTGTCAGTCGCGCTCGATGCGGATGCAACGAGCCGTGCGGAGAATGAATTTTACTTGACTCAATAACCTTGATCCCGGATCGGCAGGCCGTGGTCTGCGGGTCAGGCCACGGAAGGACAGAACGAACTCGCGAGAACCGTTGGTTGAATCAATGCAATATGGGAAATGAGAAGTGCAAAATGTCAGGTCTATTCACTCGACATTTTTCACTTTTCATTGGTTCGAGAACGGATTGAGTGGAGGATTTCCGGAGACCTTCGGTCGCAGATTTCGTCGGCGTCGGAGACCCGCGACGAGCGCGAAAGCTGACTGTTGATTGCTGACAGCTCAACAAAAACAAATGTTCATTATATCAGTGCGTCAAGTGTCTCTTCGCCAAGGGGTGTGTGTTTGAGTTGGCGAAGTTGGCGAACTCGCCTGCCAGATTGGCAGCGAATGTCAAAAAGCTCGTGAAAATCAGCATTTTCGATTAACTGAACATTTCTTCACAAAAATGGAAATTCTGAGTGCAACGGATCTCACATGACGACTCCGCCGGGTGCATGAGCAGCCGGTGGCGGCGCCGTCCTCATCGAATTGCAACTTGTCAAATCAGATTTCTCAAAATGTGGACAAATGTTTACGGTGTTTGGCCGCGTGCGGTGGTGAGATTCGCCCGGCGCCAGTCCTGATCGAGGTCCTTGACGCTGGCGTAGCCGTACTGGCGGTCGAGCGCTTTCTCCAGTCCGTAGCGCTGCGAATCCATGAGGAAGATGCGAAAGGTCTTGGCGTCTTTGCGCTTCACCAGGTGTTCGACGAGCGAAGCGCTTTCGACGTAGTAGGCGGTGACGCCGTCGGCTTGCGGTGGGCCTTTGAGTTCGAGAAACGCCTCAATTGAGTGGAGTTCGCCGTCGCGGTAGCAGCGTTCGAGGGTGCGTGTGCAGCGTTCAGCTTCGGTGCTGGTGGCGAGGACGGCCATGCCGATAGCGGCCCAGCGAGGCGGATCGCGATCGGGGAAGAGATCGGCGAGGATGATGTAGGTGAGTTCGCGGGGGAGGGTGTCGGCGGTCATGGTGCGATCGTCGTTGCGGAGGTCGATGCGTCGTTCGACGATGCGCTGTTCGCTGATTTTGATGAAGGCGTGTCCGGTGGCGGATTCGGGCTGCTGAGTATCGGTGGCGAACTCTTTGGCGTTCTCGTGGATGACGAGATCGCACTTGGGTTGCCAGGCGCTGGCGCTGGGCGTGCTCCAGCGTGTGAAGATGGTTTTGCGTGCCTCTTCCGCCTGCGTGAGCAGTTCGCGGATCGGTTCGGGCGAACCTTGAAAGCGGGCACGGAAATTGTCCGATTCCAACGAGGTCCATTTCCCGCCTGCGGACGCGACTGCTGATTTGGGCACTGGAGATCGGGGTTTGCCACCGACATCGGCGATGAGCTTTCGGCCGGCGTTCTGGAGTTCGTTGTGATCGGGGACGAGTTCGAGAGCGGATTCGATCTCGCGGACGGCGGTGTTGGTTGCGGAGGCGTCGCGGCGTGACTGATTCCAGGTTTCGGCGGCGATCTTGATGCGGCAGTACGACCAGGCGGCGAGTTGATCTTTGGAGAACTCGGGTGCGAGGGCGTGGGCTTCGGCGAAGAGTGTGGCCGCTTCGCGATACTGTTTGGAATCCTTTTGAGCTTGAATGAAGAGTTGGCAGGCTTGTTGGAGCAGTTCGGATGCTCGAGCGTTGGCGGGTGTGGGTAGCGGAAGTTCCTTCGCGGGTGGCGGGGATGCGATTTCTTCGATTTTGGGTGAAGGAACATCTTCGATTTTCGGGTTCGGCTTCGCCTCGGGTTGCGGAGGAGTGTCGGCTTTATTGAGGATCGCGAGTTTGGATTCCAAATCGGCCAGACGCTTGGGTTCGGGAATGCGTTTGAGTTTTTCCTTTTTCAGTTCCTCGCTGTAGGCTTGGCGGAGCAATGCGAGAAAGTCCGCATCTCCGTTAATGTGATCGAGTACGCTTTCGAGCGACTGGACAGCGTCGGCTGGTTGGCGTGCGGCGAGGAAAGTCTTTGCTTCGGCAACGGCACGTTGAATCGCAAGGGATTTTTCGATGGGATTGGGATCGGCCGCCTGCAGAAATCCGTACGTGAGGAGCAGCATTCCCAGGGCGATGGAGCGCATAGTGTCTTCCTGACGCGTCCCGCGCGAATCCTTCGCGTCGGCAATCGTGTGCGGAATCTTTAACCAAAATGGGCGAATCCCACAAGTCGAGATGCGGACTCCGGTCTCGACTTCCTGTCCGTGTTCATACGATGGCAGCATGGAAAACTGGATTCTTGCGAACGGTTATCGATATTCCGGACTGGTCAGCCGCTTGCGCAGCGAGCCGGATCGTCGCGATCTGGCGGTGATCGTGTCGGATCAACCTGCGGCGGCGGCGGGAGTGTTCACTCAGAATCGCGTGTGTGCCGCTCCGGTGCAGGTTTGCCGGGCACGGCTGCCGCGGACGGACGCGCGTGCGATCGTGATCTGCTCCGGGAACGCGAACGCGTGTACGGGCGATCAGGGTCTTGCGGATGCGTTGCGGATGGCGGAGTTGGTGGCGAAGGAATTGGGTTGTCTGCCGGAGCAGGTTCTGGTGGCGAGTACGGGAGTGATCGGTCGCCCGCTGCCGATGCCGATCCTGGAGGCGGGCATTCCGAAGGCGGTGGCGGCGATTCAACCGGGAGCGAGTGCGCTTTCGGATGCGGCGCACGCCATTCTGACGACGGATACGAAGATCAAGGTGGCGACGCGAAGCGTTGGTGATCATGCGATCACAGGTTTCGCCAAGGGCGCGGCGATGATCGGCCCGAATATGGCGACCATGCTCGGGTTCCTGATGTCGGATGCGCCGGTCGAGCCGACCGAGTTGCGATCGATTCTTCAGGATGCGGTCGAGCCTACGTTCAACTGCATCAGCGTGGAAGGTCATACGAGCACGAACGATACGGTATTCCTTTTGGCCAATGGAACCGGACCCAGTTTGAAGGCCGAGGCGCTGGCGCAGTTCGCTGCCGGTGTGCGCGAGGTCTGTGCGGATCTCGCGCGTCAGATTGCGGCTGATGCCGAAGGCGCGAATCATCTGGTCACGATTGATGTGACCGGAACGCGGACCGATCAGGAAGCGCGAACGATCGCGAAGGCGGTTGCCGAAAGTGCGCTGGTGAAAACCGCGATCTTCGGTGCCGATCCGAATTGGGGGCGAATCGTCTCCGCCGCCGGTTATTCGGGAGTCATGTTTGAAGAGCGTGATCTTTCGCTGACTGTTGGAGATCATCTGCTGTATGAAAAGGGACGGCCGCTTGCGTTTGACGAAACGGTCGTTTCGAATTATCTCAAAGCGAATCGTGAGGTTACCCTGGAACTCACATTCACGCTGGGCACAGGTCGATGCCGGTTCTTCACCTGCGATCTGACCCACGAATACGTGACACTCAACGCAGACTACACGACGTGACTCCCATTCTTGTCCTTCAAAATCTTCGCTGTGTCTTCGGTGAGTTCGTTGCGCTTCATGATTTATCGCTCGAACTTCCGCCGGGCCGCATCGGGTTGCTTGGTCCGAACGGAGCTGGGAAGTCCACTCTGCTCAAGATCCTTCTGGGTCTGATCGCTCCGACTTCAGGTACTGGTTCGGTTCTTGGTCAACCGTTGGGAGGCGATCAGGATTCGGCGAACAACTGGCAACTCCGGCGGATGATCGGCTTCATGCCCGAGGCGGAGTCGCTGGTTCCCGGTTTGACGGGTGTCGAATATGTGACGCTTGCGGGTGAATTGTGCGGGCTATCGCGGCGGCAATCGCAGCGCCGAGCGCATGAAGTGCTAAGCTATCTGCAGCTTGAGGAAGCCCGTTATCGCAGAGTAGAGGAATACTCGGCGGGGATGAAACAGCGGGTGAAGCTGGCGCAGGCGCTCATCCACGATCCGCCGCTGGTCCTGCTGGATGAACCGACGAGTGGACTCGATCCCGCGGGTCGCGATGCGATGCTTAAGCTGATTGCGGAGTTGGGCCGCGATCATCGCAAGTCGATCATTCTCTCGACCCATCTGCTGGCGGATGTGCAAACGGTCTGCGAGCAAGTTGTGATCATGGCGTCCGGCCGACTGAAAGGGATCGGAACCGTCAGCGAATTGTGCGCGGTTCGTGAGGATCGCCATCGGATCCGGGTCATCGGTACGACCGACGAACTTGCCAACTATCAGCTCAAATTGGAACGCTCAGGTGTGATGATCCAGACCGAACGCGAACCCGGACATTGGCGAGTCACCACGCCGGCGGGCTGGAAGCATCATCGATTTTTTGAACTGGCCGCCGAGTCGCAAACCATCGTCCGCGAACTGCTTCGCGATGACGAATCGCTGGAAGAATACTTTCTGCGAACCATCCATGATTCGGGTTCGTGATCACGACTACTGGTAAAGCGACAGCGGATGTTTGCGGTTCTTCAAAGGCAATGCCACCGGTTTGTCCATGCGATGCGATTCATACACAGCAAGGATCATTTCCAGTGACGCCCGTCCATCGTGGATGCTATCGAGCGGTGGACGATCTTCGGCGATGGCCTTCAGAAGGTCCTGCACGCACCAGATATTGCCATTCCCCACATCGGACGCCTTGAGTGGTTCCGGTTTGCCTACGCCCGCCGAGGTGATTTCCTTCCACGGAGTCTGACTTTTGGCGGGCATCCAGGAGGGATCTTCGTTGAGGTAGGCCGGCGGCAATGCGCCAAATCCCACCTGGATGATTCCTTTCGTGCCGCGGATTTCCATGGCGTAGCGAGTGCCCTTGCCGTGATTGGCCTTGAGTGTTGTGAAGTGACCGACGGTCGTTCCCTTGAAGCCATAAGTCGCGACAATGTGATCACCGAGAATCGGGCCGATCTGTTCGCCTCCGGGTCGGATATCCGCGGCCACCGCCTTGCGACCCGATTGATTGATGCGGGCGGAGCACCACTGGGCATCGCCGACGAAGTAGCGCATCAGATCGAGCGAATGCGTACCGAGGACCATCAGGTCTTCTCCGCCTCCGCGATGGTCCTCCTTTCCGTGAGCATGAATTTCCAGCACATCGCCGATCTGACCGGCCTGAATGAGATCGCGAATCACTTTCACCCGCGGGCTGTAGCGCGTCTGATGGGCCACGGCGCAGTGGACGTGATGCTTCTCGCAGGCGGCGACCATCTCATCGGCTTCCTGCAGATGACGGGCGACGGCCTTTTCGAGAAACATGTGGGCACCGTGTTCCGCGCACGCGAGCACCATGTCGCGATGGCAGTCCGGCCAGCGCGGCGCGACGCTGACGATCTGCGGTTTCTCCTTCGCGAGCATCTCTTTGTAGTCAGCATACCCTTGTGGGGTTTTTAATCGTTTCTGGGCATCAGTTCGGCCGGCTTCGTTCTCATCCGCGACCGCGACGATGGTCACTTCGGGAACTTTGAGCCAGATCGTATCGAGGCCGTGTCCGTAATTTCCCTTGCCGGTTCGACCGATGACTGCGACTCGAATTGGTGCGTTGTTCATTTTTGGCTCTCCGAATCGACTGTGGCATTTGGTAGAGTGACGATGTTACCATTTGAGGCATCGCGATGCTACGACATTGGCAACTCCTCGCGGCCGTTCTCTGGGGGTTACTGGCTCTCGGGATCCTCTTGCGCGATTTCTTATTCGAAGAAGAGCGGCTGGCGCGGCTCCCGATCCGGAATTGGACGATCGCAGCGGTGATCAGCGCCGTGCTGGCGGTCTGGAACGTGGCGCGATGGATTCAGTATCGATCGATGCTGCGTGAGAAGCGATCGCAGATTCCGATTCAGCCGCGATCAGCAACGAAAGGCGAATACGAATACAATCCTGAGCTCGATTTCCAGAAAATGGAACGCGAGCAATCTCAGGTTTCGAATCCGAGCACCGATCCACCGATCGACAAAAATCATCCGCAATAACGAAGCGATCAGGAAATCGCTTCAGGGTGCGGGTGCGTAGTCTATTCGTTGCCACTGATTCTGAGGAAGATATGTCCGGACGCAACGACGAACCGAACTGGCGATCGGCAGCGGGCGGGACGACACCACGCGCTCAAAAACATGGCTGGCAGCAGGACGATCCGCAGACGCAGATCAAGTCGGGTTCCCGTCGTTTCAAAATGCTCTTCCTGATTGGTGGCGGTATTGCGTCCGCGGTCGCGATCGTCTGGTTGATCCTCCTTCTGATTCCGGGCAAGCGCACCGGGTTCATCGCCATCGCCGCAGACCCACGGGAAGGGATCACACGCCTCGACATTCCTTACGATCCCTTCGGATGGCTCAGCGCAAATCGGATGCTCAGCTGGCTGAGCGAAGCGGGAAAAAAAGACGAACGCGTACCCAAGGTCCTCTCGGAAACTCCGCTCTGGCTCGACGACCAATTCGATGAATGGATCGAGAAAATCGCCGGCGATGAGAGTGTCAATCCGGTCATCATTTATGTGGGGCTTCATGGGGGTGTGAATGCCGATGGCGATCCGATATTGTTCACGGGTCGCGACGCTCCCAGCCCGGTTCGCGAATCGAATCAGCCTGCCGTTCAGGTTGGTAAGATTCTGGAAAAGCTCAAAGAAAAAGCGTCCAACAAACAGAAGATCTTGCTGCTGGACGTCGGCCGCGATCTTCCGGATCCGAATCGCGGAGAAATCTCGAATGATTTCTCCCGGGCGGTGCGGACGAAGTTGGGATCGGCAATTTCGCAGGATCCCACGCTAACGGTGATCCTCGCGGGTGCGGATGGACAGCGGGCGTGGGATTCGTCCTTCGATGGCGTGACCGCGATGTCTTACAGCCTTCTGCAATCGCTTTCCAATCAGCGTGACGGGTCGGTCGGCAAAGCCAACATGGAATCGTACCGAGCCGACGAACTCTTCGAAGCCTTGCGATCGGATGTGTTGAACTGGTCGAAAAACAATCGGCCCACATCGCAGGAACTTCAGATGATCCCCGCGATCGAGGACTGGCAGGCGGATGCCGCTCGTCGGGAAAAATACAGTGCTCGATTGTTCTTCAAACCGCGTGCCGGCATTCCGTATCCGTCCGACTTCCTCGCCAACGGATCGCCTGAAATCACTACGAGTCTGAAGGATGAATGGACCGCGATCGAACAGCTTGCTCAACGAATTCCCAGTCCGGCGACGTATACTCCGCTCGCCTGGCGACGATATCGCGAGCTGGTCCTGCGCTTCGAACGCGCGGTCCTCGCTGGTGATGCGGACGGCGCGGGCGCACTGAAAAACGCAATGCGTTCGACCCGTGACGATATCGAGCGCGGTCTGGATCTGACTCTGACTTCAAAAGATTCCATCATTCCCTTGAGTGCCAGTCTCGGCCGCCCGATCAGCCGCTCGATTGACGAAATCACCACTGCTGCGGACCTCAGTGCCGCGGCGAACAGAACGAAGGCGCTCCTGGGAAGTGCCTCGCGGCCCGTTGAGGCTCATCTTCCGATCATGCTCGATCACTATGTGCGAAGTGTGCTCAATTCGAATACCGATGGAGTGCTCAAGGAGATTTGGAAGGATGCGGTGAAAACGCGGCTCCTTGCCGAGCGGGCGGTTCTCGGAATCCAGCCATCAGCCACGTCGTTTCCCTTCAGCGAGCGCGTCGCTCCCTTTGTCGCGCAAGCGATCCGTGATGGCGATGTCGCCAGACGACGCGGAGAAGATCGTTTGCATGGTTCGGAAAATGACATCGCTACCGCCGCCGCGGATTTTCAGCAAGCCACGTCCCGATACACGGAAGCGCTGGCGCAGACTTCGAAACCTCAAGCGGCACTTCAGCTCCATCATGACACGCTCGCCGAACTACCATTCATTTCTCATTGGCTGGTCGAGGCGGATGAAAAGGGATCGACGTCCCGTGAGATCGAACAGGCGAACAGCGAATTGCGTCAGCTGTGGACCGATACCCACAAACTCGACACTCTGATTGCGAATTTTCCCAAAGATCCCGCATCGCTGTCCAAAACGGTGGACGATGTGAGCAAACGGATCACGCTTCTGAAAGAGCTGGTCAGCGATCGTGCGCAAACGTCGGCGACTGCGGATGCCTCCAGCAATTGGCAAATGATCGAACATCTCCTCCGGCTTCCGCCCCCGCTGATCGACAGCGACAATCGCGCACGGCTCATCACGAGCGCACAGCGCATCGCAGAGAAACTCGCCAAAACGCCGACCGTCTTCTCAGGCGAAATCACCAACGATCCGAAAAAAGTCATCCGCAGGATGCATGCGCTGGCGGACTCACTCGGCGGAGTGTGGAAAAACTGGACCGATTCGCGTGCTGACCTGCTCAAACTCGATGCCACACTCACCGAAACGGATGCGAATCTGTACGAGAAAACTCCGCGGTCAGCGGCGGGTTTCGCGGCTCACCTTCGATTGCTGGCGGATTTCCCCGGCTATCCCGATGGCGGACCGACCGAGCGGCACCAGAGTGAACTGTTCAGCCGGCTGGCGATTCCCTTTCAGCAGTATCCCGTTCCCGAACCCGCCGTAATGAATGCCCGGCGGCTGTGGAAATCCCTTCTGGAGTTCGAAGCACATCGGATCGCGCTTGATCATTGGTACAACGAGCAAGGCCAATCATATTCGACTGTGGTCGCGGGTACGTTCCTGAAGGATGCGGCAACAATCGGCGAATTGCTCGGCGAACCGGACGCGGCGAAATCAGCCGACGTTTCTGAGACTCAAACCTTGTTGGGAGTCCCGCCGCTGAAGCTGGAATGCATCGATGCGAATTCCAGTCCGATTCGCTGGACCACGGAATCGGATCGGATCCTCCGGTACCAGTTGAAGACCACGCCCTACCGTGTTCCGGGATTGGGAGTTTTGTTCTGGACTTCGGAAACACCAGCCTTGCTGGAATTGAATGTTGTGGGGCGACGGCTTGTGGACCTGAAGCAATCAATCTCCGCTGGCGAGTTGCAAGTAACGGTGCGAGCGGGCCAGCAGATCGAGGAAGCCGCAAGCCAGACACGGACCACGCGGATCTACGCCCGGGGTTACTTTCGCGGTCAACTCAATGATCTGAAACAAACCACGGACGTCAGCATCAACCGCAAGCCGGATCTGGTTGTGACGAACATCAAGCCGACGCGGCAGGCGGTTGTGGCTTTGCGCACCGATCCGGAATTCAGCCCTGGGGCCGTCAGTATTCTTCTCGATTACTCGGGGAGCATGACGTACGGTTGGGAGGGAAAGGAAAGCAAAGAGAAAAGGAACAACGAAAAAAGCAAATCCAAGAAAACGGCGATGATCTCCGTTCTCGAGAGGCTTCTGGATCAGGAACTCCCTCGGAGTACGGATCTGAAAATTCAGGCGTTTCTCGCGCGTGAAAAGACCGCATCAGATCGCATCGATTCCGAGACGATCTACGACTTTGAGAAAGCGAATGAGAATTTCAAGAACACCTTCGACCGGAGTGGCGGGCTGATCGAGCAGCTGGGGAAAAAGAAGGCGGAGGGAAACACGCCGTTACTCTCATCGATGCGTGAAACGATCGATGCGATGAAGCGCGATTACCGCGGTAATCGGACCCTGATCGTACTCACGGACGGTGCGGACACGACATTCCATGAGAAATTGTTCGGGAGTTATAAACCGGTCTCGGATCAGTACGACGATAACGGAAAGCTGGAATTGAAAGGCATGACCGATGCTGAGAAACGGCAGTTGGTCGAAGCGGTTCACAAGGAATTGCCCCAGTTCGCTCGGGAAGAGGATCTCCTGATCCAGATCATTATTTTTGGCAAGGATGAAGAAGAGAAAAAACTCGCACTGCGGATGTTCGAACCGATCAAATTCTTTGAACGGACGCCCGGCAACGTGATCATCGCCGACACGGAGGAAGAGCTACTCAAACAACTCGCGCAGGCGATCCGTCCCAAGCCCCGGCTGCTCTACCGAAACGGATCGACCATCCCCAACAACGTTCAGGAACGCATTTACATTCCTCCGAGTGGAATTCCCACGAACACCACTCTGCAGGGTCCGGGCCAGTTTTCCTGGCACGGATTTCTCAGGCCGGACGCCTATCAGCTCCGGCACTATCGCACCAAACAGGAAGTGGACCTGGGCATGGGTGACGCCATGAGCATCCGCCTGCGCCGTGACCGCCGCGGCCAGTCATTCTTCCATCGCGAACTGTACTACAAGCATGTCGATACGTCATTGAGTTCCGAGCGAATCGATGATACCCATCCGGACTGGTACCTTTCCGTACCAGATTTCAGCTACCGCGTACCGAATGAACATTTCCTCCACCTGACGACCGCTCTGGAGTCGAAAATCGGTACGACTGCCACCGACGATTCCAATGCGGATGAAGAATCACGGACCACCATCACCCCGATCAAACCGGTGCTGGTCTGGTGGGAGTTGACCCGCGTGGTGGGCGGAAAAGAAGAACGCTTTCCCGGCACGGTCTCGATTCATAACCTCGAAGGTCAGCCCGCACCGAGTTGGAGCATACTCGGCAATTACGGCTCCAAATCCGACGGGCTCGATACCAATCAGTTCCGCATACGGGCCTGGCCCCGACAGAGCAACATTCCGAACTACGCAGAACGGATCCTTCGACCCACGGCGGCGGAGCTTCAATCCGGAATCACGGAACGGATCCAGGACGTGACCATCCGGGCCCGCATCGAGACGATCCCCTTCGTTCCCGATCATTCGATCAACGAGCGTCTTCCCAAAGAAATACTGGGGAAACCGCAGCTCGTACTCGTCGTTCGGGTCGACGATCCGCTAGGCCGCCGGTTCCAGGTCCAGATCGATCGCAAGCTTGATCCCGCCATCGCGGAGCACCGCTACTTTTATGACAAAGAGGACGCCAGCGCGACGCCGAAGATCCTGTCCTACACCGCCGTCTTCGGAGTGCTGAACCCCGACAGCCTCGCCCGACTCGGTGGTATCGAGATGAGCCTGATCTCGATCACCGATCTTGTGGCCTCACCTGAGCCTCGTCACAAACCGCTGACAGCGACCATGCGGAATCCTCAACAACATCGATCGTTCGTGAATCCGTTTGTCGAGCCGGTTCTGGCACCGAAGAACTAGATGCGGCAGGAGACAGCCGCTCTTCCCGAGATCGTGACCATGGCCGAAGCTGCCGAAAATACCAACGAGGATCAAGCGCCACCCCAGCAGCGAGCCGGACCCAAACCGGGCTGGATGACGGCCGGCGGTCCCGCTCCCGTCGGCCGGGGCAAGGCGCTGTTTGTCGGGCTTCTGCTGATCGTGGCTGTGGCCGGACTGCTTGTCGGCGTGCTGATGGTTCCGGCTCAACCCGTGAATGCGTATCTGGTGTCCGTGCCGTTTGCGCTCTACGAGGATTCATCGCTTCCTCCGGTCGCTTTCGCTGAACATGATACCCAACGCCTGGTCGTGGCAATGCCGGGGAATGCGGAGAATGCCTACAACGCCGGCGAATTGACCGCTCTCCGCAATAAGCTCGACGCGATCGCACAGGGCACGATTCGACTGGAGCCGGGCGAAAGCAACGCGAAAAAACTTGAAGACGGCCAACCCTTCATCTTTCATATCGTCGGGCATGCGGCTGTCATTGACGATGGCATCGCGATCATGCCGCTTAAGGCGGACCGGAACGATCCCAGCAGTATGCTGCCGCTCGCGGAAGTGATCAGGGCGCTCACGGAATGCCCCGCGCAGAAGAAGCTGCTGCTGCTCGATCTCGGCCGCGCTCAGACCAATCCCTTCCTCGGTCCGCTGCAGGATGACGTCACGCCCAGGCTTCATGATTGGCTGAGCAAACAGCGGAACACGCTCCCGTGCCCGGTCTTCGTGTCCTGTTCTCCGGGCGAGGAGAGCTTGGTCATCCCGCAGGTGCAAGCGTCGGCGTTCGCGTTCTATCTGGCCGAAGGGCTGAAGGGTGCCGCTGACGGATTCGGCTCCACGCCGGCGGATTCGAAAGTCAAAGTGCGCGAGCTGTGTGAATTCGTCCGCCTCCGCGTCGCCCGATGGGCACGGCAGAACCGCGATCTTCCCCAACTGGCGAAACTCTATGAACCGGAGAATTTCACCGATTTCGATCTCATGCTCGACGTACCGCCGCCGATCGTTGAAGACCCGGAACCGTTGAAAATGCCCTTCGCACCGATCGGAACGTTGAGCGAATGGAAAGCGGATCAGGAGCGAGCGAGCGAGGTGGCGCGTCGTGTGGCCGCTCAGAGAAATCGCTGGGCGGCGGCGGCGTTTCGTGCCGAGCAGGTGTATGCGGGCCTGCCCGGCGACCCGCGGATCGCGGATGCCGTGCGCACATCTCAGAGCTGGTGGAGCGAAGTCCAACGAGCATCCGCGACGTTCGTGTCGCTGCCGTATCGCTCGCTTGTGACTGTCGAGTTTCCAACACCCTCCGCGAAAAGCGATCCCGTGAGCGAGTTGCGCATGGTCTTGGATCGTTATGCTCAGGTCGCGCTGCCGCAGCCGGGTGTCAAAAAAGACTTCGCGCAGATCGCCCAGCAGAAAGGAGAATTCGAACGCATCGCCAACGCGCTCCCGCCACCGCTCGCCGCACGCGTCATCACACAGTGGTTCTTCGATCGCTTTCCGATGAACGCCCGCCCACGGCCGGAGGATCTCGACTTCGCTTCAAACGCGATCACATTCGTGTTGCGGAACACGAGCGAACTGTTCATCGAATCCGACGCCTTCGCTCTTGCCGCATCGAAAAGCATTGCACCTTACGAACGGCCGGAAGCACGCGGAACGCTCATGGCGTTTCTCAAGTTGAAATCGAAGGCGTGCGAAGTGCTGAGTCGCGGATCACCGGGATTCGGAAGGGTCGAATCCGCAGTGACAGCGGCAAACACTGATACCTATGAAGCCGAGCAGAAACTGAATCACGCGATGAGCCGTGCGGACGTGGAAGCGGCAGAAACCGCGATTGAGCAGGCGATGCAAAAGTGGACCATCGCCGAGGAGCAATGGGTCACGCTGCTCGAGGCGCATCGGGCGATGGACGATGCCTGGGCCGTGCTTTCCGGGACAGCGTTCTCGATGGCGGAATTTGAGTGGCCGATTTCCAGCGAACGCGGAGCGGTCTCGTTCAAAGATTGGACCGATCTCGCAACGAAAACGATGGCCCTCGCCTCCGAGATTCATCGCCCCGCCGCCGAATCCCGAGACCTCTCGACCATCAAAAGCCATGTGAGGGAGATCGCCGTTCGGCTTTCGCAGTTCCGAAACGAGACGAATACCCAGGCGATCAAGCGGCTTGTGGACGGCGCGGCGTCGGCGCGGCCCGCCGATCTTCGACGGTATCGCGCACTGCTGGCGACATCGCTGCTTTCCGGCGCGGATCGGGAGCGGGTCTGGAATGCCGCCGCTGCGATCGAAGAGCGCTTGCACCTCGCCACTCGGACCGATGCAGATCTGCTGGAGAATGCAGCGCGTTCCGTCACCAAGCCGCCCACGCTGCCGGCTCCGTTATCACCCGCACAGAATCGCCGTGCCGAGATCAGCGTGCGATTGCTGGAACTGGGCGGTCATTTCGATGCGGACGGATTGCGTGCGCAGTGGGATGCGATCAAACGAAATGAATCCGCAGAACGCTGGCAGGCGTTGACCCTTGGGCTTCGGCAGGCGTGGAGCCGGGATTCGCTTTCGAAATGGTTGGGCGAAACCCCGAACGCGGATCGGGCAGCGCAGGACCGACTCGGCCGATTGATCCCGTTCGGCCTCTGGCAAGATACTCCGGACAGGGAATCCATTCGGGATTGGCGGATTGCAGCGTCGGAGTTGCGGTTGAAGGACGAACTCATCTGGCGCCGGTGGCTGGCGGAGCACTACCGAAAATACGCTACGGTCCGTAACGGCGCCCCCAAATTGTTGGAGCAATATCAGAAGGCGGCACAAGAAGCCGACACGAAACCGCAAGACAGCGCACAATGAGAGATCGGAACGTTCCGGCCACAAACGTGTAGAGGTCCTGATGATGATCCGTACTGTCCTACTTGCGGGGTTTGTGCTCTTCGCGAGTGCTTTACAGGCACGCGCGGAATACCCCACCAATCGCGTTTACGCCTTCATGAGCGCGTCGCCGACGCTCAATGCCACGATCAAACCGGTTCCCAGCGAATCGGGAATCGCCGTCAGCCTCCCGCTACGTCCGAACGTCGAGCAAATGGCCTACGTCTACGCCTACAACCCCAAAGATGACGATGCGATGGTTACGGTCGTGCTTTCGGCGGGTACGGAAGCCGGAGGCGAGATCGCCCGCACGGCCCAACCGGTGCTCGTGCCTTCGAAACAGCTCGTGAAAGTCGCGCTGACCGGTCGAGCTGCGCCGGCGGCACCTCCTGCGGCAGCGGGCAAAGAGGCTCTTCCTGCGGGTGTCAAGATTCAGGACCGCAGCAAGCTCTATCTGCGGGTCGAAGAACAGACCGACAAGCCGGGAAAGATCGAACCCAAGGATTACGAACTTTTTGAAGTCCTCGTCCCCCGGCCCGTCAGCGGATCGAATTTCTCATTCGATCTCACTGTTCCCCGCGAAGGCACGCTGATGGTCAAAGTCAAATTCATGAAACAGAAAGACACCCCGCTCTTCACCAACAAACCCGCCAAGATCCGCCTCGATCTCCGAACGGACCTGAATGAAACACTCGACCCGAAATCCATCAATATCGGCACATTCGAAGCCGAAGTCCCGCTTGACGGCGAAGCAACCCTTTTTGCCGAAGGGATCACATTTCTGGATCAGAAGCGGCAGGACGCAACCGTCAGCCTGAGCCTCGATGGTTTCGATCGCGCGTTGCTCATCAAGACGAACTTCAAAGATTCACCGCCCGCCATCCTCTCGACGCCGTTCGTCAACGTGCGTCTTTCCAGCACGGCGCAGGTTCCCGGAAAGCCCGTTACCGTCACGGTCGAATCGGACGACGAAACGAACGACACGATTCTCTCCGTGGATCGGATCGGGAACCGGACGTTCGAAGTGATCCGGAATTACGGTAAGCAATCACGCCAAAAGACCATCTATGTGAGCGTCGGCGGAGAAGGCGATCCCATTAAACTGGTGCCGGTCGTGAAGGACTGGTCGTTGGAATTCTCTACCCAGAATGTCGCGGGAACGAGAACCTTTGAAGTTCGTAACGGCCAGAACCGCCTGCGCCGCTCCGTCCTCATCGATCGAACCCCACCCGCGAATGTCAAACTGGAAGCGATCAAAAAGGATACGGCACTGGTCGGTTCGGAACACACGGTGAAGGCCACCGGCGATGATGACGAATCATCGATTGCCAACGTTTACTTCTATCTCGGCGATGCGCCGGCCGCCGACGGGAAGCCCGCACCCGGCAGCAAAGTCGTCCCCGGTGTGAAGCAATCCGACGGCAGCTGGGCCACCCGCGATCCGATCCGCCTGCCGGAAAATCGAGGCGAAGTGAAGATCGGCGCACTCTTCGTCAACGGCGTGGGATTAGCTTCGCCGGCGGAAGCGAACATTTACGTTCGCGAGTCGGAGAAGGCCAAAGAGGAGAAATCGAAAAAGACGACCGGCTCGATTGAAGGCTTCGTGTTTCAGTCGGTCCGTCCACAGCCCGGCCTCCCAGTGACACTCCGCGACGCAACCGGCAAGGAGATCAAAAAGACCACCACCGACGACACCGGGAAATTCGAATTCAAGGATCTCATGCCCGGCGAGTACTCGGTGTATTCGGTCAAGCGTGCGGATCTGAACTCGAACGGTAAGCAACAGGTGACGGTCGAAGCCGGCGACAAACCGGCGAAAGTGGAAATCAGCATCAAGCGGTGAAATTGATTGAGCCTCGACTGCTTTGATTTGGCGAGCTTTTTGGAAGAAGAGAGTTCGAAGTTTTGAAAGATTGGGTGCCATGCCCACGGCTCGGCGTGGGCATGCTCACGCAAAGCCGTGAGCATGGCACCCGTCACTATAGGGCGAGGGTTTCGGCTCCGAAGGAGCGAGGGTTTTCGGCTCCGAAGGAGCCAAGGAATGTAGCCACGGGTGGAGCAAGTCCGGCGAAGCCGGACGCCGCGGAACCCGTGGAAAGCTACATTCCAGCCGGGGTACGAAGACAATTCGATCTCGCATCTTCAACGATTGGGTGGCATGCCCACGGCTCTGCGTGGGCATGTTCATCGCTTCGCTCGCTCACCCGTGGCGACAATCCCGCACTCCTTCGGGGCCAAAGGCGAATCGATCTCGTATCTTCAACGCTCGGGTGCCTTGCGCTCTTCGCGTGCGAGCCACTTCTGCATGAGCGGCAGCGTCTTGGACCACTCATTCGAATGCCGGATGGCGCCGAACGCATCATACAGCAGGTCCATCGTCTCCGCGAGGCTGCGAATCTGATCCGCCCGCGTTTCGAGCTTCGCCCGCGAGTCCGTGATGTCCTCCGGCACGGCGGGGAGTTTGGCGGAGCCGACGCCAAGCGTTTCGGCGTGGAGAGTGAGTTCGTACTGTTCATCGTGGCGGACGACGGTCAAACCGGCCTTTCGCGGAAGCTTCCCCGCCTGCACCGCCCGTTTCGCTTCGGGCAGGCGCGTCGGGCCTTCGTGCGAAATCGTTCCGCTGCCGGTCATCCCCCGCGGGCACTCAAGCGTCAGTGAACGTGCGATCATGATCGTCGCTTCCGAGTCATCCGCGAGCGTGATCGAATCGCTGTTGATCTCCGTGGTCCACCAGAGCCAGAGCAGAAACTCATTGCCGAGAAAGTCGCGGCTCGCCTCATCCGCAATCCAGGCGACATCGCTCGACGCCAGCGACGGAATGAACGCGCTCGGTTGGGCGTCCTCGACGAAGCGTGTGCGGCCGTGCAGCTCCGCCAGGAAATGCGCACGTCCGCCGGCGGTCAGCGCTTCCAGATCGTGCCCGAAACTCTGCTGAAACAGCGACACGAACTGATCGACGTTCGAGAGCGCGGTCGCACCGAAGAATACTTCGTTCGAGCGGGCATCCCACAGAACGGGAATGCACTTGCGCTTGCGGAACCGCCCGTCCTTGGCTTCGGCTTCCAGCCGGTCGCGGGCGGCCTCCTTCGCTTCGCGCTTCTGCCGCGCGCTCGGGAATCCGCTCGGATTGTTCGCACTCAGTGCCTTCAGTTCCACGGCGGTGTAGGCTTTCAGCAGATCGGTGGGCAGCTTGTCGGTGTCGATGCGCAGCTCGAAGTGCAGCGTCTCGTTGATGATGTTCTTGGCGAGGTCGAATTCCAGATCGAGCACGTGATCGCCAGCGGTCCAGCCGACTTCAATGCCATCGGCCGATGCCAGCTTGGAGCGACCGGCCGCACGACTGCTCAAACGGTCGAGGTGATCTTCGCCGAAATGGCCGGGCCGCGGACCGTTGACCTTGAACCGCAGAAACGTGACGCGACCGCTGAAAAAGCCCATGCCATCTCCTGAGTACAACTCGTAGGGTGGTGCCGAGTCTTCGAGGCCCACCACGTTGCAATCCGGTGGGCCTCGCAAAGCCTCGGCGCCACCCTACAAAACCAAGCAAAACGGTGGGCCTCGCAAAGCCTCGGCGCCACCCTACAAAGCAATCCTCGTCAATCGATACCGAGATCTTGGCAGGCCTTTGTCACATCTGAATCGGCAATCAGTCCTTCCTCCTTGCATCGATTCAAAAATCTCGTGACAGCCGTTGTCAGAGTTTGCCGGGCTTTGCGCAAGACATTGTCAGGCACCCGTCGGGGCGGTGAAGCTCGATATTCCGAGGAATGTCGCTCAAGTTCAAACTCGACAGTGCCCCGTTGTTCCACGTATTGTTCCTGAGCTGTGTGCATGCGGACGAAGCGTTCGCCGTAACCATCGAGGATCGCGAAGGCTTGGCGAACCTGGGCGAGCCAAAAATCGAGATTGGCCACGTGCCCGACGAGTTGGTGACGGTTCAACGTGACGAATCGTTCAAGTTGTTCCTCGATGAGCTTGGCCACGTCAGTGGAGTAGGACATCGAACTCCCTTCCCTTCAAACGCTCAACATCCGATCGCGGGCCGTGATGGTCCAGCGTCCGACCACTCGATTTCCCTCGGCGATATGAGCTTCGCGATGAAGTGCGACCGTGGGGCAGATATGGGAAGGGATGGCATACACAACGTCACCCGGTTGATACCGGTGCGCTTCGGCTGTTTCCACCACCAGATGTTCTTCACTGTGCATTACGATCGTATACTCGGGGAAATCCAGCAGGTAGACACGCTTGGCCAACAGCGGATCCGCCGCCACCGATTTGTTTCCGAGATCCAGAGTCACGCGGTGGGGCGTCGGGCGGCTTACGACCCGCGTGACGCAGACCGCAGCTGGTGTCACGCCGAGATCCGGAAACTTCGTGCCATAGCCCAGATCGTGAAGGACGTACGTTCCCGGCGAGCACTCGAGGCCGGGAATGTCGCGGATGTGTGCATAGCCGGGAAAGCCCGGAGTTCCGCCGCTGATGATCCGCGGAACCGGACGCCCCGCCGCTTCGTGGCGCATGCGCATCGCCAGAACCGTGTCGAGGGTCGTCCGCGCGAGCGCTTCGCGCTCACTGAGCGATTCGGATGAATTGTGCCCGTCATACGCATGCAGCCCGCCCGGCCGCACGTTCGGACTCGCCGCCAATTGTTCGTAGAGTGCATCAGCCTCCGGCCCGGGTGCGATGCCGGTCCGGTTCATTCCCACATTGAGATCGAGGAGAACGTTGATGGTCTGGCCCGCAGCCGCGAGCGCATCGGAGAGCTGCTTCAGAGGAACCGGGTGATCGACGATCGAAGAGAATTGCGTTTCGGGAAACGTTGCGAACAGTTTTGTGAGGCGATGGATGTTGGGGCCGACCATCTGATACGAGATCAGGACATCGGGTGCGCCGGCGCGGGCGAGCATCTCCGCCTCGGCGATCGTGGCGCATTTGTGTTTGCGCACGCCGGCCAGGAGTTGCATCTGCACGATTTCGGCCGTCTTGTGGGTTTTCACATGCGGACGAAGACGATCGGGCCCGCCGGCGTCGTCGATCATGGTGCGAAGATTTCTGGCGATCAGTTGGGGATAAAAGACGAGGGCCGGTGAAGGGATTTCGGCCACATTGGCGAGCAGATAGTCCGGATGGAGTGCGTACATGAAAGGCACCGCGGTACATGAGATCCCGAGAGGATCAGTGTACGCACCGCGGTGAGGAAGTCACACCGTGACCGGATCGGGAGTCAGAAGTCGCCGGACGGCGCGCGAGAGTTCGGGCAAGGGAAACGGTTTGGCCAGAAACGCTGTCATTTGCTCATCACCCAGATCCATCGGCGTTTCGCCGGAGTAACCGGAAATGAAGATCACCGGCAGCACGGGACGCTGCTGACGGAATCGACGCGCCAGTTCCGTCCCGGTCAGACCGGGCATGCGGATATCGGTGATGAGCAGATCAAGGGGGGAATCGGTGGTGTTCCATTGTTCCAGAGCCTCGATGGCGCTGGTCGCTTCCTGGATGTGATAACCCTGGATTTCGAGTACCGATCGAATGAGTGTACGAATCATCGGCTCATCATCGACAATGCCGATAATTGCACGGTCGTCTGTGAATTCACTTTGAGATCCATTCACTGGGGATTCCGCTCCATAGGAGTACATTGACTAGGAATCATCAGACCATTAGAAGCGATTTACGGAGAGTATTCACGTGTCATAACGCCACTGGATTTGTCTTTGCAAGACTCATGAGAGAAAAGTCGGAAAGATTTGAATAACTGGCCCTGGATTTTCGTTCAAGGCGCTAGAGTTTTTGTCAAGCGTGAGCAAAAACTGACGATTTAACGATCGGTCACTAAAACAATCGTTGAAAACGGCAGCAGCGGAAGGTAGAGTCCCGGATGCATCGCCGGACGTTCGCCTTCGGGCAGAAAGTCTTCCGGCGACGGCGCACCCGTATCGATGACTTTCCGCCACACCCGCCCGGACGGCGACGGCGGGATGCGGAAGCGCACCGCTTCGTGATGCGAATTCATCACCACGTAAAAGTCCACATCCGGATCGTAATCCGCCTCGCCCTCGCGACCCGTGAACCGGCCGTCGATCGTGTACGCCAGCGTACGCGAGTACGCCCCGAAATCCGGCTCGAACGGTTCGACGCCATGCCATTCGATGTCAAAAAGGGGCTTGTCCGTGTTCGGCAGAGGCGGAACACGCGGCCGCCGCATCGCCGACGCGGCCTTCACCCGTCCGCTGTCGTCCAACTTGCCGGCCTCCGCAGGCCGCACCGGACCGCCCGTCGGGAACGGTCCAACGTGGTTACCGCCCCATTCACGCGGATCGACCTCGCCGCGGAAGAATCGCCGCCGCCGCAACGCCGGATGCTTCCGACGGAACCAGATCAGCTCACGCACAAAACGCAAAAACTCCTTGTTCTGCTCCGCCAGCGTCCAATCCAACCAGCTGATCTCGTTATCGTGGCACCACGCATTATTATTGCCCTGCTGCGTTCGCAAAAATTCATCGCCGGACAATATCATCGGCACGCCCTGCGACAGCATCAGCGTCGTCATCATATTTTTCGCTTGCCGCTGCCGCAGATTCAGGATCGCGGGATCCGTCGTCGGGCCTTCCTCGCCGCAGTTCCACGAATAATTTTCATTCGAGCCATCGCGATTCTGTTCGCCGTTCAACTCGTTGTGCTTGCCGTTGTAGCTGTACAGATCGTTGAGCGTGAAACCGTCGTGGGCGGTGATGAAGTTGATTGAATGCTTCGGCAGGCGGCCATTCCACTGATAAAGATCGGCGCTGCCGCACAACCGCGACGCCAGCGGGCCCGCCATCCCCGACTCCCCACGCCAAAACCGCCGCACATCGTCCCGGTACCGCCCGTTCCATTCGCTCCACCGACGCCCGAACGGGAAATCCCCCACCTGATAAAGCCCCGCCGCGTCCCACGGCTCCGCGATCAGCTTCGTATCCGCCAGTACGCCGTCCTCCGCGATCATCTCGATCACCGGCGGATCGACCAGCACATTCCCACGCCGGTCGCGCCCCAGAATGCTCGCAAGATCGAAGCGGAAGCCATCCACATGCATATGCCCGCCCCAATAGCGCAGGCACGTCATCAGCAAATCGCGAACCACCGGGTGATTGCAGTTCACCGTGTTCCCGCAGCCGGAATAATTCAGGTACCGGCCGTGATCATCCAGCAGATAATACAGCTCGTTATCAAGCCCGCGGAAGCTGAACGTCCGCCCCCGGTCGTCCCCTTCGCCCGTGTGATTGAACACCACATCCAGAATGACTTCAATCCCCGCCTTATGAAACGCCTTCACCATGTCGCGGAATTCGTGAATCTGCCCGTGCGTCTTCGAACTCGCCGCATACGCGGCTTTCGGGGCGGCGAACGCAATGCTGTTGTAACCCCAGAAGTTCGTCATCTTCTCGCCCGTCTTCGGATTGAAGAACGGGCAGTCGCATTCATCAAACTCATGAATCGGCAGCAATTCCACCGCCGTCACGCCGAGCCACTTCAGATAATCGATCTTCTCAACCAGTCCGGCAAACGTCCCCGGATGCGTGACATTCGCCGACGGATCGCAGGTGAACCCGCGGACGTGCAGTTCGTAGATGATGCTGTCTTCGTGGGGCGTGAGCGGTGGGGCGTCGTCTTCCCAGTTGTATTCGCCGGCGCGGTGGTAGAGGCTGCGGCGGCTGGTTCGTTCCGGATCGATTTCGCAGGTATTGGCCCAGGTCTCCGCCCCCGAGAGCATCGTGGCGGCGGGGTCGAGCAGAATCCGGCTGGGATCGAACCGATGCTTGGAGCCGGCCGGGCCATCGACTTTCCAGCCGTAGGCGAAGGTGCCGGGCAAGCCGTGGATGCGGATATGCCAGTGATCGCCCGTGCGGTTCTTGCGAGCATCCAGACGGAATTCCGCGAGCGGTTTGCTGCCTCCGGACGGAGGAAGGATGACCAGACGAACCTCAGTCCCGTGCCGGCAGAGCAGAACGAAATTGGCGCCGTCGGGTGTCGGGCTGACGCCGAGAGGAAGGGGCCGCCCGCGGCTCGTCGTTAAATCCGTCATGAGAATGACTTCCCTCTGTTCCGTCCATTCTATCGAGCACGATCCTCCGTGGCGAAATTCAATTCTCAATCGGGAAGCCCGGTACGAACGGTCAACGTCACAGACGGAATGGCACTCCGCCGCGTGAACGCGCGATCTTCGCGCTCGGCGCAGGTCTCCCGACCTCGCCGCCACCACGACCGCAGGTCTCCTCTTTTTCTTCCAAACAAGCCCGCAGCGTCAGCAAGGGACCACTCTTCCACAAGCCCGCAGCGTCAGCAAGGGTGCCCTCCGGCGAAATACTTCGCTGAACAAAGACTTCCGAGGTCCGGCTTCGACCTCGGAAGTCCAAGTCAACATTCGACCTCCGAAGTCGAAACCGGACTTCGGAGGTCAACTCTGCGCTCGTCGCAGGTCTCCTGACCCCGACGAAACTCACGACCGCAGGTCTCCTCTTCTCCCACAAGCCCGCAGCGTCAGCAAGGGTCCACTCTTCCAAACAAGCCCGCAGCGTCAGCAAGGGTTCTCTCCGGCGAAATTCGTCACTGAACAAAGACTTCCGAGGTCCGGCTTCGACCTCGGAAGTCCAAGTCAACATTCGACCTCCGAAGTCGAAGCCGGACTTCGGAGGTCAACATACCCCCACCCACCAGCGTTCCGCGAGAAACTCCGCTCAGAGGAACGCGAATCTCTCCGCACCGAGAACTTCGACGTCATCCTCGACCTCGACGGCGGCGACGACGACGTGATCGCCCGCCACGTGTTCGGGCCGGGCCATGATGACGTGGTCGCTCGCCATAACGCGGGCGGGAATGTCGACTGGTACGTGGACGACCGGCTGGGGTCGGAGCGTGCGGTCTTTGACAACGCGGGGATGGTGACGAACGCGATCGATTACGACGCCTTCGGCAGCTTCCTGGGCGGAGTGCCGGTGGACCGGTACGGCTTCGCGGGCCGGGAGTGGGACGCGGCGTTGGGCCTGCAGTACAACCGGGCGCGGATGTACGATCCGTCGACCGGGAGGTGGATGGGTGAGGACGGCATCCGCCAGACCGCAGGCGATCCGAACCTGTACAGGTACGTGGGGAAAGGCGCGACGAATGGGGTGGATCCGAGCGGGCACGAGGGGTGGAGCATCCTGAAACCAAGCGAGTGGAGATTCATGACAAGAGACGAAATCCGCCAGGAAGCAGCAGGATTCGCCGATGTAGCAGGTAACGTGATAGGCGCAGTGGCATCTGCTCCTGTTAATATTGTTGCACCGGAAACAGGGAGAGATTTGGCAAACGCAGTCAGTAACGAAGTTAAAGCTGCTGCATGCGCGGAAGTCGAATTAGCTTTCGCGGTCGCAGACAAAGGTAAAGAACTTCGCCAGGAAGTTGCCAAACTTGAAGGCGATCTCGAAAAGTGGGTCAACAATCAAATTAAGGATGTCGCCGAAGATGCCGGACAAGAAGCTGCGAAAGCTGCCAATGAAGCGGGCAAAGCAATCGGAAAAGAATTGGCGGATATCAATTTGGGGGGAGGTGGTGATTGGGGAGATGATCCAAAACCTGTCTGGGGAGAAAAAACCTTTCAAGAAATTGATAAGTTATTTCCCCACTTTTGAATCATTTAATAGGATCCTTTTTTGGGCAAGCGGATGAAAATTCATGGGAAAAAGTTCTCAACGATCTATTATTCGAATTGCAAAATGACAAAGGTGGCATCGATATATTAGATGAACTAAAGAGACCAGATACAAATAATGATAATGGCACAAATGGCATACTAGGAGGATTATTGCCGTTCAGTGACTTCCGCGACTCGGCACATTATTTCCTAAACAATAAACCGATACTTGGTGGGATACATTTTTTTCTAGGTCTTTCTGATGTATTAGCAGCCTCATGGATTTCAAAACGGCTCTTCGGAAAGACGTTTGCCAAATCTTTTATGCTTGGACTGGCCGAAGGGGCTCTCAAGCATGCGGCGTGCAAGGAAGCAAAGGCGGTCGGGAAAGAGGCGTTGCAGAAGGGGCTGCGAAAGTTTGATAATGTTGGACGGTTTTTTGTTAGGGCAAAAGGCGGAAAGGTAATTGAGAATTTTGAAAGTCACATCGAAGAAATGAAACGTATTGGCGTAAGACTGGAGCTAGATGCTGATCAACTTATTGGTATTAATGTTGGCAAAACAAAAAATGCAACATTTGATTACGAAAATGGCATCATATATCTACGAAAAGGCGCGACAGAGTTTGAAATGTTTCATGAAGCTACACACGCAAAGCAATGGGCACAACTAGGCAAAAAGAATTACGAAGAGCTTGGAGAGTTTGCGCGGGAAAAGCACGTTTATGATGAAATAATTGCAAATTCATGCCGTTTTAGCGATGATGAAATACGCCATGCAAAATTATACATTGAAGATCTGAAGAAGCTTTTTGATGCTGGCTCTATAGACTAATGAAAAATAGTTCATAGGGAGATATTTATGAGTAAAGACGAAGCGGAGTTATTGGCAGTAGATGCAGTCCGAAGCCAGGGTAATCTAATAGGTAATAAAGAGATCTGGAGTGAGCATTTTGATGAGAATAGCCGACTGAGTGACTCTAGTCCTGGTTGGCTAGTCGCTGTACCGATTGATGTGCCAAAAGGATTTGATGCTGAATTGATAATTGTCGAGGTGTTTGAGCCAGAAGGCAAAATTAATTTCCCATACAGTGTATAGTTTTGATCTGTCATGGTCAAAAACCGTCCTGTGCAATTATTCTGTCCCGTCGTTCGCGCTGCGATTTTCAGTCGAAAGCGCAGCCGGAGCAAGACACGGGATGTCCGAATTCCAACAGCGATTGGTGGTCAGGCGTTTACAGAAAAGGGGCGATTTGCGAACCGGCACGGTCCTTCGACGCGATCCGATCGGGCGGAACCACGAGTGAATCGGCCGCGAACTCGTTCGGCGTCAGGTGTGGCGCACCGAACTGTCATCGCATTTGTTGCCAAATTCGCGGTGTAAGGATTTCGCTCTCTGAGCGGTCGGTTTGCCGAATTGTTGAGAATTTTGGAGAGCGTGGGCGTGGCGATTCGGTCGCATTGACCTAGGGT
>JBGSJI010000018.1:0-28507 GCA_041742055.1 Limnoglobus sp. | reverse complement strand
GTGGTGCGGGCGAGCACGCAGCACGGAGCCGCCTGAAGGAACCGATCGTAAATAGTGGCCATCCTGCCATCCCCTTTCTGCCGTAATCGACGGCTAGAGAATAGGATAGCGCCTACAAAAGGACCTTGAAAGCCCTGCCCTGAAAGGGCCGTAGATGCGTGACTCGTAACCCAGGGCATCGCCGCTTCGCGTCTCGCCCTGGGCTGACAGAACCGGCCCGTCAGGCCGGGAATACCAACCTCCGGACCAGGCAATCCTACTTTCGGATTTCGTTCTTGGACTTTGGAATTTCCCCATCAGAGCATCGCCGCTTCGTGTCTCGCCCTGGGCTGACAGAACCGGCCCGTCAGGCCGGAAAAACCCACGTTCGAAAGGGTCGCTCACGGAGTTTCGTTTTGACTCAAGTTGTTAGGAAACGAGAGCGGTTCGGCTTTTTCCCCCCTCGCCGAAACGTTACTAGTGAAAAAGTCCTTTATGTACGGATGTCAATCACCAAGATTTACCAGACTTCCGTGGTCGAGCCCGTCATGGCCGATCTCTACCAGGGTAAACCGCACCTGCGATTGCTCGGGGATTGTAGAGAGTGCCTGCAGGATACCAGGAAACGTCCTGATGAGAATATCCGAGAAGGGAATCGACTCTGGGTGTTGATCGAAGTATTTCCCAGCGGCATGGAACATGTCGTACACCTCACTGCGCTCAGTCCATTTGCCCTCATCGGCGAGAAGAAGATCGTTCAACTCCGTCAGGCCCGCCTTCCTCAACCGCAGATCGATCATCCTGAGATTGGCCACGATCGCAGGCGCAAACACGCCGAGATGCTTTTCCCGTCCATCGGTTAGCTTGGCGAATATGTGAATCGTCCTCTTGATTTTTTTTGGCATCTCGCAGCGTCCTCGTATGTCGTCGAACTATTCGCTAGACTCGGTCGGAGATGCGGGAGGCCCTGACGAATCCTGTGGCTAGATCCCGTGACGCCACTTGAGAGAAGGCTACCGCAGCCGAACTTTTAGCTCACCTGCCGGCAGAGGTAACGGCGAGCGTAAAGTCCAAGAATTGAATCATGCCCCGCCGGTCTGCTTCATCGGCTTGTTGACCGGGTGCCATGCTCACGGCTTTGAGTGAGCATGCCCACCCAAAGCGGTGGGCATGGCACCCAACCACTCTCCCGGCAATGCACCCGGCAAAGCACGTTGCAATTTTGTAAGCTACGCCAGCCAATACCCTTCCATGCGCCAATCACAACAATGCACATAAATACAGTATACACTGCTTCCACCCGTTTGTCACAGCTCGGGAAGTTTTCCGGCGAGAATATCTTTTTCCCACTGCTCCTGCAGCGGCCAGTTGACGGCGCAGGTTCCGAAGTCCGCCATATACTGATAACTTTTCAGGCGGTCGATGGTCTTCTGGATCATGGCATTGTCCTTTTTGAAGTACGGCCCGTGGCTTGGCAGCAGGACTTCAATCTCCTTGTCGTCGCGAATGCGTTCGAGGGATGTGATGAAGTCCGGCAGGTGGGAGCCGTGGTGGGCATCGATCACGCCAACGCAACCGTCGGCGTAGATGTTGTCTCCGCTGAAGAGCAGGTTGTCGAGCTTGAAGCTGAGTTGACCGGGCGTATGTCCGGGGGTGGACCAGATTTCGAGTTTGAGCTTTCCAATCTTGATCACGTCGCCGTCCTTGAGTTTCGTGTCGATCCTGCAGGGCGGCATGGCGATATCGAAATTCTGGGCGGAGATGCGGGCGTAGGTCTGATCGCGTTCGCCGGATTCGAGCAAAACGGCGGCCTTGGGATGGGCGGCGACTTTGGTCTTGAGGCGCTCGCGGGCTTTCGCCAGCGCCTGGACATGATCGGCGTCGGCGTGGGTGGCGATGACCATCTTGCATTTCGAGAGCGGAAAATCCATCGAGCGGATCGTCTCGATCACTTCGTCGAGCGATTCATCCAGCCCGATGTCGAGCAGAACGTATTCGGTTCCACCGTCGAGGAGGTAGATATTGACGCCGAACGCATGCCCGGCGGCGACATTCAACTCGATGACGTTGGGAAAAATGTACTTTCGATTATTCATGCGCGGTCCCGATTGGTGAGCGCGTTCGTTTGATCGCATTGAAGCGCGTGCTGTATTAGGAATTCTACGTCGGGTGGCAAACCCACGGCTCTGTGTGGGCATGGCCACGCAAAACCGTGGCCATGGCACCCGTTTCGTCCTTCATCCAATGACAGTGCGTTGAAATGAATTCTACGGTCTCGAAGCGGTTATGTCTCGTGATGATCGCGAGTGACGGACGAGTATGCCGTGACGCGAATTTGACGTAAGTACTTATGGCGCATAGGCGCTTCCGAAATTTTGGCGTCTTTCCACGGTAGGGTGTGGCACAGTCGGCGGAAAGACTTTCCCTATTCGGGGCGCAGGAGCGGGAAGAGGATGACGTCGCGGATGGTGGTTGTGTTTGTGAGGAGCATGACGAGGCGATCGATGCCGATTCCCAGTCCACCGGCCGGCGGCATGCCGTGGCGCAGTGCTCTGATGAAGTCGTCGTCCATCTTCGCCATTGAATCTTCTTCACCCAGTCCGGAGAGTTGGCGGCGGAAGGTGGCTTCCTGAGTGATGGGGTCGTTGAGCTCGGTGTAGGCGTTCGCGAGTTCCATCCCGGCGACGTAGAGTTCGAAGCGCTCCGCGAGTTCGGGCGTTTCGCGCTTGCGCTTGGTCAGCGGGCAGAGCGCGGCGGGGTAGTCGTAGACGAAGACGGGCTGAGCAGACTTGGCGAGTTCGGGCTCGACGCAGTGCTCGAACAGCTCGTGCACGAGGACATCGTGTTCCTTGGCGACGGCGGTTTTCGCCTTCTCGTCGCGCAGCTCCAGCGGAATCCGCAGCTCGACCGCCTTCGCCTTCACGCCGTCATGATCGAAGAGGCTGACACCCGTGGTCTGCAGGAAAATGTCTGCATATTTGACGCGCGGCCAGGGCGGCGAGAAGTCGAGCTGCCGATCGCCGTACGTGAGGATTCGAGTTGAACCGAGGCTGTCTACGCAGGCGACGAAAACGCCTTCTGTCAGGTCCATGATCGAGAAGAGATCGCCGTAGGCCTGATAAAGCTCCAGCATGGTGAATTCGGGATTGTGCCGGCGGCTGATCCCTTCGTTGCGGAAGACGCGGCCGATCTCGTACACCTTCTCCACTCCGCCCACCAAGAGCCTCTTGAGCGGGAGTTCGAGGGCGATGCGCAGGAACAGCGGGATATCGAGGGCGTTGTGGTGGGTGTTGAAGGGCCGTGCCGCGGCTCCGCCGGCAATGGCGTGAAGCGTGGGCGTTTCGACTTCGAGGTAGCCTCGCTCGTCGAGGTAGCTGCGGATGGTGCGCAGGAGTTTGACTCGCTGATGAGCGCGGCGAAGTGTGCCGTCGGTATAAATGAGGTCGAGGTAGCGGTGGCGCAGGCGGTACTCTTCATCTGACATGCCGTAGTAGCTGGTCGGATGCGGCTCGAGAGATTTGGTCAGAAAGGTGAGCTCTTTCGCACGAATCGTCGGCTCGCCCATTTTGGTTTTGCCGAACTCACCATCGATGCCAATGAGGTCGCCGAGGTCAAGCAGTTCCGCGATCTTCCAACCGAGTTCGCCGATCTGCTTTGAGCCAAGCATGACCTGAACTTTGCCGGACTGATCCCAGAGGTCGAGGAAGTAGACTTTTCCCATTTTGCGCCGACCGATGACGCGACCGGCAGCACGGACTTTCGGGCCGGGATTCGCATCATCGAACGGATTGCAGGGAAGTTCGCGGATTGACGCGATCGCCTGATGGTTGTCGAATCGCTGGCCCCAGGGGTCGACACCCAATGCTTCGATTTGCTTGAGTTTGGCGAGGCGGACTTCCGCATGGTCGTTGGTATCGTTTGGAGGATTCGTCGGTTCGGAAGCCACGGCAAGTCGCCTTTCCATCGGATTTTCAAGTGTGGTAGTCTCTGAGAGCTATTTTAGGAATCTGATGCGAGAACGCGAGGGTGGGTTCAGGATGACGAGCACTCTTGATCGAATTGATGAAGAAGTTCGATTCCATGACTCTCAGGCCGCGGACCGTGCTGCGACCTATCAATCGGGTCGCGCGGAACTTCGCTTTCAGGATGATGACTACTTGAGTCATGAGTCCTGGATCCGCCCGGCGTTTCTGAAACTGGGAGAGCTTTCGGGTCGATGTGTGTTGGATTACGGTTGCGGGCATGGGATGGCGGCCGTCGTGATGGCACGCGCTGGCGCACGCGTTCACGCCTTTGATCTTTCGCCTGGATATGTCGAGGAAGCCCGGGCGCGAGCGGAAGCGAACCAGGTCGGAATTCAGGTGCGTGTCGCCAACGGAGAGGAATTGCCTTACCCCGATGGAACGTTCGATGCGGTATGGGGCTGTGCGATTTTGCATCATCTGGATCTCAAAAAAGCCGCACGCGAATTGCGACGTGTCCTTCGACCTGGTGGAGTGGCTGTCTTCTGCGAACCGTGGGGAGGGAATCCGCTGCTTTCATTCGCTCGGAACTATCTCCCCTATCCCGGCAAGGGTCGAACGCGTGATGAACGCCCCCTCGACATCCGTGATTTGCATCCGATTCGAGAATCATTTCCGGACCTGGAATGGGAAGGTCATCAGCTTTTTGGGATGATTCATCGTGTCGTGCCGGCGTTTCGTTTATCGCTATTGAATTCGCTGGATCGGGCGATCATTCGCGGTTTTCCGGCTCTCAAAAAATGGTCGCGATATGTGGTATTGACCATGAGAAACGATTAGACTGATGATCGTATGGAACCGCCAGCGCCAGTCAACGAGCCGCGACCAACCGGCGAGCCTCGACGGCCGGAGCATTATGCGCTGGCGGTGAGCCTCGTGCTGGTGCTTGGATTACTTCTCTATCGCGGATACGGCAATGGTTATTCGGCTCGGCCAACGGAACAGACCACCGCCCGGTTACCTCTCAATCTCAACTCCGCCGATCGCACGGAACTCTTGCAAGTGCCCGGAGTGGGTCCGAATCTCGCCGACGCTATTTTGAGTCATCGCAACACATTCGGGCGGTTTCAATCACTCGACGAACTGGACTCGGTGAAAGGGATCGGAGGGAAAACGATTGACAAACTTCGCCCGTGGATACAAGTTGAGTCTGCTCCGAATCCAAAACAGAACCTGAGCCCGAACCCGCCTATTCAAAAAGTCGAAACGCTCACACGGCCAGCACCACCACCCGCCGTTTCTACACCATCCGCGATCCGGAAACTTCAACCGAATCAGCAGATCGACATAAACACCGCAACGCTGATTGAACTTCAGCAACTTCCCGCGATCGGTCCTAAACTTGCCGAGCGGATCATCGCTGAACGTGAGAAAATGCCATTCTCGACGTTGCAGGATTTACGCCGTGTCAGCGGTATCGGCCCCAAGACGATTGAAAAACTTCAACCTCACTTGCGTTTTGAACGTCCTTGAGAGATGGCAAGAACACTACCTCGCTAGGAATCAGATAAAACAAAAACACCCCATTCTCCACGAGTTGATTCATGAATCCCGATCAACAACCGAACGGCCAAAATACTCCCATCGACCGCCGGGAGTTTGGCGAACGAGTCGTCTCCGCTTCTGTCGCGACGGCAGTTGTCGGCGGAGCGCTCGTCGCGGCAGATAGCCCCAAGCCGTTCGGTGACGCAAATCCAAATCTGGATTCGCTGGCGGTGGGAGAATGGTGGAAGAAGGCTTCTAAAAAGGGCCCCAATACACCGCCACCGATGGATGTGCCGCGTGATCAAGTGGTAGCGTTTGCACTCTATACGCACGATCACGGTGTTCTCAAGATCACGGCGCAGCTCTACCCGCTCAAACCAGATGAATTTCGCGAAGCGTGTCTCGAATTCCAGAGGGATGGAAAGTGGGTCGAAACAGCGAAAGTGCCAGTCGAATATCCCGGATGGAGTGCGCACTTTCGTGTTGAGAAGTGGGATTCCAGCAAGACAGTCCCGTATCGCGTGCGCCATGGCGAGACGGCGATGTTCGAGGGAACCATCCGAAAAGATCCGGTGGACAAGGATGTCATTGTTGTGGCGAATATGTCGTGCAATTCCAGTCGCACGACCGGTCAGCGGCCTGAGATCCTGAAAAACTTGCTGGCTCAAGATCCAGACCTGCTCTTCTTCGCGGGCGATCAGACTTACCGCCATACCGAACATACGGCGGGGTGGATTGAATTCGGCTTGCAGTTCCGGGATGTCATCAAGAATCGACCCACGATTACCATTCCCGACGATCACGACGTCGGTCACCCCAATCTCTGGGGCGAGAATGGAAAAAAGAGTAAGCGACCTGACGGTGCCGACGGCGGATACTTTTATCCCGCTTCCTATGTAAATCTTGTCCAGCGCCAGCAAACATGGCACCTTCCGGATCCGGTTGACCCCAAGCCGGTCGAGCAGGGGATCACCGTCTACTTCACACGCATGCGTGTCGGAGGCATCGACTTCGCGATCCTCGAAGACCGTAAATTCAAATCCGGGCCCGACGGCAAAATTCCCAAAATGGGACCGAGGCCGGACCATATCAACGATCCCAAATACGATCCCAAGTCGATCGACCTAGAAGGCCTGGTGCTTCTGGGTGAACGTCAACATGCGTTCTTGGACAAATGGGCCGAAGACTGGGAAGGAAGCACTTTGAAAGCCGTGCTGTCACAAACCGCATTCTGTGGCGCTGTTCACATGCACGGCGGACAAAACTCGCGGTTGCTCGCCGACCTCGATTGCAACGGCTGGCCGCAAACGCAACGCCGTCGGGCTCTCGAGAGTCTGCGGAAGGTCCGGGCCACGCATCTGTGCGGCGATCAGCACCTTGCCGTCGTGGTCAAACATGGAATCGAGCGACACGGCGATGGGCCGTACGCCTTTACCAGTCCGGCTTTGGTGAACACGATATATGGCCGTTGGTGGCATCCTGAAGATGAGAAGCCCGGCCCGAACCCGGTTCCGAATAGTCCATTGCCATGGACGGGAGAATTTGTCGATGGGCTAGGGAACAAGATCACAATGATGGCCTATGCGAATCCCGAAAATATCGCGAACGAGAAGACCCGTTCTGATGGTTACGGCATTGTTCGTTTCAACAAAAAAAATCGCACGGTCACGTTCGAGTGCTGGCCGCGATTTTCCGTTTCGTCACAGGGTGACAAGGCACAGTTTCCCGGTTGGCCAATCACGATCAAGAACGAAGATAATGATGGTCGCAAACCGATCGCCTGGTTGCCCGAACTGATTGTCCAGAATGCTCAGAACCCTGTGATTCAGGTAATTGAAGAAGTTTCCGGAGAAATAATCTATACAAGGCGTATCGAAGGCGATCGATTTCGACCCGGCGTGTTTGCTTCCGGTACATACACAGCGAAAATTGGTCGCGATCGGCCGGATCAGGTTGTTCTCACCGGCCTTGTTGCTGGTGGGGAAGCCTTTAGCGACGAGCGAATGATTGCCTTTGAAACCTGATTTCAACTTTTTTTCGATTTCCGCGACACATTCAGCTGCCAATTCCGCTCGATGAGGTGATGCGAGTGGAACCGATCACCCGAGAACTTTGGAAACAAGCCCGTGCGGGTGACCGTGCGGCTTATGATCGGCTCTTCGCGCTTCATGCCGACCGTGCGCTGATGTTCGTCCGCGCTCGTCTCGGCCCTGCTTTGCGAGCGAAAGTCGAAAGCGTGGATATCCTTCAGGACGCCTATCTGGCGGCACACAAGGATTTCGAGCAATTCGACTTGACTGAGGATGGAGCGTTTCTCCGTTGGATCTGCCGGATTATTGAAAACCGCATCCGCGATGGTGATGCGTATTTCGGTGCTTTGAAGCGACAGGTGGTAGAGCTTCCGAAGTCTTTACCTCCCGGCCCGAGTACGCTTCTGGATCGTGCCGAGCATCGCGTGAAAGTCGCCGAGGCCCTCGATCGACTTTCCGAGGATCACCGGCAGGTGCTGTTGCTCCGGTACTTCGAAGGACTGTCCGCGGAGGAAACCGGACAGCTCATGAACCGGAGTGCGGGGGCCATCCGCAGTCTCACAGCTCGTGCCCTGGACGAACTGGGTCATCTCCTATGAACATCGAAGAGATTATCGAAGCCCGGCTTTCGGGCCAGACCATCGATTATAACGAAGATTTGGCCACTCAGCATAAAAATGTGCTAGCCGCCCATCAGGCTCTGACGTTTGTGTTAGGTGAAACAATCGTATCCGATCCTGATCGGGAACCACCTACCCTGACGAGTGATTACGAGATCATTGGCGAGTTGGGGCGAGGAGGGATGGGTGTCGTATATCTCGCACGTCAGAAATCGCTTTCCCGTGAAATTGCGGTGAAAGTCCTGAGGTTGAGGAGTGAATCGCGAGACCGTTTCCTGAAACGATTTCTGGATGAAGCCCGTCACATGGCGCAACTCCGCCATCCGAATATCGTGGCCGTTCACGAGGTGGGACAGACAGGTGACGAGCCTTATTTCACGATGGACTTTGTCGCAGGGGAATCGCTCTCTCATCGCCTCTCGCGTGGTGCATTAAGTCCCGCACAAGCGATCCGCATTCTCAAACAGGTAGTCGCCGCCGTTCAGCATGCCCACGAACGAGGAATCATTCACCGCGATCTAAAACCGGGTAACATTCTCCTGGATTCTGATAGCACTGCCTACGTGACAGATTTCGGCCTGGCACGTGAAGTCGAGGGTGGTTCAGAGATCACTCGATCGGGCGAATTGGTCGGCACACCGGCTTACATGGCGCCGGAACAGGCGATGGGTCAGGTCGATCGAATTGGAGAAGCGACCGATGTGCACGCTCTCGGAGCGGTGATGTACGAATCGCTCACGGGTCGTCCTCCCTTTGGAAATGACGCTGTTGCGGTAGTATTCTCACGGATTCTGAACCATCAACCGGTCGCTCCCAGGCAGCTCAATCGCCGGATCCCGCGTGATCTCGAAACGATCTGTTTGAAATGCCTCGAAAAAGATCCAGGACTTCGATATGCAACGGCTCAGGCACTGGGAGAAGATCTTCGTCGATTCGAAGTCGGTGATCCGATTGCGGCACGGCGTCCGGGACCGGTCACGAGAGCACTGAGATCGATCCGGAAAAATGGGAAGATGATCGCGACCGCAGGCGTAACTGCAATCATTGCAACTGGCCTCACTTTGCACTTCGCCATCCCGACCTCCGATACGCTTCGAAGTTGGGGCAAGGAACGCGAAGCCAAAGGCGACTACGTGGGTGCTTTGGATGTCTATCGTCGTGCCTGGGAGAAATCCGAGGGGGAAGCCCGCCATGCGGCCCGAGCCGATGTCATCCGGTGTATTCGCAAAGCGAACGACCCCAAGTCAGCACTCGCCGCTGCCCGCGCTGTTATCGTTGAAGATCCCTATACATCGTTTGGTGTACTGGATCATCTTGTTGCACAAACAGTCGTTGCCGAACTGAATGCACGTACAGGAGGTAGCGTGGCGGCGGCACGAAAAGAATCCGATCGGGATTTATTGGAACTGGCAGAAACACGATTGAAACTGTTCCTGAATTCCAGCCATGGCAGTGCGGTTGAACGAAAGAACGCTGAGGATTCTCTGGCTGCGGTAGGTGGGGTCCTGCACGAACACACTCATGGTGCTCCGGTGGAATACGTGGAGGACGTTCCTGATTATCGACTGCCTGATGGTACGGATTTCGAACTGGAAAAGGTTGCGAATGACAGCAAAACTTCGCCCTGGGAACGGGGTAAAGCTGAGTACGTCCTTGCAGTGCGTGCTCAGAAAGCTGGAAATAAGCAACTCGCACTCGCTGCCGCCAGCAGAGCCTTCGAACTGGTTCGGAGTGTCTATCCGATGTATTCGGGCGTGGCGGCGAGCACGGTGATCGCCCCGATGGTCGCCAGTCGGATCGGGAGCGAACCCGTCGAGGCGATCCTACTGCGGAAGTCTCATGAACTCCTCAGCACCCTCGATCCTCAACGACCTTCCGCACTCACGGGTGGAATCCGCTTCGTTCTCAAGGGAATCGAGATCCCAGCAGAATTGAATCTTTGTGCCCAGTTGAAATTGAGAGCACCTGATGCCCTCAAAGACCCAACGTTTCTGCCGCAATCGACTGTTCCCTTCATCGCCAATCGTGCCGAAGTTGGGATTGCCGATGGGACATATGAAATGCAGATGCATGCCTCATCGTCTTCGATACCATCAGGGTTCGAACGCTTCGTGAGATTAATGGAAGTCGATTTCGATCGGCTTCCCAAAACCGTCACGATCGCGGACGGAAAAATAACCGAACTGGAAGTCCCAGTCCGGCAAATGGACGAACTCACGCTGATCGGTCCCGAGACAGGATCCAGTTTTGATCCATCGACGGACGTCTTCAGTTGGAAACCGGTTGCCGGAGCCGCATCGTATCGGCTCTTAATCTCACTCCAACAAGACTACAAGAACGGCAAACGAACAACCGGGTTGGCCAACATCAAAGTCCATACGCCCCGAGTGTGCCTGGGGACGATCGATGATGCGGATATCATTCGAACAAAAAGTAAGTTCACCGCAGGTGCACTGCTGACCTGGTCCGTGACCGCTTACGATAAGTCCGATCGAAGAATTGCCGTCAGTCGGGAATACAGCCGTCCGCTCGTTCTGGCGAAAGCGCTCGAGCGATAATCCAAAATCACTTTTATCACCTATCAGATGTTCACCTGACAGGGTGACTGCGTCTATGCGTCGCCCATTCAATTAAGGAGTCAGTCATGGCTAAACGTTATCTGGTCTTGACCTATGGTGTCGTTGCTTATCTAGCGTTCCTGGGTGTCTTCTTTTATGCCATCGGGTTTATCGGCGGGTTTCTGACACCGACGAGTCTCGATGGACCTCGAGAGGAATCACTGGAAGTTGCGGTGGCGATCAATTGTGCGCTATTGCTGCTGTTCGCGTTGCAGCATAGCGGAATGGCCCGTCCTGCCTTCAAAAGATGGCTCACTCAAATCATTCCGCTGGCAGCGGAACGCAGTACTTATGTTCTGCTGACATGCGTGGCACTCGTTGCGATCTTCGCATTCTGGCAGCCTATTGGAGGAACTGTCTGGACAGTTGACGGGCCCGCCCGATATGTCCTCTGGTCCCTATATGGCATAGGCTGGCTGATCGTTCTGGTGACGACATGCCTCATCAACCACTTTGATCTTTTCGGATTGCGACAGGTCTGGCTCTACGCACAGGGCCGGCCATATGTTGGATTGCAGTTTGTCACACCGGTCCCGTATCGCTGGATCAGGCATCCGCTTTACGTTGGCTGGTTCACAGTGTTCTGGGCGACGCCGAATATGTCCGTCGCGCATCTCCTGTTCGCTGTAATTACTACATGCTACATTCTGGTGGCGATCCGCTGGGAAGAGCGGGATCTGATTGCGGCTCATCCTGAATATGCGGAATACCGGGCGCGCGTGCCGATGCTGTTCCCGCGATTCAGTTAAGCCGAAAACAGTCGGCTTAACTTGCCGCCTTTCGCAGACCCGACTTCGCGGAAAAGGACTTCCTCGCGTTTGAATTGCCGCACGGCCAATCCCAGCGCGAGGATGACATAAAATGTTAAAGCCGCAAGCACAGGAATGAACATCAACCACGGGATCGACTCGTCGCTGACGGACAGAAGTTTCTGTTGCAGGAGCATCGCTCCCGTAACCGGAATCAACGCGCTGCCCATATCCAGTTCCTTTCCTGGCATCATGCTCCAGAACGCCAGTGGCATCATGAGCAGGATCAACGGCATGAGGTAGTATTGTCCTTCCTTGGTGCTACGGGCAAAAACACCCAGCGCCAGACATACCGCGCTGAAGAGCATAGCCATCGGCAGGCCAAGTACGATGCAGCCAATCAACCCAGACTTATTCACGATGGTGTAACCAATGAACAGTTCCCCAACGATGCAGGCGATCGCGAGCCAGAGGGCGTTCCAGATCATGGCGGCAAACGAGTAGATTGTTACCGCGAAAAACTTGCCGTACACGATCTCACTTCGTTCGGCTGGGCTGATGAGTAAGGTCTCCATCGTTCCGCGTTCCTTTTCGCCCGCTGTCAAATCCACCGCCGGTTGAATCGCACCCGTGATCAGCCACATCATGAGAATGAACGGAAGTACACGTGAAAGGCTGTCCCGGATTTCATCCGCAGCACGCTTCATCTTCGGCTTCGATGTGATCGGATCGACGAGTTCAAAGACCTGATCGAAGTCTTTAGGCAACTTTGCTTCCTCGAATCGCTTCTCGCGAAGACGGATTTCCCAGTTCCTGAGAATCGCACTGAGCCGGCGCGAAGCGAGCTTCGATTTGTCATCTCCATCTCGGTGTTCAATTTTCACCTGCGGTTTCTTTCGTTCGGCTATGAGTGTCATGAACCCTTCTGGGATCGTGAGCACCACATCCACACGTTTGTCCTTCAAGGCCGTGGCGGGATCGTCGCTGAGGATTACGATCCTGACCGGGCCGACACCCGCTTCGGGATCATCGCCCGCTAGTCCATCCGAAAATTGATCATCCTGAAAGAGTTCCGGCGTTTCGGGCAGATACTCTTTGCCGACAAGCCCAACGATGGTTTGTTGTTCGGCCGTGGTCTTCGCGAGCACAATCCCGGCAAGCCCGAAGAACGGGTACAGAATAAGCGGCATGATCAGGATCAGCAACACGGAGCGTCGATCTCGCAATAGATCGCGAAATTCCCGTGCGGCAATGAGCTTCAAGACTTTCGTGCGCATGAAAAGTAGATTCCTTAGCGTTTGTATTGTTGTATCGAATGCGACCATCGATTCTCATTCGATCATGGCTACAAAGAATAAGCCGATACCTCTGTCCGTACCCGAGGTTCTCGAATGCGTATTTTGTTCCTTCTGACGGTTTTCGCCATGACTGTAACGATTGACGCCGCCGATAAGAAACGGTCGATGACGATTGATGATCTCTTCAAACTCAAGCGCATCAGCGATCCGCAGATCTCACCTGATGGAACGCAAGTGGTCTATCAGGTCACTGAGATAACGGACGTTTCCGAGAACAAAAAACATACACATCTCTGGCTCGCCGCCGTCGATGGCAAAACGCCTCCGCGTGAAATCACTAGCTCCGGCAAATCCGATACGCACGCACGCTGGAGTCCCGATGGGACAAAGCTCCTGTTCCAGTCGAGCCGCAGCGGAACAAGCCAACTCTATATTCTCGATCTGAAGAATGGTGGCGAAGCGAAACAACTCACCGAAATCAGCACCGGTGCCGAGACCGGAACCTGGAGCCCGAACGGCAAACACATCGCCTTCACGAGCGCCGTTTACCCCGAATTCAGCGAACTCTCATTCAGTGATAGCGACAAGAAAAACAAGGAGAAAGACGAAGCAAATGAGAAAAACCCTGTCAAGGCGAAGACCTTCACCAAACTCTTCTACCGCCACTGGGATAGTTATGTCGGCGATAAGCGCAATCACCTGTTCGTGATCTCCGCCGATGGCAAAGGCTGCCACGATGCCACGCCCGGCGATCGCGATGCGTATCCCACCAGCACGACATTCAGCGTCGGCGACGACTTCACCTTCACTCCCGACAGTCAGCATCTGCTGTTCACTGCTGTGCCTGCAAAGGGCGAAGCCTGGAGCACCAATCACGATATCTGCCGGGTGCGCATCACCAACAACGACGGTGGGCCTTCAAGCGGTCGCGCTCCCACCAATTGGGAAAGCCTCACCGAATCGAACCCCGCTGCGGACACCTACCCGCAATTCTCACCCGACGGCAAGAAACTCGCCTGGCGCAGTCAGAAGAAGGCCGGATACGAAGCAGATAAGTGGGACATCATCGTCAGCGATGTCAGCCCCAATGGACAACTAACCGGTACGCCCGTCAACGTCACCGCTCACCGCGATCTCTCCGTCGGCGAATTCATCTGGAAGAGCAACGACACACTCGCGTTCGTCGCCGAAGACAACGCCCGAAGCTTCATCTACTACTGTTCACCAGCGTCCGGTGGACAGATCACTCAGGAACCGCTCAGCTTCGGCTCCGTCAGCAGCCTCAGCTATTCAGCTGACGGCACGTCCGCCGCCTTCGTTCACGTATCGATGCCCGCGCCGGCCGAAGTCTGGACCATGAACACCGCCGGCGCCAAACCCGTCGAAGTGAAAATCACCAAACACAACGATGCGCTTCTCGCCGAACTCGAGCGCCCCAAGCCTCAGAGTGTCACCGTCAAAGTCGAAGACGCCGACATGCAAATGTGGATCCTCAAACCGCCGGGCTTCGTCGAAGGTAAAAAGTACCCCGTCGTGTACATGATCCACGGCGGGCCGCAGGGCGCATGGGAAGACGGCTGGAGCTGGCGCTGGAACCCCACGCTCTGGGCAGCGCAGGGCTACATCATCGCTCTACCCAATCCGCGCGGCTCAACCGGCTTCGGCCAAAAGTTCGTCGATCAGATCTCCGGCGACTGGGGCGGAAAGTGCTACCGCGATCTCGTCGCGGGTCTCGAATACGTCAAGAAACTGCCGTACGTCGACACCGCACGCATCGGCTCCGCCGGCGCAAGCTTCGGCGGATACATGCAGAACTGGTTCGCCGTCAACGACATCTCAAAAGAGTTCAAATGTCTGATCACGCACTGCTCCGTCTACAACTTCGAGAGCATGTGGGGCACCACCGAAGAACTCTGGTTCGACGAATACGAGCACGGCGGACTGCCCTGGGAAATCCCCGGCAAGTACCGCGAGTTCTCCCCGCACACCCGCGCCGGCGAACTCGGCAAGCACAAAACGCCCATGCTCATCATTCATAACGACTACGACTTCCGCTGCCCCATCGGGCAGGGGCACGAACTCTTCACCGCCCTCCAGCGCCAGGGCGTACCTAGCCGCTTCATCAACTTCCCGGACGAAGGGCACTGGGTCCTCAAACCCGCCAACAGCAAACACTGGCACTCGGAAGTGTTCGATTGGCTCAAGAAGTACGTGCCGCCAGGGGCAAAATAGCAGTTGACTTCTCTCTATCTGTTATTCTGTTCACTCATGATTTGACAAATCTCAATTCAATGTCAAGGACTCCGCCACGTGCAGCGCAGGCTCGTAGCGGAGACGTTCAAACCCTGACTCGTCTTTCCACCGACACTGCCACACCCTACGGTGGAAAGACGCCATTTTTTCGGAAGCGCCTATGCGCCACAAGGGTTTACGTCAATTTGAGGGAATAAACAAATCGGATCAATTTCAACCCTTCAACGATTTGAGGCCAATCTTCATTGGCGATAAGGCCAAACCATCACTTTTCCGATCTGGTCGATCAGCTTAATCAAAATGTTCAAATGTTCATTATGCGATCGTTGGGCAGATCGTCGCGAAATCTCGATATCGGATCACACGAACAGCGCCACCTGCTCCCGTCGTTCTTCGTCGCTGAGTTTATGCATATAGCATTCCAGGATCACGGGAGTACCGGCCCGGAGTTTCTCGCGAGCCCAGTCGATTCCCCAATCGATGCGTGTGATGCGGGCATGCGAATCGCGATGGTCCTTGCTCGTTGAAACATGGACTTCGGCGACGCGATCATAAGCCAGCAACCGGTTGCGGGTGCGCTCGTCCAGCAACCCATGAAACCGTTGAATCTCCAGATGCGCGACATCCACCGCCAGCCATCGGCCTTCGTCCATGGCGGCGGTCAGTTGTTCGCCGTTCGCCAGCGCCGCATATCCGGGGTACATCGTCTCGAGGATCACATCCGCCGGCGGTTGCCAGCCTTCGGGCGCCTCCTGTGTTCGCGGTGGATGCAGACTGTCTCCCTGCCAGACCTGTCGGCCATTCCTCCAGACGGGTGCGCGCAGCGCGTGCGGAGTGAATCCGTGATGGGTGCGGGTCGGTCCGGGAAATGTAATGGGACTGGGGGCGCAACCCGGCGTGAGTTGCAAGCCGATTCGGCCGGGTGCGAGGGCCGCCAGCGTCTCGGCGGCATCGGACATCCGCCGCCCCTGAAAACAGCTTAATGCCAGATACAACATGTCATTCGTTCCGATCATCCCAGCCCCACTCGGGCCGCACGCCATTCAGATGCGGACGAATCATCGGCTGCATTTCATAGCCTTCATGCCGGAAGATCAGCACGGCCGGGGCAAAGACCTCACTCAATTCGCTGTATTCCTGGCTGCCTTCTTCGGGAGAATAGGCCGCCCACACCGGAATCGCTTCGCCGTTATCATCCCAGGGCGTCGGCCAGATGCTCACGACCGACCCCGTCTCGCCGTATTCCCTAACGATTTTCGTATTCGGAAGATTGGGATCGGGTGGCGGATGATCATCCTCATAGCTGTGCCCCACTCCTTCTACCACAGGTTCATACCGTTCGCTCACCACCAACTGGCCGTGGACCGCATCGTCCGCCTCATCGTTCCAGAACTGGGCCACGCACAGCATGGCGGATTGCAGCAACGGATACTGAGTGAAGTAATTGCGGACGAAGGGGATCAGGTGCAGGCGGAGATAGTCCCGGCGGGCCAGTTCCGTTTGACCCGCACTCATGCAATATCCATCGGGGCATTCCCCAAGATCGATCTTTTTCAGTTGGAACGCCGTCCGGAGGAGCAATCGATCTCGTGCACGTTCGTCCAGTGAATTGCCGAACAGATAAACCGTTTCCAGTGACGGCAGCCCCTTCGCCCCCGCGAGCGCTTCCACACCCGACATGGTCAGTTGATTCCCGCTCAGAATGAGTTTTCGGAGGTTCGGCCAGCGAACCATCTCCGCAAGCGTGGCCAGATCCGCGTTCGTCAATTGCATGTTCGAAAGGTCGAGTTCCACAAGATTGGCCAACGCCGGCTGACACGCACCTGAGACCATCGTCGGCAGATGCCATTCCCGGGGCCGGAACTGTGCGAGCAATCCGCGCTCGAATCGGGCATCGTCGATGGGGAATCCCAGCGATTCACACCAATCGCTGCGGTGTTCGTTCAGCAGATCCCGTTCACGCACACGCAGCGATTGATATTGGATCGGTTTCATTCGGCTTCCAGCCAGCTCACACTGAATCCGGATGAATTCGGCTCGCGGAGCCTGATCGTGTTCTTCCAGCCAGTCGGCGTAGACCAACCGGGCCGTTTGATCCCTGGGATTCTCGGCGATCGTGGTCAGAAACGGTTGTTCGCGGGGGTCAATCATGATGGAATGAGTTTACTCGATTCCATGCGAATGGAAAAGCGATTGCGCGAAGTGGTCGAGGTCGCTCGACCACTCTTTGAAGTCGTGGGCACCGGCGAATTTCTCAATCATTTCTTAGGCTGGAAGAGTCGTGGGGCGAAGTCGTGGATGGCGAGGCGCCAGGTTTGCCATTCGTGGGCGAGCCCCTTGGCGTCGCGGAACACGATGTTCTTGCTGCCGCCGTCTTTCATCGTCGAGTACAGTGATTCCATGGCCCGATGGATGCCTTCATCCAGGCCGACGGTTCCGGAATGCATGTAGAGCAGGTCGCACTTCTTATCGAAGGCCTGCGGGTCCGCGAATGCGCCGCCGAAGGCGGTCTTGGTGTCGAGCGGGCGGAGGCCGCTCAACACGCCGACTACTGAAAATGTGTCCAGATGATTCATGCCGATCTGCAACGCCTGACCGGCACCCATCGACAACCCGGCGATGGCCCGATGATCGCGATCGGCGATGGTGCGGTAGGTCGAGTCGATCATCGGGATCAGATCCTTCATCACGACATCCTCGAACGCTCCGCCATCGCCGCGGCGCGGTCCGCCAGCTTGCGGCGTGGAATTCGCGCGTGCGGCGTAGCCTTTCTCCATCACCACGATCATCGGCACCGCCTTCTTTTCCGCGATGAGATTATCCAGGATGAAGCTCATGTGGCCCTGCTTGCTCCAGCCGGTTTCGTCCTCGCCACCGCCATGCTGCAGGTAGAGCACCGGGTATTTTTTCGTCGGGTCGGCGTCGTAGCCGGGTGGTGTGTAGATCATCGCTCGCCGCTGCTGGCCGGTCGTTGCGGACTTGTACCAGCGCGTGCGGACTTCGCCATGCGGAACATCTTTGATGTGGAAGAAGTCCACGCCCTTCTCGGGGATTTCGATTCCGCTGGTTGGCTTGCCGGTGCCGAAAAAGGTATCGGTTCCGGGGTCGTTCATGAGCACGCCGTCTACGAGAAAGGCGTAGTAGTGAAAGCCGGGGACGATGGGCGGAGAGGTGAACGTCCAGACACCATCGTCGCCTTTGGTCATATCCCAGTGGCCGCGCGGCCCGATCCCATAGTTAGTGAACACTTGTACTTTATTGGCATCGGGTGCACGCAAGCGGAAGGTCGCGCGTCCGTCGGCGTGGACGCGTGGGTATTGTGCGTTGCCAGTGTTGGTGGCGGAGGGACGACCTTCGTCGGCGGCCGTTTCGGGTTCCTTTTTCTCGACGGCTTTCGGCTCGTCCTTCGTCACCGGATCGGCTTTCCCGGACTCGCGGAAGATGAGTTGGGCGAAGTGATAGAGGTCGCTTTTCCAGACTTTGAAGTCGTGGGCGCCGCCAGCGATGACGCGGTATTCGTGCGGAACTTTCTTCTCGTCGAGCATCTTGTGCACGTTCTCGCTGATGCGGAAGAGGCCGTCTTTGTCCCCGCAGGCGACGTAGAGCAGCTTGAGTTTCTTGATTGCCTCTGATGGATCTTTGATCAGTTCCGTTGGTCGTTTGGTGTTCGGTGCGGAGGAGAAGCCACCGACCCAGGCGAAGGTGTCCAAGTTGCCGAGGCCGAAGTTGAGCGACTGTCCGCCGCCCATGGAAAGCCCGGCGAGCGCACGGTGCTCGCGATCGGTCAGCACGGAGTAATTCTTTTCGATGTGGGGAATCAGATCTTTGAGCAGATCCTTCTCGAATGCGGCGAAGGCGGGGCCTTGCTGGTTGAAGGGGCTGCGTGGGGTGAGGTCTTTGGACGCGCGGCCGTTGGGCATGACGACGATCATCGGCACGGCCTTCTTGTCCGCATACAGGTTGTCCATGACGATGTCGGTCACGCCGCCGCGGGGCCATTCGTTTTCGTCGCCGCCGATGCCGTGAAGCAGATAGAGCACGGGGTATTTTTTGTCCTTCGAGTAGCCGGGCGGAGTGTAAACGCGGGCCTTGCGTTTGATGCCGACGGTGGTGGAATCGTATTCGACGAGTTCGGTCTTTCCGCGAGCGATGCCGTCGCGTTTTTTGTCGTAGCCCTTGGGCGGTTCGGGGAACTTTGTGGAGTCGGGCGCCTGCGAGAGGACCGGTGCGGCTATGAGTGCGAAGGCGCAGAGGAACAGGACCGTTCGTGACATGGGAGAGCCTCGAAGAGAAAGACATGGGTCGATCGGTTTCTGTTGTATGAGTGCCGGGCGAAGATGGGCCGGATTCTCATGAATCAGTCATGATTTCCGTTCGTCCTGTGCGGATTCGGATCGCATGCATAAGCTAGTGCCGCAAGCGGGGGCGTTCGGCATCCTCGCATGGTTCTCTTTTTTCAGGTGGTCTTATGTTCAGACTCTCCCTGCTGAGCGTGTTCACGATTGTTGTGGGTTCGAGTTTCGCCGTCGCACAGCCCGTGCGTAAGTACGACGACAAGGGCGCTCCGCCGTTCACGGTTTTGGAGGACGGCAAGCTTCCGCCGCTGGACGCGTATGACAACTTTGTGATTGGGCCGAAGTACACACCCGCACCCGAACGCAAGGTGATGGACGGCGTACCGCAGGGGAAAGTGCAGCAGTTCGAGTTCGATTCGAAGGAAACCAAGCTTTTCAATCCGGGGATCAAGCGCGAGAAGTTCGGGAAGGTCGATCCGAACAATCCGAAGACGCTGATCGTCGAGACGACGACGATGGACTATAAGCGGCGCGTCGGCGTGTACGTGCCCGCGCAGTACCAGGCGGGGACCGAAGCGCCGTTCATAGTGGTGCACGACGGACCGGGCCAGGCGAACGGTTACAAGACCATGCTCGACAATCTGATTCATCGGAAGCGGATTCCGCCGATCGTGCTGATTTCGATTTCGAATGGCGGAGGGGATGCGCAGGGTCACGAGCGCGGCAAGGAATACGACAACATGAACGGCGATTATGCCACGTACATCGAGGACGAAGTGCTGCCGCGTGTGGAGAAAAATTGCGGCGTGAAGCTGACGAAGGACCCGGACGGGCGTGCGGCGATGGGGTGCAGCTCGGGCGGCTCGTGTGCGCTGATTATGGCGTGGTTCCGCAACGATCTTTATCATCGGGTGCTGACGACATCGGGCACGTTCGTGAATCAGGCGTGGCCGTTCGACCCGAAGTTTCCGGACGGGGCGTGGGGCTTCCACAAGACGCTGATCCCGAACGAGCCGAAGAAGGCGATCCGCCTGTTCATCCAGGTCGGTGACCGCGACTTGTACAACCCGAACGTGATGCGTGACAACATGCATGATTGGGTACAGGCCAACCACGATATGGCGAAGGCGCTGAAGGCGAAGGGGTACGAGTATCAGTATCTGTTCTGCCAGGGATCGCGCCACTGTGACGGCAATGCGCAGGCGCAGTTCCTCCCGCACGCGATCGAGTGGACGTGGAAGGGGTACGGGGTGGGGAAGTAAGGAATCATGAAACCACAGACGGACTGACGTCGCGCCATTCGCCTTCCCTCGTCCAGCACCGGCGGACTTACGTCGCGCCGTTCGCCTTGCCCCGCCGCGTCGCCGTCTTCCGTCCCGGTCTATAGCCTTTGGTTTTGCCTTCGTTCGGCACGGCGTGGTAATGCTCGCCGGCGTTGGCGTCGTTGCGGCGTTTCTGGATCGCTTCCTTCGGCGGCTGGGCCGGGATCAGTCCATCGCAGCCGCCGATCAGGTCGCCGCGGCCGGCTTCGATCAGCGCGTCACGCACCGCAAAGTAATTCTCCGGCTTGAAGAACTGCATCAAGGCCCGCTGCGTCTTGCGATCAGACAGCCCCCGCGCGATCGTCACCGGCTTCATCGTGAACGGGTCGAGACCCGTGTACCACATGCAGGTGGCGATGTCGAACGGGATGGTACTTTGCAGATAGTTTATTACACTACTTTCAGCACGCTAATTTGTTCGCAAGGGCCGTATGGTCGGTCGTCAGTCGAGTGAAGAAAGCGGGCAAGGAGGCTCCATTCATGTCTCGCGCGTTCTCATACATACGGTTCTCGTCAAAGAAGCAACAGAAGGGTGAAAGCTTTCGACGGCAATCCGAATTCACGGTTGAAGTTTGCCGCGAGAACGACTGGGTGCTCGACGAGACACTCACCCTGAGCGACCTCGGCGTGTCCGCATTCCGTGGGGCGAACGCCAAGGTGGGTGCGCTTGCGGAGTTCCTGGAAGCCATCCGGATCGGGCGCGTGCTACGAGGGTCAGTCCTTATTATCGAGAGTATAGACCGCCTAAGCCGGAACAAGGTCGGCGAGGCGCTGCAACTGTTCATTTCCATCCTGAATAGTGGCGTCTCGATAGTCACCCGCGAACCGCGGCGGACCTACACCCAGGATTCGATCAATGACATTGCCGCCCTGCTCGAACCGCTTATCTACATGAGCCGTGCCCATGAGGAATCAGCCATGAAGTCCTTTCGGTTGAAAGATGTCTGGGCCAAGAAGAAGGAGCGGGCAGCGACGCAAGGGCTGCCGATGACCAAGATGGCTCCTCGCTGGATGGAACTGACCGACAAGGGCTACAAGCTGATCCCCGAGCGGGCCGCAACCGTCCGCGAACTCTTCCGGCTGAGTGCGGAAGGGCTTGGTGTGCTGCGCATCCTGAACCACCTCGTTGCCAACCCGAAGAAGCACCCACCGTTTGGGGATTCTGGAAAATGGCGGGATAGTTATGTCCTCCAAATTCTGTCCAATCGGTCTGTGTTCGGAGAATTCCAGCCGCAGATCCGAGAAGACGGGAACAAGCGAGTCAATTGCGGTGCCCCGATCAAAAACTACTTCCCGGCGGTTATCAGTGAGGAACTATTTTTTCAGGTACACGCCGGCATGAAGGCACGATTCCGAGTTATGGGCAGGCCCGGCGAGTTCGAGACGAACCTGTTCACCGGAATTGTTTTTCACGCTGAGGATCGGAGTAAGATGTCGGTCCACACCTTCCGCCAAGCGACCACGGCAGGCGGTGAAACGCGGCCCTACCGCTACCTGACATCAGGAGCAACAGCGACCGGGGCTACGCGACGGGGGAAGGGACTATCGTTCCCCTACCCGCCGTTTGAACAAGCTGTTCTTCAGGCACTTTCCGAATTGAAGGTTGCCGATGTGCTCGGAGCTGAAGAACAGGGGGATGAACGAGAAGTGGAAATCGCCGACCTGACCGGCAAGCTGGTCGTACTTGACCATCGCATCCAGGATGCCGAGCAGAAAGCATCCGACCCTGAGGAAGAATCTCCAGAGGTCTACGTCGGCTTGCTCAAGTCGCTCCATAAGTCCAAGCGGGAATCGGTTCGCCGACTGGAAGAGTTGAAGGCCGATGCCGCCAGTTGCAAGGCCGTCAATCTCGGGGAGGTGCATTCGTTGCTCGGGCTGCTCGGATCGGTGAAGGGCGACGAGTTAAAGGACGTGCGGCGGAAACTGAAGACTAGGGTTCGGAGCGTGGTCAGCGAAATCTGGGTCCACATCACCCGCATAACACACATGAGCCGCGTCGCGCAGGTCCAGATTCACTTGCGAAACGGGACTGTCAAAAAACTCTCAATTCAACATACCTCGGGCTTGCGGGCTAAATCCCGCAAGTCTACTTGAGATAAGTCGGGGAACGGTGCAAGTGTTATTGGCTGCGCGCCTGGTGGGATGTAACACACAGAAGCCGTTTCCCCGGAAATCATCTCAGCGGTCTTGGTTTCCTGTTCGCATAGTTCGAAAGCGGGGTCGGGCCTCCTGTACTGGATGGCATCGCACCAATGGGCTACCCACGTATGTCCGTTCCAGCATTGCCCGTGGCGGTTCACGACGACAAAGCAATCGCCTGCTGTCGCGTGCCGTGGTTCGTTGCTGGTGGCTTGTGGCTGCATACGCGTCAAGTGGGTTGGCTGGCCTTCGGTTTCCGACTTACCTCGACGCAGGCGTTCAGCCTGCGATCGGCCGAGAAGAAGATCCGTTCGCGGTAGCGCAGGAAAGGGCAACGGTGAACTTGACCGCCAACGTCACTTACCCACTGGGAGAGGCGAAGGCATCGCCCTTGCATGGCAACGAAAAGATAAGCCACCCAGATGTGTGTTAATCCGGAAGACAAATAGCTAAATATTTGGCGGAAACATGTCATTATAACTGGATGGAAACACTTATCCGTCCGCCTTCTCCCAAAAGGACTGGCTGTCGGGCAGGAGGGGAAGTCGGCGAAGGGACACCACCGGCCCGTGTCCTTGTAACTCTCCCTCCAAGTCGACCGATCACTCGGTAAATTCGTCGTTTCGGGGGTAGATCTTTGATGAGCATCCATGACACTGGCCCAGTTGCCGCACGGTCGAATTCCATGCCACAACACCAAACTACATACCGGCTCTCACGCCGCGCTCACGCCAGATCAGTTCCGGTGTGAGAGTTTCACCGAGGGTGCGGGAGGGCAATCGATATGGACCGGATCGAATTTGCCGAGCGACGTTATCAGCAGATCGTTCCCGTGCCGGTTCGGGCCTGGAAAGACGTGCCGGTCGAAACCCTCCGCGTATGGTTGCAGGACGACGTCGCCCCGTTGGTCAGCACGTACGCCGCCCGGCCGAAGTTCCGTGAGGCCGCCGAATGGCCGCTCCGAGTATTCCGCGTCGGGTCCGGCACGTGCGAACGGAATCAGGTCGATGCGGTTTCGGCCACCCTGGTTCGGCGTGCGACCAATCTGCTTGTAGCCCTGCGGTCCCCTCGCATCGCCACCGTCGTGCGTAAGGCCCTTAAACCTTCTCTGGTCGTTGATGAAGACGTGGAGGTCGGCGGAGCGGGTGTCCGCCGGACCAGCCGCACGGTCCGCGAGGTTGATCCGTTCCCCGCGCTGATGGACCAACTCAAGAGGATTGCCCAACCCTTCTGGCGTGACCTCGTCGATCCGGCCGACTACTTTGAGCCACTGGGCGCTTGGCTCGAACGGGAAGAGACGACGGGACACGTAACGGCCGGTGAATTCGTTGTTGCACTCAATCCGACACTCCACGCGGTCGGCGATTTTGTCACCCGTTGCCTGCTCCGCAGGGTCGGTGTATTGGCAGGTACTCTGGAAGAAGCTGATCGCGCCGTCCTGTCGTGCGTTCCCCGACTCAATAACGCCATTCCGAAATGTCTGTCGAAGGTAGGTGAAGAGGCACAGGCGTTCCGTCAAGCTGTCCGTAGCCTCAACGAGATCTGTCAGCCCGAAGGCGAGGCGGCCGTTCGCGACTCCTGCATCATCCTTGCCCAGGTTTACGCCGCTTTCCATCCGGCGCCGGACGTTGGGTGGCTTGGTCTCCCGGCGCAAGTTGTCGAACACGGACGGGTCACATTGCGGCACCGTTTCGCCAACACCCGGAACCCTGAATTGACCGAGCGCGTCGCTACAGCACTAGGCGACCTAAGGCGGCTGTACTCGGGCGACCCGCCGGGGCAGTCCGCAGTGGAGGAGGCGATAGCCCGGGGCGGCCTCGTCCTAACAATTTCGCCTCAGGCCGCCTATTGGGCACGGGCAGCAATTCCTGCGAATTGGACCAAGAATCGACGGTCCTGGGAACTACTCTACGCCCTTGCCCGGAAGGGGCGGTTAGGGGCTGCCGTAGAGGAGCAGGATATGTATCCGGACGGTTCCGAAGACTCCGCCATGCCGAATCTGTGGCTACGGCTAAAAGGCTTACTCCCGGCTAAACTGCGGAATCATGTGGTTCCCGGTCTCCAAAGGCGGTCTTACCGACTGACCTTGGACCCGACTCAAATCGTCGTCATCTAAGCGACAGTCTGGACATCACGAACATCTAATTCCATTCCCGCACGGTTCGTCAAAAACTCTCACGCCGGATGGCTTGCCACGTGATCGCAGCGTGAGAGCGGCCCGGTACCTTCATCCCGCCGGAGGAGAACCAGTCTAAGTGCTGGAAGACCCTCCAAAAATTTGCCCTGGACAAGAGGCCTGCCGTACAGGATGCGATGGTCGCGTCCACACACGGCCGGGGCGAGTCCACCACAATTCGGAGATCGTGTCATGGTATGCCAGTTCGACGGCCACCCCCTCCAACCCAGGCGGGGAGGCCTTCTTCGGGTCTTGATCATTGTGCGGATCAGCACGGAACATCAAGATGCTCGCAGCCTCGATGATCAGGTTGCCCTCTGCAAACAGTACGTCACCTCCCGCTATTCCGGAGCGGTCGAATTTCAGATCATCGCCGGACGCGGCAGCGGGGAACACCTCGATCGAAAAGAGTTGCTCCAAGCTGAAGAGGTGGTCGAGGGCCGAACCGTGGATTTGGTCATCACCGAAGACCTCGGCCGCATCTGCCGCCGGATGTACGCCACGGCGTTTTGTGAGGCGTGCGAGGACAGCGACACACGACTCATCGCCATTAACGACTCGATCGACACCGCCCGGCCCGATTGGCGAACCGGAGCACTGTTCGCTGCGTTCAAACATGAGTCGGGAAACAAGGACACGGCCAACCGAATCCGTCGGACCTTGAGGAACCGCTTCCTCCAGGGGGATGTGGTTCAGACGATTCAGTACGGCTACGTCAAAAAGCCCGGTTCGTCGCGTGACGGCGATGTGTCCAAATTACCCGACGCGGAACGCATCTACGACCAGATCTTCACGAGGTTGGAAAATGGGGCCAGCTACTCCGAAGTGGCCGACTGGATGAACGCCGAACATGTGCCAACTGGCGAGTGGAATCGGCTGCAGAAATGGGACGGCCGAATGGTCGCCCGGTTGGTGAACAATCCCATCCTCAAGGGGGAACGCCGACGCAACCAGCGGATGAGCAAGCGGCACAACAAGACCGGACGAAGGAAGTCGGTGTTGGCCCCACCATCCGAACGCTTGTCGCGAGTCGTACCGCACCTCATGTTCATCCCACCCGAACGATACGATCGGCTGATCGCGAAACTCGCTCGCCAGAACGGTCACTACGCACGGGGACGGCTTGCGAATCAACCCGATCCTCGGGCCGCAGTTTCAAAGAAACTGACGAATTGGCCGGGCCAGCATATCCGGTGTGGCATCTGCGGGCGTTTGATGTATTGGGGTGGTCATGGCCAAACCGAGGCCATGATGTGCGCGGGCGTGCGCGAGTATCAATGCTGGAATGTCACGACATTTCACGGGCCACGGGCTGCGAAAGCTATCATATCGGCCGTCCTGAATGCCATCGAAGCATTACCCGATTTTGACACGGCCTTTCGGCAGCAAGTGGAAGTCGCTGCTCGCGAGTGTTCATCGGGTCGCGACGAGGCTTGCCGACGGCTTCGGGCTGAGGTGCGTCAAGTGGATCAGGAGATCCAGAATGTCACCAACGGCATTGCGCAAATTGGTTTCAGTGAGCAATTGGGGATCAAACTCCGCGAACGGGAAGTTCGTCGAGCCGAACTGCATGTGCAACTGTGCGAGTTTGAGTCTCGGCCGGTTCTCATGCCGGAACTTCCGCCGATCTCGGTGGTGCGAGTCAAGGCCCATGAACACCTCGATCAGGCGAACTTTGCCGATCCTAACTTTCGTCGTTTGATGATGGAGTTGGTGCCCAGGTTGGAGGTGTTTCCTTGCAAACTGATCGATGGTCGGGATGTGGTGCAACGGGCCAAAGTGACGCTGACGCTCGCTCCGTTGTTGGGGACGAGCGCTCTAGACGGCAACGGGGTCGTGCTCCACGAAATGATGGTCGATTTGTTCGACCCGCCGCAACGAGAAGCGTATCGAACACGCATTGTGGCTCAACGTGAGGCCGGTCGAACCGAACGCGAGATTGCCCAACAGTATGGCTTGACGATCACTGCCGTGCAACGTGGCATGGCCCTACATCGGTTGATGCAAGCCCACGGTCGAACGGACGCATACGAGTACCAAACGCACCCGTTAGACAATCAACGGGCGAATGCCCGCCCTCGTCATGCTCGGTATCAATTCTCGCCATTGCCAGGCTATCCGGCGAACCTGCTGTTCCGCGAAACCCGTTGAGACCCGTCACGGACAAACCGTGCATTCAGAACCCCGCCGAACAGATCGGCGGGGTTTTTCTTTTCCCCTGGAGGCGTTTCGATGAACGAGGAACTGTTGCCGAACGAAGCACCACCGCCCCAACGCGAGCGTGTTTGTCGCGCGTTGGAAGCGTTTCTTCTCTGGCTGGCCAATGGTGTCGTGAGCGACCTGAAAAATCAGAAGTCGGCTTCCCAGGACGCGGATGACCCTGCGACGCCACAAGCTGAGAATGATTCGGTCCTGTCGCTCGGAGGTGGCGATCATGATCGGAAGTAACCTCCATCTGACCCGACCCTTGGCGATTCTCGATCTGGAATCGACCGGAGTCGACCCGGCTCGCGATCGCATCGTGGAGATCGCAGTCGTGAAGCTCTTCCCCGAAGGTACGCGAAAATGTTTTCAGGAACGGGTGAAACCACCGATGCCGATCCCTCCCTGCGCGATTACGGTGCACGGGATTACGGATCAGGATGTTGCGACGAGTTCCCGCTTTGACGCGTTGGCCGAATCACTCGGCCGGTTTAGGGACGGCACCGATCTCGCGGGCTTCGGCCTTTACAACTTCGATCTCCCCTTGCTGTGTACTGAGTTTGTTCGGGCGGGGCGCCCGTTTCGGATCGCAGGACGAAAGGTCATTGATGTCTTGACCATTTATCGTCGGTATGAGCCACGAGATCTGACACGGGCCGTTCAATACTACTTGAACCGGGAGCATCGCGAAGCGCACTCGGCGGTATCGGATGCCGAGGCAACCGCAGAAATCTTGAGTCGTCAGGTTCTGCTGTACGATCTACCCGATACGTCCGAAGAACTCCACACGACGTTTGTCGAGGTGGATGTCGCTTGTCGATTTCGTCGCGACGCGCTGAGGCGAATCGTGTTCGCGTTCGGCAAGCATACTGGTCAACAGCTTCGAGATGTGGCTCGCCACGACCGCGGCTACCTGCGGTGGATGCTCGATCAAGCCTTTCTCGATGATGTGACGACGCTCGTGCAACGGGCGCTGACGGGTCAACTTCGCGATGACGAGTGATGGCCACTCGATCCCCGATCCTATCCCGTCTCAAACCAACCATCTGATGATCGCGAATGGGTCCCGTTGGCCGGGACCATTCGCCTGATTCTGCGCCCGCGGTTCACTCCGAACTTGCGGGCGTTGTTCTTTTCCCGAGGTATTCATGCGACCCCGTGAACTCTCGAAAGCCCTTTCAACACTCATTCCGACGCGGCGGCCTGTCTATCTGTGGGGCAGTCCCGGTGTCGGGAAATCCGCAGTCGTGCGTCAGGCGGCGGAGAACTTGAAACTCCAACTCATCGATGTGCGAGCGACGCTGCTCGATCCGGTCGAT
>JBGSJI010000017.1:0-31447 GCA_041742055.1 Limnoglobus sp. | reverse complement strand
TGATTCCATCGGCCGGATGATTTGGTCGAAGGACGCCGACGGCTTCCTGAACTACTTCGAATACGACGACGCGACCGGCGCGCTCGTGAAGATGATCACCGACGTCGACCACACCGAGACCGGCGACTTCGCGAACCTGCCCTCGGGCTGGACGACGCCATCGGGCGGCGGGCTGCACCTCATCAGCACGTTCGAAGTGGATCACATGGGCCGCACGACGAAATCGACCGCACCCAACGGCCGGGTCGACTACACGGTCTACAACGACGCCGCCCACGAAGTCCGTTATTATCCCGGCTGGATCAGCGGCTCGAACATCCCGACCGGACCGATCACCGTCAGCCGCGACGACCGGGCCAACGGTTACTCGGAAACGCTGACCATGTCCGCAACACCGACGGTCAGTTCGGGCAGGCCCACAGGGACGGAGAGCATCAGTAGCGTCGAATCGCTCTCGCGAAGTTACCGCAACGAAGCCGGTCAAGTCACGCACTCCGACATGTACTTCGATCTCACGGGCGTGACGTATTCGACTGCGGCGAACATCGGCACGTTGAACACGAACTATTACCGCACCACCACCGACTACGGCATGCAGGGTGGGCAGGTGAACCGCCAGGTCTCCTCCGCCGGCACGATCACCCGCACGGAACATGATTCCCTCGGCCGTGCGATCTCCATCTGGGTCGGCACCGACGACACGCCGACTTCTGGGAGTTGGTCCCCGACGAACCTGACCGGCACGAACATGACGAAGGTCGCCGAGTACGAATATGACGGCGGTGGTGTGGGCGACAGCAATCTGACTTCGGTCACCCAGATTCCCGGGGGAGGGGCGGCGGATCGCGTGACCGAGACCTATTATGATTGGCGCAATCGACCCGTGGCCACCAAGTCCGGCGTCGAGACCAGCGAATCGACGAGTGTGAACCGGCCGATCCAGTATCTCGATTACGACAACCTGAATCAGGTCGTGACCACGCGACTGTTCGACGGCGATGCCGTGACGATCACGTACACCGATGATGTTCCCGATGTTCCGTCCAGCAGTCTGCTGCGGGCCAAGTCCACAAACAGCTTCGATGAACTCGGCCGTGCCTATCTCACGGAAGTCTATTCCGTCGATCCGTCCAGTGGATCCGTGGGGGCTTACACGCTCGCTTCGAACACCTGGTTCGACAAACGGGGGCAGGTGATCAAGTCGAGCAGTCCTGGCGGTCTGGTGCAGAAGATGGCATACGATGGCGTGGGTCGCACCACGGTCAGCTACACCACCGATGGCGGTGGGGATTCGGGATGGAGTGATGCCGACGATGTGACTGGTGACAAAGTCCTCACCCAGGATGAGATGACTTACGATGAGAACGGTCTGGTGCTCGTCGCCACGCACCGTGATCGCTTCCACGATGCCACCGAGACGGGAGCGTTGGGCAACCCGTCCAGCACCTCCGGCACCGCCAAGGCCCGCGTCAGCTACATGGGCTTCTATTACGACGATGGTGACCGTCTCACGGATAGCGTCGATGTCGGCAGCAACGGCGGCTCCGTCTGGTCGCGCCCCGGCAGCGTGCCCTCGCGATCCGATAGCATCCTCGTGTCGAGCACCTCCTTCGACACCGCCGGATTCATCTTCGAAACGACCGATCCGAAGGGGATCGTCGCGCGCACGCTGCATGACGATCTCGGCCGTACGACCAAGACGATCGAGAACTATGTGGATGGCACGGTCGGCGACGACAACGACAAGACGACCGAATTCACCTACGGTCCTGCCGGCATGACCAGCCTGACCGCCAAGCTCACCGGCGGCGGCGGACAGACGACCGAATGGGTGTACGGGGTGGCCAGTGGAAGTGGAATCACGAGCAACGACATCGTGGGGGAAACTCGCTGGCCCGATCCATCGACCGGGGCCGCGAGTTCCAGCGAGGACGAGCACGTCACCGTGAACGCGCTCGGCCAAACGCTCATGAGCGAAGATCGCAATGGCAATCTCCGCACGTTCGGTTACGATGTAGTGGGCCGGCTGACCGACGACGTGCTGACGACGCTGGGCACGAACGTGGAAGGCGCGGTGCGGCGGATCGGCACGGCCTACGATGGGCTGGGGAATCCGTATCTCTTGACCAGCCACGATGCGACGAGCGGCGGGAACGTGGTGAACCAGGTGCAACGAGCCTACAACGGCCTCGGGCAGCTTGTCACCGAGTGGCAATCCCACTCCGGGGCGGTGAACACGTCGACGTCGCCGAAGGTGCAATATGCGTACAGCGAGATGCCGAGCGGGGCGAACCATTCGCGATTGACGGGGATGACGTACCCGAATGGCCGAAGCCTGGCGTTCAATTACTCGTCGGGTTTGAATGCGGACATTTCCCGACTCAGTTCCATCAGTGATGGTGGCACCACGCTGGAAGGATATGATTATCTGGGATTGGGCACGGTGGTGGTGCGCAGCCATCCGCAGCCGGGCGTGAACCTGACATACATCGGCACGCCGGCGGACGCCGGGGATCAATATGCCGGCCTCGATCGGTTCGGCCGGATCGTGGACCAGAACTGGGACAAGTCCGGTACGTCGGTGGACCGATATCAGTATGCGTACGACCGCAACGGCAACCGCACGAGCCGCACGAACGCGGTCAACAGCGCGTTCAATGAAGTCTACACGTACGACAGCCTGAATCAGATCATCGCGTTCAATCGCAACAGCGGCACGCGGACACTAGATTGGGACTACGACGCTCTCGGCAACATGGAGAGCGTGACCACGAACGGCGGCTCACCGGTGACGCGCACCCACAACAAGCAGAACGAGCTGACGGTGATGGGCGGCAACTCGCTGGCGTTTGACGCCAACGGCAACATGACGACGGACGAGACCGGCAAGCAATTCGTCTACGACGGCTGGAATCGCGTCCGGTTCGTGAAGAACTCCGGCGGCACGACGCTGATCGAGTACGACTACGATGCCCGGAATTATCGCGTCGTCGAGGACGACGGCACCGCAAAGGATTTGTATTACTCCGACGGCTGGCAACTGCTGGAAGAACGAATTAGCGGTACCGCAACGACGAGCTACGTCTGGAGTTCAATTTACATCGACACGATGATCGCCCGCGATCGGGATAGCGACGCCAACGGCAGCCTGGATGAGCGACTGTCTGTATGCGTTGCACGAGGCGAACTTCAACGTGACGGGCCTGCTGAACACGTCGGGAAGTGTGGTGGAGCGGATTGCTTACGACCCGTTTGGCGTCGCAACAATCCTGAACGCCGGCTGGAGCACTATCGGCAGCAGCGTCTATTCGTGGGCCCACCAACACCAGGGATTGCGACTTGTGGCCGCGAGTGGAATGCATCATGTGCGGAATCGGGAGTATTCGACAGCGCAGGCGCGATGGGGACGGATCGACCCAATACAGTATTCAGGAAATAATAATAATTTGTTTGCTGCGCTAGACAATAACCCCGCGTCAAGCACAGATGCATTTGGATTACTATCATCGCTGGAGGGCTGCGCGCGATCGGAAGCAGGCATAGCGCTTTGTGCGGAAACAGGTGTCATTACTGCTGCGCAAGCTGCGGCTATGCGAAGAGCCTTAGGGGGAAGTGCTGGACGAACAGCTCCAGCCACACGTCCGCCGGCTTCACCGCCGATCAGCGTAGCGCCCCCAGTGCCACCGCCTATCACGATTGAGATTACACGAACATTGCGACCGCCTTTGGCCTTACAGCCACGAAATGGCCCCAATCCAATTCCCGGTTTGCCACCGCAGCTGCAACCGCAACCGCAGCCGCAACCGAGATCTCAAGATCGCAACATAACACATCGTGAACAGTGTCAACAACAATACGAAGCGGACAGCGAGATATGTAGATCATTGAGGACACGAGCGGCCAGGCAAAGATGCTGGGCAAGTGCAGCAGAAAGACTGGCCCAGTGTATTGCCAAGCGATTCGAGCCACCACTTATTACGAGATAGAATCATGCTAGCAACGTACGAATGCACTATTAGTGCATTATCTTCCATTCCTCTTGTAATCACAATTGGCGACCCAAGAAAGGGAAGAAGTTGTGATGAGTACTACTGTGAAGTGTTGATAATGCCAATAGAATCTGAACCGTTTAGGATTATAGGCATTGATGCCGATCAGGCCATGAGCCTAGCGCGACGATTTCTCATCTTGCGGTTTAGCGACATGGAGATAGTCGATGAAAATGGACAGATTAACAATTCGAGCGACTACTTCGGTGGTGCTTAATGTCTAGATGGCTTTACCCATATGCCATATGACAAGGAATGCTCTATTATAAGGGAATAGCTGTTGCACTCGGGAGCCGTGAAAAACACGGGCAGCACGCCCTCGGTGCAGTACGCCTACTCCGAAATGCCCTCGGGGGCCAACCACTCGCGGCTGACGAGCGTCACGTATCCGGACGGATATGTCTTGACCTACAACTATGCCAGCGGTTTGAATGGAGACATCAGTCGCCTGTCGTCGCTGTCCGATTCGGGCGGCACGCTCGAAAGTTACGATTATCTGGGGTTGGGCACCGTGGTCCGCCGCAGCCATCCACAACCCGATATCGATCTCACCTTCCTCGGCACAGGGCCGGGATCTGGTGGAGATCAATACGTCGGGCTGGACAGCTTCGGTCGTGTCATCGACCAGCACTGGAAGACCACGAGCGCGACCACGGATCAGTTCACCTACACCTATGACCGCAACTCGAATCGATTGACGAAGGGGAACAGCGTCGATTCGGACTTCGATGAAGTCTACACCTATGACAATCTCAATCAGCTCACGAGCTTCGATCGCAATACCGGCGACCGGACTCAGGCGTGGGATTACGATACGCTTGGCAACTTCGACTCCGTGACGACCGATGGCGGCTCGGCAGTGACGCGGACGCACAACAAGCAGAACGAGATCACGGCGGTGTCCGGGGCGACATCACCGACGTTCGACTCGAACGGGAACATGACGACCGACGAGACGGGCAAGCAATACGTCTATGATGCTTGGAATCGGCTGAAGATCGTGAAGAACTCGGGCGGCACGACGCTGAAAACATACGTCTACGATGCGATGAACCGCCGCGTGGCAGAGACTGCGGGCGGGGCGACGACCGAATTCTACTATTCGGCGGACTGGCAGGTGTTGGAGGAGCGGGATACGGCCCGGACGAACGACACGAAAGCACGTTACGTGTGGAGTCCGGTGTACGTGGATGCAATGGTTCTTCGGGACTGGGATACGGCCGACGACGGCACGCTGGACGAGCGTCTCTGGGTACAACAGGATGCGAACTTCAACGTGACGGCGTTAGTAGACGACAACGGCGATGTGGTGGAACGGTACGCCTACGACCCCTACGGCGTGGTCACGGTGCTGACGCCAAGCTTCGGTAGTTGGAGTGCGTCGAGCTACGATTTCGAGCACGGGCATCAGGGAACGTTCTTCGACTCAGTGGCGGGCTTGAACTATGTGCGGAACAGGTGGTATTCGCCGGCACTGATGAGGTGGACAACGATTGACCCCATTGGATACCTGCCCGATAACAATTTGTTTCGGTATGTACAAAACAACCCTGGCACGACTGTTGACCCAGCCGGCCTCTTTCCGCCGTCAGGTTTCTGGTATCCGGGCCGAAATGATACAATGCCTGTAAAGCGAGAATGGCCATTTGAGAAAGACCCAGAGAATGAACCTGGTCAAAAAATCGTAATACCTGGGAGCGAGGCATTGGTTCATATACCTTTGCGAAAATATGAAGGACCGTGGCCGTGGAGCGGCGAAAAATTTGAATACTCCACATTCAGAAAAGGGTGTATTGGATTGAATTCCTTGCGTCTAAATACAGGAGTTCAAACAGCCCTGCCAAATACTCAGGCGTATAACTCTTTTGAAGCAGCACTTGAAGCACAAAAGGAGGCTGTCAAATCGGCAAAAACTACTCAGAAAGTAGTCATATGGGCATTTCAGGCCAATGCATCGCAAAAGGCTTTGGATGCGTTTCTTAAGAAAGGATCGAAATCGGAATATGAATTGTCGGATATCAAGTCAAACATGATGAAGATTAAGGAGCCAGGCCACGGCGACACTTATGACTTTGCAACCGCTTTTCAATATCCTGATGGTAAGTTGAAATTCTGGGAGGTCATGCCGTTTGGAGAGTCTATAAATCCTAATCTTGATGTTATTCATAAGAAAAAACTCTACCCACATATGGGAACTGTATATTTTGTAGTTCCAATTCAGGACCATGTGCGAGCTCCACTTTGTCCAAGTGGAACTGCTAAATAACTGGGAAGGGGTGCTGCATTCGGAAGAAGATTTATTCGTATATAATGATTGTTGCGGCGAGTGCCGCAACAATCTTAGTGTGGTTATATTTCTTACAAAACAACAAGTCGCATGTGCCCGTGCTTAGTTTGCCCAGTGCTGCCAAGGCAACTATTTATTCAAATGACCTATTTGGCATATCAAAAGATAGGAAAGTTGTCCTTAATCTGGAGGAAGTGAAAGTCCTGTGGAAATATGTTGAACCACATAGTGTATTTGATCGCAGTATTACAGACATTCAGTATCCGATTGTTGCAGTAGTTAAGTACATTATTGGCGACAGAGATCATGCCGTTTATATACGGTGGACTGGAGTCAACCCGAGTCAACCCCGCTATTGTTTCGATAGACAATCGGTCATACTACTGGACTCGACAAGGCAAAGAAGGTGATGGTGCTTTAGAGATAACTAGGTATCTCCTAACATTGCCTAACACTACAGCGCGGGTTCGCTGAATGCCGATGAAAGAGTCTATTGGGAGGGAATCCGATGACTCAACAGGAAATCGCAGGGCTTGGGACGGCTTTTGCCGCGGAACTCAAGCGTTATCGCTCCTGCTTTCTGCAACAGCGCACAGCGGACCACTTCGACACCTATTGCCGTGGACTCCTCTCGGACCTGCCACGCAAGACGGTCGAACCGATCGCCCTCGAAGCCGGCACGGCCGTCCGCACACTTCAGGAGTTCCTGGCCACTTCGAAGTGGGATCACGAGCAGGCCCGTCGCCTTCTGCACCAGCGAGTGGGCGAGGCACTGCGTCAGCAACCCGACGATCCCCTCGGCACCGTTGTGGCGCACCGAATAGTGGTCGCATTTGTTGCCAAATTAGCGGTGTAAGGATTTCGCTCTCTGAGCGGTCGGTTTGCCGAATTGTTGAGAATTTTGGAGAGCGTGGGCGTGGCGATTCGGTCGCACTGACCGAGGGTGTCGCTACTTTGCCTTTGGCGTCGGGTGAGCTTTGGGCAGTCGGTCGAGATGCCGTTCCAACAGTCCTTCGAGCACGGTGACGGCGGAGATGAAGTCGTAGCCGAGGAGCATGAGCAAGTCGATGGTGTTGAGATCCTGCGAACAGACAAAGCAGCGGGCGAGGTTGTTGCGGGGATTCACGGCCGTTTGCATTTTGCTTGATGGACCTCCGAAGTCGAAGCCGGACTTCGGAGGTCATGGTTCACTATCAGGATCTGAGAGTTAATTAATGTTCACTGTGTTGATGTCGATGGTATGACCAGCAATTGTGGAGCGAAAAGGTCGCATTCGGTCGCGATTTGGGGCGAATTTTCACCCCATTTCGGACCGTTTTCCACCGAATTCCGGTCGGTTTCGGCGCCAATTCCGCCAAGTTGGGACAGGAGACCTGCGGTCGTGATTTCGTCGGGGTCAGAGACCCGCGACGAGCGCAAACTTTCTTCTCCGGCTGTTAGCTGCAAGCTGTCAGCTGTCAGCTTTTTTGACGTAACTCCTTACCGGGCATAGGCGCTTCCGAAATTTTGGCGTCTTTCCACCGTAGGGTGTGGCAGTGTCGGTGGAAAGACGAGTGAGAGTTTGAACGACTCCGCCACGATCATGCGCGGCCGGTGGCGGGGCCAAACTTTTCGATGGTGCTATAATCATCAGCCCTGATCCTGATCACGGAATTGATGATGAAGATTGTGAATTATCCTCACCCGGCGCTGCGTGCGATGTGCAAGCCCGTCATGAATATCGACAAGGACGTGCGTCTGACGGCCGGCGCGATGCTGGACCTGATGTATGAGCGCGAGGGGCTGGGGCTTGCGGCTCCGCAGGTGACCCTGGACATGCGGCTGATTGTGATGAACTTCGAAGGCGAACCCGAGCGGAAGGATCTGGAGGTGGTGGCGATCAATCCGGTGATCGTTGAGTCGAAGGGGATCGAGAAGGATCGCGAGGGGTGCCTGAGCTTTCCGGGGCTGTATCAGGACATCCGCCGTGCGAAGGCGGTGAAGGTGCAGTATTACGATCTGGATGGGAAGCTGAACGAGATGACGTGTTCTGAGTTAGCGGCACGGATCTGGCAGCACGAGATCGATCACCTCAATGGCGTATTGTTCATCGACAAGATGGGCCCGCTGCAGCGCTATGGCAGCCGCAAGGACATTCAGACTCTGATGGCGGATTTCGAAACCGATAAGAAGAAGGGGAACCTGCCCCCGGATCTGGAGCCGAAGCTGTAATGCGCATCGTGATGATGGGGACGGGTACGTTTGCGGAGCCGACGTTCGAGGCGCTGATTGCGGCGGGCGAACAGGTGGTGGGCTTGGTCACGCAGCCGGATAAGGACGTCGGACGGCGCTCGGGGACGTCGCGTCAGACGGGCAAGGGGATGGCGGCGATCGCGAGCGCACACGGCATACCGGTGGCGCAGCCGCAGAGCATCAATACGCCGGAAGGCTTGGCGGAGTTGAAGGCGTTCGCGCCGGACCTGGTTGTGGTGGCGGCGTATGGTCAGATTTTGAAGCCGGAGGTGATTGCGGCTCCACCGTTGGGGATGATCAACGTGCATGCGTCGCTGTTACCGAAGTACCGCGGTGCGGCACCGGTGGCGTATGCGATCTGGAAGGGCGAAACCGAGACGGGCGTCACGATTATCCGCATTACCCCCGGGCTTGATTCGGGAGAAATGCTGGCGCAGGCGTCTATGGCGATTCTGCCGACAGAAACCGCCGGCGAACTCGAAGGCCGGCTTGCGCCGCTGGGAGCGAAATTGTGCCTCGATGTCGTGCAGCGAATGAAAAGCGGACCCGTAAGCGGGACGAAGCAGGATGCGACGTTGGTGACGAAGGCGCCAAAGCTGACGAAGGCGATGGGCGCGATTGACTGGTCGAAGTCGGCGGAGGAGATTGGGCGGCAGGTGCGGGCGTTGCAACCGTTTCCGACGGCGTATACGTATTTCCACCGGCCTGGCAAGGACGCGATGCGCATCGTGATCCGCCGTGTTCACCAGCATTTGATCGGCGTTCACGGCATTCCCATCCACTCAGCGCCGGGTACCATGATGTCTCCACTGATCGTCCCTCAGGATGGACCGTATCTGGGAATCGCACAGGTTCCGGGTCTCTTCGTTGCGACAGGGACTAACGCACTGCGAGTCGATGAATTGCAGCCCGCCGGGAAAAAGTCGATGACAGCGGAGGAGTTTCTGAGAGGCTATCCGATCGGCGAGGGATATCGTTTCGGCCCAGAGTCATGACCAGATATACTCGAGATATTCGAATGGGAGCCAGTGATGACTTCGACGATCGATCTCTCACCGATTCTTGATCTGCCTGTTCAGCAACGTATTGATGTCGTACATGCCATTCTCGAAAGTATTGCGCGGGAGACCGCTCACCCGGTTCTCTCAGAAGAGTTCAAACAGGAACTCCTTCGACGCCGTGATGATGCGCTTGCGAATCCGGGGGATGGTATTCCCTGGGAAACAGTTCGCGCAGAATTGCAGGCGAGGCTTCAGAAATGAATCTTCCGATTTTTTTTCCAAGTATCGCTCTGAAAGAATATCGAGAAGCGCACGAATATTATCTTTCGAAAAGTCTGTCAACTGCCGAACGGTTTCTTGAAGCAATCGAGGTCTGTCTACTCGAAATCAGTTCCAATCCCGAACGATATCCGATCGTATATTTTGAAATCCATGAAGCGATTCTTCTCAGATTTCCTTTTGCCATCTATTACCTGGCGGGTTCTGATCGGGTTGATATCCTGTCCATCTTTCACACCAGTCGTGATCCACACTTTTGGCAAGGTCGTCGCTAAGTTATGACTCCAGCACGTCAAGTAGCCGCCGATGTTCTGCATCAGGCTCGATTACGCAAACAGTACGCATCGGAGATTGTGGACGAGCGAGCGGGTGCGCTGTCGCCGGCGGATCGGCGGTTGTGTACGCAATTGGTGATGGGCGTGGTGCGCCGACGGGCCACGCTGGATGCGCTGGTCAAGCCGTTCATTCGCATTCCGTTTCATGCGGTTCAGCCCCGTGTCTGGGACGCAATCCATCTGGGTGCGTATCAGATCGCTCTCCTGACGCAGATTCCGCGACATGCCGCGGTCCATGAGACGGTCGAACTGGCTTCGTCTATTGGAAGCCCACAGGCAAAGGGATTCATCAATGGTGTGCTACGTCGAGTGAGTGAACTGGTGACGGATGAGATGATCGACGAACCGGGTGCGCAGGCATTACCTTTGGATTCCCGTTATCGGCGGCTCACGCAAGCGGTGTTTCCCGAACCGCGAATCGAGCAGACATCGTATCTGGCTGCGGCGTTTTCCTGGCCGTTGTGGCTGGCGCAGCGCTGGCTGAGTCAGCACGGCTGGGACGAGTGTCTGCGGTTGGGTTTCTGGTTCAACCGACCGCTGCCGATCATGCTTCGTGTGAATCGCCTTCAATCCGATCGCGAAACGTATCGCTTGCAGCTCGCCGCCCGCTCGATTACCTCGGAAGCGGGGAACCATCCGCAGTCACTGATCCTGCGAGATCCGGTACCGGTTCGCGAGCTGCCGGGCTATGCGGATGGGGCATTCGCGGTACAGGATGTTTCGGCGATGGCGGTCGCGAGTGCGCTGAATCCCGCACCGGGAATGCGTGTGCTCGATCTGTGTTCGGCACCGGGTGGTAAGACAACGCATCTTGCGGAGCAGATGCAGAACCAGGGTGAGATCATCGCCTGCGATATCGAACAGCACCGTCTCGATACGGTGACATCGCTCTGTCAGCGAATGGGGATCACGAACGTTCAGACACGACTTCTTGCAGAACACGAGGAACCGCCGGCAGGTCCATTCGATGCAGCGCTTGTGGATGTTCCGTGCAGTAACACCGGCGTGTTGGGTAAGCGTCCGGAAGTTCGCTGGCGCCTGACGCAGCGGGAATTTCCCTACTTGATTCGCCTGCAAACGCGGCTTCTGATTCAGGCAATCGAACGGGTCAGGCCGGGTGGCGCAATCGTCTATTCCACGTGTAGTATTGAGCCGGATGAAAATCGCGGAGTTGTCTCGGCGGTCGTCCGTGCGATGCCGGGATTGCGACTCGAAGGGGATCAGATTGCGATTCCCGGAGAGCCCGGCGATGGCGGGTACTGGGCTCGATTAAGAAAAGCGGTCGATGGAACTCGGTCGTCGAGCTAGAATGATGTGACTATTCTTGCATCATTCTCGGATGGAATCATGCCAACCGATTTTGCGTTTCGCTTTGCCACTTATCTGACATTATTTCTGGCGAGTATGTGCGCGGGTTATTCCGAGTGGGATTTCCTGAAGGAAGTGTCGTTTTTCACGGTGATCGTCGGGCTGTTGATGTTTGTTGCCTTTTACTGTGATGGTCGCGGGTTCTCGATGTCGCTGGGGAATGCAAATATTCTTGGCGGTGGAATCGTGCTGATGACGGTGCTGTGGTTTGGGCTGCACTACCGCAATCCGGAAAGTTTGATGAACACGCTTCCGTGGCCGGCTGGAGGGCTTCCTTATCTAGTCGCTTTGCTCATGGTGCTGGTTCCTGCCAAGTTGTTTCGTCCGAAGCATGTGGGGGATTGGTGGGCGTTACAGGGGCTTGGTCTGAGCATGGTCGCTGTCGGCGGCGCGATGACCGACGACGCACTGTATATGGTGCTCATGGCTCTCTATGCGATCGTGGGGGTTTGGAGTCTCACGCTGTTCTACATTCGTCGCGTATCGGGTCACGTTCCTCCGCCTCCGCCGTTTCAACCCGTCCGCGGATTGCGTGCGCTGTTCAGCCCCCAGACGTATCTGCCTGCGTGGTTTTTTGTGGCGCGTTCGCGGCCGACCGTGGCGGAACCGTTTGCGGGTCTAGGTCAGCCGACGCCAACGGAGCGTCTGGGTCGCTCACATTTTTTCCGTTCGGTTCGCTGGGTCGTCGTGGCAATTTTGATTACACTTCCACTCTTTTTCCTCACTCCCCGAACCGACGGGCTCCGTTGGGAACTCTTTTCTCCCCGCATGGAAACCGGAATCACAAAGTCTACGGTGGATCTGTCGCGGACCGGGGAACTGATGCCGAATCCGAAGCCCGCCTTTTCCGTCAAAGTGACGAATCCTGATGGCAGCCCCGGTCAGATTCCTGAAGATAAGCGATTTCGTGTCAGCAGCCATTCCAGTTACTTTTATCCCAAGGGAATGTGGAATCGAACGGGACTGGGTCATCTTTATCCCATTCCTCCTGAGGGCCGTGGAGTGTGGCCACCGGTTAACGAGGTGCAGCCTCAGATCTTCGGTCCGGATGCGATCGTATTGGAATTCGAGTTGGAACCGGATACCTTTGGGACCCCATTTGCCGATCCGGTCTATCACATTCCCGGTCAGCCCGCGCCCATCTTTTACATACGGGACAATCGTTATGAGTTTGCGACGGCATTGAATAACGGAGCATTTCGGATTCCCAATTACGATGCGACCGACGGCGGACGCGTCTCGCATTACTGGCAGCATCATCGCATGATTTCGACGCTGCCCAGTGCCCGCTGGCGGCTCCACGATCTCGACTTTTCAGCCGCCAAGGCGCGAATACCACTGCTGGATCAGCCCTCAAAACGGATCGCTACCGAAGCGAAACGACTGCTCGACCGATTGATTCGAGACGGCAAGATCCCCCGAAAGATTCGCGAACGTGCCAATCCCGCAACGTTACTTCCCGCACCCGAAGATCACCTCGTAGTCGCGTTGGCGTTCGAACAGTATTTTTCAACGTCGAAAGAATTCGAATATACACTCAGCCTCAAACGAATTGATCGGAGTATCGATCCGATCGAAGATTTTCTTTTCAATACCAAGGCCGGACACTGCGAGCGTTTCGCCTCGGCACTGACCTTGATCCTTCGCAGTCTGGGAATTCCCGCCCAGTTCGTTGTGGGATACCGTGGCTGTGAAAAGCTAGAAGACGGTCTCTATCAGGTGAGGAACGAACACGCCCATGCCTGGGTGGAGGTTCTGATCTCCGATCGTGTCCCGGGAACCAATCTTCGCGATTGGTATTGGCTGACGGTCGATCCCACAACATTAACTGGTGAAGTGGTCAGTCCGGCAACTGCCTCGACAACCGGCAGCCGCTTCATCAACGCGTTCATCACCGGGCTGACACCGGAGCGTCAAAAGCAGATCGTCAGCGATCTGGGCGAATTCGGATCGCGCAATCTGGCACCGTTACTGGTCACGTTCTTTCTGTTTGCCGGTGTTGTGCTGATCGCTGTTCTGATTTACTTTCGTCTTAAAAAACCGGTGAAATCGCCTGCGCTGCCGGACGTCGACCCGGTACCGTGGTTCTCACGAATGGCGAAGATCCTGGAGCGTGGCGGATTCTTCTGGCAGAACGGCCAAACGCCGGCCGAGTTCGCACAAGCGGCAAGCAATTGGCTGGCGAGTCGATCGGATCTTCAGGACGTCGCATCGATCCCGGAAAATCTGGCGAATCAGTTGGATCGCATGCGCTATGCCGGTGTTGCACTCACGCCGTCTGAACTCGATGCGATGCGGGTGGAGCTTGATCGACTCGACCAGTCGATTCCCAAGATACGGCAGGTGATGACATGATGGCGATGCCACGATTGACTCCGACAAATTCGACGTTGGTCGTCGTTGATATTCAGGATCGACTGCTGGTGAAGATTCCGCAAGCGGAAGATCTCGTGCGAAATGTGGGCTTTCTGCTCGACGTCGCGACACTTCTGGGAGTTGAGGCGCTGGCCACTGAACAATACCCGAAGGGATTGGGGCCAACCACGCCCGAGATCGCTCGCCGCCTGCCGCCCCGGTTGCCATCGAAAACCGCGTTCAGCTGCTTTGGAGCCGGCGGATTCCATGAAGAACTCCGATCCAGCGCCCGACCATGTGTTGTCCTGACCGGAATGGAAACGCACGTTTGTATCGCGCAAACGGCCCGTGACCTCCTCGACCATGGACTGACGGTTTTCCTGCCGGTCGATGCGCTGGCCGCTCGCAACCTGATCGACCACGCCACCGCCCTTCGCCGGCTCGAACGCGCGGGCGCTATTCCCACCACCGTCGAAGCCGTCGCCTTCGAATGGCTCGGCGATGCAGCGCACGCGCAATTCAAAGCGGTCAGCCAGCTGGTTCAGAATCGTATGTCCGAGATGTAACCGTTTCGCCACTGCATGTCTTTCCACCGACAGTGCCACACCCTACCGTGGAAAGACGCCAAAATTTCGGAAGCGCCTATGCGCCGTAAGCACTTACGTCAATTTCCCACAATGCCTGGAACGATATCAACCGACCAAACACATCGCTGCCGACCACGACCCATGAAAATGAGTCCCACACGCCGGAAACGCGAGGAACGAACAATTTCGGCCGCGCAAGAAAATTTCGGAAAATTTCGTGTTTGCGGCTAAATATGGTTTTCCCACCTGCGAATACCTCTTCATCACCCCATATGAGGGTGAAAGTGAGCCCCCGACCTTAGGCCGGTCACCATCAACAACGGGAGTTTTCGCACATGGTCAAGAAACTGCTGCTGGTCGCGGTCGTGGGAGCGATCGCTTTCTCCTTCCTCAAGGGAACGAAAATCTTCAGCTACGCCAAGCAGGAAGTCGCCAGCGTCGGCGATTGGGTCGATTCGCAGATCCCCACGGAAAAGAAAATCCAGCAACTTCGCAAGGAAGTCAAACAGCTCGATAAAGACATCGACAAAGCTCAAACCGCTCTCGTCGCTGAGATCGTCGATGTCGAACGCCTCGCCAAGGACCTCGCGGTCATGAAGAGCGAAGTGACGGCCGAGGAGAAGAAAGTCCTCGCCATGGGCGAAAAGCTCAAGGATTCCACCTCCAAGATCAGTTATGGCCGATTCACGGTATCCCCGGATGAAGCCAAAAACCTGCTGGCCAGCGACGTGAAGCGAGTCGCGGCCCGCAAGAACACCGTCTCGAGCATGGAGCAAACGCTCAATGCCCGCGAGCGGATCAAGGACGCCCTCCAGAAGCAAGTGGAAGGCCTCCGCCGCAACAAGGTCGAACTGGCCGTTGCCATCGACAAGCTGGAAGCGGAATACAAGGTTCTGCAATACCAGCAAATCGAAAATAAGTATCAGGTCGACGACACCCGCCTCGCAGGTGTCAAGCAATCGCTCCGCGACCTGCAACGCGATGTCGATATCCAACGCACCAAGCTCAAGATGGCCCCGACCATCATGGAAGACGGTGCACCCGCCAGCGGCCTGAGCGTGGAGGAAATCCTCGCTCCGCTCAACGCCAAGCCGACCATCAGCCACGAAGACTAGATTTTCGTCTGAAAACGCCGAAGCCCACGCAGGAAACTGCGTGGGCTTCGTTCGTTTCGGGAAATCGTTTACTCAGCCATTTCGTCGGTCAGAATCGCGTTGGTATACACATTCTGCACGTCATCATTGTCATCCAGATTGTCCAGAATTTTGATCACTTTTTTCCCGGCTTCGACTTCAACCTCGACCGGTGTTTTGGGAATCATCTTCAATTCCGCCGTCGTCGGTTCGTAGCCGGCCGCTTTGAGATTTTCGAGAACCGTTCCAAAGGTGGTGGGATCGGTGAGAATTTCGTAGGAATCGCCCTGTTTCTGGAGATCTTCGCCGCCCGCTTCCATCACCGCCTCCATCACCACATCCTCATCCGGATGGGCCTTGGCGTCGATCACGATCAAGCCCTTGCGATCGAAGAGGTAGCCGACGCAGCCGGGTGTCCCCATGTTGCCGCCGCCTTTTTCCAGGATCGTGCGGACGTCGGTGCTCGTGCGGGCCCGATTGTTCGTCAGCGCTTCGACAATAATCGCCACGCCGCCCGGCCCGTAGCCTTCGTAGCTGGTTTCCTCGTAGTTGTCCCCTTCGAGTCCGCCGGTTCCCTTTTTGACCGCACGCTCGATATTATCTTTGGGCATCGAGACCGAACGCGCTTTGTCGATCGCGTAGCGCAGGCGCAGGTTCGTATCCGGGTCCCCTCCGCCGTTCTTGGCGGCGATCATGATGTAGCGTGCCAGTTTACTGAAAAGCTTGGCACGCTGGGCGTCCTGTTTTCCCTTACGGACAGCGATATTCGCTGAGTGACTGTGACCTGCCATTCGAAAAAATCCCCTGCGTCGGTGAATTCGATTAGTATATGCTTGGAATCCGATCTCTCCACGAGGCGACTATGCGCACATTGATTCTGACAAGTCTGCTGCTGGCTTCAGCCGCGAGTTCCCATGCTGAAGATGCACGCCGCGAACGGTCCAATCCGGCAGTGGAAGAATTACCAACCGATCTCCAACTCAAAAAAATCGTCTTCGTTGCCGGTTCGAATTTTTTCAAACCCGGTGAACACGAATATGTCGCAGGGTGTGCGGTGCTCATGGACCTGGTCCGGCAAACGCCCGGCGTGGCACCCGTGCTCGCGATCGACTGGCCCAAGAAAGCCGAAACCTTCAAGGATGCCAAATCCCTTGTCTTCCTGCTGGACGGCGGAGACAAGCATGCGTTCCTGAAAGGGGATCGATTCACGGAGATTCAAAAGCTGATGGACACGGGTGTCGGGCTTGTTCAGTTGCATCAGATTGCGGATTATCCGAAGGATTTCGGCGAGCGCGTCCGCGCGTTCGCCGGCGGAGCGTGGGAAAAAGGCTATTCGGCCCGCGCTCACTGGGTTTCGGAATTGAAGGAGTTTCCGGACCATCCGGTTTTCAACGGGGTCAAGCCGTTCTCGATCGATGACGGCTGGCTGACGAAGATCCGGTTCACCAAGGATCTCAAGGGCGTCACGCCGCTCATTCGCACATGGAATCCGAAGTCGCCGGCGAAGAAAGCCGATTCGGAGGATGTCGTTGCGTGGGCCTACGATCGCGCGAACGGCGGACGGAGTGTGACCTTCACCGGTGCGCACCTGCATGCCACCTTTGCTGAAGAGGGCTACCGGCGGTTCCTGACGAACAGCATTCTCTGGACGGCCCAGATCGAAGTGCCGAAAGACGGTGCGCCGGTTCAATTGGATGTGAAGAAATTACCGGACTATCTGAAACCGAAGAAATAGAGAACCGATGGGTGAGTTTTTGATTCGACCAAGTGTCTTGGCGCCTCGCAGGGAGTGAATGATTGAATACGGAAATGATCATCGCACTTTTGATTTCCGGGCCGCTGATTTTGGTGGGTCTGGCGTCATGCGGGTTCCAGTTGCGGGGTTTGGGTGTGTTGCGGGCGCGGCGGATCGTGCCGAGCGACGAGGCGTTGTATTTACGAAATAAGCATCGTCGGCGATTTGTCGTGGGATTGCTGATGATGACGATTGGCGTGATGATTGGCGGGGCGTATGTTTCGGGGATGGTGGCGCGTGCGGACGAGCTGGGCCGTCCGCAACCGACGGACGCGGACGGTGTGAAGAAGTCGATGACTGAGGAGCAGAAGGCGTTTTTGAAGCGGTTTGGATATTTTTGGATAGCGGTCGCGATCCTGACATTGATGATGATCGGATTGGCGGTGGTGGATGGATTGTCCACGCGTCGCTATTGGCTGAAGCTTTATCGGGAGATGCGCGACGAGCACAATTCGCAGCTTCGCCGTGATCTGGCGGTGTACAAGCAGCAGAAGGAGCAGGGTCGCGGCGGAGGCGGAGGATCGTACGGAGGTCGATTGGGAAGTGGACCCGAATCTGAAAACTGAACCATCGATCGACTGTTTCATATCACAAAGCGTATCGCGAATTTTCCACTGAACGGATCCACGACCTGGGAAGGTGCGGAATGCTGATTTCCATTGGATTGATTGTTTTGGGCATTCTGCTGTTGGTAGCGGGGGGCGAATCGCTGTTGCGAGGAGCGGTGGGATTGGCGACGCTCTGTAAACTGACGCCGGCGGTGATCGGGATGACGGTCGTGGCGGCCGGCACGTCGATACCGGAATTGGCGGTGAGCGGGATTGCGGCCTATCAGGGCAAGACGGATATCGCGGTCGCGAATGTCTTCGGTTCCAACATATTTAACATCCTGGTGATTGTGGGGATGTGTGCGTTGATTCGCCCGATCAACATGACCGGGAACACCATCCGTCTCGAATATCCCGTGCTGGTGATTGTGACCTTGATGTGTCTGGCGATCACTCAGGATGGTGCGTTCAATCGACTGGATGCGATTCTCTGCTTGACGATTTATGTCGGATTCATGGCGTATCTCGTGAATCTGGTTCGTGAGCAGATGACGCGGAAAGAAGAAATAGCCTTGCGTGAGGAAGTCAAGGAACTGAAAGATGAGGGTCAGCCACCGCGTCTGATCGTCTGCCTGTTGCTGGTGGCTGTGGGTGCGGCATTGCTGGCCGGTGGCGCACACGCCACCGTGACCGGAGCCGCGGATCTGGCACGAATCTTCGGCTGGTCCGAACGGCTGATCGGCCTGACGATCGTATCGGCGGGTACCGGTTTGCCGGAAGTCGTCGCCTCGCTCGTCTCGAGTGTTCGCGGTCGAAGCGATATGGCGATCGGGAACGTGATCGGTTCGAATTTGTTCAATACGCTGATCATTCCCGGCATCAGCGCGATGTTTATTGTTCTGCCGGTCCCCCCTCAGCTGATTACCAGCGATGGCTGGTGGATGATGGGGGTGACGCTGGTCCTGGTTCCGATGATGCTGACCGGCAGCCGCGTGAATCGCTGGGAAGGCGCGTTGCTGCTGTTGATCTATGTCGTCTACATCGGGCTGCTGATCACACAGCCCGAGTCGCCGACCTCTTGACTACTTTCCGCGGGTCCAGCGTGCCGTCGCCTCCGCGACACGCTTGCCGAGTGCGCTAGCGGTCTTGCCATCACCGGGATTGATCGCCGCCTGATTTCCATCAGTTTGAGCCATCGCCCCGCTGTAGCTGCTCAGACGATTCACGTTCTCAGTTCCCGTCCCTTCCACCAGCAGTCCGGGGCCGATCCAGACCATCGAATGCTGCATCGCATTGATGTACAGCCCGTTGAGCGTGTTCAGCTTGTCACCGGACAGCCCCTGCGAATGCGTGAATGCGGCCGCGATCTTGTCCTTCCAAAGTTGTTGGTACCAGATCCCGCCGCAGGCGTCGATGAACGCTTTCATCTGCGCGGAGTAACCGCCCATGTAAGTCGGCGTGCCGAAGATGATCGCGTCGGCGGCATTGATCTTCGCAATCGCGGCGTCGTTGGACCAGCGGCCGTTTTTGATGTCATCGTTCTGGAGACGGATCAGTTCGACGGTTGTGCCGGAAACCGATTTCGCTCCCTCCGCGACGGCCTCCGCCAGCGCGTGCGTATGTCCCTGAGCGGAGTAATAGACGATCGCGATCGATGGCATGATTCTCGACTCCCTGAAGAATGATCAACCCACATCCGAATGATGCGGGTTCGACTTCCGCCGGCCCCGCACCGAGTGCGGAAACAAAACTTCCTGATTCAACTGCCCGGACGCATCGAACGGAAACTCGCACGGTTCGCCCACGACTTCCAGATTCGGATTCGTCCGTGCCTCGGCCACGAGCGGCGGCGAAACCCACAGTTCGGCAACCTCAAGCGTGTTCGGCACCACCGCGAGTTTCACGTTGGCTTCTTCCGGATTCCAGCACGTGTCCACGCACGCCTGAATGCATTCGCGATCCGTCTCAAATCCGATGGGGAGCTTGCTCCGCCAGAGGAAGCGGGCTGTCAGGTTGTTCATGCGGAACGGCTTCTGATCGATGGCGCCGAGTGCGCGGTTCGTCGTGAGATCCGCGATGCCGATGCCGGTGGCGTTGCCGTGGCTCTCGGGGGAAACATCGAGCAGGCCGATGCGCGTGATGCGTGGCTTGGCGGCGACGAGTTCCATCTCCGGCGACGCTTCTATCAATAGCCGGCCTACCACGTTCGGATCCAGCCCCGCACCGCTGTAGTTCTTCCCGCATTCGCCCACAATCAGCACGTCCAGCTTGTCGAACGGAATCTTGCCCATCAGATCGCGGGCCTGATCCAGAAGCGGCGGTTCTTCGTCGAAGAGATCATCTTTGTCGATCACCTTCAGGATCGCCGTCTCCTCGTTCGTGTTCTCGACGATCGCCAACCCGCCCAGGAACGGCGTCTTCGCCATCAGAATCTTCGCCGACTCCGGCATCATCTCCGCCAGCCCGCGTACGCCCCACGAATGCACCTGATCCGCCCCGTGCCGCTTGCCCAAGCCGATCGTGAGCATCTTGAGAATCCCGCTCTCGAAGCGCCCGCGAAAATCCGTGTGCGGCTTCACACGCGACACCGTCACCACGCCATCGGCGGCGAGAGCGTTCTTGTCCCACCAGACCGGCAGCCCCCAACTGTTCGTGCCGACATTCACTGCATCCATATCCGTCAGAACCGGCACGCCGAGATGCGCTTCGTCAATATCGTAACTCGCCAGCAGCTCCCGCTGTCCCTCGGCGGTTGCGCCACCGTGCGACCCCATCGCAGACACCACAAACGGCTGCGCACCCAGCTCCTTGAGCGCGTCGATCGTGGCTTTGGCGATGGCGAGGTAATTCTTGATCCCGCGGCTGCCGCACCCGACCGCGATGCGCATGCCCGGCTTGATCCGCTTGGCAAGCTTCGAGGATAGCCACGCACGGCGGGTCTCGCCGGGAACATCGGCAACCGAAGGCTGAGGCGCAATCTGACGCACGCGCTGGAGAGTCGGAAATTTCATGGAAGATGATCGTTAAGGAAATCGAAAGAATCCGAAAGTGCATTTTATGGAAAAGTCCACATGGCACCTTCGGTCGATTCCCATGAATCGAAATGATGCTCGACTCAGCCCGTAAAGAGTTGGCTGATCGCCTTGCCGCGATTGAGTTGCGACGGCCGATTCGTGCGGTCCAGAACCTCCGCATCCGCTGGCACGCCGAGCGCATGATAAACCGTCGCCCCGAGATCCTCTGGCGTAAACGGCGACGTGCTCGGATATGCTCCCTGAGCATCCGAGGCGCCAATCACCTGCCCCGGTCGCACTCCGCCTCCGAAGAACAATCCGCTGAAACACGCCGCCCAGTGATCGCGGCCGATCTTCGCGTTCTTGTCCTGGAAACTGAGCTTCGGCGTGCGACCAAATTCGCCGATCACGACCACCATCACATCATCGAGCATGCCGAGTTGAGCGAGATCGTCGTACAGCGCCGAGACACCCGCATCGAGCGGCGGAAGCAGATCACGCTTCATGCGATCGAAGATGTTGGAGTGCGAATCCCAGTTCTGCACGCGGCCCATGTTCGCCTGCACCACGCGCACGCCCGCCTGCAACAACCGCCGCGACAGCAACAGAGACTGCCCGAACAGATGCCGGCCGTACTTCTCGCGAATCGCCAGCGGTTCCTGCGCAATATCGAACGCCCGCGCGACCTTGCCGGACGTCAGAAGTTTGAAGGCGGTGTCTTGTGTGTCGGAAAGCTTGATCGCCTCCGCCGATTCCGCGAGCCGCGTCTGCTGCTGATTGATGGCGGCGAGGAGCGCATGCCGATTGCTGAGTTCCTCCGCATCAAGCCCCGGAGCAATGCGCAGGTGATCGACCTTGAAGTCTTTCTTGTTCGGATCGGCATTCAGCTGCCACGGATCGTGCCGCGGGCCGAGGAACCCCGCATGCTGACCCGGCCAGTGCAGGTTCCCATCGGAAAGAAAGTACGGCAGGCTCACACCCGTCGGCATGCCATCGGTTCGCGGCCGCAGATAGTTCAAGCCGGCGGCATAGCACGGCCAGTCTTCGCGCGAGATCGGTTTGTCGAAGCGCACTCCCGGCTGGATGGTCCCGGTGATGACGTGATGCGTGGCGGCGGTGTGGTTGTTGTCTTTATGCGTGAAGGTGCGGACGAGCGAGAAGCGGTCGGCACGCGCTGCAAGCTTCGGCAGATACTCGCCAAAGCGCAATCCCGGAATCTTGGTGGGGATCGAGCCAAACTCGCCGCGGATCTCCGCCGGCGCGTCCGGCTTCGGATCGAACGTCTCGAACTGGCTGGCGGCTCCCGTGAGAAACACCAGCAAGACAGACTTGGGCTTGCGTGCCGAGGCGGCGGTGCTCATTCCGGCGAGGCTCATGCCCAGCAAACCGGAATAACCCGCCTGAATCAGTTCGCGGCGATTGATGCCGATACCGTGTGCGTGGGGCATTCTCTCTGTCTCAACGTGCCGTTTTGGTAGGAACGGTATTCTACCACCGCACGCCGCCGATTGCAATTACGTCTTCGCTTCTGTCGGTCGAACGATGAGAACCGGCCCCGTCGTCGCACCGCGGATCACCTCATCCGCCGTACTGCCGAATATCGCCCGCGACAATCCGCCACGGCCGTGCGTCGCCATCGCGATCGCCGAATGCGCCGCCGACGCCTCCTTCAAAATCGCCTCCGCCGCCGAGCCATGCTCCACGATTTTCGTCGTGATCCGCCCCGACTTCGGCGTCAGCTTGCTCGCCCAGCCTCGGAGATATTCCTCCGCGATCTCCTTGACCGCCTGCGGTTTCGCCTGCGGAATCAGCGGCCCGTCGATCCGGTCGATAAACGCATAAATATCGTCCACTGCATCGATCACGAGCATGAGCACAATTTCGCAGCCGAACCATTCGAACAGCCGAACCGCCGGCTCGATCGCCTGCTCCGATAATTGCGAGCCATCCAGCGGAACGATCACGCGCTTCACGACCGGTTCGAGCGTACGATCTGGCGGAACTTCGGATTGATTACGAATGAGCAGCGTCGGGCAGGTGGCGTGGCGCAGGTATTGGTCGGTCACGCTGCCGAACAGCGCACGCGAGATGCGGCCGCGGCCGTGCGTGGTCATCACCGTCAGGTCGATGGCGTGGTCCGTCGCATACTGGCAGAGCATCGCGGCGGTCGAATCGTTCGGCTCAAGAACCGTGGACGTCACGGAGATCTGCGATTCATCGTCGCGCCAGTTGGCGAGAATCTGATCGCGATACTCATTCTCCATCCGGATCACTTCTTCGATCACGGAGGCATCGTTGGGAATCAAACCATCACCCGTCGCCGGTACGGGTGTGATCTCGCGGACGCGCACCAGATGAATCGCCGCCCCGGTATGCCGGGCCAGATACCGCGTCCAGGGAAGGGCATGTTCCGCACTGGGCGATCCGTCAAGCGGGGTCATGATCGATCGCAACATGGTCGTTCCTCGGGTAAACATTGGCTTCAGTTATTCTACAGATCGATGGCACCAATTAAAACCGGACATCAAGGTACGAATTGAGATTTCCCAGGATGATGATCCGGTTGTCCTTTCATCAAAGATTGGAGAATTTCGTGCGAAGAATGGACAGGCTCTGTCCGGGCATCTGTCCGAACGGTGCCGGCCCGCTAGCTTGATGCTGTCGGGTTCGATCACTCTTCAGGAGTTCTCTTCCATGTTGCGAATCACGTTGGGTCTGTTCGTTCTGCTCGCTGGTGTGGCGCTGGCGGAGGAAAAGAAGGATGTCAAAAAGGCCGACGCCAAAGTCGCCGGCAGCTGGACCCGCGATCACGATGGCACCGAAATCAAGTTCACCTTCAAGGACGCTGAAACGCTGCTCGTCGGCGCCAAAAACGGCGACAACGGCATGACCGCCACCTGCGAATACACCTTCAAAGACGGCGTCGTGAAGGCCAAGGTCACCAAGGTCGAAGAGAAGGGCGAGTTCCCCGCCAAGCCGAACGAAGGCTTCGAATTCAGCTTCAAGATCAGCGTCAAAGACAAGAAAGCCACCATCGAAGAGTTCAAGAGCGATCTCGAAGGGGCCAAGGACGTGATTGAAGGCGAATACGAAAAGAAAGCGGACTGAGCACAAACGGATCAAGCGTCAGAAACCGGGCGATTCGTTCGCCCGGTTTTCATTTCCGGAATGCAATTTGCAAACAGGCCGCGATCGGGTACGTTGAAGAGACACGGATTGTGAAGTCTCATGTTTGTGGATGTCTGCCATGACAACCGAAGAACCACCGATTCTGCTGACCGAAGAACCGATCGAGAATCCCGGCTTCCGCGATCTCGATCCGGAGGGCGTGATCGAACAGCCGTTCTGGGAGCGCTACAACTCCTCGCTGGAGTTCCCGATCAGCACCGCCATCGCAGTTCTGCTGCTGGCCATCGCCTCCGCGATCTTCGTGCTTTCTCTTCGCATGAACAACGAAGACAAAACGCCGGTTCCGCTCAATTTCCTTGGCGGTGACGATGACGAAGGCGAAGGCAGCCCCGGCGACGGCGGAAGCGACCTGGCCATGGGCAAACCGCTCTCCGCCGCCGAGATGCAGAAGCTGATGCAGGAACTGCAACTCAATGAGCCGAAGGATCTGAAGGAAAAGCTCGACATCGGCGGCGATATCGAAGTCCCGGAGAACGAGCAGATTGCGCTCGCGCAACTCAGTGAAGACCTGCGCAAGAAACTGATTGGTGCGAAGTCCGGCAGCGGTAACGGCACGAGCGGTGGCGACCCCGCCGGCGGAAAGGGACCCGGCGGCTTCGGCGCCAATTCCACCTACGCCCGCGCCCTCCGTTGGATCCTTCGCTTCGACACATCATCGGGCGAGGACTATGTGAATCAAATGGCGGGCATCGGCGGCGTGATAATGGTGCCCATCCCGCCCGAAAACAAGAACCTACTCATCATCAAAACGCCTCGCGACCCGAAGCCCGTTCCGGTCACCGATACTGAACTCCAGCACTACACCCGGCTAATCCAGTTCGCTGAGGTTCGTCGCGAATCCGTCGAGAATGTCGCGAAAGCCCTGAAACTGACGTTCACCCCGCGATCGTTCTTCGCCTACTTCCCGCGGGAACTCGAGGAAAAGTTGTCGGCGCTCGAAAAGAACTATCAGAACAAGCAGCCGGAACAAATTCGCTCGACCGCCTTCAAGGTGATCGTCCGCGGCGGAAGCTACGATTTCGTCGTGGTGGAGCAGAAGCTGCGATAGGCGAGCATCACGGATCATGGACTTCCGAGATCGAATCCGGATCTCGGAAGTCGTTTTTATTTTTCCTTTTTCATTGGTCCGAATCGATTCTTGTCGCAAATCCAACAGCTGGACCTCCGAGGTCCACCACAAGCCCAAAAGGGGACGCAACGAGCTGCGTCCCCTTTTCTTCTCTGCATCCTCGATCATCAGTCCGCCAAGGATGTGTTTCAGGCAACGTTTCTCGTCCTCTCATGGAAGGCATACACCGTCGGCGACAATCATCCGCGCTGGTTGTTTCAGGTCGCGCGACGGATCGCGGCCCGCCCCGGTCGATCTCATAGGAACAAAGTTCACATTGCACCTGAAGGAACAGGCCCCTCGCATTCGGCTTTTATGAATAGTGCACTTGTAAACACTATTTTACCTCACAAGAATTGCCGCGATCGGATAATGTGAACAAATAGTTATTATATCAGCTCGTCAATGTCTCTTCGCCAAGAGGAGTGTGTTTTGAGTTGGCGAAGTTGGCGAACTCGCCTGCCAGATTGGCAGCGAATGGGGAAAAGCACTGGAAAATGACCATTTTCGATTAACTGAACATTTTTTCACAAAAATGGAAATTCTGAGTACAGTGATTCACTCACGAGGACTCCGCCACGAGCGTGAGCAGCAGGTGGCGGAGTCCTCCTTAGCGTTTGAACATTTGTCAAGTATTGTTGGACATTTTCACCCAGATTATCCCTTGATGACACCGATCGGCCGCATGCGGGCCACCTTGCGCGAGAGGTCGGCATCGTGGACCACCTCTACGACGTGGTCGACGTTCTTGTAGGCGTTCGGCTGCTCCTCCGCCAGGCCGTTGCGGCTGCTCGCCATCGCGATCACCCCGCGGCTCTCCAGCTCCTTGTCGATGCGCTTGCCGCCGGCGGCCTTGACAGCGGCGGTGCGGCTCATGGCCCGACCGGCGCCGTGGCAGGTCGTACCGAACGTCCGCTTCATGCTGCCCGGCGCGCCGACGAGCACCCACGACGCCCGGCCCATGTCGCCGGGGATGATCACCGGTTGGCCCACGGCGCGGAACTGCTCCGGCACTTCCGGATGGCCGGCGGGGAACGCCCGCGTGGCGCCCTTGCGGTGGACCCAGACTTTCTTGAGCTTGCCGTCGACCGTGTGCTCTTCGAGCTTTGCGATGTTGTGCGCGACGTCGTAGAGCTGGTACATGTCCAGGTCCTGCCAGGAGCGACCGAAGACGTGGGCGAAGACTTCGCGGGCCTGCTGCATGAGGAGTTGGCGGTTGCAGAAGCCGTAGTTGGCGGCGGCTCGCATGGCGGCGATGTACTTCTTGCCTTCGGGTGACTCGGCGGGTGCGCAGGCGAGCTGGCGGTCCGGCAGTTCGATGCCGTACTTCTTGTCGAGATTGCGGAACGCAGCGAGGCCGTCATCGCAGACCTGATAGCCGAGCCCGCGGCTGCCGCTGTGGATCATCACGCAGACCTGATTCAACTCGAGGCCGAAGACCTTGGCGACGTCGGCGTCGATGACGGCATCGACGACCTGCACTTCCATGAAGTGGTTGCCGCTGCCGAGCGTACCGCACTGCTCGCTGCCGCGTTTGACAGCGTGGTCGGTCACCTGATCCGGGTCGCCGTCGGCGATGTGGCCGTTCGCTTCCGTGTATTCGAGATCGCGTGGCACGCCGAGGTCGCGATCGATGACGAACTTCGGCCCTTCGCCCATGAGCCGGCGCGTTTCCTTCGGATCGAACTTGTACTTGCCACTCTTACCGACACCGGACGGCACGGTGTAAAAGAGCGCCTTGATGAGTTCCTTCAAGTGCGGCTTGACGTCATCGAGGAAGAGGTTGGTCTTCACGAGGCGCACGCCGCAGTTGATATCGTAGCCGATCCCACCGGGGGAAATGACGCCACCCTCCGCCGGGTCGGTCGCGCATACGCCGCCGATGCAGAAGCCGTAGCCCCAGTGAATATCGGGCATGGCGAGGCTGTAGCCCTGAATGCCGGGGAGGAATGCGACATTCGCGACCTGATCGGCGGCGTTGTCCTTGCGGATCTGGTCCAGCAGCCGATCGTCCGCGAAGATCAGGCCATCGACGCGCATGCCCGGTTTGTAGCTTTTGGGAATGCGAACGCAGCATGGATCGATGCGCTCAAGCGGGCCAGAAAAGGCTTCCTTCTTCATGATCTTGTTTCCTAAATATCCACAATCACTTCGGCGAGCCAGCCATCGGCGGACTCTTCGATCTTGAGTTCGTGATACGTGATCGCTTTGACTTCATGACTGAGCAGATGCCGGGAGCGGTCGACAGGTTCACCATGAATCGTTGCCGACAGGCCGTCCTCGCGTACGGTTACGTCGAAATGGCGGTACAGCATGCCGTCCATCTCGAATCGGCGGAGGAGTTCGCGTAGCCAGTCAAACAGCAGAAACTCGCGATCGTCGCCGGGAATATCGATCGTATCGGATATGGTAGGCTGAATGCTGGAAGCGTCCTCGATGATAGCCGAGAACAGGCACTCCGCCATTTCTGCGAAGAGCGCATTCAGGCTCGAAGCTATGGCGCGCAATCCAAGATCAGCCGTGTGTTCGAAGAGTTCGTGCATGGTGGCATCGTAGAGTTATTGACCAAGAGATTCGATGAGATAGTTAATGGTTCAGAGAATCGCATCCTTTACTGTCTGTAGACAATCCGTTGTGTTCCTCTTGCCAAATGGATGCGGACCGGCGAAATCATTCCCGTCGATCCTCTCCAGGAATGAACCATGTCTGAAACTCTCCGTCATGTACCTAAAGAAGCGATCATCGTCGGCTACGACTTCAGTACCGGGTCCGTGAAGGCGCTGGCGTTCGATATTCACGGCAACGTGCTGCACGAAGTTCGCCTGCCGACCGACCTCTGGACTGAGGGCGGCGTGAGCGAACTCAGCTACCTGCAGCTCGAAGGGCAGGCGCTGGCGGCCACGCGACTCATCGCCAGCTGGCTGAAGAAGAATACCGACCCGGATCTCTGGCTCGTCGCCGGAATCTCCGCCACACACCATACGGCGGGATTGCTGGATCAGCACGCGGTGCAGGTGCGCAGGATGATCTGCTGGAACGACCAGACGCTGGCGCACTATCACGAGGAGGGTCTCAAGCGGTTGGGCGGGCAGGACCGTGTGAAGGAGTTTATCGGCGGGCCGTGGGCGGTGCGCTATTCACTCAGCCATCTCGTTAAAGATGAAGCAACACTATCCACAAGTGATTGGGAGCGCACGGCGGTGATGCTCGCGCATGGCCCGGCGGCGGCGGGCTACCTGACGGGGCGCTTCGACTGCACCTCGGTGTCGGCGGCGGCTTCGACGGGCATCATGGACCTGCGCACGAACGCCTGGCGACGCGAAATGCTCGATGCACTTGCGGATGCGGGGCACCGCGCGCGCGCCTGGCGGCACTTGCCCAAGATCATCGACCACCACGAACCGATCGGCCCGCTCTCGGAATCCGCCGCAGCGAATGCCAATCTCCTCGTCGCACGCCCGCTCTTCTTCCCCACGCTCGACGATCAGGCGGCGGGACTGGTCGGCGGTGGCGCAGTCGATGCCGGTCATGTCGCGATCATCCTCGGCAACTCCGCCGTCGTAAATTCCTCCGCGGATTCCCCCCCGAAATCCGGCACGCTCGACGCCATGAAGCTCAACTGGGGGCCTTACCTCTGGATGCGCTGCTACACGAACGGTGCGCAGTTTCTGGACAAGATCGTGGGCGAGAAGCCCGATTGGGCCGCGCTCGAAACGGCGGCTCGGCAGGTGCCGGCGGGGTGCGCTGGCGTGAGCGTGCTGCCGTTCCTGTTCTCAGAACCCTCAATCGGCGTGACCGCTCCGCGATTCGAGTGGCGCCCGTCGGAGCCGACTGAAATGGGCGTCAAGCTTCGGGCCTCGTTCGAAGCCCTCGCCTACCTCATCGGTCTGGCTGTCAGGGAGCACGAAGCGGCCGGTCAGTCGATTACGCGGATCACGGTGTCCGGCGGCATCGCCCGCAACGACCTCATGCTCGAGATCCTCGCCAGCGTGCTGAATCGCGAGCTCGTGCGGCTGGTGTCCAGCGAAGGCCCCGCCCTGGGCGCTGCGGTGGCGGCTCTCGCGGGGTACGAAACCTATGCGCGGCACAAGGCGGGCGATCAGACCATCTACACGGTCGCGGATGCGGTCAGCGCCATGGTGAAGTTTCGCTCCGAGCCGGTGAAGCCGAATCCGAAGTGGACTGAGGTCTACCAAAACGGGCTGGCCGAGTTCGCGAATCGCATCGCGGGATAACCCATCCGACAATTTCCCATTTGACAGTTCCCGATCCATCGTGGCGGAGACATTCAAACGCCGGCTCGTCTTTCCACCGACACTGCCACACCCTACGGTGGAAAGACATCAAATTTTCGGAAGCGCCTATGCGCCATAAGCACTTACGTCAATTTTGTACAGTTACTGAAATTATGAACACGTAATGCGAATCGACGAATTTCATGCTGAAGATGATTATCGCGAGAGCATAAACACAGCTCGTGCTCGTCGCGGGTCTCCTCTTCTTCGACAAGCCCGCAGCGTCAGCAAGGGCCTGCCACCGGACCGCAGGTCTTCACCCTTGCTGTCAGCTAAAGCGGTATTCTCACCTCGCCCCCGTTTCACGGGGGAGAGGTCGGATCGGAAGCGAAGCGATCGATCCGGGTGAGGGGGCGACTTTCAAATAATGTACATAATAACATTATTGTTCACCTGTATCATAGAACTGTAGCCCCCTCACCCGACGACCGGCTGCGCCGCTCGCCGACCTCTCCCCCGTCAACGGGGGCGAGGTAAAAGTCAGCCACGCCCTCCGCCTCCCCCGCGATCGGCGAATGTCCCCCGACCGAGCCGCCGCCACGACCGCAGGTCTCCTCTTCAACCAGCATTCGCCGGTTTTCACCCCGCAACCTGCCGGATTTGGCAACAAAACCACACCAAAACCACCCGAAATCGGTCCGAAATGGGTCAAAATCGGCCCCAAACCACCCCGCAATCTGCATTCACCCGCACTGGTAGCGAACGAAACAAAAGTGTCAGGACCCTGGTCGGCAACCGATTCCATCTTGGTAGATCCTTTAATCGTTATATGATGCGATTGTGTCGTCCATTCCCACTTCTTGAGTGCGACTCATGATCCGCCTTATCCTTCTGGCTCTGGTTGGGGGCCTGTTTGGCCTCGATGCAGTCCTCGCACAAGATCCGCCTCCTCCGGTGCCCAAGGTGGTGCCTGTCAGGAAGGCTCCACGGCCAGATGTTCCGCTTATGCGGGCGCAGTACGCGGTTCGCCATGCCAACCCGGACGTGCTGGCCACGACCGTCGAGCGACTCTTCGCCGCCGATGATGTGACAGTCGTGTTGGCGACAACCGGCTCCGGGGCCACCGTGCTGGTCAGCGGGCCGACGAAAGTTGTTCCTGAAGTAACCAAGTTGCTCGAGCAACTCGATCAAAAGCCCCGCAGCGTGGAAATCGAAATTGCCATTATCGATGGTGTTGCCCTCAAGGATGGACAGGAACCGAAGGCGGCGGAGTTGCTCAAGACCGGCAAGGGCCAGCGCACGAAACTGACAACCGTCGAGGGGCAAACCGTCAGCAGTACCGCGGGTGGGAATCGGCCGTTCACTACGGGCAGCACCGCGTCGAGTCGGCCATCGGCTCGTGACCGTGGAACCCCACCGGGAGGGTTCCCGCCTTCCTTCACCACACGATCCGTGAATTATCTGCCAGTCGGCACAACGATAAAACTCAGTGCCCGCATCGGCTCCAACGACCATCTCACGATTGAATTGAATCTGCAGAATACGAAAGTCCATACGGGTGACGACTCGGTACCCGAAGCATCAACCGAGAATGGCACACTGACGACCTCGTTGAATGTCGCATCGGGCGAGCCGGTCATCGCGCAGGCGATTCGCACGGATGGCAAGGACGGCGCGACCGCATCGTATGTGATCATCACGGCCCGGACGATCGCCAGCCCATCGGCGACATCTCGGTGAAATTCGTCGCCACACATCCGACAAAGAAAAGGGGACGCAGCTCATTTTTACTAAAAATGAGCTGCGTCCCAATCCTGTTCGGCACGAGTCATGCTCTGGCCATGGCGCGGGTCCGGTCGCGGGTCGGATTGGTGGAATGCGGCGGGGTTTCAAGGCAGATGGGCAGACGTTGGGAGTGGACCGTTCCGATGC
>JBGSJI010000016.1:0-27655 GCA_041742055.1 Limnoglobus sp. | reverse complement strand
CTCGCACGGCTCGACCGACGAGTACGGCTACGAGGCCGTCGCCGGGAAGGTCCACATCCACGACTGGCACGCCACCATCCTGCACCTGCTCGGCCTCGACCACGAGAAACTGACGTTCCGCCACGCCGGTCGAGCGATGCGACTGACGTGAGCGGCACGGTCGTCAAAGACATCTTGGCGTAGCCGCACAGTATGTTGGCCGCACCCTGAATTCGGAGTAGTCCCAAGGGGATTGCAACCGGCTTCTTTTCCGTCTCATAGATCGCATCGCCAAGGGCCAAGGCCCGTGAACCGGTGGGGTTCGGCCGACTCTTCCGACGCGCGAGGAACGTACCCGTAGGAACGTAGCTGACCGAAACCGATCTGTGAGAGCCTCGACCGGGATGCCGGTCATCCAATTCACGCCGACGACGTAGAGGCTTTTCACGCCGTCGAGATGCTTCAGTCTTGGGGCGATTCGTTGTTTGTTGAGCTTCTTCGCTAGCGGTTCGATCGCGGATTGCGACGTTGGGGTTTTGGAAAGCTCGGTACGAAGATGACCGGGAATAAGCGAATCCTCATTCGTCCAAATCCCGGTCAATATCGAACGCCTCGCAGAAGCGCTGGATATGAGCCTCTCGGAACTCTTCTCACTCGTTGACTCTGGCCGCGGCTGATACAAGAGTGATCCACGGGTGATTGCAAGCATTGAAAGTTTCTTCAGACCTCGTACCAAAAAATGCGATTCCGCACATGTCTTCGATGAGAAGTTCCAGACGGGCACTCTGAAGGACTGCATTCGCAAAAACCTGCGACACGACTGAAAAACGTGCTCAGTTCGAGTACAACACTTGCATTCGTTGACACCCGCTTCATTGTTTGCTCTCCGGGAGGCTCACGTTCTATGTTCCGCTGCTTACTCGTCTGTTTCCTGACGCTTATCCCGGCCAACCTCAGGGCGCAAGCCCCGACTCCCGCCCCCGAGGCGCCGCTCCGCACGGCCGGGGATCGGCCGATTGATATTCAGAACATCCGCCTCGACCTCAAGGTCGATCTCCCGAAGAAGTCCGTCGACGCGGTCGCCACGATCGACTTCGTCCCGCTGCGTCCGCTGGCCTCGGTTGATCTCGATGCCGTAGAGTTCGAGGTGAAGTCGGTCAGTCTGATAGTCGGAAAAGAGGACAAGAAGTCGCTCCGCTTCCGTCACGACGGTGAGAAACTGACCATCGACCTGCCCGCCGACGCGGTCGCGGAAGGCAAGTCGGCACAGTTCGTCATCGCCTACCGCGTGCGTGACCCGAAGGCCGGCCTCCACTTCTTCGGTCCCACGCCGAATGAGCCGAACGTGCCGCTGACCGTCTGGAGCCAGGGGGAAGCGATCACGAACCGCTACTGGATCCCCTGCCTCGACCACCCCGGCGAGAAGCAAACGAGCGAACTGGTCGTCACCGCGCCGAAGGGGTTCGAGGTGCTCTCGAACGGCAAGCTGATCGAGCGACTGGAGAACCCGGACGACACGGTGACGTTCCACTGGAAGCAGACCAAGCCGCACGTCAGCTATCTGATCACGCTCGTCGTCGGCAAATTCGACGTGGTCACGGAGGAATGGAAAGGGATCCCCGTAACCTACTACGTGCCGCCGGGACGAAAGCAGGATGTGGCCCGCACCTTTGGCCGCACGCGCGAAATGCTCGATTTCTTCAGCATGCGGTTCGGGATTCAGTATCCGTGGGAGAAATACGCACAAGTCTGTGTCGAACAGTTCACCTCGGGCGGTATGGAAAACACCAGTGCCACGACCTTGGTCGAGTCCGCGATTATTGACGAACGGTCAGCGCTGGACCGCGACTCGGACCGGCTCATCGCCCACGAACTCGGGCATCAATGGTGGGGAGATCTGGTCACCTGTCGCGACTGGGCACACCTGTGGCTCAACGAAGGGTTCGCGACGTTCTGCGAAATCATCTGGGCGGAGCATCATCAGGGCGCGGACGAGGCGCAGTACGCGCTGCTTGGTAAGGCGCGGGGGGCGATCACGGGGGGCAGGACGCGCCCCATTGTCGACCGCCGCTACGCCGGACCGCGGCTGATGTTCGACAGCCGTGCTTATCCGAAGGGGGGCTGGGTCTTGCAGATGTTGCGGGCCAAAGTCGGGGAGAAGGTGTTCTGGAAAGCCATCCGTCGCTGGGGGACCGAGTACGCCCACAAGAGCGCAGAAACCGCCGACTTCCGCCGCACCATGGAGCAGGTCACAGGAATGAGTCTGGAACGGTTCTTCTACGACTGGACCGAGCGCCCCGGGAACCCGGACCTGGGCGTGAAGATTGAGTACGATGCGAAGGACAAGTTCGTGAAGTTGACGGTGAATCAGAAGCAGGCCGGTGAGGCGTTCCACTTCACACTGCCGATTCACATCCATGTCGAGGGGGTGTCGCAGCCGATCGTTTTCAACCCCGAGGTGACCGACAAGGACCGCACGCTGTACGTTCCCGTCCCCGATCGGCCGACAATGGTGCTGATCGATCCGGAACTCACGGTGCTCGCCGAGTTCAAGATCGAGAAAGGCCGCGACTTGTGGAAGGAGCAACTTCTGAACGGTCCGACCGTCGCGTCTCGGGTGCGCGCTGCGGAGCACTTCGGCAACAGCAAGACCCCGGCCGATCGCGAGTTGCTTGCGAAAGCGCTGAAGGAAGAGAAGTTCTGGGGCGTGGCATCGGACATTGCAAATGCACTCGGCAAGTCGGGCGGGGATGTGTGCCGTGACGCGCTGATCGCAGGTATCATGCACAAGGATCCGAAAGTGCGTCGGGCCTGTGTCATTCAACTGGGCAAATATGTCCGCGACGAGAAGGTGGCAAAGGCGCTGAAAGACCTGCTGCAGAAGGGAGACCCGAGCGTCGCGGTCGAGTCATCCGCAATCCGCTCGTTCGCACAATTGCAGCAACCCGACACGGTGGCGGTGCTGTTGCCGTGGCTGGCGAAGGAATCACCCAACGAGACGCTGCGCTCAGCGGCCCTGTTCGCGCTGGGTTCGGCTCAGGACCTGTCGGCGCTGGACACGCTGATCGCCTGGACGAAGAAGGGAAAGCCCCTCGAGTCCCGCACGGCCGCCCTCGGGGCGCTGGGGAATTTAGCCAGTACGGCAAACCCTTCTGAAGCGGAGCGAAAGCAGATCGTCGATGCGATCGCGGCGTGCCTCGATGGCGAAGGCTCTCGAGTCCGTCGCGCAGCAGTCTCCGCGATTCGCGATCTCGGTAAGGAAGCTTCGCCAAACCTTACCGTGCTCCAGGCGATTGCCGACCACGACCCCGACGATCGCATTGCGGACCTGGCCAAACGCTCGGTGGAGGCGATCCGCAACAACGCACCAGCGCCGGTTGAAGTGAAACGGCTCCGCGACGAACTGGATCGGCTGAGAAAGGCGAACGAGGAACTCCAGGAACGCCTCGACAAGTTCATTCAGACTGAGAAGAAGTAAGCGATCCTGATCACTTCGAAGGGTGGATTGCCGAATTGTGGAACCGTTTGGAGAGAACCGGCGTGGCGGGGCATATCACGCCGGTCGAGAGAAATGACCATTGTGCCGCAGGCGTCGCACCTTCGTTGGGATGCCGCAGCGGGGGGTCTAGGCCGATTATGATGATCTGATAGTGGTGAAATGTTCACTCTGTTGATATCGATAGTGCGACTGATCATTGTTGATCGAAAAGGTCGCATTCGGGCGCGGTTTGGGGCGGATTTTGACCTATTTTGGGCCGTTTTCCGCCGACTTTCGGCCGGATTTGGCGTCAATTCCGGCGAGTTGCGGATGAAAAACGGGCGAATGGGAATTAAAGAGGAGACCTTCGGTCGGAGATTTCGTCGGGGTCAGAGACCCGCGACGAGCGCGAAAGCTGATCGCTGACAACTGACAGCTCAATAAAAACAAATGTTCATTATATCAGCTCGTCAATGTCTCTTCGCCAAGGGGTGTGTGTTTTGAGTTGGCGAAGTTGGCGAACTCGCCTGCCAGATTGGCAGCGAATGTGAAAAAGCACTTGGAAATGAACATTTTCGATCAACTGAACATTTTTTCACAAAAATGAAAATTCTGAGTGCAGTGATTCACTCACGAGGACTCCGCCACGTGCATGAGCAGCAGGTGGCGGAGTCCTCCTCACGGAAGTGACGAAAGTCAAAGACAAGTTCCCAAAAGATCAGGAATCGAGTTGCTGGTGGAGTTCGAATGCCCGCTGGCGGTGGAATGCGGACTGCGGATCGTGATCGGGAAGGTGACGGGCGAGCTCCGCATGCGCCTGGGATTGTTCATAGGGCATCTGAAAGCGCTCGGCCGCTGCGAGACTTCGCTGCCAGCATCGGATGGCGGAGCGCTTCCAACCCTTCATGCTGTAGTATCGCCCCTTCACGAGATAGGCGGTCGGCTTACCGATGGGATACATCAGGCTGAACTGACCGAGGATTTTGCCGAGCTGGCGGAGGCGGCGATCCATTTCGCGCACGACCTCCGGATTGCCGGTCTGATCCTGCCAGAGCCCGATGTAGACTTCCGCAAGGCCCGTATACGCCGGCGGAAGGTAATGGGAGATCTGATTGGTGGTGGCGATGATGGCTTCGGCGGCCTCGGTGGTTTGCCGGGCAGCGGCTTTTTCACCGCGTTGCCATTGCGAGAGCGCAAGAACCCCGCGGCCGAGGATCTGATCCGCGAGTGGTACCTGAGAATAGGTATCGAGGACGTCGGCGAGTTCCGCTTCGAGATCGCGTTGAGCGGTTTCGGGTGCGAGTGCGTGATGGCAGACAAGCTGCCAACTCAGCCCCCAGACCTGGACCTGCGGGATGCTCCGGCGCACACCGAGCTGATGAATTTTCTGCGAAAGCAAGAGGCTTTGTCGGAAATTGCCGCGTCGTGAGAGCGCGTTGGCGAGCGTGAATCCGCTCTCGTACCAGCGTCGTTGTTCTCCATTGCGCTCTGTCATTTCCATGCAAGTCGAGAGGTCGTTGACGGCTTTGTCCCATTCACCAACGGTGACCCAGTAGACACCACGAATGAACTCGACATAGGCGATACAGGATTGCTGTCCGACTTTGGCTGCCATGGCCCGCGAGCGCTCGGCGTAGGCCCGAGCGGAACCGTGCATGAGCAGGAGCCCGGAGAAGACGGCGGCGTGTGAGAGATTGCGTGCGAACTCCGCACATTCGCCTACACTTTCGGAGAGGTTGAGCGCTTTGAATGCCGCGTGAACGGATGGTACCTTGGCGTTGTTGAGGTAGTGAATCTGAACGAGACGTTCGTAGGCGCGTGCGGCCTCGAGCCGTTGCGGGGCTTCGTGAGCCGAGCGACCCAGAAACCAGCGTGGCCGCAGGCGATGCATTTGCTGTTTGGCGAATTCCCAGATGCTGCTGACGACAAATCCCGCCTGCGTCCTCGGAAAAGGATACCCGAGATCTTCGAGTGCGGATTGGAAATGCTGACGGGCGGTGCCGAGATTGCTGAGGTTGTAATACGCCTCCGCGAGTTGACGCTTCCAACCAGCACGACGAAGGCGATCCGACTGAAAGCCAATTTCCTGATCGAGCGCCAGCGCCTGACTGAAAAAGGTGACCGCTTCTTCGTGTGCGCAATCGCGCATGGCGTTTTCGCCGGACTTCTCGAGGTACTCAATTGCACGCGTGAACCGATCCGTGTTCGACCAGTGTTTGGCGAGTAAGGGAAAGAACGGAGAGAGATCATTTCCATGATGCTGTTCGTACCACTCCGCAACGACCTGATGCAGTTTCTTCCGCTGCGCCGGCGGCATCATCTGATACGAGACTTCCTGCGTGATGACATGTTTGAAGCAATAAGCGGGATCCGGATCCGGAGCCTCAAGCATGGTCAAGCTTTGCGAGTTCAATGTTGCGAGGTACCGTTCGAGGTTGGGTTTATCGTCCTCGATCGGCGAGATGTCGCGCAGCAGATTTTTGGAAAATGTGCGTCCGATTACGCTGGCCACTTTGAGAGTGAGCTGTTCGGGTGGTGCGAGACGATCGATTCGACTGGTCACGACTCCCTGAACGTTATCGGGGAATCGCAGTGAGAGTAAATCTTCGCCGGGTGCGATCGTGCAGCGGCCATCTTGAATCAGTATTTTTCGCGTTTCTCGGAGCGAATAAGCAAGCTCTTCGATGAAGAACGGATTACCCTGCGCTTTCGAATGCAAGAGCGTTGCCATAGAGTCCGGTATGTTCACTACGCCAAGTCTTCGTTTGACAAGCGCAATCGCTTCATCTGAACCGAGGGGGCCAAGCGCGAGTTTGTGTGTCGATTTCAGCGCGGCGACCGGAACATAATCGCGTGGCAACGGATCGGAGAGCGGACGCGTCACCAGGACCAGAATCACGGCCGGGATCTGTTCGGCCACGGCACGCACCAAAGACCAGGAGGCGGAATCAAGCCAATGACAGTCCTCAACGATGAGTTGCAGTGGAGCCTGCTCCACCTCGCGGATCAACAAGTGAACCAGCAGGGAATTCGTCTGACTCAATCGTACTTCACCGAACATCTCAAGCGTTTTCGAGGTTGGTGGAAAATCCAGCGAAAGCACGGTGTCCAGTAATGGTGCCAATTCGTTCAGTTCGGGATCGAACGCGAGGTGATCGAAAACCTTCTGCCTTTGTGCTTCGAGCGGTTCCGAGGCATCCAGTCGAAACACCTGGCGAAAAATCGCCCGCCAGGCGAAATAGGGCGTGGAGCGTTCGATCGCGAGTGCGGCTCCAAGCCATGTCTTCAGGTTCTTTTTGGCAGCATTTTGCAGGATACTGGAAATCAGAGTCGATTTTCCGATCCCGGCTTCTCCTTCAATCAAAAGGACCCTCGATGATCGATCTTTGAATATCTCCCTGATGATTTGCTCATGGAGTTTCAATTCATCAACTCGGCCAATCAACTCCTGCGAATGTTTCGGTCTCTGGGCTTCGTTTGCGGGGCCCAGCGGTCGAAAGTTCGGGACCAGATGCGCTTTCCCTTTCAACATAACGGGAGGCAAGGCTTCCCAGGCGAGTCGATCGAGTCCAGCCTTGAGTGTGGTTTCATCGCAGAGAATACCGCCGTTCGCAGCGATCATCAGACGCGCGGACAAATTCACGATGTCACCGATGATCGTGAATTCACACCGATTTTCACTCCCGATGGTCCCGCAGAACACGCGACCACTCGTGACCCCGATTGAGGTTTGCCATCCGAGCTTGGCGAGTTTCGCTTTGATTGCCAAGGCGGCGAGCGTTCCGCGAATCGCATCGTCTTCATGCGCCAGCGGAGGCAATCCAAGTGCGGCGACAAACGTCACACCTTTCTCGTCGGTACTCAGTTTGTTGACACTTCCCTCGAAGTGATAAAGTTCCGTCTGAAGAGCAAGCATCACCTCCTGCGAGTGTTCGATCGGTGTCTCTTGATTCATGCCCGGCAGGTTGACGAACAACACGGTCAGCCAGCGCATCTCCGCCAACCAACCCGATTGCCGGGCTGCCAACCGCAAATGAATCGCGGCGGGGATGAATGCGAGTAATCGGGGAACGGCTTGCGATGTGAGTGGAACCTTTTCCAGTGGCGAGAAGGATAGCGTTCCCGTGACTTCGTCCAATCGGGAATACTCGCTCGAGATCGCGGTGCAGCGTGCGGAGATTCCGGGCAGGTCCCGAGCTGTCGAACCCAGCACCACATGACCCGGCTCGTCCTGACCCGACGCCATCGTCGCCTCGATCACCGGTTGCCCGACCAGCACGAATTCCCAACGCTTGCGCACCCCGCCCAGATTCAACACACTCATCGCACCGGCGCTGACGCCGACACGCAGGAACAGGCGATGCCCGGCCTGAGCTGTGAAAGATTTCATTTCACGTTGAACCTGCAGGCCACACGCGGCCGCAGCTCGTGCGGATCGAACGACGTCGGCTTCATCGTGTGCGGGGAAGATCGCAAGCAATGCATCCCCCGCAAACTTCACCACATCTCCGCCATACGCCGTAATGATGTCGATCAATCGTCCGAAGTAGGCATTGAGTACCTGAGTCAACTCCTCAACACCATCCGTACCGCGTGTCGCCAACCGCTCACTCAGTGCGGTGAAACCGGAAATATCAGCAAACAGAACGGCGCCGCTGATGTCGTCCCGAGTACTGCTCATCAGTGCATCAGGATTTCCGACCATCCGCTTCACGAGAAACGCCGGTGCGAAGCGTGCAAGATCGTCAGGCCGGATCTGGTCAATCATGGCCGCCGCTCTCTCAAAGCACGACACCGCGCAACACATCGAGACATCGCTGCCATCGCCTCAAGGGAACGATCTTTTGAGCCAAAGTCAAACCTCGTCACACTTTCTCCAACCTGAACCATACCCGATCTGGCGAAAAAGTGCGATTGGCAAGATTTCATTTCAGGTCAAAATGATCAGCGCGTGTCTCACCTCAGGCAGAACAATTCCAACTCGTCGATTATCACACAAACTGTCTCAGGTAAATTCCCGATGAGGACTTCGCCGCTTATGCACTTGGCGGAGTCCTCATCGGGAGATTCCTGACAAGAAACAACCGGATTATGCGTCATTCACGATCACAAACGAGAAATTCGTTTCAATTTGCGATTCCAGCATAATCGCAACGATCGAACTCACCGGTTAAAACCGTGACAAAAAAACGAGTGGGGCATGTTCTGTAAAACATGCCCCACAATGCCTTTTTGTTTTGAATGCCTGTTCACTATCCGACAAACACGCCGCCGGTGAAGCCCTCGAACGCATCGAAGGCGAAGACCGATTCCGGATCGCCCGACGCCGTCAGCGCTGTCGCCAGATACGCCGTAACGCGCGAACCGGCTCCGGTACCGGAACCGACCACGAGATCCGCACGGTTATCGTTGTCCAGATCCTTCACGGCGATGCGGATGCCACCGCGATTCGCCTGATCGCCCGCAAAGAAGTTGAACACGGGGGTGAGGAACGCACCGCCCGACGATTGCAGCAGGCTGCCATTGAATGCTGTCACCCGCGGACCGCCTCCGGGCCCGCCACCGGCGATGATTTCGGAACTCCCGTCGCCGTCCACATCGCCGATCGCCACAAAGACCCCGTTGCGGAGGGTCTGTTCGAAGGCGAAGAAATCGTTGAAAAGCTTGACCGATTGTCCACTGACAAGCGATGCTCCATCGAATCCGGCGATCCGCGGTCCGCCGCCGAAGCCCGCCGCTACCACCAGATCCGCCTTCCCATCGCCGTTCAGGTCTCCCAGCGCTGCCCGGGCTCCGCCGCGGAAGTTCGCATCATCGATGCCGAAGAAGTCCGCGATCAGCTCGAAATTCGCGCCACCGAACACCCGAACACGAGGTCCGCCGCCTTCGTCCGGCGTAATCACCAGATCCGCAATGCCATCGCCATCGATATCGCCCGAAGCCACATAGACGCCACCGGTGAACCCGCTTTCGAACGGCATGATCGAGAACAGGGATTTCTGCGTGACCGCATCGATCACCTGAACGAGTGTACTGCGGCCCACTCCGGAGCCGATGACAAGGTCGGCAATCCCGTCGCGGGAGAAGTCGGCGCTCGAAACGCGGGCACCGAACTCCGTTCCCGGAAACGCGGGCGAGAAGAATCGTTCGGACATATCCGGATTGTGGAAGCTCACATAAGTGAGGCCCAGGTCGGAACCGACGGCGAATTCCGGATAGCCCACGATCTCCGTTGGCCCGGTTGAATCCACCGAAATCGTGACGAACTGAACCGATGTCGCATCGGTCCCATCGCTGACGGTCACAGCGAGTTTCGCAGTTCCGATGGAGTTGCGCTCGGCGGCGTAAGTGAGCGTGCCGTTGGCATCGATGACAGGGGCCTGGGTGAAGTTCAATTTTCCGGTCGTGCTGGCGACAGAGACGGTGACCTGAAGCGGATCCGCTTCATTCCCCGCACCGGACGTCAGAGCAAGCACGTTGGGTACCGTCTGGGGGCCGATTCCGCCAAGCGGAGGATTGGGCACAAGAACGGTTGAGGTGGGCGGATCGTTCACCGCATCGACCGTGAGAGCGAAGTTCTGAGTCGCCGTTCCGCCGGTTCCATCGCTCAGGACCACGGTCACTGTGGCTGTGCCGAACGTATCGGGTGCGGTGGTGAATGTCAGCGTGCCGGTGGCATCGATGGCGGGGGCTTGGGTAAAGCTCAGATCGCCCGCGGTCGTCACTGGCGTGAGTGCGAACGAAAGCGGTTGGCCGGCTTCGTTGGCCGGTCCGGCCGTGATGTTGAATGCAAAATTGGGAACCGACTGCGGTCCGGCGTCTTCGTTGACGGCGATCTTGGAAGTGACGACAAAATTGGGATCATCATTCACGGCCGTGACCGAAATTGTGAACGTTTGCACAGACGTATCGACACCCTCATTGGCCGTTCCACCGTTATCCGTGGCGGTGACCGTGACGGTGGATGTTCCATTGGCATCTGTGGCCGGGGTGTAGATGAGCTTGCCGCTCGCATCGATCGTCGGCAGGACGGCAAAGAGTCCGGGATTCGTGGAGTTGACTGTCAGACCGACTGTTTGAGTACTTTCATTCGCCGGTCCTGCGGCAAGGTTCGTCAAGAAAGCGATACTTTGCGGTCCAACATCTTCCAGGACCGTCTGATCGCCGGCGATCGTGAAGGTCGGGGCGTCGTTGACCGGATTGATCGTGATGGTGAACTTTTGTTCTGAAGACGTGTCCGTTCCCCCGAATGCGGTTCCGCCGTTATCTTTGGCCACGACCGTGATGATAGCGGAACCAAAGGAGTTCAACGCCGGTGTGTAAGTGAGATTGCCGTTCGCGTCGATGGTCGGCGAGCCCACGAACAACGATGGATTGTCCGACGATACCAGGAACTGTACGTTTTGCGTCGTCTCATTCGCGGCACCGGACGTGATGCCGGTCGCGAAACCGCTGACAGTTTGAACACCGGCATCTTCGTTCGCGGTCTGATTGCCGCCGACGGTGAAGGTCGGGGCGTCGTTGACCGCGTTCACGAGGATGCTGAACGTCTGTGGTGCGGAGGTATCCGCTCCGCCGTTGAGCGTTCCGCCGTCGTCCTTGGCGAAGACCGTGACGGTTGCGGAACCGAAGGCGTCGGGTGCGAGAGTGAAGGTGAGTTTGCCGGTGCTGTCGATGGCCGGTTGAACGGTAAAGAGGCTGGTGTTGTCGTTCGAGACCAGGAACGAGACGGTCTGTCCGGATTCGATGGGCGGACCGGCTGAGATGTTTGTCAGGAAGGATGGAATAGAATTCGCACCCGAATCTTCGTTCACATTCTGACTGGCTCCGACGAGAAAGCTCGGCGCGATGTTCTTGTCGAAAATGGTGATCGTCACCATCTGCGGGTCGGAAGTATCGTCGCCGCCGAAGAGCGTTCCACCATCGTCCATGGCCACGATTGTGACATTGGCAATTCCTGTGGCATCCGAGGCGGGCGTGTAGGTCAGTTGACCGTTGACATCGATGGCGGGTTGCACGGCGAAGAGTGCGTTGTTGTCGTTGGTGACGATGAATGTCACGATCTGGCTCGACTCATTGGACGGCCCGGCGGAGATGCCGGTCACGAAACCGGAGACAGCCTGCAGTCCTTCATTGATCGTTGTGAACGTATTTCCAGTCGTAGCAAATGACGGCTCATCATTGACTGCGTTCACGGTAACAGTGAACGTTTGAACCGTTTTGTTGACTCCGCCGAAGGCCGTGCCGCCGCTGTCCGTGACCGTCACCGTGACGAGTGCGGAACCGTTGGCGTCGTCCGCGGGTGTGAATGAGAGTTGTCCAGTCAGGTCGATCGTGGGCTGAACCGCGAAGAGAGACGTGTTATCGTTGGCAAGCGCGATGGTAAGGGTCTGTGTGGATTCGTTGGCGGGTCCGGCAGCGAGGGCGGAGAGGAATCCGGCGAGCGATTGTGCGCCGGTGTCTTCGTTTACATCCGGGTCGGCACCAATAGTGTACATTGGCGCATCATTCACACCATTGACGGTGATCGTGAAGGTCTGAGCGGTGGAGGTATCGACTCCGCCGAAGTCGGTTCCACCGTCATCCTTGGCCTGGACGCTCACCTTGGCGGACCCGAACGCATCTGGAGCGAGCGTGTAGGTGAGTTTGCCCGTGGCATCGATTGAGGGCTGAACGGCGAACAGGGTGTTGTTGTCGTTCGAGACCAGGAAGGAAACGGTCTGCGTGGATTCGTTGGATGGTCCGGCGGAGATCGCGGAGGCGAAAGCGGAAACGGACTGAGCGCCGGCGTCTTCGTTCACCGTTTGATTCGCACCGATCACAAAGCTGGGGGCATCGTTCACCTCATTCACGGTGATGGTGAACGTCTGTGTCCGCGAGTCGATTCCGCCGTTGCTCGTTCCGCCGTTATCCTGAACTTTGACCGTAACGGTGGCTAGGCCGTTGGCGTTCGCGGCGGGTGTGAACGTCAGCGTACCCGCCGCATCGATGGACGGTTGCGTCGCGAAGAGGGCGTTGCTGTCGTTCGTGACGAAGGTCGTGGTGGTCTGGGATCCGGCTTCGTCCGGCGGTCCGGCGATCACCGACGTGAGATAGTTCGTACTGGTCTTGGTGCCCGAATCTTCGTTGACGATCACGTTTCCGCCGATCGAAAAGTCCGGTTGATCATTGACGCCGATGACACTGATCGTGAAGAACTGTGGATCCGAGGTATCCACCCCGCCGTTGTCCGTTCCGCCGTTGTCCATGGCGATGACGGTGACCTTGGCCGAACCGGAGAGATTCGGACCGGCGGTGAAAGTGAGCTTTCCGCTGGCATCGATCGTGGGCTGAACGGTGAAGAGGCCGTTGTTGGTGTTCGATACATCGAACGTGACGGTGGTCCCGAGATCACCGGTTGGTCCGACAGCGATGCCGGTGATGAAACCGATCACCGACTGCGCTCCGGCGTCTTCATTCACTGTCTGATTGGATCCGACGGTGAAGATGGGCGCTTCGTTCACGTTGTTGATCGTGATGGAGATGGCCTGCGTTCCAAGCGTTGTTCCTTCGGTCGCGCTCAGCGTGATCTCATAAATATTGTCCAGATTGGCATCGCTCGGATTTTCGAAGTCCGGTGCGGTCAGGAACGAGAGATTTCCCGTCACCGTATCCAGGAAGAACAAGGCCGCATCCGCCCCGCCAGCGACGCCATACGTGATCGGCGTTTTGCCTTCGGGATCGACGGCCATGGCGACCGTGACATTGATCACATTCTCGAACCGCGAAATGGATGTCGTCGTTCCACCGCCATCGCTCACGAAGACCGGAGCCTCATCGACATTCACGATCGTGACAATGATGTCCTGCGTATCGAAGAATGTGCCGTCCGACGCCCTGACCGTCACTTCATACTTGTTGTTGGTATCGGCGTCGTTGGGCGCTTCGAAGTTCGGGGCCGTGACAAACGTCAGTGCGCCGGTGAGAGTATCAATGGCAAAGCGAGCTTTGTCCACGCCGCCACTAAGCGAATAAGTGATATTGTCAGAGGCATCGGCATCGGTCGCCTGGACCGTCGTCACCATGGTCATATTTTCGAGAAGGTTGATCGCAGCCGTCGCGCCTCCGCCATCGCTGGTGATGACGGGCGGCGTTTCGTTCGCATCCGTGACCATGACGGAGATCGCCTGCGTATCGAAGAGCGTGCCGTCGGAAGCCATCACCGTCACTTCGTAGACGTTGTTCAGGTCGCTATCGGTCGGACCTTCGAAGTTCGGTGCGGCGGCGAATGCGAGTGCACCGGTGCCGCTGTCGATCGTGAAACGAGCTTTGTCCGCCCCGCCGGAAAGGCTGTAGGTGATGGTGGTACCGGCGTCTTTGTCGGTGGCGACGACGGTCGTGACGGCTTTGGTATTTTCCGCAATGCTGGCGTTGGCGGTGTCGCCTCCGCCGTTGCTGATGATCACGGGAGCGCTATCATTCAGATCGGTGACGGTGATCGTGATCGCCTGCGTGTCGAAATCGGTTCCGTCGGACGCCTTCACGGTGACTTCGTACTTGTTGTCCGCATTCGCATCGGCGGGCGCTTCGAAGTCCGGGGCGGTGATGAACGCGAGCACTCCGCTGCCCGAACCGATGCTGAACAGACCGGCGTCGGTGCCGGTGATGGTGTAGGTGATGACGGCGCCGGCGTCTTCATCCGTCGCGGTCACGGTCGTGACGGCGGTCATCCCCTCCGCGACTGGTATCGATGCCGTTTCTCCGCCGCCGTTGCTCGTGATGATCGGGGAGTCATTGCGATCCGTGACCGTGACGGTGATCGCCTGGGTATCGAAGTCGGTACCGTCGGATGCCTTGACGGTGACCTCGTACTTATTGTCCGTATTCGCATCCGCCGGCGCTTCGAAATTCGGAAGATTCTTGAACGAGAGGAACCCGGAGGAACTGTTGATACTGAAGAGCGCCGCATCCGTACCGCTGATTGAGAACGTAATGGTATCGCCAGCATCGGCATCGGTGGCGGTGACGATGGTGACGTCTGTGGAGTTCTCGGGGACGGGAATGTCCGCCGTAGCGCCACCGCCATTGCTGGTGATGACGGGCGGGTTGTTGGCGCTACCTATCGCTGTGCTGGAAATGACGATATCGTCGATGCCAATCCATTCGTCGTTACCGACGGCATTCGAGGTAATAACGCGTATCTGAAGTTTAGCTTGATTGGCAGTACTGGCAGGTAAAGTGACATCGACGTTGGTGACTTTTGTCGCAGTATCTTTTTCTGTTGCATCATTGATGTACCCAGCTGACACATTGACAAAATTTCCTGTTTCACCGAATCGATATTGCAATGCGACCTGCTGAGTGGAATCGTCAACGGATGAATCCAGATCTCGCACGTTGTAGGTGATGCGAACATTTTCACGACCGGTCGAATTCATGAAAAACTGTACATATGGCGCATCGGCTGTCCCTGATCCATTCAATGCAACAGAGGGATTTGTCAGTTCAAATTCAGCTACACCTCCAGTTGATAGTGAATTTGGCGCTGTTTGATTTGCTATAACATTGATGACCGTCGACTCTGCAAGAATCGTTTGCGGATCCGTCCCTGTTCCGCCAGTTAAACCATCTCCACGATAACCAATGATACTCGGCACGCCGCTCCAGTCATCATTCGTCGTAATCAGCCCCGTGTTCGACCAATCCTGAGTGAAATTTCCGCCCGCGAGACTAAAGTAGTTGGCGTCCGGATTCACACGATCTTCCAACTGCGTAACTCCCAGTCGGTTGGCAATCGCGCGTTTCCACTGTCGGCGGGCTAGAGACGTCATGGTGCGAACTCCGGTGGTGAATCACGTGTGTATCAATAAGCTCAGCCGTGGCGAACTAAAGTGATCGCCTGAATTGCTGTGCCGGAATAATCCATACGAGTGTGCAATTTTCCCCGTTTTATCCCATTTCTCTGACCTGAAAAGTACCGCCAACCCAATCTTCATGTGTTATTCGAATCGATTTGTCGTCATTTTCGGCAGTCTCCGCGTAATGCACAGTCCGATTGCTGAAAAGGATGACATTCGAGCCTGTTTGAGGCATTTCCTCAATCCTTCGGCGAGAGATGGTTATCCTGAGAAGTTGAGCGTTTGACCAAAAACGGGAAAATTAGCATCTTGTCGGGAATTCGGGTCAACTCGGTAAATCCCGTCAGACGATGAAAAAGAGGCCGGGAGGTGATGGCGAACGCCTTGCATCCTGGAGATACGGTGGTTCGCCGCACGGACGCGGGCCGCTGTGTCAGCCATGAGGAGCCGGAAACGATTCCTCATGACCAACCCCGTGACCGATTGTCGAGCTGGGGTCGTACCACCCACGGCCTCGCCCGACAATCGTTCCGGCGGACTTTTCCCTTAAGTCTACCCATGGATGGGAACGATCATGCGCCGTTTAATGGTTCTTTTTGTGCTGCTCGGCGCGATGGCGGCGGGCTTGGGTTGCCGTCACGTTGGCGGAATGAATGATGTCTATCATCACCCGGATAACGCCATCGTAAACACCGGGAGCGGGAATCCTTACCGCGCCACAGGCGCGCCGATTCCTTCAGAAGCGGTTCCCGAAAAAATGCCGGCACCGATCCCGGTTCCGGATGCCAATCCGGGCAAATAAGTTCCGGATCATTCCTTCGATCAACGCTCTGGAACCTTCCAGGGCGTTTGGCATTCCGGGAAACGGGCTTTTGGTATCCTCAGACCGGTCATAAAATAACGGACCACCGAACAGGAGTACGGTTCGTTATGAATGCATCGACTGTTGCAATCCCATCGGAAGCCACCGACACACAAACCCGTCGTCAGCCGCCCTATGCTGTGATTTTGCACAACGATGACGTCACCACGATGGAATACGTCGTTACGGTGCTGCGCAAAGTCTTCGGTTACACGGTTGAAAAATGCGTGCAGCTGATGCTCGAAGCGCACGAATCCAATCGGGCCATTGTCTGGACCGGCGCTCTCGAACTCGCAGAATTAAAGGCGGATCAGATCATTTCTTGCGGACCCGATCCCGAACGGGTGAAGGTAGGAGCCGAACCGCTTCGCGTCACCGTCGAGCCAGTCGCCTGATGAAAGAAATCGGTTGTGCGGGTTGTCGGCCCGATCTTTCTCGAACCGGCTCGAATCGAATTTTTCATAGGCCCATGTCTGAGACGATGATTCTCCTGCCTCCGGGAGTTTCGTTATGGTCGTTCGCTTACTGTTTGCATCGCTTCTGCTTTCACTCGTTTCGACGTATTCGAACGCTCAGGATCCCACAACCTGGCAGTACTATGGCCTGCCCAATGGGCCAACGGCTCCGCGTTTTCAATTCATCTCCGGCCATCATCAGCCCATGCCGCTGTATCAGCCGTACACACTCGTCAAACCGATCGGACCGCGCACAATCGTGAAATACGGCTGGTTCGGACGGTTCACACCATCGCCCCGACCACGCACGACAACTGTCGGCGTCCGCTCTTCTGACTCACGCTGAACTTGACCGGCCTCGGCGGCGTACCTACCGTGATAACGAGTTCATGCGCTCGTTCCGCCGTTCCGAGGCCGATGTGATTGCACCTAATTCGTCCGATTCTCCCGCAGCCGAATCAACCGAGCCAGCGGAAAAACCGCAAACCCCAGTACGGACCTGGCCGGAATGGGTCAAATCCGTTGATGTCGCCATTGCCGGCCTGGTCCTGACCGCGGCATTCATGACCGCCTCGTACGTGGCACGAAACAGCGATCAGTGGCTCCACTATGCCAGCGGCCGAGCGCTCGTCAACGGAACGTATACCTTCGGCACGGATCCTTTTTCGCTTGCGCCGGCGGACCGCGTCTGGGTCAACCATTCCTGGTTGGCCGATCTCGGAATGTATTACCTCTACATCAGCGATCCAACCGGATTTGTGATCGTGGTGATCAAGGCGTTCTTCATTGCGGCAGCGTTCGGGATCGTCTTGCTGATTCGGAAATCCGGGACGTCGATCTGGCCGTGGGTACTTCCGCTGGCGTTGGCTGTAATCGCGACCGTCCAGATGACCATACTCAGGCCGTTCGTTCTGAATGCAGTCTTCCTCGCCTCACTCCTTTTCCTGGTGTTTGGGCGCGACTGGCGATCCGGTGCTCTGATCAATTTCATCGCGATCGGTTTCCTGTCCTGGTTGTGGGCCAGTTGTGATAGTTTCTTCCTTCTCGGCCCATTGACAATCGGAATCGTGCTGCTTGGCGAACTGATCCAGTCCGTGATCCGCAAAGAGGAGAACGAGGAAGGGATGGCAAGCGTATCCCAGCTTGCGCTTGCGTTGTTGATCAGTGTGGTTGCTTCAAGCCTGACTCCTCATCACGTCCGCGTCTGGCAACTCCCCGTGGAACTGGGTCTGACTCTTCCCGCGAATTATCGATCAGACAACGAAATATCGGGGATCTCATTCTCACCGATCGCTGAGAAATACCTGAAATCCTCGAGTTTGGGCTGGAACGAGAACGGTTTGGCCTTCGCCGGTCTGATGATTGGCGGTGGAATAGTGCTGGCCATCGGATTTGCCCGCCTGCGATTGGCGCACCTCCTGCTCTGGCTCGCTTTTGCAGGTCTTGCGCTGATCCATTTTCGCCTGATCCTTCTATTCTGCGTTGTGGCGATTCCCATATTCGGTCGTGCGCTGGCGGGTCTGGTCGATCGAATCTCTCTGGGAAATCCTGACAGCCCTCGGGCCAAATTGCTGCTCATGCTTTCGGGAGTGGGGCGAATCATCGCGTTCCCGTTCGCCTTGCTTCTGGTCGCAGCCGCGTATCCCGGTTGGTTGCATCCCAAACCCAGTCACAAAGCCCTGACGCATCGCTGCAACTGGAGAGTCGAAGCCGATGCGGGGTTGCAACGGACTGCCGAATTGTTGCGAGCCTGGCGGGACGACGGCAAGCTGACAAGCGAACTCAAAGGCATGTGCATCAACATCGACCTCGCGAATCATATTGCCTGGTTCGCACCCGGCGAAAAAGTCTTTGTGAACTCTCGATTTGAATTCCATCGACACGACCTGGAAGAATTCATCAAGAGCCGCAAACTCTTCCTCTACCGCCGGACGGACGAACCGATACCGCAAGTGGAGATCTCAAACTTCCGCGAATTCTGCCAGCAGAAGGGCATCACATATGTGGTGTACTGCGGAATCGGTAGTCCGCCCGGAACGGTGGATCTCAGACCGTTAACTCAACTGTCGTCTTTTGAAGGGAACTATTCGCTCTGGCATGTGGACGGTCGTTGCGCTATCATCGGCGACCGTGGTTCACCACAATACGATCTGAAGACCTTCAGTAAACTGGCATTCAACCCCATTCGATACGCCTTCAATCCTGAGACCGTTCAATCGATCCCCACACCACGCGATTTTGAACGGAAGATGCCGCTCGCTCCGACACTCCTCGACGATTTCATTTTGGATCTCCCGAAACCGCCTCCGCTCGAGGCGCTGGATGCCATTGTGTGGAATGAGATCGCCGTCAAACACGCCGTCATGGACTTCTACTACAAGACGCGTGACTGGCCCCTGTTCGCGGCCGCTGTCGGGAATCCGCTCGTGGCCAGTATTGTGCAGGAACGAGGCTATCGGGCTGACGATTACACCACCGCCTACCACATTCTCGCACTCCGAGCCGCGTATCAGGCGATCGCGGCGAATCCGGATTACCCCGATTCGTATTTCATGCTGGCTCAGGCTGGGGGGATCGGTCGCGGATCGGACGGAAGCGGTGTTCCCTCAGGTATCCCTGGTCTGACAAACGAGTTCAAGAAGCAGATGGAGACCTGTGGACTGCGATTGTACTTGGATCTGGCTCCGCCACCGGAAGCCTCCAACTTCCGTGAAATCGAACTTGGGTACCACGCCGCCATCTGGCTCCATGAACTTTATCAGCCGACAGCGTTCACTCAGGCAGGTCAATCCAATCTGCCCGAACCGGCACTGCAGATGTTCGCCCTTGCCGAACGCTATTTCCCCTACACCGAAATCGCGAGAAGCAACCCCAAACAGGCCGAAGCGATCCTGAAACAATTCAAAGCTCAAACCGAGAAAATTGAAGATCTGATCATTCCCGCGAATCGGGAATTGCTCAAGTACAAGACCCAGCCGCTGGGAAATCAGATCAGGGCCGCGATCAATTTCCGGCTGCTGAATCAGGCAATCGCGAAATTCAAGGAAGGCTGGCCCGACCAGCTCGGTACCGGACTCGAAGTCGTGGATTTGACTGTACAAATGGTTGGTGTTTACATCCAGATCGGTCAGCTTGATGAAGCCGATCTCTATCTTCGGGAAGTCGAAATGATCATCGAAAATCTCCCGGAAGATGCACGGAATTCCCAAGCTTGGATTCAGTTCACGCAAATCGCGACGTTCCTGCGGGGAACGATCGGCGAACTCCGCGGGGACTACTCGCAAGTCGGAGACGGCATCGAACGCCAGCTGCAGTCGATCCGAATGCCCATCACTCAGAAACCGTTCGTGGAACGGGCGGCGAAACTGCCCGATGCCCAGAGCTTCAATCAGTTTTTCCTTTCGTCGTATTATCTGGCCCCGGTCGGCGGCCTGGGCATTCCCCTTCAGGGAGAAATCCAGGCTGGTATCCAGACCTGGAGAATGCAGGCGGATCTCTTCCTGCAACGCGGGATTCTTCTGGCACTTGAAGGAAAAATCGCTGAAGCCCGCGTCCGCTTCCAACAGGCGCTCAATCCGGAAAAAATCCCGCTCCCCTACTACATGCCCCAGCAGGCCGTGGCGGAACAGTATCTCCGCATGATCGACGAAGCAAGCAATAAGTGAAGTTCGATTTGAGGATTTTTTATGCTGCCGTACATCTTTGGCGGAATCGCGCTGGTGCTTTTCGCACTCGTGGTGTTCATCGCAACGAGACCGGGCACCACGACCATCACGCGCACCGCAACGATGGCAGCGCCGCCGTCCGCGGTCTTCGAACAGCTCAATGACCTGCACCTATGGAACGCCTGGTCACCTTGGGCCAAACTCGATCCCAACGCCACCGAAACGCATTCCGGTTCGCCAAAAGGAGTCGGGGCGATCATGGAATGGAACGGCAACAAGAACGTTGGTGCGGGCCGGATGACAATCGTGGAAAGTCGGCCGGCCGAATATTTGCAGTTGAAACTCGAATTCCTGCGACCCATGCGGGCGATCAACAAATCCGAATTCACCCTCAAACCCGAAGGCCCGGGCACGCATGTGAACTGGACCATGACGTGTACCAATGGCTTTATGGGTAAAGCGTTTTGCCTTGTGATGAACATGGACAAAATGATCGGTGGCGACTTTGAAAAAGGACTTGCATCGATCCGCGGAATTGTCGAAGCGAAGTCGTAACTCTCTCACCGCCAATGATGCGCTCATTCATGACCGACACCGCTGACATCCGCACCTTTCGATCGACCGACGGTTATCGCTGGTACTTCCGCCATTACCGCGCCGCAGGACAACCGCGCGGCCGCATCGTTTTCCTGCATGGCATCCGCAGCCACGGCGGATGGTATTCGCGCTCATGTCTGACTTTGTCTGAAGCCGGATACGACGTCTCGTTTCTCGATCGCCGTGGCTCGGGCCTGAATACGGCTCACCGTGGCGATACGCCGAATTTCCGGCGGCTCATCGATGACGTGATTGAATTTATTCTCGACTTGCGTCGTACTCAGAACTCGCTGCCGGTTCACGTGGTCGGGATCTCGTGGGGCGGCAAACTCGCGGTGGCGCTGCCGTACCGCAAGCCCGGCCTCATCGATTCGCTGATCCTCCTCTGCCCGGGGCTGTGCCCGCAGGTCGCACCGAGCCTCGGCCAGCGCATCGCTATCGGCCGCGCCCGGCTGCGCAACCCGACGAAACTCTTCCCGATCCCGCTCAATGAACCGGAATTGTTCACAAGTTCACATGATTGGCAAGCGTTCATCAGCGGTAATCCGCACGACCTGCGGCAAGCGACCGCGCGATTCCTCTTCAACAGCGCCGCCCTCGACCTCTACCTCAAACGCGCCGCCCAGCGCGTCCGCACCCGCACGCTGCTGCAATTGGCGGAGCACGATCGCATCATCGACAACCGGCGCACCCGGGACTTCGTTCAGACGTTTCCCGGACCAAAAACGATCATCGAATACCCCGGCGCCCATCACACTCTGGAATTCGAACCGGCCGAAAACCCCTTCCTCAAAAATCTTCTCGACTGGCTCGCTTCCGAATCTTAAACATGGTGAACACTTGAATCACTCCCCAAAAATCAATGAGCTGAAAAATCACGAATTCTCAGCCACAGCATTTGACAAACCGGTAATCAATGAGGAGGACTCCGCCACCTGATGCTCACGCTCGTGGCGGAGTCCTTTTTCGCCAGGATCTCAATTCGCTGTGAAGCATGATCATCTCGTTCCGATGCAAGAGCCTGTTCTACGGTTGGCCTTCCCTTGGTGACGGATACACTGGTGGAAGACAGGAGGATTTTTGCATGACGGATTGCGGTGAATTTGATCTGGTGATCGTCGGTGCGGGGCCGGCGGGTGAATCGGCGGCGATCACAGCGGCGCGGCTGGACAAGCGCGTGGCGGTGATCGAAAAGAACGCGCAGCCCGGCGGTGCGGCCGTCAACACTGGGACGGTGCCTTCGAAGACGCTGCGGGAAACGGCGCTGGCGTTCTCCGGCTGGCGCTCGCGCGATCTTCACGGCGTGGATCTGTCCCTTCGCCGCGACGCCACCGTGGACGATCTGGTCCGTCATGTGCGGTTGGTGCGGACCGGCGAGCAGCAGCGGATCCGCGAAATGTTCCAGCATAACAACATTACGCTCCTGCGTGGCCGCGGCGAATTCGCGGACCCGCACACGCTGCACATCATCGCCGACGACGGTTCGATTGCGAAGGTACGGGGCGAAGCCATCATGATTGCGGTCGGCAGCGTACCATTTCGACCGCCGGGCATCCCCTTCGAGCACAATCGCGTCCATGATTCCGACGAATTGCTGGAACTTCACCAGCTTCCCAGTTCCATCTCGGTCGTCGGCGCCGGCGTCATTGGCAGCGAATACGCCTGCATGTTCGCCGCCCTCGGGATTCCCACCTTTCTGATCGACGGCCGCGATCAACTTCTGCCGTTCATGGATAATGAACTGTCCGCCGAGCTTCTGGCGGCCATGGAACGCCTCGGCGTGCAGTTCATCTGGAAGGAGAATGTGGTCGAATGTCCGGACCCCGGAACCGATTCCGTTCGCCTGACCCTTTCGAGCGGTCGGGTGATCGAAACGGATCATGCGCTCATTTGTGCGGGACGGATGTGCCGCACGACGGAACTCAAACTGGAACTCGCCGGTGTGCCGACCGGCCATAAGGGCCGGATCGATGTCAATTCGAACTTCCAGACCCGCGTACCGCACATCTACGCCGTCGGTGATGTCATCGGCTTCCCCGCTCTCGCATCGACCAGCGCGGAGCAAGGCCGCGCGGCCGTCTCGCACCGATACGACTGCGAATTCGGCATCGACACGGTCGCGTCCGTATTGCCCAGCGGAATCTACACCATCCCGGAAATGAGTTCCGCGGGCGATACCGAAGAAGAACTGAAAAAGAAAAATATCGATTACGTGGTCGGCCGTGCACGCTATTCCGATGTCCCCCGCGGCAAGATCATCGGCGATCAGCACGGGTTCCTGAAACTTCTGTTCGATCGCCAATCGCACCAGTTGCTGGGGGTGCATATCATCGGCGAGCTGGCAACGGAAATCGTTCATATCGGCGTAATGACACTGATGGTCAAAGGTGGAGCGGAGTTGCTTCTGCGCACCTGTTTCAACTATCCCACGCTCGGAGAACTTTACAAGCACGCCACGCTCGACGCCGTGAATACCGTCTGGAGATCATAATCCGGCGATTTTACTTGACAGGATCGCCCGATCACGCCAATCTGTAAAGAGTCGAATCGAGTTGATACCTGCCTCGGCCGTGCCGTCAGTCTGGGATTGCACCGCCTCGACCTCCCTCCTCCAGACTTCGGGGCCATCCGCATGGGCTCCTTCCGGAACCGCAGCTTCGGCGCGTTCGCGCTGATCCTTTTGTTTTCTCTGGGCCAACTGCGCGCAGAGGAATCGCTCCATCAGATCATTGATCGCGAGATCACAGGCGGCCTGCCGAATTTCCAACAGGTCGCTTCGCCCCGATCCACCGATGCCGAGTTCCTGCGCCGTGTCACACTCGACCTCACCGGCCGCACGCCCTCCGCGGACCAGACGCGCCAATTCCTGGCGAATCGCTCACCTGATAAACGAAGCAAGCTGATCGATCAACTCCTGGCCAGTCCGGACTATGCCCGGCGCATGCAGGAGTATTTCGATGTCGTACTGATGGATCGCCGACGCGACGTCAAAGTTCCGCGTGCGGCCTGGGAAGAGTACCTGCGTACCTCCTTCGCCTCAAACAAACCCTACGACGCGCTCGTTGGCGAAATGCTTTCCAACGACGGCGCCGATGCAAAAACTCGAGCGGCAGCGAAGTTCTTCCTCGAACGCGAACTCGACCCGACCGTTGTCACGCGGGACATTTCCCGGCTCTTCCTCGGGCGCAACCTGCAATGTGCGCAGTGCCACGATCATCCGCTCGTGGACGATTACAAGCAGGAGCATTACTACGGAATCCAGGCGTTCTTCAACCGTGCGTTCCTGTTTCCCAACGCGAAGGACGCCAAGGCGGTGATCGCCGAAAAGGCCGATGGCGAAGTGAATTTCATCAGCGTGTTCGATCCCAAAAAAGTCCAGATGACCACTCCGCCCAAAGTACCCGGGTGGAAACCCATTACCGATCCCAAACTGGAAAAAGGCAAAGAGTACAAAGTCGCTCCCAAGAAAGACGTGAAGCCGATCCCGGCATACAGCCGTCTCGCCCAACTCGCCACCGCCGTTACTGCTGGTGAAAACCTCGCCTTCCGCCGCACCGCCGTCAATCGATTCTGGGCCATAATGATGGGACGTGGACTCGTTGAACCGCTCGACTATGACCATTCCAACAACCCCGCCTCGCATCCGAAACTCTTCGAGTGCATGGCGGAGGAGTTCGCGAAGCACCAGTACGACGTGAAGTGGCTGCTGCGCAAAATCGCGCTCAGCGAGACCTACCAGCGATCCAGTGAACTCCCGAAAACGAAGGCCGAAATCCCGCAGGACCGCTACGCCAGCGCCATCATCAAACCGCTCTCGCCCGAACAACTCGGCTATGCCGTCACGCAGGCGACCGGACTGACCGATGTGTACCGCAAAGAGCTTGGGGCCAAACTCAAGGAAGCGACACTCCATGCCAAACTCGCACCCAACCTCGCGCCGTTCCGCAGCATGTACGGTTCACCTGCCGGCGAACCGGAAGAGAATTTCGTATCCACACTCGACCAAACGCTCTTCGTCAAACATGGCGGGCATCTGAGAAATCTGATTTCTCCGCGGACGGGGAGCCTCGTGGAGCGTGCGGCAAAGATGACCGAACCGAGTCAAGTGGCCGAAGAACTTTATCTCACAGTGTACAACCGATTACCTGATGACGAAGAACGCCGCGACGTGGCGGAACTGTTGCAAACCACTACGAACCGGACTACCCTGCTGACCGACATCGTCTGGGCGATGCTGGCGAGTGCGGAGTTTCGATTCAATCATTAATCGAATACAGAGGATCGATCCGATGAATCGTTGTCTCTATTCCTGCGGAACGGCCGATCACGCGCTGAGCCGCCGCATGTTCCTCGGCAGCACCGTCGCTGGCATCGCTGGCTTTGCCGGGATGACCTCTTCGCTGGCCGCACGCGAACTCAACTCCAAACAGAAGCGGATGCTCGTCATCTTTCTGAGCGGTGGCGTCAGTCAACTGGAGACCTGGGATCCGAAGCCAAATACCGATACCGGCGGTCCGTTCCGCGCCATCTCGACCAGTGTCCCCGGCATTCAGATTTCGGAGCTTCTTCCGGAAGCCGCCAAGCGCATGCACCTGCTGACGCTCGTTCGCGGGATCAACACCAAGGAAGACGAGCACGGCCGCGGTGCGACCATCATGCTGACTGGGCGACGGACGGAACCAGGGCTTGTGTATCCGCAGGTGGGAGCGGTCGCTTCGAAATTACTGAATCCTCCGGATGCGGAACTGCCGGGGCATATTCAGATCACGCCGCGTGGCGGAAGCGGATTCAGCAAGGAAGATGCTGCGTTTTTGGGGCCGAAGTTCGCCTCGGTGACGCTGGCCGATGGGAAACCGCCAGCGGACCTGCTTCGCCCGGCGACGATCACGACAGACGCGGATCGCGAACGCGAGGCGATGCGCCAAAAGCTCAATGCCCGCTTCGCCAAGTCCCGGCGCTCCGCTCAGACGGAAGCGTACACGGAATCGTACGAGCAGGCCGCGAAGGTCGTGGCACGTGCCGACGCCTTCGATGCGACCCGTGAAGATCCGAAGGCGGCGGACCGCTACGGCCGGCATGACTTCGGCCGGCACATGCTACTCGCCCGCCGATTGCTGGAACAAGGCGCGACCTTCGTGAAGGTATCGCACACGAACTACGACACTCACCATGAAAACTTCGACTTTCACATCGAGCAACTCGGGGAATTCGATCGCCCGTTCGCCATGATGCTCGACGATCTCAAGGATCGCGGAATGCTCGATTCGACACTTGTCGTGGTGATGTCCGAGTTCGGCCGCACGCCGCGGATCAACGACCGCTACGGCCCAGGGCTTTCAAGGTGGATTGCTCTGTTGTTTTCGAGTTTCGAGGAGTCGTTGGGTGGAGCAGGTGACGCCGTTTTGATATGGCGATTTCCGCGTGGGCGGCTTCTTGGGTCCGCGTTGGGATTTTTGATAGCGTTCGAGACGGACGTGCCGGGCGATCATTCGAAGGCGATCGGCGAGTTCGGCGGGCGAAGAGGCGAGGCCGGGATCGGAGGCGTCAAGTTGCAACGCGATCGTCAGACCTCGGTAGGTTTCGCGGATCTCGCCCGCGACGGCAGCATTTGATAGGAGATCAACGGCAGGGGCACCGTGCGCCGACCGCAGCGCGGCGTGCATCAGGGCGACGGCGTTGGATGCTACGAGTCCAAGGCCGAAGGCGAACAGGGCGGCGGCCGGATAGGCCAGTGTGCGGGGTTCGGCGTGGAGCGTCTGGGCGACGTCGTAGAATCGTTTCTCGATGGTCCAGCGTTGGCGATAGGCGTCGAGCAACGCGGTCGCGAGGGCGCGGTCGGCGGGCACATTGGTCAGCACATGCAGTACGACGAGCCCATCGGTCGTCGGTTGGTCGAGTTCGAGGGTGAGGCGGCGGATGATCCAGCCGTCGTTGGGTCCGTTCAGTTTCAAGTCCTGTTCGTAGACTGTGCCGGTGTCAGTACGGCCGACGCGACGACGTTTTCCAACGAGTTTGCCTTTCAGATTGGTATGTTGGCGGACGAGGAAGAATGCATCGCGGTCGCTGAGGTCGGCGAAGAAATCGTGGGTGCAGAAGTGGCTGTCGGCGATCCAGAGGTCGTCGGGTTGAGCTAGTTCGAGGACGTCGAGGAGACGGGTGCGTTCACAGGCGTGGGCGTCACGGGTGAGGAAGGCGTGGGTGACGAGGTTAGTGGTGGGTTCGTAAACGGCGAGGACGCGGCCGGGCAGTCCGCGAGCCCATGTGGAGCGAAGGGGTTGGAGTCGGCGTTGAGTGTGGCTCAGCAGGTTCCCGTCGAGGATGCGGGCGTGGAATCCAGGGATGGGTTCGGGCCGAAGGGCGTTGAGTTCGGCGAGGACGGGCCGGATTTGATCGGCGGAATCGGCCACGAGGGCTTCCGTAATCGCGTCGTCGGTACCAGCGAGTTTGGCGTAGACGGCTTGGTGGCTGACACCGATTTTGTCCTGGGAGTCGCGGTAGGCGGCGTAGACGCTGGGTTTGAGTCCAAGGACGACACTGAGCATCAGATGGAGTAGGTCGGAGAAGAAAAGTTCGCGGTGGTATTGATGTTCGGCGGCGCGGTGGAAGAGTTGGTCGAGTCGGCTGGGATCAAAAAGGTGTTCGAGCGTGGTGCGGGCGAGCACGCAGCACGGAGCCGCCTGAAGGAACCGATCGTAAATAGTGGCCATCCTGCCATCCCCTTTCTGCCGTAATCGACGGCTAGAGAATAGGATAGCGCCTACAAAAGGACCTTGAAAGCCCTG
>JBGSJI010000015.1:0-9897 GCA_041742055.1 Limnoglobus sp. | reverse complement strand
TGAGTCGCCGTCGCGGGGTTCCGGCGCGACGGCACGTGGGCGAAGTGATCCGCTATCATCAGCGACGCAACGCTCAGGCCAGCGAGTCCCACAAGAAACGGCGGCATAGACGTCGGTTTTAAAACCGCGCTGTACTGCTAGACACGATTGGGTTGTACCGTCCGGACCGTCAAGAATATTGTTCTTGGCACGCCGCACTAGTTCACGCCGTTTACATAACTCTTCGCCAAAAGCCAGGAGAGGTGTTTACAGGAGGCTCAGGTGATGCCGTTGAATATTGCATGAACGCCATAGAGTGTTCAGATTCCTTGCGAAACGGATTTCCCGTTACTCGTCATGAAATCATGGGATTCGACCCACCGGTAGCCGAAGATATCAGCACGGCGATCTCGAATCTGATTCGCGACATCTTCGGCAATCCGTTCCGCCCCGTCGCCTTCGATCCCCGCTGGCGGACCTCCACAGCCGTTGGTATTGCTCAACAGATGTACGATACCTGCGACTTCGGCGCGATGCCGATTCTTGCGGATGCGCTTCAGGATGCCGGCTGCGAAGTTGAATCGGTGCTAGCGCATTGCCGCGATCCACAGCAGGTCCACGTCCGCGGATGCTGGGTCGTCGACCAAGTCTTGGGAAAGTCGTAAAGCTGAATGACTGACATGCTCCCTTGAGCGGAGTCACTTCACCAGATCGACGCGAGTCACCGTGACGAGATTGGCACGCAGCTCCGGCGAGTAGACCGTGGTACCGTAAAGGTCCACTTTTCGCCGTTCGTACTTCTCCAGATCCAACCCATTGGCACCCGCGACCGCATAGTGCAGCAGCTGACCGCGTGCATCCTCAATGGCGAAGTAAGTTCGCCCGCCGGACCGGATCGAAGCGCTGCGAAGAATGCCTGCGCCGGTCCAACCGGGTTTCGAAGCCGCCTCGTTGCTCCCTCGTCGAGTCCAGGTGCCGTCGTCGCCCGATTCGGTGCGCGAGGGATTTTTCGTCGCGGTCCAGTTCCCTTCGTTGGCGGATGAGCCTTCACGATTGAGTTCGCGGATGGCGTGGATGCGGGCGTAGCAAAGGTTGGCGAGATCCGGATCGCCGCCGGACGCGTTCATCTCGCGGGCGAGCTGGAAGTAGAGGCGGATCGCCTTGTCGTAATCCTTGGACTTCTCGGCGGTCTCGGCATCGACCCAGGTGGGATTGGTCGCCGGCCAGCCCGCAGGTTTGTTGGCATAACTTGGCCCGGGGATCGACGTGGTCAGGCTGGCGGGCGTGATCGATTTCGTCGGCGGAAGCGGAGATTTCACCGTGAAGTTTTCGCTCATCGCCCCCGCGACCTGCACCGCCGTCTTCGGAACGTACCGGAAGTCATCCTTGAGCGGCTGAATCGGATACCACACGCTGCCGTCGTCCTCGAAGCGCACACCCGCACCGAGCACCCGCACGATGCTGCCGTCGGGGATCGTGGTCTTGCGCGTTTCGAGCGGTCGATTCAATCCGGCTTTCCCGGCAGCGATGCGCACCTCGCCATCGGAGTACACGACGGAATTCTGTGGAAACGGTTTCGTCTTATCGACGTCGATGAACTTGTGATTGATCCAGCTGATCGCACCCGGCGGCGGTTGAATCGCGAGCCACTCCTCGCCTTCCGCATGATGAACGATGACATCGGTCCCGCGGAAGAGCTGCCCCGCATCGGGTGCATCGGACTTCGGCGAGGAACGGACGGTCACTTCGGCGGCCGTGATGGATCCGAGTTTCTGAGCCGTCTGTGCGAAGCCGTTGACAGTCAGACCCGCGAGCGCAAGCGCTGTGCACAATCCACAACGGAGGATGGGGCGCATATCCGCCTCCAAAAGTAGGAGTATTCGAACACCCTCGATACCAACCTTCCCAGACCTGTCAAGGCGAACGCTGGATCTTGGCGGTGGCCCGCAGCTTCGCAATCAGATTCCGCCGAACCTCTTCCGTGTAGACTGCTCGAACGTGATCGATCGATTTCTCAAATGTCGTCGGCGTACCCGGTTTCTTCTCGATCGCTTTGATCAAATGAATACCCTGTTCCGTCTCCACCGGTTGACTCACCGCCCCGATCTCAAGTGCAAACGCCGCCGCCGCGAACGTTTCCCCAAGAGCGGAATCGGCACGCGAGATCAAACCCAGATCGCCGCCCGTTCGAGCGCTTGGACAAATCGAATGCTTCCGGGCGGCCGCTGCGAAATCAAGCTCCCCCTTCGTGATCTCATCCCGAATGCGGTTCAGCTTGGCGATGGCGCTGGCACGCTCGCTGGGAGTCGCTTCGGAATTCAGGCGAATCACGATATGCGAAACCCGGAGTTTCACGTTTTCAAAGACGTCACGATGCGCTTCGTAGTACTTCTTCAGTTCGGCCTCAGTCGCCTGGCGCTCCACCAGTCGCTGCATCTGCAGAACGCGCGTCCAGTTCTCGCGAACCTGCTGTTCGGTCTGGCCGTTCTCCTGAAAATACATCGCCAGCGTTTTGTTCTGCTTCCGCAAACTCGCCGTCAGTGCCTGCATCATTTTCTCAATGTCCGCCGGCGGAATCGCCGGCCCGTTCTGCGCCAGAAACTGCATCACCAGACGCTCGTCGATCAACTCATCCAGAATCGCATCGCGCAGGCGCTTGGTTTGCTCGGTCGTCAGCGGCGCATCAGTGGTGAAATACGTCTTGAGCGCGCTATCGACCTCATCCAGTCGGATCGTCTCGCCGTTCACCGTCGCGGCGACATTTTCACCCGATTTCGTCTGGGCGAATCCGTGAGAAACCAAGCCAGCCACAACGACGAGTGCGAATACGGATTTCATGCGTTCTCCTCAAACGACCCGCCACCGCATAGCAACCCGGAGCGAAGAATGCAATCTCTTCATCCCGTCATCGCGAACAAGCACACTAGAATGGAGAGGAAACGATCTCTGCCGCAGGACCAAGGAAAGACCATGAAACGTGGATTATGGATTCTCCCCGTTCTCGTGATTTCCTGTTCACCGAAAGCTCCTGCGCCTCCGCCACCCGAGCCGGAAGCGATCGAATTGCCCATACCCGTCATCCAAAAATTGCCGGAAGATCAGCCGGAAATCACTCCACCGAAAAAGCCCGCTGAAACGTTCAAACCGTACATCCCGGCGGCACCGGTTCAACACGTCCTGAAATCATCCGTTCCAGCACTTCCCAATCCGTTCGTCGCCAGCCCGACGGCGCGGTCCTCCGCCATCGAGCAGACACAGTGGCCCTGGGCTCCGCCTCAACTGATCCCGCCCGCTTTGCCCGGACCATCGAACCTTCCTGTTCTGCCGTCGCCGCCCAATGAAGGGATACCGTTCCATCGGGATGTGGAACGCGAACCGAATTGGCGAACCCGGAAACTGACGCTGGCGCCGTCCATTCCCGCACCCGCACGCCCCACACTCACCGCTTCGGACGTGCCTGCGCTGGGATCCCAAGTTCCTGACCCGATTGCCAAAATCGATCCCACGGAAGCCTTGTCCACGCAACTGATCGTCCAGATGAATCTGACGGCGCCACCGATCGTGGTCCCGTTCATCGCTCGATTCCTCGCGGATTCGAATGAGCGAGCGGAACAGGTACGACTACCCAGCGATTCGGAATTCGCCACATCGCCCGTGTTCGTTCCGCCCGCGCGGCCGTGATCATTCAGCTTTTGTCGGAGGTGGGTTGATCTGCCGCTGAACCATCTCAAGCATCGCGATTCGATCGCCACCGCTCATTCCGCCAAACCGGACGTCATCGCTCCAGTTTAGAATTTCCAGAAACGGCTGCGCCTCGACGGAATTCGCCAGCTCCATTGTGGCCAAACGATCAGCAGGGATCGCGTAGGTCCGTTCGAGATGCGTACGCACGATCTGGTTCAGTTCTTCCGCAAACGGTCCATCACTGTACTCGTCCGATCGCAGGCGAAGGTTTTGCAGCATCTGCTCGACGGTTGGTGGCGGAACAGGTCGCGGCGCTCGTCGTCTCAGAATCACGGCGACGCAGAGAAGCAGGACCGGCCCGAGGATCCAGGCCCAGACGGGAATCGCAGTTCTGTGCGGGAGCGGCGGCGGATCGATGAAGCCCGTGATCGGAGCCGCATCGCTCGGCTTGGGATTCGTAAACCGCGTTTTGACCTGAACCGATTCTTCCGGCAGCGCGATTTCACGTTCCCGTGTCCCTGTAGTCACTTTCAACGGCAAAAACGCCAGCGGAACTTTTTCCCCTACCAGATACGGATCGAGGCGAAAGTCCAGACTCCAACTTGCGGTGCCGTCGGGCTTTGTTACTGATTTGGGTAGGCCCTTTGTTTGAACGCGCCAGGCGTGTGCGGAGTCCTCGCGCAGCCAGACCTTGGGCACGGTGACTACCAGCGGAGCGGGGCCGTTCACGGTCAGCCGCGCCGTGAGCGAATCCGAAAGCCAGATCCATTCCCGATCCTTCGGCCGTTCGATGATCAGTTCCGCCGTGGGGTTCATCGCGTTCTCCGCCGGCGTTCCCGCAGCCGAAAGAACGCGACGAGTTCGTCGAAGTGCGAGCCGTCCGTCGGCGCCTCGATGAGATCCACCTGACAGGAGCGTGTCAGTTGCTGAAGCGCCGCCCGCCGCTCCGCCGCTCGCTGCGCAAACGCCTCCCGAAAGCGACGGCTTCCCGTGTCGATCAGCTGCTGCCGCCCGGTCTCCGCATCTTCCAGCCGGATTAATCCGACATTCGGCCACGACTCCTCGCGCGGGTCGACGGTTCGCACCGCAATCAGGTCGTGCTTGCGGGCCGTTCGCCGAAAGACGTCGGTGTACGGTTCCGATGTGAGGAAATCGGAGAGCAGAAACACGATCGCGCGCCGGCGTTGAGCCTTGTTGAGATGATCGAGTGCGGTGATCAGGCTCGTGCCTTTGTGTTCCGGTTCGTAATAGAGAATGTCGCGAAGCAGGCGCAGGACGTGGCGCGTCCCTTTGTTCGGGGGCACGTGGCGTTCCACGCGATCGGTGAACGCGAGCAGTCCGATGCGATCGTTGTTGTTGATCGCGCAGAACGCCAGCAGTGCCGCGATCTCCGCCGCCACCGCGCGTTTGCTCTGCACGCCCGTGCCGAAGCGACCTGATGCCGAGACATCGACGGCCAGGATGATCGTCAGTTCGCGTTCCTCGACATAGCGCTTCAGATAGGCGCTGCCCATGCGGGCGGTCACGTTCCAGTCGATGCTGCGGACATCGTCGCCGGGCTGATACTCGCGGACTTCATCGAAGAGCAGACCGGTGCCTTTGAAGGCGGAGTGGTACTCGCCGCCGAGCATGGTGGCCACGGCGCGGCGGGCGCGCAGCTGTAATCGGCGGATCTGGCGGAGCACTTCGGCAGGAAGCATACCGTTGATGATAGTCGATGGAGTACGAGAATTCCGCTCGCGATCGGAAGGGAGCGTCGAGGAATTCCCGATACGCGACTGAAAATCGGTCGATTAAAAAGGTGCCAGTCCCCTTAATTATTGGACAAAGGCACGTTCATCGAGTTCGGGCACCATTCCCAGAGACAACGGCAGGTTTTTGCCGATGAAGCCGACCCCGCCGCCAATCGTCAGTTTGCCGTCAATGAAGTCCGTGAGATACGGATAGACCGTGAACCCGCCAAACGCATTCTTGTCGTACGGCGGTTCATAGGACACAATCACGCCGAGGCGATTGCCGCTGTCGGTGCCACCGAGCAGGAAGTCCGCCAGGGGAGCGGCGCTGCCACCGGCGTTCGCGCCGATGTCCATGCCGGAGATCACGCGCGTGCGCTGCCCGCCACCCAAGCCCGCTCCCACAATCAGATCCGCCCGGCCATCGCCATCCACATCGCCGGCGTCGATCAGCACTCCGCCCCGAAATGCGACCTCCGGCAGCGCAAAGAAATCGTTCACGATCCGCGACGGCTGATTCTTCGCCACCGATGCGCCGTCGTAAATCGCCACACGCGGTCCGCCGCTCAACCCCGCGCCGACAAGCAAATCGTTACGCCCATCGCCGTTCATATCCGCGACCGCCACGCTGCTTCCGCCGCGGAAATTCGCATCCTCGATCCCGTAAAAGCTCGCGACCTCGTTCATCCCGAACGTCGGAGGTGGAGGCGGAAAAATCGCGATCGTCGGATTCTGCGTATACGACAGCACGACCACGCGGCCGCTCCCGCCCAGCACCGCCGACACCACAAGCTCCGCCTTTCCATCGCCATCGAGATCGCCCGCCGCGACACGCGCTCCGCCCAAAAACGACGATTCAAAGATGCTCGTGTACGTCTCCGTCTTGTCCGGCACCCCGCCATAGAAGATCGTCAGCGTCACCGGCTCGCCGGCTTTGGTGACCGTCGCAAAATCCACGAAGCCATCGCCATCGAAGTCTCCGCTCGCTGATCGCGACGGATCGAAATCCAGCGCCACCAGCGACGCATCCGGCACCACACGGTCTTCAAGGGCATGAAGCTTCAAAAGCTGACGCTGATTCATAGATGAGCACTCAAAGACTACTTCAGATCATGTATTGAATTACCATTCGGGAAATACCGTCGGCACAAATGTCCGTCAATGGAATTTCGACGAATGGTGTTCCTGAACGGCGACTGAATTCGAATTCCATACACCAACCTCATGTCCCGCATTCAGCTTCTGCCTCCTGATGTCGTCACGCAGATCGCCGCCGGCGAAGTCATTGAACGCCCCGCCAGCGCCGTCAAGGAACTCCTCGAAAACTCCATCGACGCCGGCGCCACACGCATCGACATCGACCTCGAAAACGGCGGAATGGACCTCATCCGCGTCGTCGATAACGGACACGGCATCCACGCCGAAGACCTCCCCCTCGCCTTCGCCGCACACGCCACCAGCAAACTCCGCACCTCCGACGATCTCTTCCGAATTTCCACCAAAGGCTTCCGTGGCGAAGCCCTCGCATCCCTCGGCGGGGTGGCCAAAGTCACGCTCCAATCGCGCACACCCGATGCCCCGTCCGGAGCCGAGATCCACTGCGACGGCGGCTCGCTCGGCGCCGTCCGCCCCTGGGGCGGAGCACCCGGCACACGCATCGAAGTCCGGCATCTCTTCAGCAGCGTCCCCGCACGCCGCAAGTTCCTCAAAAGCGCCTCCGCCGAACTCGGCCGCGTCGCCGATATCGTCGAGTGGATCGCCCTCTCCCAACCCGGCCTCCACATCGTCCTCCGCCACAACGGCAAGCTCGTCCACGACATCCCCGCCACCGCCGGATTCCTCGATCGCGTCGCCCTCTTCTTCGGCAAAGAGATCCGCAACAGACTCTACGAAATCGACTCAGGACCGCCACGCGACAACGGCCTCCGACTCACCGGCTGGATCGGCGACCCCGCCGTCGACCGCGGCAACGCCAAGCTCCAATACCTCTACGTCAACGGCCGCTGGTTCCGCGACCGCAGCCTCAACTACGCCATCCAGGATGCCTACCGCGGCCTCATCATGACCGGCCGCTACCCCGTCGCCTTCCTCTTCCTCACGGTCCCGCCCGAACAGGTCGACGTCAACGCCCACCCCACCAAGGCCGAAGTCCGCTTTCAGGAAAACTCGCTCATCTTCTCGCTGGTCCGGGCGACCATCAAAGAACGCCTCATGAAGGAAAATCTCGTCCCGCGCATGACCGCCCCGATGGAAGCGGAAGCCGTTCCCGCCCCGCGTCCGCAGCCGTCACTTTTCGTCCCGCGACCCATCGCGCCACCCGATCTGCCCTTCACAATGCGCTCCGACCCCGTCGCCCAAACCCGGCCGATCGCCTTCGAACCACCCGCGATCACTCCGCCACCGGAACCCGCAACGCCCATCATCGCGGAGCATCCGCCAGTACCAGCGCCGGCTCCCGAACCACCCGCAACGCCGCCTCCCTTCGACTTTCCGCTGCCCGCCAACGGCGTCGCGATGCAGGTCCACAATGCGTACCTCGTGCAGGAAACCCCGCAGGGAATGCTCGTCATCGATCAGCATGCACTGCACGAGCGAATCCTGTACGAACAGCTCCGCACCCGCATCCGCGACGGACGGCTCGAAGTTCAGCGCCTGCTCGTCCCGGAGCCGATCGATCTCCCCGCCCATCACGTCGCCGCCGTGCTCGAAGCGAAAGACGCGCTGGCGGAACTCGGATTGGAAGTCAGCGAGTTCGGCGGAAATACTGTGATTTTGTCCAGCTATCCGACCTTGCTCTCGCGCCGTCCTCCGCACGTGATCTTCAAGAGCGTGGTCGATGAGCTGGTGACGAAGGAACGCGTACCGTCGAAGGAGATCATGCTCGATCACTTGCTGGCGACGATGGCCTGCAAGGCGGCGGTGAAAGCGGGCGATCCGCTCACGCCGGACGAAATCGCACATCTGCTGGAACTGAGGCAGATGGCGGAGGATTCGCACCACTGCCCGCACGGCCGCCCCACGTCATTGCTCTTCAGCCGCCAGGACCTCGACCGCCAATTCCGAAGGATTTGAGATACAATCCCTGTCGGAGGTTCCGCCTGCCGCTGCGCGATCATTTCCATTCGCCGGTCAACGACCGCAGTTCGTGAGACGAACAGCACGACAAAGAAAAGGGGACGCACCGGACGCACCCCTTTTCTGAGAAATGAGCTGCGTCCCCTTTTTCTTTAGTTGTCGCTCACGATTTCGCCGCCGGACCGCGTCGCCATCGCACGCCAGCTCGCAATCGCGATCCCGTCCCGCACGAACCGCACGCTGCCGTCACCGAAACACACGTTCACGCCGCCCGTAAAGTTGCTCCGCGCCGACAGAAAGCCCAACCCGTGCGCCGTCGAATCCGGGTCCACGCTGTTCGGCGGCAACGCTGCCGTAAACCCATTGACGGTCGCGTTCCCCCAGATCCACGATCCGCCCCGGTTGCCACGCCACGACGTCGCCGACTGATAATCGCCCGTTCCGATCGGCGGATTGGCACCGTAGCCCGGATTCGCGCCGCCCGGACCCGTGTACAAACCTCGGCCCGGAATGCTTGCGGTCTGCCGCCGCCGCTCCTCGCTCGTCAATTCGGTGAATGACTTCGTCAGATTCTGGTTCATTCCCAGAAGACACTGCGACATGAACATAGTGTTCGAAGTCCCATCGATGATATCCGCGAACCGCAGGCCGGGACCATAATGGAACATCCCATCCGTCGGAAATCGCGTGTCGTACCCGTTCGGGGACGACGCACCCGGACCGCCCAGCCCGGTTCCCAGATTGACCACATAGTTGGTGCCGGCGTGGATCCCGCCACCGGAGTTGACCGTGAAAAGTGGTGCCTGTCCGTCACCGGGGCAGAGAAACGTCTTGATTGCGGCGGCGGCGGCGGGGGCGATCGCGGGGTTGAGCTGGAACGACGGGGTCGGGAAGGTGCCGACGAAAAGCGGTTGGGTCAGGTCGATCTGCCGGCCGAGTGGTTCCTGCTCGATGTACGGCAGCAACTGAGCATGAACCGAATAGCCAAAGGAATTGGCGTTGCTCAGGCCCGCCGGGCGCATTCCCGTCAGTCGGCCGTTCGCGCTCTCGAAACTGTGGAGGGCGAGGCCAAGTTGTTTCAGGTTGTTCTGGCTGCTCATGCGAGCGGCGGAGCTTCGAACCTTTTGTACGGCCGGTAGCAGAAGCCCGATCAGAATCGCAATGATCGCGATCACGACCAGAAGTTCGATGAGCGTGAAAGCGCCTTCGCGGCGTCCGGCGCGGTACCGTTCCATCATGTCTTCCCTCAAAGCCGGTCAGACCGGCGGCATGATCCGGGCCGTCAGGCCCAATCCCTCAACGGGAGTCTAACAGAACGCCATGGCCCAGGTCAACCGAATGTGCTTTCGTGGTTTGCATGCCCTTTGCCTGGCGGGGTTTGTGGCCTTGCCGGTGCTGGGGGCGGGGCCCGGGGCCGGGGGGGAAT
>JBGSJI010000014.1:0-124929 GCA_041742055.1 Limnoglobus sp. | reverse complement strand
AGATGTGCATGCGGGTGGAGTTCCACCACAGGAAGAAGGGTTTGTCCCCCTTGGCAGCGCGCTCCATGAAATCCACTGCCTTGGCATTGACTTCCATGTCGATGGTTTCCATGCGCTTCTTGGTCAGCGGGCCGGTGTCGGTGATGGCCCCGCCCGCGATGCTATGAATGACACCACGGGGGCCGAATTTTTTCTTGAAGGCGGGATCCTTCGGATAGTCGGGATTCTCGGGCTCTTCCTCGGCATTCAAGTGATAGAGATTGCCGAAAAATTCGTCGAAACCATGGGCGGTCGGCAGCATGCTGTCCAAGTCACCGAGGTGATTCTTGCCGAATTGGCCGGTCATGTAGCCTTGGGCCTTAAGCAACGTGGCGAGCGTGGGGTCTGCCGCCGTGATGCCCTCGGGCGCGCCTGGCAGACCGACCTTGGTGAGGCCGGTGCGGATGGGCGACTGGCCGGTGATGAAGGCGGCTCGACCAGCGGTGCAGCTCTGCTGGCCATACCAGTCGGTGAACAACGCGCCTTCCTTTCCGATGCGGTCAATGTTCGGTGTCTTGTAGCCCATCATGCCTTGGTTATAGGCGCTGATGTTGAATCCGCCGATGTCGTCGCCCCAGATCACGAGGATATTGGGTTTCTTGTCCGCCGCGAATGCGGATGCCACCAGTGCGAGTCCGGTGAACGCGGCGAGGATGCCGCTTTGTATTTTCATTTTCATATGGAGTGTTGTTTGTTTATGAAATTTTTTGGTCGATGATCGTTTGTCGGAATTGACGCCGACCCGTGGATCAAGCGGACCTTATCTGCCGCCCATGGTGGCCTGGATCTTCTTCTGGATGCCTTCCAGATTGAAGGAGCCGGGTGACTGGCTGGGCGGATACTCCTTCATGGTCATGAGGAATTGGCCGGCCACGCGCTGCAACGGCGCGAGGACATAAACGCGGTCGAGGAACCAGTCGTTGTACGTGTTCGAATTGTGTTGGGCCTTCTCGAACGGATCACGCCGCAGGTTGAAGAGCAGCGGCACGCGAAGCTCGGTGAACGGCTCGCGCCAGACTTCGAAAGCCTGGCCGCGGTTTTCCATGAAGACGGCCTTCCAGTCATTGTAGCGCATGGCGACGATGTTCCCGTCGTCATTCACATACATGAAGTTAGCGCGTGGTGACTCTTTGGTTTTGCCGCTGATGTAGTCGAGCTGATTGGCACCATCGAGGAAGTTTTTGTAAGTGCGGCCGTTGAGTTCTACGCCGTTTTTCAACTGCTCCGCAATGTCGGGGTTGCCACCGGCGGCGGCGAAGGTGGGCAGCCAGTCTTCATGGGAAACGATGCCATTGCGGACTTCGCCTGCCGGGAATTGGCCGGGCCATTTGATGAAACAAGGAACGCGGTAGGCGCCTTCCCAGTTAGAATTTTTCTCGCTGCGGAATGGCGTGGTGCCGGCGTCGGGCCAGGTGTTGTAGTGCGGGCCGTTGTCGGTGGAGTATTGGATGATGGTGTTGTCGGCGAGGCCGAGTTCATCGATGAGCTTGAGCAGTTCTCCGACGTGGCCGTCGTGTTCGATCATGCCGTCGGTGTATTCGTCGTTGCCCTTGGTGCGGTTCTCGTCCTTGACGTGGGTGCGGAAGTGCATGCGGGTGCCGTTCCACCAGCAAAAGAACGGCTTGCCGGCCTCATGCTGGCGTTTGATGAAATCTTTGGCGGCGGCGAGAGTTTCCTCATCAATGGTTTCCATGCGCTTCTTGGTGAGCGGGCCGGTGTCCTTGATGGTCTGCTTGCCGACTTTGCCAAAGCGGGGATCAACCGTCTCATCGTCTTTGTCCGTCGCCTTGCAGTCGAGCACGCCACGGGGACCGAACTTCGCCCGGAACGCCGGGTCCTTCGGATAATCGACATTCTCTGGCTCTTCTTCGGCGTTCAGGTGATAGAGGTTGCCGTAGAACTCATCCATACCGTGGACGGTCGGCAGGTGCTCGTTGCGGTCGCCGAGGTGATTCTTGCCGAAGTGGCCGGTGGCGTACCCGTGGGCCTTGAGCAACCCCGGGATGGTCGGGTCTTCCTTCTGCGAACCGGCTTTGGCCCCCGGCAACCCGACCTTGGTCATGCCGGTCCGCATGCCGTGCTGCCCCATGATGAACGACGCCCGACCGGCGGTGCAGCTTTGCTCGCCGTAGTAGTCGGTGAAGATCATCCCCGCCTTGGCGATACTGTCGATGTTTGGGGTCCTGATGCCCATCAGACCCATCGTGTAGGCGCTGATGTTCGACTGGCCGATATCATCGCCCCAGATGATGCAGATATTCGGCTTCTTGCCATCCTGACGAATCGTGGTGGAAACTTTCGTGTTGTGGTCTTTGATCGCCTTGAGTGCCGCAGCCCGGTCCGGTTCAGCACAGCACCCGGCGGGAGGACATTCGGCCTTTGCTACTGTCTTGGGATTCGCCGGGGATTCCTCGGCTTTTAACGTCGGATTGAACTGCCCGGTTGCGGAAGCGTATCCGAGGATCGCTCCAGCACCGATCAGTGCAATCGCGAGTAAGTTTCTGCGTTTGAGCATCGTGGTACCTCAGGGAGAATGGGATCAGCGAAAGACTTGCATGAGATCTCTGGACAAGAGATCATCATTATTTCAATAAAGTTTGAATGGATGACAAGTCGGAAAACCGCATAATCGGGAGTATCGGGAATCCATACCAGCGAGTCAGTCTTGTGCAATCAGAGCTAAATTTCCGTCAGAATCAGCAGTTGCGAGCCAGTTCGAATGGGCGGCGAAGACTTCGCACGACGGATTTTGAAGAATTCGAGAGTTTCTATTCCGCCTGGGATGCGGTCTTCCGGCAGATGAGCTGTGGTCCGTTTGAAGGGAGCATTGCCGATGTCCGCATCGGACAGATGCGGGTTCTGCACGAAACGGCGAATCAGTCTTTGCAGATTCGGGCTGCCATGACTGCGCCTGGCTATCTGTTCACTCCGGTTGCGGGACCGATGCAACAGGCGATCTGGCGGGGACGATCACTCACGGCTGGGAAGGTCAATCTGGTCGGTCCGAATACTCAGATCGATCATCTCTCGGCATCTGATGCCGAGTATTTTTCGATCTTTGTGAATCGTGATCTGCTTGAGGAGTCGGCCGCTGTCCGGTTCGGTGTGGATCTTCCGGATTACCTGAAGAGTTGCATCTCCATCACTCCTCGGCACGGACAGTTCCAATCAACGATCGACACGTTGAAGACGATTGTGATGAACGAGCCTCAACTCGATAACAATGGCGAAGCGGAACTTGAGGATGAATTGATCGGCTTGCTTCTTGGCGGGGTGGTCGCTGCTGATGAGAAGTTGGAAGACTTGAGTCCGCTCCACCGGCGGACACGGATCGCACGTCGAGCGGAAGAATACATGCTCGCACATCTCGAGAAATCGCCAACGATGCTCGAACTTTGCCGCGAGTTGGATGTGAGCGAACGCGGGCTTCAATACGCATTCCGTGAGCGTTTCGGCATCAGCCCGAAACGCTATCTCAAGACTCAGCGGCTGAATTTGGTTCGCCGAGAGTTGAAGAGTGCGGGTGCGGACTGGACGACCGTGCGGGCATTGGCGAAAAAGCTGGGATTCACGCATCCCGGCGAGTTCGCGGCCGATTACCTTCGGCAGTTCGGGGAACTCCCATCCGCGACGAGGCGGCGGTCCGATTCTCACAAATCCGAATCATGACTGTCGCGATCAGTACTGCCACCCAATCCCGGTATTCACGAAGAACCGCTCGGCGTCCGAGTTGAGCCCCCATCCGACTCGCGTTCCGATCTCCAGATTCCGGGTCAGCAGATAATGAACACCCGTACTAAAGTAATGACGCGAGAAATTCTCTGCCTTGTCCACGGAAATGACTCCGAAGTACTCAACGTGACCCAGCCATTTTTCCCCAAACGGAAATTTCAAGACCGTCGAAGGAGCCCAGACGCCGAATCGATCGCCTTCCTCACTCGCCATCTGATAGCGCAGGCCGGAGTCGAATTTCCAGCGCCGCGGTAAATCCCAACCGGCCACGTAGCTCACGGTGAGCAGCGTCGTGTTTCCTTCACCACTGACCGGAGTCGCGGCCTGAATAATCGCGGCACTGCCGGGAATCCAGCCCTTTTGCCGAGTGACCCGAAGCTTCGCTCCGTAACTGATGCTTGTCGCACGTTCCAAAGTGGATTGCCGTTCGCCTTCAAACTCCTCAACGGACGACAGCCCAAGCCCGGACACCTCGGACCCTTTGCCACCGACTTCGTAATTGCAACCGAAGCGCAATTCGATCCGATCGCTGAAACCGTAGCGCAGAATGAACTCGGGCAAACTGTGGGTCTCTTTGAACCCCCGGTTGTCAATGAAGGTGTAAGCTGTTTCGAGAATCATCCGCCGGCGGGGGGCGAGTGTGACCGCGGGCGTGAACGAATCGCGATCCGTTTCGATCTCCTCGCCTTCCTCTTCACGCGCTGATTCCCCGCCACCCTCACCCGTGAGCACCTCAAAGGAACCGGTCGGCGCATCGCCAGCGGATACCGCTTCCGGAAGAGTCGGATTCGCAAGAAGAGGAGAAGATCGCACCGGAGCGTCCTGCGCAACCGCGACACCGGTTCCGAAGAAAACCAAGACGATCAGTTTCCGTATGATCAAGACGATCATGACACAACCTGCCGGAACGGTGAGAACCAAAGTACGGACTTGAGTGATTATCGGTTCTGAAATCGTGGGAAGTGATCCGTTATCGAACTGCCGGACTCTCGACTGGCGAACTTAGGCAAACTGTACCATTTGATCGTCCGCAATTTTACCAATGCACTGCAGCACGGATACTGAATTCATTTGCGGAGACCGTACCGAGGTTGTCGCCCATCGGAAACGCCGCCGTGTAGTTGACCATGAATCGAGTGTAATTATTCAGATACCAGTTCACACCGAGCGTCAACTGATTGAGTCGATCGCTTACATTGACATCATCTGGGGCAGGGGGGCGGTTGGGAGAGCTGAAATCGGCATACGCAAACCGTGCGGCAACCTCGACCGCCCCGTATCCGCTCTTTCGTGCTTCCCGGGTGCCGATGAACGGTCGATGAACTTTGACCATGTCGAACGCCCCTCGCGTGCGGTTATAGCCACGGTGCTCGCCGGTCAGAAAATAGCTCGCATCGAAGTAGGAACCGTGGACGAACACGACACCGGCGTCCGTTTGCTGGATCGAAGTCCCGAACCATTCCCACTGCATCGAGAACGGTCCATTCACCCGGGCCGCTTGGAGGTTGTAACCCTGCAGACTGTTGGCGGGAATCGAGACTTCTGAAAGAAATGGCGAACCGGGGTTATCGAGGACCGTCAGCAGATTCGATTGCGCACCCGGTGAAAACTCGACAACGCCGTTCGACGGATTGCGAAGGGTCATCGCCGCACCAAGATGCACGAGGCGGAAGTTGCTTTCATCAGGTTCATAGACCGGCAATCTCGTCAGCCGGGTTGTCAGTGCCCACGCATTCTCATCTCCGGTACTCTGCCCGTTGCTGGTACTGTCGCGGAAGACCCCCATGGCGAATAGTGCACGTTCGTTGTCCGGCCACCAGAACCCGCAGATGCCCCAGTTTCGCGACGGGTCAAGCTCATTGAGCGGCGAACGCTCCATGAATGTGATGAAGTTCGAACTCGTGGCGCCTTCCAAGCTATAGGGTTCACGAAAGTTCCCGATTCGAATCTCGCGAACCGAGGGAAAGCCTTTGAATCCGATATGCAAATCCCGAAGGCGGACAGTCGAACCCGCCAACTCGACTTCCGAGACCCAGTCCACGGTATCGCCGATCGTACCCTGAGCGCCGAAGCGCACGCGGCGAAAGCCATATCCGTTCTGAAGGTCGCCGATCACTTCCTTGCTGAATCGGGACTGAGCTGCGAACAGCGCATCGACCTCGATCCGCCCGCGTGTTTTCAAGTTCGGGAAAAGCCCGGATTGTTCCTGAATCGGCATTGGGAGTTGAGGCACTTCCGTATTCGCTGTGTTCGCTTTTGGATCGGAATTCAAGGTGTAGAGTGGGGCGGGTGGTCTCTCGACAGGCGGAAGTGCGGAGCGTTCCTCCGCCGGAACGGGAATGAGCGTGACGTTCGCAAGCGGCACCCGATTCTGGGCCCGGCCCGGAATCGATGTTCCCAATACGAGAATCAGACTTATTGTCAGGGAAAATTTCATACACTCGCAATTGAACGATGGCAAAGACTGATCCCAAATCCCCAAAAAAATCCGCGTATATCATCAATCATTTTGATGTCAAACAAATAACGGACCCTTTTGAGAGGCACTGGTGAATCGTCATCATCGATAAGTCCTGCACACCTCGAACCGCACGATGATGAACCTGAAGAGATTTCGACATTTCGCTCTTCGTCCTCAACCGAAGGACCGATGAATCCATATTCGCGAATTCGGTTTGCTCATCTGTTGACTGCGATTGGCAACGGAACCCTCAATGAACCACTCTTTCGCGATTCCCCTGATCATCGGATTCGTCCTGTGTTCAGGATCCGGTTGCCGTCATCAGCGTTCGAACAATCATCCTTCTCCAGCATCGCAGGGAATGAACTCGCGCGATTTGATCGATCCCATCGCGCAAACAGAAGCGGAGTCGCTGGGCGATATGACCGCCTTTGGTCAATACGCCGCCCGCGTCGGTCATCAGTTGAAAGAAGAACGACGAAGGGATAACTTTCCCGGCCGTCCGCAGCGCAACGTCCTCTGCCTGTCCGGGGGCGGATCGTTCGGGGCTTACTCCGCCGGCGTACTGGTCGGCTGGTCGCAGCGCGGGGACCGGCCCTGTTTCGACGTGGTGACCGGCATCAGCACCGGTGCGCTCCTGTCCCCCTTCGCATTCCTCGGCGCGAAGTACGATGCGCAGATGCAGGAATTCTTCACGTCGATCAACGAGAAGGATATTTTCACCAAACGATTGGTGCGCGGGGTGCTGGGAGCGGAATCGTTCGCCGACTCCGCACCGCTGCGGCGCCTGATCTCCAGCGTGCTCACGCCCGAACTCGTCGCCGACATCGCCGCCGCACACAACGCCGGCCGCCGACTCTACGTCGGCACAACGGAAGTCGAGAGCAAACGATTCATCATCTGGAATCTCGGAGCCATGGCCTGCCGCAACGCTCCCGGCGACATCGGCCTGATGACCGATGTCATTCTCGGCTCCGCCTCCATACCCGGCTTATTTCCATCCGCAAAGATTGACGTCTACGTGGACGGCGTACGCCATACCGAACGGCATGTGGACGGCGGCGTGTCGCAATCGCTCTTCTTTCATCCACCGTATGTTCCACCGGAATATCGGACGGCGCAAGGCAAGAACTTGGTGGATACGAATGTCTTTGTGATTGTGGCCGGTAAGCTCTACGCCGATGCTGAAGTTCTCCGAACGCGAGCGCTCACCGGGGCGGGCAGCGCGGTCTCATCTCTCCTCTACACCGAAACACGTGGTGACCTCCAGCGCTTGTGGACGTTCAGCTTGTTGACCGGAATGAACTTTCACATGAACACCATTCCGCAGGAGTTCGCCGCCCCGCTTTCCTCAACGGAATTCGACCCGAAAACGATGACCGCCCTCTTCGAGGAAGGGAGAAGAGTGGCATTGAGCGGCCAACTGTGGCGGACAACTCCGCCGGGGACGGCGGTGAATGAAGGGGAATCGATTCAGGAGCGATCGGGGCGCTGCTTGACCTTCCAGCCACGCGGACCGCAGTTGCCGATTGCCGCTCCTCGCGGGAAAACCGTCCCGCCGCGGTATCCCGGTGCCGGTTCCGCTCCCTATTTTGAAGCGGCTACCAATAAGTAAGTGTGCTCCGATCAACATTACGATGAATTGATGGTGAACATTCTTTTCCGGGACATGTGAAACTGCTACGATCATTTCAACTCGATCTCTCGTCGGGTTTTCTAAAGTCTTGAGACTGTGAACAGGACTTCACGTCTATTCATTCAATGGATTCCAGGAATTCCACACGGTCGGGAACGCGATCATCGGATCCAAGTCCAGTACCGTACGTATTGCGAATCAGTCGAATCACGATCTGGAGACACGATGGCAACTCAAGGCGACTCAACGAAGGACTGGCTCGATTCGTACGGGATTAACAAGGTCGATCTGGAGCGGATTCATTCCTTCGGTGAACATATGCGGGCGAGACTGCCCGAATTCGTCGAAGCATTTTATGTCTGGCTTCGCCGGCAACCCGAATTTGTGGAGCATTTCTCCGACCCCAAGAAGCTCGCCCGCGTGCGCGATCTTCAGGTGGACTATTGGCGCGACTTTTTCAACGCCCAAGTGGACGATGAGTACCTGAGCCGGCGGAGTCGTATCGGCGAAGTCCACGCCCGCATCGGGCTCGGCTTGCCGGTCTATTTCGCTGCGATGCATTTCAGCCTTTCCACGCTCGCGGATATTCTGTTCGAAGGCGAAATCGAAGGCATGAGCGATCGAGTAGCCATGCAGACCAAGCGCTCGATCACCAAACTGGTTCACCTCGATACGGCCGTGGTCGTCGACACCTATAGCCGGATCACGAACGAAAAGATCTCGGATCAGAGCCGGGCACTGCTCGAGATGTCCACCCCGGTGACATCGATCTGGCAAGGGATCCTGCTTCTGCCCGTGGTCGGTCTGATCGATTCGCGCCGCGCTCAGGATCTGATGAACGCGATTCTGGCCAAAATCGCCGAATCCCGCTCGCGCATCTTCATCCTCGATATCAGCGGCGTGGCGGTCGTTGACACTGCCGTCGCCAATCACCTGATCAAGATCACCAAGGCGACGAAACTGATGGGCTGCGATTGTACGCTTTCGGGGATTTCGCCCGCGATTGCGCAGACGGTTGTGGAATTGGGCATCGACGTTGGCGAGATGCGGACGACGGCGACACTCCGCGACGCGCTCGAAGACGCGTTCCGACGAATGGGGATTGAACTTCAATCGCGAACGACCAAGTAGAAGTGAGAGCCCATGGCGGAATTGAACGACCAGAACGCAGTGACGATCCCGCGGGTGACGATGAACCTGTTCCGCGGCTGTCTCGTCGCCACTCTCCAGGTTGACCTGACCCCACGGCTCATCGAACAGTTTCAGCGGGATCTGCTGGACCTGCTGGCGGAATCCCACGCGACGCGTGTGATCTTCGATTGTTCCGGACTGGAGATCATCGATCCCGAAGAATTTGAAAGCCTGTGCAGAGTCACCACGATGGCCCGGCTTCTCGGTGCCCGGGTCGTGATGGCGGGGCTGCGCCCCGGTGTCGTGGCGTCACTCATTGCTTTGGGAATCACCGGCGACGGCGTATTGACCGCGCTTTCGCTCGACGACGCCTTCGAAGTGCATGAGCAGGCCGAACAATCACGGACTCCAGGGAAGGATGAACATCATGGTAACACGGTCTGAAGACGGGGAAAACGTAGCGCAGATTGCGGATGAGTCCGATCTGACACGTGCGGTGCTGCTGTCGGGTCAGGTTGCTGAGCGTGCGGGTTTCACTGCCGTGGGGAAAGCCAGCGTGATGACGGCGGTGTCCGAGTTGACCCGCAACATTATCAAGTACGCGGGTCGGGGCCGGCTGCGGATTCGCGTGATTCGCGATGATCGGCGGACCGGAGTGGAGGCGATCGTGGAGGACGAAGGTCCGGGGATTTCCAATATCAATGAGGCGCTGGCGGACCATTACAGCACCGGCGGGACACTGGGTTTGGGATTGCCGGGGGTGAAACGACTGATGGACGAGTTCGACATGTGGTCCGAACTGGGAAAGGGCACCCGCGTGACCATTAAAAAGTGGAAGAAATGACACCGGACGTCGAATTCGCATCGTACCACAGGCCGTGCCGGGGAGAAATCGTGAGTGGCGATGCCGCCGGCGCGTACCCGACACACGATGGCCTGTGGCTGATTGTCGCTGACGGGCTGGGCCACGGACCCATCGCCCACAAAGCCGCCACGACCGCGGTTGAAGTTGTGAAGATGGTCTCGGAAACTCCTGCGAGGGAGTTGATGGCCGTCTTCCAGATTATCCACGAACGGCTGACTGGTTCGATCGGCGCTGCAGTGGCGCTGGGTTTTCTTGAAGTGAATTCCGGAAAATTCTCCTTCGTGGGGGTCGGCAATATCTCGCTGCGGCGGCTGGGCGCCAGCGACTCGCGGCTGGTCTCGCGCGATGGAATCGTCGGCCAGCGGCAGATCCGGCCCCGATTGACGGAGCTGACCCTGACAGCAAATGATCTGCTGCTCGTCACGTCCGACGGCGTGTCGGAGCGGTTCGGCCCGGAGGATTACCCCGGACTCCGCAGCGATTCCGTGACAGTGATCGCTCGAACGGTCGTGGAACGCTTCGGCAAGCTCCACGATGATGCCACCTGCCTCGCACTGAGATTCCGAACGTGATCTTCATCGGTCGAATTCCGCTCGGCACCGAAACGGTGAATGTCGAGGCTCGCCGCAAAGTCCTGCAACTCGCTCAGGCGATCGGGTTCGAGCCCTTGACCGCCACGACGCTGGCGACGGCGGCATCCGTCCTCGCGCGGGCGGGCCACCGTGCGGATCCCATCGGAACCTTCGCCGCCAGCATCGATACCGACGGCGCGGCCGCACTCGTCATCACGGTGGAAACGCGATCGCCCGTCATCGCGCCGGAAGCGGCGAAACAGTTTTTCGACCGCGTCCGCGACGATTCCACCGACGGCCGATTCCAGCTGATCTGCTCCCGCCAACTGCCGAACCCCCGATTCGCACCTGATGCTTCGTTCCTCAAGTGCCAGAAGGAATTGTTCGAATCCCGCTCGCGGGACGAACTGCTCGCCGACGTACGCTCATCCAATCAGCGGCTCGAAGAGCATCAGGCGCAGTTGGAACAAACGATCATCGAGCGCACCAACGAGCTGACCGACGCCATGGACCGCGCGGACGCCGCCAACAAGGCCAAGAGCGCGTTCCTCGCGACCATGAGCCACGAAATCCGCACACCGATGAACGCCATTCTCAACATGACGGGCCTCGCTCTCGAGACCGAACTCACCAACCGCCAGCGGCAGTACCTCACCGTCGCCCACACTTCGGCCCGAAACCTCCTCGCGCTCATCAATGACATCCTCGATTTCTCCAAGATCGAAGCCGAAAAACTCGAGATCGAAATCGCACCGTTCCGGCTCCGTGAAGTCCTCGACGAAGTCACGGAAACCTTCAGGGCCAAGGTTGTTGAGAAACATGTGGAACTCGTTGTCCACGCTTCGGATGACGTGCCGGAAGGATTGTTGGGCGATTCCCTCCGCGTGCGTCAGGTGCTCACGAACCTGATCGGCAATGCCTTCAAGTTCACCGAAAAGGGCGAGATCACGCTTCGCGTCAGCGCCGTCCGCGACGAGACCGACGCCAGCGTCGGCCTACAGTTCGACGTCCGCGATTCCGGCATCGGTATGACGCCCGAGCAGCAAGGCCGCCTGTTCCAGGCGTTCAGCCAGGCGGACAGCTCGACCAGCCGCAAGTTCGGCGGAACCGGGCTTGGCCTCGCGATCAGCCGTCGCCTCGCACGCCTGATGGGCGGCGAACTGTCGGTCGCGAGCGAATATGGGAAAGGATCGACGTTCACCTTCACGGCCCGATTCGATCTTCAGCAGGAATCCCGTTTGCAGCGCCCCTTCGCACCGGAACCCGTCCGCGACCGGCGAACGCTGATCGTCGAAGACGGCGAAAGCAGCCGCGAACTGATGGAAGCGCTGTTCCGCCAGTTCGGCATGCAGTGCCAGTCCGTCATCTCCGCCGAGGAAGCGCTGGAACTGCTGGCCCGTGAGAACCGGCCCGGTGCGCCGAACCCCTTCGGACTCGTGGTGCTCGACTGGATGCTGCCCGGCATGAACGGGATCGACGCCGCCGCCGTCATTCGCAGCCGCACGGAAACCCGCGAAATGCCCATTATTCTCACCAGCGCCTACGCCGGCAAGGAAGAAGAAGCGCGTGCGGAAACGGTCGGCGTGAACGTCTTTCTCCCCAAACCGATCACAGCGTCCTCGCTGCTCGACTCGGTTGCGGAGTCCGGCGGATTGAAAAGCGTGTCCGCCTCGCGAAGCAGTTCCGCCCTCGGACCGATCTTCGGCGGTCAACGCGTTCTTCTTGCGGAGGATAACGAAGCGAATCAGTTCGTCGCACAGGAACTGCTGACGGCATTGGGGCTGGAGCTCGACATCGCGGAGAACGGTCGCGAAGCGGTCGACATGGCGAACGCGGGCAAGTACGTCGCCATCCTCATGGACATGCAAATGCCCGAAATGGACGGTCTGGAAGCCACACGCATTCTCCGCCGCGATCCCACCTTCAACGGGCTGCCCATCATCGCGCTCACCGCCAACGCCATGAAGTCCGACGTCGAAGCCTGCCGCGACGCCGGCATGAACGACTTCGTTTCCAAACCGATCGAACGCGATGCGCTCGTGAACACGCTCCGCAAATGGATTGCCGTCGTCCCCCTCACCAACGGCACACCGCAAGTATCGCCGCCACCGCCCTCCGCCCCCGAACCGGAACTCGCACTCGACGGCATCGATATCGCCGGGACCGTACGAAGGCTCGGCTTGCCGTTCGAAAAACTCCGGCCCATGTTCCTCCGCTTCGCCGATAGTCTGCCAAAGACTTTACTGGAACTCCAGACGGCGGTAGCGTCACGCGATGCGAACGCCACACGGCGCGTCGCACACGCCATCGCCGGCGCGGCCGGGAACCTCGGCGCCGATCGACTCCGCGAATCCGCCAAAAAACTCGAACTCGCCGCCAAAGACGAACACCCGGAATTCCCCACCCTGCTCGGCGCCGTCGAAACAGAAGCTGCCACCGCACTGTCAGCGATCCAATCGCTCCGTCCCCCACCCGCACCTGAATCGAAAGTTGCGGCACCCGCCGTCGACCTCAAGCGGTTCCGCGCAGACCTTCAAAAGCTCCGCGACGCCGTCGCCGATTCCGATCTCACCGCCGCCGCCGATACCCTCCAGAAGATCGCATCCGCCCCGCCTCAGCATGCGGACGCCATCTCCGCCATCCGCGACCTGGTCGACGGATACGAATTCGACGAAGCGATCGAGCGGATCGACGCCATCCTGACCGATCCGTCCATCGGGGATAAGTAATGAGAGACCTGTCCGAATACCGCGTGCTGATCGTCGATGATGTGAAGGCGAATATCGACGCCCTCGTGACCGTCCTGCAGGGCGATTACAAACTGAGTGTCGCGCTCTCGGGTGAGGCGGCGCTCAAAGCGGTCGAGAAATCGCAGCCGGATCTCATCATGCTCGATGTCATGATGCCGGGCATCGACGGGTTCGAAGTCTGCAGCCGCCTCCGGGAAAAGCCCGCGCATCGCGAAATCCCAGTTATGTTTCTCACCGGCCTCCAGGACGTCACGAACAAAGCCCGCGGCTTCGAAGTCGGCGGAAACGATTACCTCACCAAGCCGTTCGAAGCACTCGAAGTCCGCGCCCGCGTCAAAGCCCACCTCACCGCCAAAGCCTTCTCCGACGCCATCAAAGAAAAAATGGCGAACGAGATGCGCATCGCTCGCGACATCCAGACCGGCATCCTGCCCACGGATATCTCCGGTGAAGTTCGGGGGACCGGTTTCGAAGTCGCCGCGAAACTGGAACCGGCCCGCGAGGTCGGTGGCGATCTGTATGTGGTCATCCGCAACGGCAGCCGCATCGTCGTAGCGGTCGGCGATGTTTCCGGCAAAGGCGTACCCGCCGCAATCTTCATGGCCGTCACCACGACACTCATTCGCACGATCGGCCGACTCATCACGCGGCCCGAGGAGATTCTCAAACACGTCAACGACGAACTCGCCGCCCAGAATCCGCATGGAATGTTCGTCACCATCGCCTGCGCCGTCATCGACCCCGAGAAGCGACTACTCACCTACGCCAGCGCCGCCCATCCCTCCCCTGTGCTCATCCGCCCCGGCCAACCGCCTTCGTTCCCGTTCCCGTCCACCGGCATGATGGCGGGCCTGATGCCCGGCGTGGAGATCACCGCCCTTGAAGCCGAGATCCGGCCCGGCGATACGCTCCTCTTTTACAGCGACGGCGTGACGGAAGCCTTCAACATGGAGGGCGAAGCCTTTGGGGACGATCGCCTGCTGGACGCGTCGAAAGTGACTGTCACTTCGTTGTCAGAGCTTGTCAGCAGCGTTTCGAACGCCGTGACGACCTTCGCCGGCGAATGCCCGCAGTCGGACGACATCACACTCCTCGCCATCGGCCTCCCCGGCGAAAGCAAGTAGTTAGGGGTGATGCGAGTGGGAAGTGGTTAGTGGGGAGTGGATGGTGGTCAGCAAGCGCTCGTCGAAGGTCTCCTGACCTCGACGAAATCTTCGACCGAAGGTCTCCTCTTTAATTCCGCATTCCTCATTCCGCAATCAAGTGCCCCGGAGGGTACTGGACTGTAGCCACGGGTGAGCGAGCGAAGCGAGCGTAACCCGTGGAAGCGAACCCCAACCACACACCTGGAACTGCCCCGGGAGGGGCAGCGGAATCCTTCCGGACTCGGTTCCTCTGCCCCTCCCGGGGCAGTTCCAAAATGAAAATGTACTCGCTTTCCACGGGCTGCGCTGCGACCGGCTTCGCCGGTCTTGCTGATCCGTGGCTACACTCGTTGGCTCCTTCGGAGCCGAAAACCCACGTCGCCGTTTGCCATCATGCGTTCGAAGTAGGTCTCCTCTTTTTCTTCATTCCGCAATCCGAAATCCGCAATCGAGAAGGCCGCTCACGGAATTTCGTTTTACTCAAGTGTTGGGCCATCAGAACTGTCATTGGCGACGGCTCTGGCCCGAACCACCTCGGCCAGCCCCAGATACCCGGCCGCCGATGCGGCCTTCATTCGAACGCCCTCATCCGCGTCGGCCAACCCAGCTCGGAGGATCTCGACCGCGAACGCCACTGGGGATCCGTGCCCCAGGCACCGGAGGGCACGCCGGCGGACGTGCCCGCTTGCGTCGGTGGCCAGCGCCGCGACGGCAGCCCGCGCCTCTGCGTATTCGGCTGTCAGTTCCGCCAAAAGGGCCGCGGCCGGGAACCGGTTCCGGGCGGTCTCCTCGCGTACCGCCGCGATGATCGGCGCCAGGTGGGATGCGTCCGCGCGTCCCATCGTGCGGATGCGCTGAGCCGCCTCATGGGCCTTGGCGATCAACTCTCCCGCTTCACCCGCCGCTTCACGCCGTGGCATTCGCGTCGCACCCTTCGCCGTTCGGGACTCCCTCGCTGAACGAATCGATGCATGCCGGGGGATCGGTTACGCTCACCGATCACCGTTCCTCTCACGTCGAGGAGCAGCACGAATCCCGATTCCTCTCCCATTCTCGCCATCGATCTCGGCAAATACAACTCCGTTTTTTCATATGTCGTTGGGTCTCATGCTTGGTGTCAACGACCAACTCACCAGATCCCTTTGAACTGAATGCTATGAGCGGATTGCTATTGCTAAGCGGTGGGTCGAGTCTTCGAGACCCACTGGGCTTTTTTGTTTATGTCACCTCCACGGTCCGCGTTCTTGTTTCGGGTACGTATTCTGGACAGGCTGAAGGCCTGTGAGTGCGAAGCACAGGGCGAGGAGTGCAGCGACGACGCCCTGGGTTGGTGCAAGCGTGTTCTAGCAGGCTGAAGGCCGGCCTTCAGCCTGCAATGTGTTCTTCTGTCAACCCGGGGGTTGCGGCCTTCGGCTCTTACCCCGGGCTGAGCACTCCCAGGCTTTCAGCCTGAAGAAACGATCAGGTACGAAATGAAGGAGCCGCGCACGAAGTATGCAGTTTTTTCACTTGCTTCGTGCACGGCTCCTCAAGTTACTTTTCCACTTACTTCGTGCGCGGCTCCTTAGTGCGTCTCTCTATCCCCCCTCGGCCTCAACCCAGGCCGTAGGTCTTCTCGGGCACTTCGTTCGATTCCGGGTCGAACCATTTGGGATCGTAGTCGATGCGCTGGCGCTTGTTCATCGACATATTCGCCGTCAACGCGATGATCGCATCCGCCATGGCGATTTCGCCATGGCAGCGCGGAAGGATATCCGCATGGATCCACTTGCCGTCTTTCTTCTCGTAGCTGACCGGCTGCTTAAGTTCCTGCCAGCGGCGGATACAGTAGGCGAAGTGTTCGAACTCGGTGCGATACCCGCGGACATCGCTGTCCCATTTTGGTGCGCTCGAACCCTTCGAAATGGCCGCTCCGCCACCGGTGTACGAGCTGGCGGCGGCTTCAATGACCGGCTTGCCTTTGCCGTCGGCGGTCACGGTCACGGCGGTGTCGCGGCTGCCATCCGTGAACAGGTAGACGTCTCGCTCTTCTTCGGTAATGAGCGTACCCTTGCTGCCCATAAGGCATTCGCCGTACTTCTCAAAACTGTTGGTGCTGAACGAGGAGTAGGTGACAACCACGAGATCGTTCTTACGCGTCTCGTCGTTGGCGTCGTAAGTCGGGCCGGGGAATTCGTATTGGACAAACACGCCGTCGTGGCATTCGCGCGGATTGCGATCTTCCATCCAACCGTCTTTGCGCTTTTGCGGATTCGGCGCGAGGCCGTAGAACGATCGCATACCTGTGCCGACGACCGAGAGCGGTTTCACCTTGCCGAGGAAGATGCTGGCGGCATCGAGCTGGTGGCTGCCGAGTTCGGCCATGAGGCCGCCGCCGGTCTTGTTAAACGTCCGCCAGCGGACCAGTTCCTGGATGCTGTCGAAGCCAAGCGCCTTGAGGCGTTCCGGCGAAAGGGCGTCCGCGTCCTGCTTGCGGATCGGCTGGTACCAGGTGTCGCGGTACATCGGCAGGTCCGTGCCGGGGGCGAACCCGGCGAGATCCTTTTCCGAGTAGCTCGTGGGTTTCGTGTTGTTCCGGTGCCAAAGCGCACGAATGTGTTTAACGTCGCCGAGAATACCTGAGTTCACGACTTCCGTGGTGTGGGCGTAGAGCATGCTGTAGTGCCGCTGGTGGCCGATGCTCAGCAGCAGCCCCTTTTCCTTGGCCTTGCGGATCATCGACTTGCATTCTTCGACAGTACGGGCCATCAGCTTTTCGCACAAAACGTGAAGACCGGCGTCGAGGCATTTCTCGGTCAGCGGTTTGTGTGTCACGAGCGGTGTGGCGATCACCACGCCTTCGATGCCGAGCATCGTTTTGTCCGCCAGCATCTTGTCGACGTCGTCGTAGACTTTGATCTTCTTGGCGTCGGCTTCGCCGTAAACGCGGTTCAGACCTTTGCGCGGCGAATCGGGGTTGGCATCGCCCTTGAAAATCCTCTCCTGGTTCCACGGACGAACGTCGCAGACCGCGACGATCTGCGTGAATTCCGGGTTGTGATCGCCGACGAGCACTCCGCCTTCATCCCCAGTGCCAATGAGTGCGATCTTGACGGCCTTGTTGCCTTTCCAGGAATCGTAGCCAAAGTAGACAGCGGCTGAAACGGGCACAACGGCGCCGGCGGCAAGCGCCGATTTCATGAAGGAGCGGCGATCGGGGCCGTCCTTGCCGTTCGCGCGACGGATCCGTTCGAGGTCGCCGGCGGCCTGTTCGAAATTCTGCTTGCCCTGAGCCTTCTGTTCAGGAGTGAGATCAAGTGCCATAATTGGGGGCTCCGGAGAGTGGTACAGGGCAGTTTATTCGATTTTAGGGCGGGGTCAAAGGGGAGATCCACTCGGCGGGTTGATCTTTCCCTGCCGCAGAGCGCCCATGATGTTCGTTTGCCAGTAGTCGCCGGAGTTCACGTCGAGCGCCGTAAGCCATCCTCCGCCATAGGCATACGTGTCGATGCAGATAGCCGAGCGGCAGTCGAGGATCTCGCCGGACTTCTGTGAAGTGTGCCCGCAGATGACGGCTTTTCCAGAGCTGTGATTCGGCGGAAAATCGGGATTGAAGAATTCCCAGAACAGCCAGCTTTCGTCCTGCTCGTTCATGGGCAAGTCGTACGCGACTCCGGCATGAACGAAGATGTGAGAATCGGTTTCCCAATAATCGAGACAGAATTTTTCGAGAAAATTCCAGTGCTCGTCCGGCACCTGTTCGATGGTTCCCATCTGACCCGGACTGGAGCCGTAGGAAGCGAGGGCCTGCATTCCGCCGACCGAGTACCACATCCGGTAATCGCTGCGGCTGCGGCGTGCGCGCATCATCATGAGTTCGTGATTACCGCGAACACAGACGACATTCCCCTGGGCGTGCCATTTGATGAGGCGGTCCAGCACGCCGCGGCTGTCGGGTCCGCGATCAACGTAATCTCCGAGGAAGATCAGACGATCATCCGCTTTCGGCTGAACAATGGAAAGCAATTGATCGAGCAGGTTTGAACAACCGTGGATATCACCAACAGCAATCGTTCGCATAATTTGACTTTAGGCATTTGATACGAACCGATCGGTGAAATCCCCGCTACTCTCGTGAACCGCAAACAGGATCGCCTTATTTGTGAGATGATGGCGGAATTCTTCGCGCAGGACTTACGAAATCACACTCGGTACTCAGTGACGAGACGACCAGAGAAGGATTGCCCCAGCCAAGTCCGTGCGCAGCAAGCTGGCGGAGTCCGTCATGAGGAAATGCGGAGTGCCCGATTTTCGCTAAAAAATTCACTTTCCCAGGTTGTGGATCGTGTTGTTGATGACCCCGGTGATCGCGTGGCCGTCGGCGCCTTGGATGCGATAGCGGATCTCCATGCACCAGGTGGGAGCGAGATCCTTGACGGTGAGTATCACCGTTTGGCCTTCGACTGCGGCGGCGGAGACGGCGAGCGGTTTCTCGTTGAAATGTTTGGAGCCGTAGTTCTTGGTTCGCTTGAGATCCCAGACTTTGATCTCGAAGTTCTTCGGATCGCTGGCGCTGGCGGGGTCGATGGCGTCGGAGAAGGTGAGTTCGAGGCGATCCTTCTTGGCTTTCAGTCCGACGGGAAGGTCCGCCGACTGACCGGTGAAGCGCACGCGGTAGAAGCCGCCGGGGGCGTGCTGGTTGCCGGCCCAGGCGAACATACCGCAGGTATACAACTGGCCATCGGTGGGGTGGAAGCGCCCGCGCATGATGCCGGTGGGGAAAGTCGGCAGCGGCAGCGCGCACATTCCGCCCTGCGCCTGGCCGTTCACTGTTTCGTTCGGCACGATGTAAATTTTTCCATGTCCGTAAGAGATGTTGAGAAGCGAACCTTTGAGCGGACCCCAATGGTCGCTGGTGACCCAGAGCAGTTCCGCTGGCGAACGATCGAAGTTGTTGGTGATCCAACAGAGCGGTTGGTCCATGGCACTGTCGGAGGTGTCAGTGATGTCTGTGTAGCCGTACATGTTGCCGTAGAATCCGCCCTTCTTCACGAGATTGATGCGGTTCTTGGGCGTCCAGAATCCTTCCTGATCGGTGACGAAGAACGTGCCGTCGGGGTTGAGGCAAACGCCGTTGGCGGCACGGAACCCGGTGGCGAGAATTTCGGTTTGTGAACCGTCACGTGAGACTTTGAGCAGCGTGCCGTGATGCGGAACGAGAGCGGGGAGCGCGTGGCGCCCGCTCTTGGCGTAGTAAAAGTTTCCTTCCGCATCGGTCTGCAGACCCATCGCGAATTCATGGAAATGCTCGGTCACCTGATGATCGTTGTTGATGCACTCGTAGTAATCGGTTTCGTTGTCGCGGTTGAGGTCGTGGAGCCGGACGATCTGATCGCGGCAGCAGACGAAGATCGCGCCATCTCGGTACTTAAGGCCAAGCGGTTGGAAGAGCCCGGAGGCGATCCTCTGCCACGAAAGTCCGCCGGCGAGATGGTCGAGCCCGCTCACGAGCCAGACATCGCCATCCCAGGAGCAGACTGCCATTTTCTTTCCTGAGGGATCGAAGTCGAAACCGGTCAAACGAAGTTGAGCGTTCCAAGGGTTCCGCTCGGGTAATGCGAACGTATCGATTGCGAAGGGGCCATCATTTTTCCCGAGTGAGACCGTCGTTTTGAGGATTTCCGGCCAGCGTTTCGGCCCGCCGGCGGTGAGCGGTTTGAGAGGTTGAGGCGGAATGCGCAGCTCGGTGCCGAGAGCGGTGCGCGACATCAGCACCTTCACTCGTGTGGGGGTGGCGGAGGCAGGGATTGCGAGAATCGTCGAGCTATCCTTGGTGCTTATTGACAGCTGCTTGTCACCAACGAGAGCGACGTGGATCGTCTCGGGTGAGATGCGTGTGAACAAGTCCCGGCTGGATTTTCCAATTTCAAGAGTTCGCGTGTAGGCACTACCTTCGATGCCGAACGATTCAAGGACATCCGCATCACCGATGCGGTAGGCGAGGATCGTCTGATTGCCGAAAGTGTAACTCCCGCGGAACTGCGCCCACGCTCGCGGCAGCGGGCCGTAGCGCCGCCCGTCGCGGCCTTTCATTCGCGGATCATCAAAGGTACCAGTCTCCGGATTCGCCCAACCTGGCCCGGACGGATTGGCGAACACAAGATCGCCTTCGAGTTTCGGATGAACCTGATGCTGCCCGTTGAAGTGGATTCCCTTCCAGTCGATGAATCCGCTCCCGCTCCACGCCGCCGCATAACGCATCGTATCGTGATCGAAGAGCGCCCAGTGTCTGCCGCGCGAGACGCCACCCGCGCCCGAATCCAGGCGAACCGCCATCGCCTTGTATGCGATATTCGGACCCGGCCCGCCGACTTCATACGTATTCATCAGGCTGGGTCCGTAATCCATCGCCACCCACGGTTCCACCTTGATCGGCTCCGGACCAAAACTCGTTCCCTTCGGCAGACTGGTCAGATACGTGTCGTCGATCGGCTTGTATTGCGTGGGATTATGCGGTTTGAGATAGACCTCGCGCAGATAGTGGATCAGATCATACTTTTGCGAGGGAACCATCCAGGTCTGCGGAGCCATGAGGCCGTATCCGCGAGTCAGTGTCTGATAGAGGCTGAACGGATCGCTGCCGTTCTTGAACGTGTGCGACATGAACTTCGGCGAGTTGGGAAGCGAACCCGGAAGTTCCTTCGTACCGTGACAGTTCGCACACACTCGCGCGTAAATCGCCTCGCCTCGCTTCAGCGCCTGCGGATTCCACTTCCGAATCATGCCCGCATGATTAATCTCGTTTTCGTATTCCGGGATCACCAGCGTGGTGATTGCCGGTCGAAGTTCCATCGCGCGGCGCGGTCCGCCTTCAGCCACATCAATCAGATACCGGGCCAGATCGAGAAACTGCTGCCGATCCGAAAGCGTATTGATCAGCCCGTCAGGCATCAGCGATTGCTTCGAACTCTCTCGCTTCTCGATATCGCCGGCAGCGATCTGTACGCGCTTGCCGCCGGCGGACGGATCAACCAATGTCACCGTTTCGCCTTTCTCATCGACAACGAGACCCGTCAGTTTCCGGCCATCGATCAGGTTCAGCGAGACCGTCTCGTAGCCTTTCTTGATCGTCTTCGAAGGTGTCAGCACCGATTCAATCAGGTACTCCGCCGTCGCATCTTTCCCCGCCTGCGCGATGTCCGGCCCGAGCTGCGTACCGGTCGTCGCATCGTGACACCGGGCGCATGTCAGAAACGGCTGGAAGAACAGCACCGCCCCGCGGCCCGCATCGCCCTGCGCACGCGCCGCCTTGACCAGTTCCGCAACCGGTTCCTGCAAAAGTTGTTCGGTCAGAGTTTTGGGCGGATCTGCGGACTGGCCGGCGGATGCTGACAAAACAATGAGAACCAGACACGCAATTCGGATGGGCATGAAACACCTGAAACTAAGCAACTCAACGGAAGGTGAAATGATTTTATCCAGCTTCGGTTTTATCGCAACGCTCTCAATCGACTGAGTGTGAGTTCCTGTTCGCTTTCACTTGACAAACCGCAATTCCTCGTGATTGAACCAATGCACTCAAAAATTTCCTTTTTTTGAATAAATGTTCAGTTTCTGAAAAGCGTTCAGTTTCGAGAGCTTTTTCACTTCCGCTGCCATTCTGGCAGGCGAGTTCGCCAACTTCGCCAACTCAAACACACACCCCTTGGCGAAGAGACACTTGACGGGCAGATATAATGTCTATTTGTTCACTTAATTGGTCTCAGCGGGAATTACGAAGACGATCGTGAGCTTCAACGCATCTCAGTTTCCGGTTCTATGCCCGTCCGATCTCATCCCCAATTCGAGATGGGATCTTTCATTTACCAACGTCGAAAAATCGGGTATCATTGAGTGAAAAGACGGGGTTACCATGATGCGCGATTTGATCTTCGTTTTTCTGCTCTCTCCGCAAATTCTTTTAGCTACGGAACCAACAAAACAACAGGCGGACTATTTCGAGAACCGCGTGCGCCCTCTGCTGGTGGACAAATGTTTCAGTTGCCACAGTGAATCCGCCAATAAGTCCAAAGGCGGACTGACGCTCGACACATTGGCCGGCATGCTCGCCGGCGGTGATCTCGGGCCTGCGATCGTTCCCGGCAAGTCTGGACAAAGCCGGTTGATCGAAGCGATCCGGTACGCCAACGAAGACCTGCAGATGCCTCCCAAAGGCAAGATGACCGATAACGAAATCGCCATCCTGGTGAGGTGGATCGACGACGGCGCCCAGTGGCCCAATGCCAAAGCCTCCGGAAACAAACGAAAACCCGGAACGATCACGGACGAAGATCGGCAATGGTGGAGTTTTCGCCCCATCCAATCGCTCGCCCCGCCAGTGGTCGGCCAGGGCTGGGCCGTCAATGAGATCGATCGCTTTGTCGCGGATGCGCAACTCCGCAATCACCTCACGCCCGCGCCACCCGCAAACCGCACCGCCCTCATCCGCCGGATCACCTTCGATCTCCACGGCCTTCCGCCCACGCCAGCCGAAGTCGAAGCGTTCGTCACGGATGACTCACCGAACGCTTACGAGAAACTCGTCGATCGACTGCTGGCATCGCCCCGTTATGGCGAGCGCCAAGCCCGATTGTGGCTCGATCTGGTCCGCTATGCCGACAGCGATGGCTACCGCATCGACGACTACCGCCCCACCGCCTGGCGCTATCGCGATTACGTGATTCGCAGCTTCAATGCGGACAAGGGATACGATCGGTTCGTGCAGGAACAGCTGGCGGGCGATGAACTGTTTCCCAACGATGTCGATGCCCGCATCGCCACTGGTTACCTGCGGCACGGGATCTACGAGTACAACAATCGCGATGTCCGCGGGCAGTGGACCAACATCCTCTACGACATCACCGATACCACAAGCGATGTCTTCATGGGTCTCGGGCTTCAATGTGCCCGATGCCACGATCACAAGTTCGATCCGCTTCTGCAAAAAGATTATTTCCGGTTGCAGGCCTTTTTTGCCGGACTCCGGCCTCGTGAAGACCTGATCGCCGCCACGGCGCAGGAACGGGCGGAGCATGCCCGGAAGATGAAAGTCTGGGAAGACAAAACCGCAGACATTCGGGCTCAAATCGAAACGATCGAAGCGCCGTATCGGAAGAAGGCCGCCCGAGGGGCGATCACGAAGTTCCCCGAAGATATCCAGGCGATGATGAATAAAGCAGAGAAGGATCGCCAGCCGCTGGAGCAGCAGTTGCACGAGCTCGCGTACCGTCAGGTGACTTATGAATTCGATCGACTCGAGAAGAATATCAAAGGCGAAGACAAGGAAAAACTCATTGCCCTGCGCCGTTCGCTCGCGGAGTTCGACAATCTGAAACCGCCTCCGCTGCCGCTGGCATTTGCCGCCACGGAAATCGGCCCCGTCGCTCCGCCCACAACAATTCCCAAACGCGGAGAAACGACGATCGAACCGGGCTATCCGACTCTGCTCAGCGAAGAACCCGCAGACATCACACCGATCGCCGGCAGCAGCGGACGGCGCTCCGCTCTGGCCCGATGGCTCACCAACCCCAGCAACCCGCTGACCGCTCGCGTGATGGTCAACCGGATCTGGCAGCAGCATTTCGGCCGCGGACTCGCCACCAATGCCAGTGATTTCGGCAAGCTTGGCGAACCCCCTTCGCATCCGGAACTGCTCGACTGGCTCGCCACGCAATTCATCCGCGATCACTGGAGTCTGAAAACGCTTCATCGGCGCATCGTGCTCAGCGCGACGTATCAACAGAGTTCCGAGCATCCGCAGCCTGAGATCGGCCGGCTGAAAGATCCGGAAAACAAGTGGCTATGGAAAGCGCCAGTTCGGAGACTCGAGGCGGAGCAGATTCGCGATGCGATCTATAGCGTGACGGGCGAACTGCAACTCAAGGACGGCGGTCCGGGTGTCCCCGCAACCGATCCGCGGCGGAGCATTTATTGCAAAATCATGCGGAATACACGCGATCCATTACTGGATGTCTTCGACGCTCCCTACTGGATTTCCAGCGCCGCTTCCCGCGATACGACGACAACACCGGTGCAGTCGCTCCTGCTGATCAACAGCCCCCGGATGCTGGCACGGGGCAAAGCATTCGCGGCCCGGATCGCTCGCGAAGCACCCCAGGAGCGCGAGCGGGTCGATTTGGCGTATCGACTGGCTTACGGACGTGCGGCGAAGCAAGTAGAAATCGAAATGGCTCTGGCGTTCCTGGACGAACACGCCAAGCGAATCGACCCGAAGAAGAGCAGTTCGGCGCAGGCGGAGTTTGTCGGTGCGAAACTCCCGTATCGCGATGGTCAGGCCGCCGATCTGAAGTTGGGAAGCACGGCGGGGTTCCAACTTCCCGGTGACAAACTGCCCAGTGGCGAATTCACGATTGAAGCATTCGTCTATCCGCGCACCGTTGCGGAGACGGGTGCGGTTCGAGTGATCGCGGCCCATATTCGAGACGGCAAGCAACCTGCTGGCTGGAACTTCGGCATCACCGGCAAGAAGTCGCGGCGCAAACCGCAAACGCTGGTCCTGCAGATGTTCGGGCAGAAGCGCGACGGCTCCCACGGTGAGGAGGCGATCTTCAGCGATCAGCATGTGAGCATGAGCAAGCCGTATTACCTTGCGGCGGCGGTTCGACTCGCCACGAAGGAATCACCGGGAACCGTCACGTTCTATCTCAAGGATCTCGCAAACGATGACGAACCGCTCCTGACGGCGAAGATCGAACACGCCATCACCGGCGGTTTCCAACATCAGGAACCGATGACGCTCGGCCGGCGGGGAGTCAAGCCCGGTGCCGACTTCGATGGCCTGATCGACGATATTCGCCTCTCGAAAAGCGCACTGAATGTGGATGATCTTTTGTTCACACGGGAAGGAACCAATGAGCAGACCGTCGGCTATTGGCAGTTCGAGGCGAAGCCCGGTGTCTTTCTCGACAGTTCAGGCCATGACCTGAACATCAAACCCGCCGGTGCGCGACCATCCGAAGCGGTTCTGAATCGTCGTCAGACGGCCTGGGCGGATTTCTGCCATATTCTTTTGAACAGCTCGGAGTTTCTTTATGTGGAATAGTTCCGCCGTATCACGACGGGAATGGCTGGCGTCAGCGGGGACCGGATTCGGTGCGCTGGCATTGGGCGCGTTGGACGCCGGCGCGACACAAGCCGCGGGCCCGCTGGCGCCGCGCAAACCGCATTTCGCCCCGAAAGCCAAGTCTTGCATCTTCCTGTTCATGGAAGGCGGACCGAGCCACATTGATACCTTCGACCCCAAACCGACTCTGAACAAACTTGCGGGAAAACCGTTACCCGAGAGCTTCGGCAAGGTCATCCTCGCGATGGGTGAGAACAATGCGCCGCTGCTGGCGTCGCCGCGCAAGTGGAAGCAACATGGCAAGGGCGGGCTGTGGGTGAGCGAATGGCTGCCTGAGATCGCGAAGCATGCCGATGATCTTGCGGTGATCAAGTCGTGCTACGCCGACGGGATCAATCACTCCGCCGGTGTCTGCCAGATGAATTCCGGATCGATCCTCGGTGGCCGGCCTTCGTTGGGCTCCTGGGTCACGTATGGCCTGGGGACGGTCAATCAGAATCTGCCGGCGTTCGTGGTGATGCAGGACAATCAGAGTTCCGTCGTCAACGGTCCGCGGAACTGGAGTGCGGGGTTCATGCCGGCGGTCTATCAGGGCACGCGGATTCAGGGCGGCAATGAGCCGATCCCAAACCTCAACACTCCCGAGGGCGTGGCCGATCTCGAACAGCGCGGCAAGCTCGATTTTCTCAACACGCTCAACAAGTCCTACGCTCGCCAGCATCCCGATCAGACCGAACTTGATGCACGTTTGACCAGTTATGAACTTGCGTTCCGCATGCAGGCCGAAGCCCCGGAGGCGGTCGATCTCTCGAAAGAAACATCAGAAACGCAGAAGCTCTACGGCCTCGACAACAAAGACACGCAGTCGATGGGCCGCCTTTGCCTGCTCGCACGGCGGCTCGTCGAACGCGGGACGCGATTCGTCCAGATCTATCACGGCGCCGGCAGCAAGTGGGACGCGCACACGAATCTCGAACCGAATCACAGCGGGCTGTGCCGCAGCATGGATCTGCCCGTCGCGGGGCTTTTGAGTGACCTGAAAGCCCGCGGTTTGCTGAACGATACGCTGGTTGTGTGGGGTGGCGAATTCGGCCGTACGCCAATGAGCGAGAAAGGCGGAGGCCGCGATCACAATCCGAGCGGCTTCACGATGTGGATGGCGGGCGGCGGAGTACGGGGTGGGCAGAGCATCGGCAGCACGGACGAAATCGGCCTCCGCGCCACCGAGAACAAACTCCACGTCCATGACCTCCACGCCACTATCCTTTGGCTCATGGGGTTGGGCAACATGGATCTCGTTTACAAGTACAAGGGCCGGCCCGAACGGCCGACCCTCAACGAAGGGGAACCTTACAAAGCCATCGCCTGAGGTTCACGAGGTCAGATCAATTCCGGCATCGGCTTCCAACCATCCACCAGCGGATGCGGACGACCGGTATAGTCGTTCAGGTACACATCGTTGGGATCGATGCCGAAGTGGTGGTACAGCGTGGAGTGCACTTCGCCGAAATGCACCGGCCGGCTCGCGATGCGCCCGCCATCCCGATTCGTGGCGCCGATCACCTGACCGGTACGGAATCCGCCACCCGCGATCAGCGCACCTCCGACCTCCGGCCAGTGATCGCGACCGGCGTCCTTGTTGATCTTCGGCGTACGACCAAACTCGCCCCACGCCACGACCGCCACGTCCTTGTCCAGTCCACGCTCGTGCAGGTCCGTGATGAGTGCGTGCATGCCCTGATCGAACATCGGGAAGTGCGTATTCTTGCATTCGCTGAAGTTCTGCGAGTGGAAATCCCAGCGGCCGAAATTCAGCGTCACCACCCGCGCTCCGGCTTCGACCAGCCGACGCGCCATCAGAAAGTGCTCCAGATTCCGCGGGGCGCCGTCGCCGTAATTCTTCGCATCGCCCTTGCCGTAACGGTCACGCACCGCCGGCGCTTCCTTGCTCAGATCCAGCGCCTCCGCCATCGCGCTCGAAGACAGCACCTCGAACGCACGCCGGTTATTCGCGTCGATTCCCTCCATCGTGCCGCTCGCATCCGTCTCGCGCCGAAGCGTGTCGAACGTCGCCAGCAACTTCCGCCGATCCGCCAACTGGCTCTGATCGATCGCCTTGAGCGTCATGTCGTCACGCACTTCGCCCGATGGCCGAAACGCCGCATGCGTGACGCCCAGATATCCCGGATGCCCCGGCGAACCGTACGGCGGATGTCCCGCCCGCGGCGCCAGCCCCACGAACGGCGATACCGACGGATTCGTCGGCCCCAGCACCTTCGAGATCGTCGAACCGATCGACGGCCACGTGCCCGGCACCAGCTTGCGCTTCGAACGGCCTGTGTAGCAGATGAATGAATCGTGATCGCCGTCCGGTGAACCATACACCGACCGCAGCGGTGTACACTTATCCATAATCGACGCGATCTTCGGCAGATGCTCGCAGATCTGAATCCCCGGCACGCTCGTCGCCACCGGCTTGAACTCGCCTCGGATATCCGCCGGCGCGTCCATCTTCAGATCGTACATGTCCTGGTGCGGTGGCGCACCCACCATGTAGATCATGATCACCGCCTTGTGCGAGCGCGTGATCCCCCGCTTCTCCTCCGCCCGCAGCAACCCGGATAGCGTCAGTCCGCCCACGCCGAGCGTACCAATCCGCAGCGCGTCGCGCCGACTCACTCCATTGCAAAGTCGCCGGGGCGATCCGGTTACGGTGAGCATCAAGCAGTCTCCTGCTGGAAGAATGAACAGGAATGAAAGTGGGCGACGTCAGACGACCGCCCGGCAGGTTCTCTCATCATACCGTAACATCTTGCCATGTCAATCGATCCGGCACGGCACCCGACGTCAACCACGTGCCGCTCTTGCGCTTGGCGGAGACATTCAAACACTGGCTCGTCTTTCCACCGACACTGCCACACCCTACCGTGGAAAGACGCCAAAATTTCGGAAGCGCCTATGCGCCATAAGGACTTACGTCGATTCGCGATTTAAACCTGCTGAAATACCGACATCGAGCCAGATCGAATCAACTTGAAAATCTTTACTCGCTATTCAATGAAAGGCACGCTTTACTATGGCGGGAATTCACGTTTATATTAAAGGCTGCCTTATAATATAAACCGCGATCCGAGCCATGTTAAAGTTAGATTGATTATCGAGAAGGTGCGAAATTGCGGTGGGGAAGTCGCCGATCCATTGTCGACTGTACGGGACTCTCGATTGTGTTCTGTGATGCCTATTGCGCCAGACGTCGTTTCGACACAATGTGATCAAGGGCACTTCCATTCGAAGTACGATGAATTCAGGAATTCCGAGATTACCGATAGCGAATACCAACTGGACATATTATCATTAACTGTCGCAACCCTATTTACACCACAGCGGCGGGAAGATGCTGATCGATTGGGAAACCGTCTTTGACGAAAAGCACCCTATTCCCGGGGCTTCGGAAGCCGAACTTCAGCAGTTCGTCGCCGAAGTCTCACGGCCCATGTCCGCCCTTGAGATCCGCGCGGTACATGCCACTCAGACCAATCCGTTTCCGGAAAGCGATCCGCTTTACTCGGCGTGGCGGGCGATTGATGCAACCAAGTGGGTGATCCCCGATCGACCGCTGCCCCAAACGTATCTGTCGTTCCTTCGCTGGTCGAACGGCGGGGAATTTCAGACCGGGGATCGGTGTTTCCAGTACTTTCCCGCCCTCGACTCGCAGCACGGCGTCAGAGCCATGATGCTGGCCTATCACATCCCCGAGTACATGCCCGGCGCCGTTCCCTTTGCATTCGATGGCTGTGGAACGTTCTACCTGTTTGACATGCGTGAAGCGTCAGCGACGGGTGAGTTTCCTGTGGTCCGTGCGCACTCGGGCGACCTCAGTTGGGATCCCGATTCGAGCGAAATGATTGCGGAGTCATTCGAATCTGTCTGCCGTAATGCTATAATGCTAAGAACGATTAGCTATCATTTTGTTGGGTTGGTTAAGAGAAGTTAATTGCGGGATCATCACGCTGGTTCCCCGATTCTATCGATCATGCAAAGAGAATTCCGATCGTTCATTCTTCTGAGGACAAGCGGTGAGTGTGAAAGCTATTCACTTGCGACCGTGGCGGGAGGGCGATGTGCCGGAGCTGGTCCGGCTCGCCGACAATCCGAAGTTGGCTGAACAACTCCGGGACGCATTTCCGCACCCGTACACCACTGACGCCGCTCGAAGCTGGGTGGCGTACGCCAATGTACATTCCCCTGTTACTCACCTCGCGATCGAATGCGACGGCGTACTGGTCGGCGGAGTCGGTACTATCCCCGGCAAAGACATCGAGCGGGTGAGTGCGGAGGTCGGGTACTGGATCGGTGAGCCGTACTGGGGCCGCGGGCTGGCCACTGCCGCTCTCATCAAACTGATCGACCTCATCGCCGCTCGCGGAGAATTCACACGGCTGTTCGCATTGCCGTTCGTGGACAATCAGGCGTCCCGGCGTGTCCTTGAGAAGGCGGGTTTCGTACTCGATGCGGTGCTGCGGCGAAGCGCGATCAAAGGCGGACGGATTCGCGACCAGGCGCTCTATTCTCTCACTTTTGAGGAGCGTAAGTGAATAAAGATGAAATACCATGACCTTCGGCTCGATCGTCAGGATGGTCGGTTACCAACGCCGCGGCTATGATCGGGATGATTTCCCTGTTGACAGAAACGAGCAAGTGGAACCGGTGAGATTCGTCACCCGTCCCGCAATGCGGTGATCTCCTTCAAGGTGAGCACGACTCGTGACCCGACTCGCCTTCCGCCACCTGCTCCCCAATGGCCTATCAGTCGCCCGGATCGGGTTGGGTCTGATCTTTCCGTTTGTCCCGGCGGATTGGCGACTGTGGATCATTGTCGCGGCAGCAATCAGCGATGGGCTCGACGGGCTGACCGCCCGCTGGCTCCATGCGGAGTCGAACACCGGCCGGCTCCTCGACCCGATCGCCGACAAGCTTTTTGTGTTGTTGGTTGCCGGTACGCTGGTGTGGGAAGGGCGAATCCCGGTGGCGTGGGCGGTGGGCATCGCGGCGAGGGACATCGCCGTCTCGCTGGGTGCCATCGTGGTGTCAGTAAAGTTTGGTCGCGAAGTTCTCAGGGGCATGCGGCCGAGTTGGCTCGGGAAGGCGACAACCGCCGCCCAATTCGTGGTGCTGTTGGCGGCGGTGATATGGGCAGAACCTGCCGTGTGGACGCTGGCGCTTGCCACGGCGCTGAGCGTCGCAGCAGCGATGGATTACGTCCGCTCGTTCATGCGGAATGGGAATCACACGTCGAGGTGAAATTGAATCCGCGTATTTCTTTATGTAGGGAAAAGAAACTTCCAACGGATGCGGTGAGCGGTTGATCGGTTGATCGGCGATGTGGCTAGAGTTCTACATCGAGCGAAGTGAAAGTCCTTCAGTATCTTTGCCGTTTTTCCTTTGGAATTCGATGTATACTATTTAACTACGAAGCGAATAGACGATTCGAATACCATAAAATCAAATTCAGGAGGGCGGTTATATGACTACTGAACCGTTCCTCAAGCCACGGCTGACTGGTGCACGTTTCGATAGTGGCGCTATTCCACTGGAAGTGCTTGCCGACTTCTCAGTTCTCGCCGAGATGATCGTAGAAGTAGCGAAATGGAAATACCGGGAGGAAAATCCGAATCGGAAGCGCATCCCTCGTGGTTTTATGGATGGCATCACACTGAATCTTACCGGCATCGAAACAGGAAGTGCGATCCCGGTCATCAGCATTGTTGTGACGACTGCGGCGGCTCTGTTTCCGTCGGATCAACAGACCTATTTTGAAGATGCACGACAGGCAATTGTCGAAGCAGTCGGGGCGGCTGAGCACAATCGCAAGATCACGGACCACCTGCCCCAAAATCTCCTTGGTTATTTCGACCGGTTTGGTCGCAATCTCATGGATGGTGAGGCAATCGAGTTATCATATCGAAATGACCGTCCACCAGTTCGCTTGACAAAAGAAACGCGACGAAAACTCGTGCTCGCTTCCTCGGTAGAAGAATTCACTGAGGAAACATCAATTCATGGACTCGTACATGAGTTCAACCAACGAGCGAAAACATTTGAACTCACACGTCCTGATGGGACCATTCTCCGGAACATCCCCGTGGAGGCACCTCATTACGATACTGTGCTGGAAGCAAGCAATCGATTTCGTCAAAAGGCATGTGTAAGGGTGTCTGGCGTCGGTCGCTTCGATCGCAACTCCCGTCTCCATGAAATTGAAAAGGTCGAGCACGTGACCATTCTCGATCCACTTGACATAGAGGTGCGAATCGACGAATTGAAACTGCTCGGAACCGGGTGGCTGGATGGCAAAGGCGTCCCTCCAGCACACGAAGGTCTTGACTGGCTCGTGGATTCGTTTGATGAATACTTCCCCGACGACATTCGGCTGCCTTTCCTTTTTCCAACACCGGATGGAAACATGTTGGCGGAGTGGTCGCTCAAATCATGGGCTCCGTCTCTTGAAATCGATTTAAGCACGAAGCGTGGCATATGGCACGTCCTGAATCTCGACACCGATGAAGAGAATCAGCAAGATCTTGACCTGACTCAGTTGCAAGATTGGCAATGGCTGTCGAGCGAGATACGCACCCTGGGCGGGGAAGTCGAATGACCGGTACGACACTGTTGCTCCGTCAGATTCACCCGACTCAAGTCCACAATGGCTTTGCCAGCAGCTATAATTTTCGTCCCACCGATACAGACGCTGGACTCATGTCAGTTTATGACGGGGATATGATCTCTGCAGAAAATGCATGGAAACATAGAACGAACACGCTTGGTAAACAATCTATCGGTGTAGTAGGATTGTTAGTTGAAGAATGTACTGCCGAGGGGTTGTCTGCACGTCCAGATCCCGAGCCATTTCCAGAACATGCTGTGGTCGATTTCAATGCGGTCGAACAAAAGGCGTGGCGTGCGAAAAGTAAGAAACTTCATGCCAAAGCATATGTACGCGGCTGGTTGTTCCAATCACCGCCAACAATCTAACCAGACAGTAGACCTGCGCACCGATTGTCGTCGGGATCGGATACCAGCGCCAAGCGTTACGTACATTGTTGACTATTCGACGAAAGTTCGGAACCAATTATCTCCATTCACGAAGTCATTACTCACGTTCCGCAGTAGGTGCAGTCGCTGGATTGTTTCGCAATAACCCCCTCCCCCATCCTTTTTCCATTCCTGTCACGCGATAAAGGGGTTCGCTTTCCACGATTCCCAATAAGATAGTCCGTTCGCCCGCGCGGCCGGTCTATGAATAACCGCAACTCCCGGACGATCCTCCGAAGGCTCTTACTTTGAACAACTCTATCCGCCCGGTCGGATTCGCCCGACCGGCGCGACCGATGCCGTCCCCGGCGATGACTCACGGTCCACTTTCGATTTGGGGGCGACTGACCACGCTCCTCGGTGTGTCCATTCCACTGGCGGGGCTCGTGGCCGCGATCATTTATTTCTGGGGGTGGGGGTTCCACTGGACCGACCTCGCCCTGTTCATGGGGATGTACGCCGCAAGCGTCGTCGGCGTGGCGGTCGGGTTCCACCGGCTCTTCGTCCATCGCTCGTTCGAGACGTACCGAGCCATCGAGTTCATCCTTGTGGCCCTCGGGTCGACGGCGCTCCAGGGGAAAATGATCCATTGGGCCGGACTTCACCGCTACCACCACCAGCACAGCGACCGGCCGAACGACATTCACTCGCCGCACCACCGGGGGCGCGGCGTGCTCGGGTTCCTGCGCGGATTCTGGCACGCGCACATCGGCTGGGCGTTCCACGCCGATCCGCCGGACCTCGATCGGTACGTACCGGACCTGCGGAAAAGCCGAACACTGCGCATCGCCAACGAGCTGTTTCCGCTCTGGGTGTTCCTCGGCGTCGCGATTCCGGCGCTGCTCGGCGGCGTGATTACGGGCAGCTGGTACGGCGCGCTGACGGGGTTTCTGTGGGGCGGGTTGGTGCGGATCTGTGTCGTTCACCATCTGACGTGGAGCATCAATTCGGTCTGTCACCTGTGGGGTTCGCGGCCGTACGCCTGCGACGACATGAGCCGGGACAATGTGATTTTCGGCATCTTCGCGTTCGGCGAAGGCTGGCACAACACACACCACGCCTTTCCGACATCGGCCCGGCACGGGCTGCGCTGGTGGCAGTTGGATATCAGCTACGGGCTGATCCGGTCGCTGGAGTTGGTGGGGCTGGCGTGGAACGTCAAGGTACCGACGATGGAAGCGCGGAAGCGGGCTGCGCGGGTGGGCGCATAATTTGTTCGTCCGATTGTGAATAGGCCGTGGTCGTCACGTTCCGCAGTAGGTTCGGTAGGTACGGTCGTTGGGTTGCGGTTCGCAATAGCGGGCCGGGTTGGCGGGTGGATCGTACGGTGTCGATAGCACAGTGACCAATTCGTTGAGCACGGAAAGATCGTCGTTTTCCTCCGCCGCGGCGAGCGCTTCTTCGACGCGATGATTCCGTGGAATGACGGCGGGGTTGACCGAGCGCATGAGTTCGTGCGCTGCGACCGCGTGCTGCCCGTCACGGACGAGGCGCTCGCGCCAGCGCGAATGCCACGCCTGAAATTCGGGCGACTGATAGCACTCGCCGGTCGGTGGTTCCACTTCGGACAGATCGCGGAAGGTGTTGGTAAAGTCCGCCTCAGATGCCTGCATCCAGTTCAACAGCGATTGCACCAATTCCAGATCCGCTTCCTCTTCCGTCCGAAGGCCGATCTTCTTCCGCATCCCATTCAGCCAGTAGCGATGGAATCTATCTGGAAATGTGTTCAGTTCCGCCGAGACCATTTCAACTGCCACGTTCGGGTCCGGGTTCAGAAGCGGGATGAGCGTTTCGGCGAAGCGTGCGAGGTTCCACTGCGTGATGTTGGGCTGGTTTCCGTAGGCGTATCGGCCGGCGTGGTCGATCGAACTGAACACGGTGCCGAGGTGGTAGGCGTTCATGAACGCACACGGTCCGTAGTCGATCGTTTCGCCAGAGATGGCGACGTTGTCGGTATTGAGGACCCCGTGGATGAAGCCGACGAGTTGCCAGCGCGCGACGAGAGCGGCCTGCCGGTCCGCCACCGCTTTGAAGAATTCGAGGTATTTGTTCGGATGTTCAGTCAGATGCGGGTCGTGACGGGCGATGGCGTAGTCCGCGAGCGCTTTCAGCGTGTTGGGGTCCTTGCGAACGGCGTATTCGAAGGTGCCAACGCGGATGTGGCTGGCGGCAACGCGAGTGAGGATGGCGCCGCGTGCGGGTGTGGAGCGGAAGACCGGGTTGCCGGTGGTGACGACGGCGAGGCTTCGCGTGGTGGGGATGCCGAGTGCGGCCATCGCTTCGCTGATGATGTATTCGCGAAGCATTGGCCCGAGGGCGGCACGCCCATCGCCGCGGCGGGAGAATTGCGTGGGGCCGGTTCCCTTGAACTGAATGTCCACGAGCTTGCCGGAGGGAGTGCGGTGTTCGCCCAGCAGGATCGCCCGGCCGTCTCCGAGCATGGTGAAGCCGCCGAACTGGTGGCCTGCATACGCCTGCGCGATGGGGAAGGAACCGGTGGGGCGGTCCTGGCCGGCGAACTGGGCGGCGGCGAGTTCGGGTGTGAGGGCGTTGGTATCGAGGCCGAGTTCGCGTGCGAATTTGTGGTTGAGGATGGAGACTTTCGGTGCGCGGACCGCTGCCGGCTCCGCCTGTGCGAAGAGCGTATCGGGCAATCGGGAGTACGTGTTATCGAAGCGCCAGCCGAAGGCGGAGTCTTGAGTTCCGGTCACCATCCTGTTCCTCCCGAGGCGATGCGCCTCTCTCTCCACTGTATCGGTCTCGACAAGAGACATGATAGGTTCGGCGGTGAAGCGAGAATCCTAACTTGTAGGATAAGGTCGTGATACTGTGATGGTTCAGGAGATGGTCATGTTGCGAAATGCATGGGCGATGATGGTGTGCGCGGTGTTCGCTCTTCCTGCGGCTGCGCTGGACGCAGACACGCTGGCGGGGAAGCGGGTGGTGTTTCTCGGCGACAGCATCACGCAGGCGGGCGGATACATCGGCTTCACGTCGTATGTTCTCGAAAAGCAGCACCCGGAGAAAACGTTTGATTTTCTGGGTCTGGGGTTGGCCAGCGAAACGCTTTCGGGACTGAGCGAGGACGGACACGCCGGCGGAAAGTTCCCGCGTCCGTGCCTGTTCGAGCGGCTCGGACGGTTGCTGGAAAAGTCGCGGCCCGAGATTGTGATTGCGTGCTATGGGATGAACGATGGCATCTACCTTCCGCTGGATAAGGAACGCTTCGCGGCGTTCCAGAAGGGTGTGACGCGGCTGATTGACGAGTGCAACAAAGCCGGTGCGAAGCAGATCATTCTGATCACGCCGCCGATCTATGACGACCGCCCCAAGCCCGGCGCCTTCGATTACGATACCGTGCTGACGGAGTACGCGAAGTGGGAGCGAGGCCTGACGGTTCCCGGCGTGAGCGTGATTGATTTGCATACAGCGATGCGAAAGGCGCGTGACGGGCGTGCGGAACCGTTTTCGCGGGACAAGGTGCACCCGGGCGATGAGGGCCAGTTGGTCATAGCGAAGGCGATACTGACGGCGCTCGGGGTCAAGACGCCGCAGGATTCGGTGGCGACGATCACGGCGGATCCGCTCTACAAGCTGATCGAGCAGAAGCGGAAGCTTCGCTCGGCGGCGTGGATGAAGCACATTGGCTACACCCGCGAGAAGACATTCGCGCCGGCGCCGCTTGGCAGCGCGGAAGCGGATGCGGCGAAGCTGCAGGAGCAGATCGACGCACTGCGAAAGAAGTGAGTGAAGTACGTTTCTGCGGCGCGGCGCGAGCGAACCAAGCGGCTGACAATCCGTTATTTCCCATCCACCAGAGGAATCCGGCGAAAGCACAATGTCCACCTCAACGCACCACCCCGCACAACGATGGATCGCGCCCAACACGATTCAAAAGGGCGTGCCGCTGAAGGAACTGATGGACCACAAGTTGGTGGCGCTGATCGGGGACTCGCTGGCGGCGGTCGTACCCGGTTTTGACGTGCGACGGTTTCAAGACGGTGCCTCGAAGGGATTGGACAACCTTGAACTGAAAGAGCGGGCGCTCCACATCGCACACGCCATGGCCGAGCAAATGCCCACTTCCTTCGATGAAGCTGCCCCGCTGCTCGTGAACGCACTCGGTCCGCCGCTCGAACGGACGGAAGGAAACGGATTGGCTCCGTTCTTCTACTTCCCGCACACCCACCTGATCGCCACCTACGGCGTGTCGAGTTTCGAGAGCGGCATGACGGCGAACTACGAGATCACGAAACGCTTCACCGCCGAATTCAGCATCAGGCCATTCCTCATCCAGCATCGCTCGAAGTGTCTTAAGGTACTGAAACACTGGGCGAAGGATGGCGATGCCCACGTTCGCCGTCTCGTGAGCGAAGGGACACGGCCACGGCTGCCCTGGGCGATGCGGCTCCCGGAGTTTCAGGCCGATCCCCATCTCTCGCTCCCGCTACTCGAATTGCTCAAGGATGATCCGGAACTGTATGTGCGGAGGTCAGTCGCCAACCACTTGGGCGACATCGCCAAGGACCACCTGGAATTCGCCCTCGATGTCTGCGAGGCATGGCTGAACGAAGTCAAGAATTCCAGCGATGAACTGACGACGAATCATCGAAGATGGATCGTGCGCCATGCCGTCCGGCATCCCGTGAAGAAAGGCAATGCCAGAGCGATCCGGATTCGTGCGATGGCGGCGCAGGTGAAACGTCGAGGCCTCTGAAGCTTCATCGATCTTGGATCCGAATTGCCCCATTATTTCAGTGTCAGCTTCAGATCGACCTTTTTTCCGTTGCGGATCGCGTTCAGCGTGACCACGTCGCCGACGAGGTAGTTCCGGCGGACGTGGGCGTAGAGCGTCTCGTAATCGCCGGTGAACGTTTTTCCATCAAAACCGACAATCACATCGCCGCCCTGAAGTCCGACCGTCAGCAGGGACGCGTGCACGGTCGGGTCCTGCTTCAATGTCGCCTGTTTGGGATCGAGTCCCAGTTTCGCTTTCTCGGCGGGTGTGAGATCTTCGCCATTGAGCGGGATCGATGGCAGGATGTCGAGAAGCGACGGCCGCCAGGTGAGATTGGTCTTGCGCCAGCCTTCAGCGAGTGCGAGCGTTCCGCTTTGCTCGCGCTCACCGCGTTTCCAGGTAGCCGTGATACTGCCGCTCTTCGGAGCTTTGTGCAGGGCGAACGTCGCATCCGCGAACGAATCGACGGTGTGACCATTGAGCGAGACGATGCGATCGCCGACGCGCAGGCCGGCGTGGTCGGCGGCGGAGTTCTTCGCGATCTCGCTCACGCGGTCGCCGTCGTTCACGTCGAGCGTGATCCCGAGATTGTCGGGGAGCGGATAAACCCAGAGGCTCTCGCGGTTCCACGTTCCGGCGGCCTTGAGGTCGGCGCGGCGGAACTCGTTGATGTTATGGCAGTGAATGCATCCCTTGTGATTCTTCGCGGCGAGAAAGTTTTCCGGCAGAACGGGACGGCCGCTGAGCGTTTGCGGAGCGGGCGGCGATTTGTGCTTCTCGAGTGCGCGGTCCATGGCGTAGCGCAATCCCTTCGTCGAGATGCGGGCCTCCGCATCAGACGCATCGCGGCCACCATACCGGCCGTAAATCGTTTCGTCGGCGTTGAGGAAGAAGACGAACCAGGTGAGATCGTGATCGAATTCGAAGCGTCGAAGATCCATGCCGGCGATCTTCACGAGTCGAACGCGAACGAACCGGTCGGCGATGGGGGAAATGTCCGGGTGGAGACGAACCAACTGTTCGTCAATCGTGGCGCAGTCGCCTCAGGGCTCGCACCGGAAGACGAGCAGCATCGGCTTGCCGGTCCGCTTCGCTTCCGCTTTCGCTTGGGCGTAGTCGGTGAACCAGCCATATTTCGTCGGATCGACTTTCGCGGCGTCGGCCGAAAGCGACGTCAACAGCAGCAGCGAGGCGAGTACCCAAGTGAAACGCACGGTCCGTCTCCGTAGCGGGAATGAACGATCAAGAAAACGCAGTGCCGGCTGATGGCAGCCGGCACATAACAGCTGAAGTTACTTCTTCGGCTTCGCGTCACCTTTGCCCTTGAGCACGGTAATCTTCTCGACGCGCGGCCGCTCTTCGAACGACCAGTCCAGCAGCACCCGGCTCTTAAGCGGAGTCTCCTTGATGATCTTGAGCATCTCCTTATCCAGTCCGCCACCGGCTGACGGCTGTCCGCCTTTCCAGTGCGGAACGTACCGGCGACCCTTCTCTTCGCCATCCGCCTTCACCTCGATCCAATTGTCCCCCTTCGCCGTCACGGTGCCGGTCACGGTCCCCTTGCGGCCTTCTTCCTTGTTTTTCTCAACCTTCTTGTCGGTCTTCTTCTCGACCTTCTTATCAGTCTTCTTCTCCTGGGCTGTGCCGGCGGCGAGACTGAAGGCCAGTGCCCCGATCCCGAACAGACAGACGAACGCAAATCGCTTCAGCATGATAAATCTCCTGGGAAAGGACGTACAGAGTGAACGATGATGAGGGATGAATGTGCGTTACACCCATCCCGCCAAAAAACCTGACCACGATGTTCGGATTCGACGATCGGGGATCCCGCAAATCGTCTGACCGTGTCCTGTCGCGTCCTATGATATCTCTTGAAGAGACGTGATTCCATGGTCAGAATGACAGAAATCAATTCTGTATACCCTCGATCGCAGCTGATGAATGGATCGTTTTCATTGTGAGGCGAAACCCATGAGCATGCCGGAATCGCATTCGACCCTTCTGAAGAAAGCGGGCTTTCCGATTCCCAGCCGGGCGGTGCTGAACGATCACGAACGGAAATCGCTCGACCGGTACGGCTACTGGCTGGAGGCGCTGGCGTATGGGACGATTGAACCCGTGACGCCGGAACAGCGGCATTTTGTTCAGGTGGCGATGGGCGAGGCGGAGCCGATCACGGAGTTCGAGACGACGTGGGTGAAGTATTGCGAGGCGCGGGCGCAGCACGGGACGCAAAGCGATCCGTTGACATTGGCCGATCGCTTCGCGCGATTGCAGACCGCACGTGTGAAGGCGACGGCGGTGCGCGACGAATACAGCGCCCGCCGCTCCGCCATCCTCGAACAGATTCGCCCGCAGCTGGACGCGCTCGACGAGGAATTTTCCGACCGGCTATCGTTCGCGGATGGCGAGGCGTCGAGGTTGGAGACCGAGGTGCGCGAGGCGGTGCTGAACGCGGGTGCGAGCTTCCGCTATTCCGGGATCACGGCGCAGTACTATCGCGGAAAGACGAGCTGGGATAACAAGGGGCTGACCCACTATCTGGAAACGCATCCGGAGATCGCGCAGTTTCGACGGATCGGCAAACCGTATGTCGCTCTGAGGTTCACGCCGACGGACAATACCCAACAGCCACCCGATCAAGACTGATCGCGACGGTGAAGAAGTGACTTCTACGCACTACGATTATGTTCCAGCGCGATCAGTTCGGGCCGCGGTCGAATCAGCAGCACGAGCACAACGGATACGATCGCGGCGCCGGCGAAGATGCTGAAGATCACATTGATCGGCACGTTCTGATCACGCAGATAGCCGAAGCCCCAGTCCGCAAGTCCACCGCAACTGATGCTGACGAAGTTCATGATGCCGTAGCCGGTCGCGCGAAGATTCGGCGAAACGATCTGCGAAAGAATCGGCATGTTGTTGCAGTCGAAGAAGCCCCAGCCGAGTCCGAACAGGATGAGGAAAGCGATGGCGATGCCCAGTGTGCCGGCATTCCCAACGCCGAAGATGGCGGGGACGATCAGACACATGCCGATCGCGCTCACGTAGATTCGCCCGCGCTGCGAGCGCCCCATCCACCGGTCCGCCATCCAGCCTCCAAGAATCGCACCGATAATCGCCGCTACCTGCCAGTAGATCGTCGCCGCCACGCCGGCCTTCCCCTGCCCGATGCCAAACTGCTCCTTCAGGATGGCGGGCATCCAGTCGCGCACGACCCAACCCGCCAGCGCCGGCAGTGTGAAGTAGAGCACCAACAGGATGAACGAGAGATTCGTCAGCAACACACTGATGGCAGAGAGCGGAGTTGTGGTTTCGCGCGGCGAGTGGCCGTCAGAAGTCGGTGCGTCTCGCAAGAGGAACACCAGCGGCAGCGCGTACGCCATTCCCATCACGCCGCAGACCGTAAACGCGAATCGCCAGCCGAGCGACGGTTCGTCCGCGACGTATCCGCCGAAGCCGCCCGCGATCACGCCGAAATAAATCGCCATCTGGTGGAAGCCGACCGCCCGAGAACGCGTTTGACCCGTGTGATAATCCGTGATCAACGCCAGCGCAGCCGGTATGTAAAACGCCTCGCTCACGCCCATCAACGACCGCGCCCACAGCAGCTCGTTGTACGTCGTCACTTGCCCCGTCCACCACGTCACCGCCGACCACACAAACAGACTTCCGCAGATCACATACCGCCGGCTGAACCGATCCGCCAGGTATCCGCCGAACGGGCTGAGAATGGCGTACACCCACTTGAACTGCCCGAGCATCCGGCCCCAGTTCGCATCCGTATCGATCCCGGTGATGTCGCCCATGACGGAAAACTTCATGGCGGCGAGCATCTGGCGATCGAGATAATTTAACAGCGCAACCGGCATGAGCAGCGCGACCACAAGCCAGGCCGTTCGACCCAGCGACGGAGAGGAAAACGACATGGTCCGGCTACTCCTTGTTCGTCGGCAGGAAAACAGTCACGTCCGGCGAGCGCACGCCCGGGCGAATCTCGCCACTCGGGATCACCCAGCGCCCGCGCCACCTCACACACGGCACCGTCACGCGCGGAGCGGAGAGCGTACCGTGCTTCATCCAACGATCCGTCTTGGGGTCGTAGCGGAGAATCTGCTCGCTGAAGCCGCGATGCCGTTCGGGTGCGGTGCCGACCTGCGAGCCGTCATCGCCACCCAGAATAAAGAACCCGGATGCATCCGCCGGCGCAGGCGATGGCGCCGCCACCACGGCCGCCGGCAGATCCGCGATCCGCTTCCAACCCTTCCCCGGCGTGTACCGATACGCATCCTTCAGGTACTTGCGTTCCACTTTGCCATCACTCCCCACCACAAGTTCCGCCCCGCCGGCGATCCAGAACGCCCCATCGTACCCAGCTGCGACCGCGAGCATCCGTGCAGGGCCGGGGCACGGCTCAATCGCGTCCCAGCGCAGTTCGCTGGCTTTCAGATCCATTCGAAAAGTGGATCGCGAGGCAGCGATGGAGCCGGGCGATTCGATTCCGCCAGAAATGTACAAAGTATCACCAACGAGCGCACCGCTCATGTTCGCCAGCGCCTTCGGCAGCGGAGGAATCTGAGTCGTGCGCAGCTTGCCGCCGCGCCATTCCAGCTGAAAGGCGTCGGCAAAGTGCCGCTTCGCATCGCTCCCGCCCACACAGATCACCTGTTCACCATACGTCACGCATACGCCATAACCGAGCGCCCGCGGAAGCTTCCCCGCAACCGTCCACGTTCCCTCCGGCTTTTCCAGCACAAAAACCGTGTCGTACCAGATTTTCTCCCCGCCCTCCCACGGCTTTTTGTTGGGGAAATTCGCGCCACCCGCCACCAGCAGCGCACCACCGCTCACGCCCGCGAACGCGCCGGCGAAGCCTTCCTTGTCCGGCAGCGGCGGAAGCGCAGGACACTCTTCCGCATGAAGGCTCGCGGCCAGCAGACCCGCAAGCACGAGCACTCTCATAGCGTATCCTCCAGCAGCCGCCAACAATACAACAGCATCCGCGGAAGGTGAAACGGCCCCTTCCACATGTTGCCCTTGAGCCGCGTTGAAACCCGCCCATCGCGATGCAGATAGCCGTACCATTCGCCGAACTCCGCATCCGGAAAGTGGCGGAAACTCCACTCGTGAATCTGCCGGTGCCAGCGTGCGTACTTCGCATCGCCAGTCACTTTCCACGCCAGTAGTGTCGCGATAATCGCTTCGCACTGCGGCCACCAGAACTTCATGTCGTGCCAGTACTCCTGCACCGGCAGCCCTTTCACATCGCGAAAATAAAAAATTCCGCCATACTCCTCGTCCCATCCGCGATTCCACATCGCATCGAGAATCGCCAGCCCCAGGCGGATGAGTCGGGCGACGCTCCGCAACCGCCCCTCGTGCAGGATGAACCACGCGCATTCGATGGCGTGCCCCGGGTTCAACTGCCGGCCTTCGAAGTGATCAAGGATCGATCCGTCAGCTCCCACGACTTCCATCAGCACGTCGAGTTCCGGCTTGAAGAACAGTCGCTCGATCTGCTCGATGGCGGAGTCGATCCATTCGGTGCAGGTGCGACCGCGGACCGTCACGTCGCCGAGATTCACGCGGAGTTCCTGCGCCGTCGCGATGCCGATCATCAGCGGCCCGATGCCGATCATCGGCCGCGTGTCCGGATCGACCTTCGGCACCATGCGGCCGGGTTCGAAGGACCATCGCAAATACGTTTCGAAAAATCTCACCGCATCGCCAGCCGAGCGCTCGTCGCCCGTCGCGCGAGCGTACGCCGCATTCGCGATCGCCGCGAACGACTCACTGTACACGTACCGCCGCATCCGCAGCGGCCGCCCCTCGCGCGTTACCGTGAAGTAGAGCTTGCCATCCGGAGCCGCACCGTGCCGGCGAAGGAATTCGATCCCGCTCCGCGCCGCCTCCCGCCACTCGGGCTTGCGTTCAACGGTGTTGACGAGCGTAGCAAACATCCACGCCCCGCGGCCCTGAAACCAGATCGACTTGTCCGTATCGATCACGCTGCCGTCCCGATCGAGCGCCGTGAGATATCCGCCGTGCTCAGGATCGATCCCGTGGCGTAGCCAGAACGGAATCACATCATCCCGAAGCGCCGAGCGGTAAACGGAAGAGAAATCAATCGTCACAAGTATAGAGCCTGATAGTGATAATTTGTTTATTATAATACAATGTCACATCGGATTATTGGTTTTTGGGTTGGGTGCCATGGCCACTGCTTTGAGTGGCCATGCCCGCACAGGGTCGTGGGCATGCCACCCGACATATTGCACAACGAAAGTTCATGTGTGTCGGGACATTAGTCCCGCTTGTCCTTGCCGCCGGTCAACCACTCCAGCGTGAACCGCGCGAACACAATTTTCTTCGTCCCGTCCGCTTCGTACAAGCAGCCGATCGTCCCATCCGGAAGCGTCGTCAGACACGAATACGCAAACGCACCCGCACACAGCACCCGCTTCACCGGCCACGTCTTCCCTTCGTCATAACTCACGAATACCGTCCCGTTCTCGCGCTTCGTGCTCTGCGGCCCAGAGTACAAGAGGCGGCTCTTCTGCCCGTCGGCCGGATCGCTGTACCGCACGATCGACGCCATGCAGCTCGGGTCGATCAGTTCCGGGGCGTCCTCCACCTTCGACCACGTCACTCCGCCGTCCGCACTCACACACGTCTTCCGCACCGCCTTTCCACCCCACCGCCGCACGTTGAAGCGAATCGATCCGTCCGCCAGTTCCACGAACTGTGCTTCGTTGACGAAGCTCGTCGTCTTCCCACCCGCTGCCGCAATGAGTCCGCCCGGCGCGACCTCGCCCATCGCCCACGTTTTGCCCCGGTCGTCGCTGTAGACCGCATAGATGTTCCACACGCCGAACGGCCCTTCGTTGAACGGCATGAGAATGCGCCCGGCGTGCTTGCCGTGCCGCAGTTGAATGCCGATGCCCGGTCCGCTGGCGATGGTCGTCACGATGGTTTCGCGTTTGGTGGACGACGTAAGATCGCGGGGCTTCGACCAGGTCCGGCCGTCGTCATCGCTGGTGATCAGCCAGTTGCGCACGATCAGTTCGCCATCGTAACCCGTGCGAATCGTGCCGCTGCGCTCGCTCACCTTGGCGGGGTATGACTGATACATGAGAAGGATTTGCCCGCTCACGCGTTCGACCACCGCACACGGATTATTGAGTGCCCGCTCACCGTCCGCCGCGATGATCGCGACCGCGCTCCAGGTCCGCCCGCCATCGGTGCTGCGCTTCTGCACAATCTTGTTCTTCGCCTGATCCGCATTCGCGGCCCGGCCTTCCGCAAACGCCAGCACGGTCCCCGCCTTCGTCACGATCACGGAGGGAATGCGAATCGACGCGAACCCGTCCGCCTTCGGCACGAACACATCCGCGAGCTCCGGTTCACCCGCCCACGCCATCATCGGCAGGGCCAACAGGATCAGCAGGCCGATACGAACGATCATCGGGAATGGCCTTTGCGATTGGTGATTGATGGATGCAGGAATCTGCAATCCTAGCCGATCGCGGCCCGAGGTGAAAGGGTTCAATTGTCAGGATCGGCGATGCGAGGTCGGGACGGCCGGGTTCATGTTTGCAATTGGTAATGTCCTAAAGAATGTTGCCACCCGGTTGAGTTTGATTTTGGAATTGGCTGTCATTACGGAAGGGGACACCTTGGACACTCTCAATGATCAGTTGGCAAATTGGAGTTCCGGGATAAAGAGAAATATTACAGGGGCCAAGATTGATCAATTCCAATGTAATGGTTCCTGAGAACCCTGCATGAATCGTCGGAGCGGTAAAATGGACAAGCAGTCCACAGCGAGCATAGGAACTCTTGCCTTCGACACGTGCGGCAAATGATTGACCATCGGGGACGATAGGGAGGGTGACCTTCTCAAGTGTTCTCCCAAGAACGAGTCGATTCGGCCTGAGTACAAACGGCTGTCCAAAGCTGATTTTCTGGTTCTCGGAATTCGCTCCAAATAGATTCGCAAACCCTCCACGGGAAAGGTTGATATCGAGTGGTAATCCATCCTTAAAGTAAGAAATCTCGTCCGCGAGTCTCAAATCAACGGAGGAGGTTTGATAAGGACAATCATCTCCCGCTTTCCCCGTTGGCTGGCGTGGCAATGGTTCAGGTTCGATGAGGAGATGTCTGTTATCGATCGCTTTTTGAATTTCCACGTTGGATAAAATCATGGGATAAGGTCTACCTCCCTCACGGTCACAATATCTTGATTCGAGGATGGCAGCACGGCAAATAAAATCCCATCCTTGCGAATTAACTTGATCCGCACCTTTCCTTTTCTCCCCGGCTCTCCCTCCGCCGTGGAATTCGATACAAACACTGATTTCTGTTGATCTCCCTGAGGCGGATAAGTGACAGCCAGTTCATCACTGAACATCCCTTTACCGATTTCGCAAGCCAACCAACGTGTTTCGGTCTCACAATCAGGGAGTAAGGTCGGCGTCATTATTGAACTCCATTATCGAGATTTGGTCCATCTCCAAAACTGTCTGACGGATCAGTGGTCAAAAAGATACATGTATTGTCATCGTTCCTACGGTCGGCGATGCCTAGTAAAATAGCTGTGTCTCTTCAAATTGCAAAGTTGAATTTGACAAATTACGACATGTTTCAGACACTGGTTTTTAAAAAATGCTTGACCGCAAAAACAATCAATAAACACTCCAACCGCGCCAGGCGATCGTATCCCATCACACCGGCATTCGTCATAACTTTGCGTCACTCCGCATTCCAAGGTGCTACCCTTGGAATGCGGGCATTCGCCGTGCCCCTTTGATTGTGGGCACAGAGGAGTGCTTACTTCGCGAATTCGCTGCCGCCTTCAAAATTCGCTTTCGACGGCTTTTGAGTTCCGTCCGACTTCAACTCGATCAGCAAGTTATCGGTCGGCCCGGAGATGGTGACCGTGAGATTGGACGTCGAAACGTCGGCGTACTTTTCCGGGGCGTGCCACTTCATCGTCTCCGGGGTGATCGACTCACCCGCGAGGACGACCGCCGGATGCGTGCCGACTGCGCAGCCGTCGTTCGGCTCCGTCGTGGTCAGCGTGAATCGCCCGCCCGCGCCAATCGCACCGGACGCCGGTCGCCAACCGGATGGAAGCACCTGAACGTGGCCGTAGGTCAGCGGTTGCCCGTCGATCATGACGGTGCCGGAGACCGGGACGATCTTCGGCCCACCTCCGCCGCAACCGGCGAAGGCGAAACAAATGAGAGCCAAGCCCAAGCCCGCCGTGAAGCGTGCGCGGCCATGGGAGAGAATGCGTGACATGAGAGGTTCCTTCTGGCTTAATTGAGGGTGCTGACTTCGCCGCCTCGAATGGTGGAGGCCGCACGGTACTGAGTGATGTCAACGTTCTGGGTGATGAACCGGACGCTGCCGTCAGCCAGAGCGAAGTTGGCCCCGCCAGTGTGGCGACTCATGAACGCGCCGTTGTTCGCGCTGTTGTAAAGAATCCCCGTGCCGGGTGCGCTGTTGATCGGGTTTTGAGTGGTCCGCAGGGTGTGGGTGTGGCGCGAACCAACGCTCCAGATATTCGAGTTGTTGCCCAAATGCCCGTCATAGACCTCGCCGATCGCCAGCGTGTTGCTGGTGCCGTCGATGATATCCGCGATCCGCAGTGGGTTCCGGTAAAGGAACAGGCCGGTGTTGGTGTATTTCACGTTCGCACCGATGCCCGAACTGGGCCCGAAAGTCCCGGCGACCTGAGCGTAGCTGCCAACGGCGGCGTTCAGCGTCGGCCCCGCGCCGGTGTTGGCGATAAACGGCAATGCGGTGTCCGACGGGCAAACATACACCGGCGGGCGCGATTCGAGGGCGATCTTATTGACGACACGCCACGTCGTGTTGTCCACCGTCGGCCAGGGAACGTCGGCGATGGTCGTGCCGATCGTCTTGAAGATGTTGTCCTGTTCGATGTACGGCAGAATAAACACGAATCCGCTTGATCCGCCACGCAACACGCTGTTCTGCGGAAGAGTCCCGCAATCGCCGGGGCCGGATCCGTCGCAGCCGAAGCGGCCGGCTGGGAACTTGTTGATCGCGTCGTGGTGGCCGTGCAGCGCCAAGCCGATCTGCTTGAGGTTGTTCTGGCACTTAGCGCGGGCAGCAGCTTCGCGCACTTTTTGGACTGCCGGGAGAAGCAGGCCGATCAGGATCGCGATGATCGCAATTACCACAAGCAGTTCGATCAGCGTGAAGGCTGACCGACCGCGTCCAGCTAGGGACCGAAACATACAACGCACTCCGGAGAGAAAAGAAAAACAAAAACAATTATGAAACCAATGCGAATTGCGGACGATACTGAGATCCATCCGCCCCCACACTGATTACTCGTTCAGCACTCGATCGTTCGAAGTGAACGGGTGCCTATCTTACGATTTTCGCACGTTCTCAATATCACGTGATGTCGCTGCGAACAACCCAACTCTCGGTTCGTTCACACATCACGAAGAACGGATCCTCACGACCTCCACTCTCGATTGTTCAGAAAAAGTGTTTCATTTATCATCTGTTTTCAATGATTTCTTAACGCCGACTTTTTGTCGATATCCGGAAAGTACATGATAGTCGCCTCGACGAATTGAAGTCGAATCCGGCCCTGAAAATCCAAATGTTATAATCAATTTCTCACAAATGTATTCCCATCAGATGTGACTTCCAGCATGTGCGTTCGCGATTCGAAGTCCAAAGTGCAGCGCCATTTGCCGGGCTCTGATCGAACCACACGAACCCGGTTCCGGCGATCTTTTCTTGCTCTCCTGCTCCCCGCGCTCGTCGCAGGTCTCTTTCAACAGGCTGTAAGACTCACTGATGTTTCGGTGCGAGGAACGTGAACGGCTCGGCTTTCTCAAAGTTGGCGGACTGATCGCCGACCACGTTCGGCTTGCCCACCAAAGTCAGTTTCCGCACGCCGCTCCCATCCTTGAAGTCGATCTGATCCAGCTTGACCCACAAGGCACCGGGGCTGTAGGTGTCATGGTAGTAGTAAACACGGTTCTTTTGATCCGCGACCGTCAACCAGAGCGTTGAAGAGACGTTCGGCGCGCCCTTCTTGAGGATGCCACGAGGGACGCTCACGTTGCGCATCACGCTGAACACGGCCGCCACGGCTTCGCGAGCATCCGCCGACTGCTGACAAGCGTTAATGTAATACTTCGCACGAGCAAAGCGGTCCGCGGGGCGAACGGTACCCGGGAGCATGACGGCACCGTCGAAATCGTTCCAGTATTCGTTGATCGCAAGTTGCTTGTCGTAGGTCGGCGAGTTGGTCATCACCTGATAGTCCTTGCCGTGGTGAATGACCAATTTCCCCTTCACGTATTCGAAGATGGCGGAGTCGCCCGTCGGGTCGGAAATGGCCATATGGACCGTCCCCTTCGCCCCGTTGGGTGCGGTAACGGGGACGATGCGGAATGCGTCCTTCTTCACCTCAGCGACAGCGTCTTGAACCGTCGCAAAGTTATCAAGCAGGTATTGCGCCCAGGCTGTGACGCATACGACCGGCCGCTTGTCGTCGGGTGCGTACTCGGATTCGGCCAAGTACAGCAAGTTCGCCACGAACCCTTTCTCGTTCATGCCGTCGGCCGTACCACCCTCGTAAACCGAGGCCACAACGCTGCCATACTTGCTGGTCCACTCCAGCGACCCCTTGCCCAGGCCGCCATCGCGGTTCATACCGCGAGGGAACACCCAGAGGTTGGTCTGCATGTCTTCGACCCAGTCCATCGACCGGCCGGTGACGGTCTGACCTTCTTTTCCGAAGTAGACCGCGCGGGTACAGGCGGTCGCGACATAGGTGCTCCCCACGAGCGTCACCCAAGCGACTGCGACAAGCAACATGCAGGAAACACTCAGTCGTCTCATCATGGTGAACCTCTTAAAGTTGCTCATCGCAATCACCCTTCTGCCGCCGAACGATTTTATTTGTAAAAGCGTGCTCGATCATATTACCGAGAACCGGTCACAGTCCAACGCAATCCGCAATCCTCAGTGCCGCTCACGGAGTTTCGTTTTCTCTGAATACTGATCATTGAGAATGAAGAACGGCGAACGGCGCGACGTCAGTCCGCCGGTTGTCTTGGTTTTCTTTGTGCCGAAGGTGCCTGTGGATGGTGCCACGGGTGAGCGAGCGGAATTGTCTTCGGCTCCGGAGGAGCCAAGGAATGTCGCCACGGGCGAACTTGCGCACCTGTCTTCGGCTCCGGAGGAGCCAAGGAATGTCGCCACGGGTGAGCGAGCGAAGCGAGCGTAACCCGTGGAAACGAACCCCAACAACACTTTTGGAACTGCCCCGGGAGGGGCAACGGAACGTTTCCGGACTCGGTTCCACTGCCCCTCCGGGGCAGAACAGATATAAAAACGTACACTCATTCCACGGGCTGCGCTGCGACCGGCTTCGCCGGTCTTGCTGACCCGTGGCGACATTCCTTGGCTCCTCCGGAGCCGGAAAACGGGGTGCGTCCTGACCCTACTACGGGCATATGGCGATAACGGAGTGCGAATTGAAGATAACGGACGACGAACAACTCCAAGAGTCGTCTCGCGACGAGCGCGGGTTGTCTCCCTTGCTCACGCTGCGGGCTTGTGACGGCTGACGGCTCATTAAAAACAAATGTACATTATATCAGCTCGTCAATGTCTCTTCGCCAAGAGGTGTGTGTTTTGAGTTGGCGAAGTTGGCGAACTCGCCTGCCAGATTGGCAGCTAACAGGAAAATGCTCTGGAAAATGAACACTTTCTATCAACTGAACATTTTTCCACAAAAACAGAATTTCTGAGCGAAGCGGTTCTCTCACGGGGGCTCCGCCAAGTACATGAGCAGCAGGTGGCGGAGTCGTCCTCATTGAATTGCAACTTGTCAAATCGAAATGCGGAGTTGGTTGGCGGTTCTGGGCATCGCGAATTTCATTTTGGATGGGCGTAGGAATGGTCTGTTTTTGCTGATGCCTGAACTCGGCTTGTTCGTGCTGAGGTTCAGCGGCGGAATGAATCTGTTCCGGAGCGGGGCGGAATCGTAAATCATCCTTTACGTTGGTAACCTGATTCGCACTTGTGTTGTTGTGTCATGTCCTCATCGACCGGCCTTCCGCTGCCTTCCGCCACTTCGCGGTCGATGGTGCGCATCGGCTTAGCGTGGTGGAAGCCGGATCGTCATCCTCCCACCACAGATCCCGCGACGATTCGGGCCCAGATGGGAACAGTGAAAGTTCCTGTGAACGTGGTGCAGACTGCGGATGGCGTGGCGGTGGGAATTGGCGGCGAAACGCGGATCGGCGTGCCGAGACCGGGTGCGGAGTTTCTGCCGCTGCTGGCGACAGCGCCACCGGTGACGCCGGAGATGCTGGGCGATCCGGGTTTCTGCTCCGCCTACGGCCTGCGCTATCCGTATATGACCGGCGCGATGGCGAACGGGATTGGCTCGGCGGAGATTGTCGAGGCGATGGGCCGCAATGGAATGCTGGGGAGTTTTGGGGCGGCGGGATTGTCGCTGGAGCGTGTTGCGGCGGCGATTGACCGGTTGCAGGGATCTTTGGGCGATCTGCCGTATTGTTTCAACTTGATTCACAGTCCGAATGAGCCTGCGCATGAGAGTGCGGTGGCGGACTTGTACATTCGCCGGGGCGTGCGGATTGTGGAGGCGTCGGCGTATCTGGATTTGACGGCGGCGATCGTGCGTTATCGCGCGAGCGGATTGCGACGGGGATCGGCGGGGATGCCGCTGGTGGTTCACCGTGTGATTGCGAAGGTCTCGCGGGTGGAAGTGGCGACGAAGTTCCTTTCGCCCCCGCCATCGCGAATTCTTCAGGAATTGGTATCGAAAAGTCAGATTTCGAGTGAACAGGCGGAGATGGCGTCGAAACTGCCGATGTGCGACGACCTGACGGTGGAAGCAGATAGCGGAGGACATACGGATAATCGGCCGGCGATTACGCTGTTGCCGACGATGATTGCGTTGCGAGACCGGTTGCAGGAGCAATATCAGTTTGCGGCACCGGTGCGTGTGGGTTTGGCGGGTGGGATTGCCACGCCGGCGAGTGTGGCGGGCGCGTTCAGCATGGGTGCGGCGTATGTGGTGACGGGCAGCGTGAATCAGGCGTGCGTGGAATCGGGATCGTCAGACGCGGTGCGCAAGATGCTGGTTGAGGCGGGGCAGGCGGATACGATCATGGCGCCTGCGGCGGATATGTTCGAGATGGGCGTGAAAGTCCAGGTGCTCAAGCGGGGCACGATGTTTGCGATGCGGGCGCAAAAGCTGTTCGACACGTATCGGGCTTATTCATCGTGGGAAGCGGTTCCGGAATCCGAGCGAGCGAATATCGAGAAAAACCTTCTGAGGCGTCCGTTTGCGGATGTGTGGGCGGAGACGAAGGCGTTCTTTGAGCGGCGGGATCCGACGCAATTACCCAAGGCGGAGACCGATCCTAAACATAAGATGGCACTGGTTTTCCGCTGGTATCTGGGGCTGTCGTCGCGATGGGCGAACAGTGGCGAAAATGGTCGCCAGCTGGATTATCAGGTTTGGTGCGGTCCGGCGATGGGTGCCTTTAATGAATGGGCCAAAGGCTCGTTTCTGGAGGCAACTCACTACCGGACCGTGACCGCAGTGGCCATGAATCTGCTCTATGGTTCCTGCGTGGTCCTGCGTCGTCAGGCGCTTGCGGTTCAGGGAGTCCATCTGCCCAATCAGTGTTTTTCGATCGAGCCGCTGACCCTGGAACAAATCGAGGCGAAACTTCGTTAAGGCGGAGTTCGGAGCGCGAACAGAAAGTACTATGAGCTTGCAAATCGACACACGAATGGCCGAAAACCGAGATCGGAAATCCACCATGGATTTGGCCATCGTGGGCATGGGATGTCTGTTTCCCCATGCGGTCGGTCCGGGTGCTTATTGGGCGAACATCAAACACGGCGATGATTGCATCGGGCCCGTTCCGCCCACGCACTGGAAGCCGGAAGACTATTTCGATGCGGATCCGAAATCGCCGGACAAGACCTACGCTCAGCGCGGCGGTTTCATTCCCACCATCGACTTCAATCCGCTGGAATTCGGGCTTCCGCCAAAGGATATCGAAGCAACGGACACGACTCAACTCCTGGGTCTCGTCGCCGCGAAGCAGGCGCTCTTGGACGCGGGTATGCTGGGCGAACAGTCCCGGATTCCTCGTGAAAAGATCTCTGTGATTCTGGGTGTGACAGGCACACTGGAACTCGTGATTCCGCTGGGGGCGCGGCTGGGGCATCCGCACTGGCGGCGGGCGCTCAAAGATGCGGGCGTGCCGGATGATGTCGCTCAGGATGTCGTGGATCGAATCGGCGAATCGTATGTTCCGTGGCAGGAGAATAGTTTTCCGGGTTTGCTCGGAAACGTGGTGGCGGGGCGCATTGCCAACAAGCTGGATCTGCACGGCACGAACTGCGTTGTTGATGCGGCGTGCGCGAGTTCTCTGAGTGCGGTGCATCTGGCAGCGCTTGAGTTGCAAACGGGTAAAGCTGATGCAGTCGTTACCGGTGGGGCGGACACGTTCAACGATATTTTCATGTTCATGTGCTTCAGCAAAACGCCCGCGCTTTCGAAAACGGGGGATTCCAAGCCGTTCGATGCCAACGGAGACGGGACCATCCTGGGTGAAGGCCTAGGTATGATCGTTCTCAAGCGACTTGCGGATGCGGAGCGTGATGGCGATACGATTTATGCGGTGATCAAAGGCATCGGCACCAGCAGTGACGGAAAAGGCAATGCGATTTACGCACCCTCCGCCGACGGACAAAAACGCTGTTTGAAGGATGCCTACGCCCGCGCTGGCGTGACGCCGGACACGATCGAAATGATCGAAGCACACGGGACAGGCACCAAGGTTGGCGATGCCACGGAAGCCAGCGCTTTGACGGAGATCTTCGGCAAGAGCGAGCGGCCCTGGTGTGCGATCGGATCGGTCAAATCTCAGATCGGGCATACGAAAGCCGCAGCGGGTGCCGCGAGTCTGATCAAGGCGGCGCTCGCGCTGCATTACAAAGTTCTGCCGCCGACGCTCAAGGTCACTCAACCGGTCGATCCGTTGAATGCTGCGGATTCGCCGTTTTATGTCAACACAAAGATGCGCCCCTGGTTGCCGAAGGCAGAACACCCCCGCCGCGCCGGAGTCAGCGCGTTCGGATTCGGAGGCTCGAATTTCCATGCCGTGCTCGAGGAATATCGACCGCACAAAACGGATTTGGACTGGAGTGGTCGGGTTGAGATTTATCCCATCGCTGGCCAAACTCCTCAGGAAATTGCGGTCCAATTGGTCAAGGTACCAACTTCGTGGGACGATTTCGCGAGAAACGCCGAACTTGCCCGATCGAACTTTTCTGCCCGAAATCCTCATCGCTTGATTCTGGTCGCATCGCGGACGGACGACCTTTCACGATTGGTGAACAGCGCCAAGGATCGACTCGGGAACCAACCACATGCGCAGGAATGGCACACACCCGAGGGTGCCTATTACGGTACGGGGCCGACAGAGGGACTACTCGCGGTACTCTTCCCCGGGCAAGGTTCGCAATCGGTTGGAATGCTGCGTGAACTGGCGTGCCTTTTCCCCGAGATGCTGGATTCGATTTCCACTGTCGCTGACGTCGCAAGAATCATCTATCCCCCGACTTCATTCGATCCCGACGCTTCAACGAAGCAGGACGCAGCGCTACGGTCGACTGACGTCGCACAACCCGCCATCGGCGCGGTGAGCATGGGGTTATGGAACGTCCTCCACCATCGCTTCGGGATTCGCGCCGAGGCCTTCGCAGGGCACAGTTTCGGTGAACTCACCGCTTTGGCAGCAGCAGGTCGGATTACCTCAAAGGATTTTGTCCGATTGTCCCGACTGCGTGGCGAGTTGATGGCGGCGCAGGGGCGCAACGCCGACGCAGGGACGATGGTGGCCGTTTTGGCACCAATCGCCGAAATTGAGGAGGCAGTTCGCGAGTCGGGTGCGAATGTGGTGTTTGCCAATCGCAATGCACCTCGACAGACGGTGCTTTCCGGCTCTTCACCCGAAATCGAAAAATTGATGGCGAAGTTGAAGTCGCGCCGTATCCGTTTTGCCCCGTTGCCGGTAGCGGCGGCGTTTCACAGTCCGCTGGTGGCAGCGGCAGCGGAACCGTTCCGGAGAGCATTAAACGAGATCGAAGTTCATTCTTCGCCGTTCGCGATTTACTCCAACACAACAGCGGGCGAGTATCCCGAAGATGCGACGACAGTCCGCGATCTTCTGGGAAATCAGCTTGCTCAACCGGTCGCGTTCGTGGATGAAATTCGAGCGATGATCGGTCGCGGAGTCCGCACATTCCTTGAAGTTGGCCCTGGTAAAGTTCTGACGAACCTCGTCGAAGCGATCGTGGCAGAACCCGGCGAAGGGGTTCCACCCACATCGGAAATCCTGACGCTCGCGATCGACGGCTCTGCCGGGCGGCGATCGGGTGTGCTAGACTTGGCGGATGGTCTGGCCATGCTTGCGGCGCGTGGTCACGAAGTCCAACTTTCTGCTTGGGAAGCGGGAAGCCGATGTCGACCGATTTCATCCGGATCGAAGCCTGCGATGACGGTACCATTGAATGGTGCCAATTATGTCCAGCCTCGTCCCAAACGTCCGCGTCGTGAAGTTCCCGTGTTGATCAATACGCCTTTGGATCCGCCGTCCATGTCAGAACCCTCAAAGTCATTGACTTCTTCGTCACTGAGCGCCATCCAGGAAACACTTGCTGCTCTTCAACGGATGCAGGAAGAAACGGCCCGTATTCATAAGCAATTTCTCGAATCGCAGATGCAGGCGCAGCAAACACTCGCCGCGCTTGTGGCCCAACAGCACACGATCGCGGGTGGAGGAACGCCGGCTCCCATCCTGCCGGTCTTTCAACCACCTGCGATCCCGGCTCCGGCTGTCATTCCCGAACCCATCGCGAAAATTACGCCAACTCCAGAGGTTCAGAAGCCCGCAACACTTCCGATGCCAAAAGAAATCGTCTTCAGTGCTTCAGAAAAGAATGGCAATCAGCTCAAATCGTCCCCATCAACTGCGGAAACCGTTTTGCTTGGTGTCGTTGCGGAAAAAACAGGATACCCCGTCGAGATGCTCTCGCTTGCGATGAGTCTCGACAGCGACCTCGGAATCGATTCGATCAAACGTGTGGAAATTCTCTCCGCTCTTCAGGAAAAGATTCCGGGATCGAACGCGGTTAAACCCGAACATCTGGGACAACTGCACACATTGCAGGATGTTGCAGACTTATTCAATCAAAGTCCGTCACTCTTGGATCCCATTTCGGCGGTCCCAACGCCACTACCCAGACCGGTACCGGTTACGAATGCTTCCGTTCCTGCTTCGCACACGATTCCCGAGAACTTACCTGCTTTCCCAATAGCGCTGACGGCACCTGAAGGCAACATCCGTTCCGGGAACTCAGGCTCAGATTTCATCGAGAAGACGTTGCTGGAAGTGGTTGCGGAAAAGACCGGCTACCCCACGGACATGCTGAATTTGAACATGGGTCTGGATGTCGATCTGGGGATCGACTCGATCAAACGCGTAGAGATTCTCTCCGCACTTCAGGATCGGCTACCCGGTTCACCACCGGTCAAACCCGAACATCTGGGTCGCCTGCAGACACTGCAGGATGTGGCAAACCTTCTCTCAGACAATCCTGTGACTCTCAAACCCAAAACCGTTGATGAAGCAGGACCAACGACCAAGAAGATTTCGATTCAGCCGAATGTTGTGGCACCCCTTTCCTCGCACATGCTGAGCGAGAAAGATTCCAGCGCCCTCAATGTGATCTCACAATCGAGCCTTGAACAGGAATCGTTGCTCGCGCGTTCTGAATTGATCGCTCCCAAGACCGAACGTGTTTCTGGAGGAATCATTCCGACCGCGGCACCTGATTCCGTGCTTGTACCACCCGTTCACCCGATCACAACGGAGAAAGCCAAAACTCCGTCAATGGTCGATCCGGTGGAGCGAAGTATCGTCCAGGTCATTGATTTGGATTTGGCAGCGGGTCGCGCACCCGTACCGCTTCCTGATGGCGGAGAAATCTGGCTTGTGGCGAATGACGAACCAGTCGTCCGTGAAATTTCGCTGCAATTGTCACGGCTTGGCTTTTTCGTCCGCATCCTACCTTGGAGCAGTGTGGCAACCTCTCAAGCGGGAGGCGCACTGGCCGGTCTGGTGTTCATCGCACCTGTCGTTGTACCTTCAACATTGCCTATCAACCGGCTTGCCCTGCAGTGGCTTCACGTCGCGGGGCCGCGTCTCCGTCAGTCGACACGTCAAGGGGCCATGGCCATTCTGATCAGTGTTACGCGACTGGATGGAACCTTCGGATTCACGAATCTCTCGGCGTCTGCGGATCCCGTTCCCGGAGGTCTCGCGGGTATCATCAAGACGGCCCGATGGGAATGGCCGGAACTGGCCTGCAAGGCGATCGATATTCAACCGGTCTATGCTGCGGATGCGCCCGCCGCCGCCGCTTCCTCCATTATTGAAGAATTGCTCGCGGGTGGACCGATCGAAGTTGGCATTACGCCGTCTCACCGCTGCACACTGGAATTGGCCCGCACCACGCGTCGGCTGACGTCTCACGGATTGACTCTGAATTCTCAGGATGTGATCCTCGTAACCGGTGGTGCGCGGGGTGTGACGGCGGAGGTCTCCGTCGCGCTGGCGACAGCCTTCAAATCGACGTTAATCCTCACCGGGCGCACGCCATCACCGACCGGGCTCGAACCGGCCTGGTTATCAGAATTGACCAGCGAAACAGAAATGAAACAGGCAATTGCAAAACAAATGGGAAGCGAAGCTACTCCCAAAGCGATCGTGGATCAGTTCACGAGGATCTCGGCCCAGCGGGAAATCCGATCCACCTTGCAGCGATTGGAGCGTGCGGGATCGCGTGCTGTGTATTTTGCCGTGAATGCTTCAAACGGACGCGCTGTCGCGGACTTGCTTCATCAGGTGAAAGTGAAATACGGATCAGTGACCGGCGTGATTCATGGTGCGGGAGTATTGGCGGATCGAAAGATCGAACAACTCACGTCAGAGCAGTTTGATTACGTTTATAACACGAAAGTCGACGGAGTCCGGAACCTGCTGGAACTTCTCGGAAGCGAACCGTTGAAGTTTGTGATGCTCTTCGGTTCCATCACGGGGCGCATCGGCCGATCGGGTCAGCTCGCGTATGCGTCGGCCAACGAAGTTCTGAACAAGATTGCGCAGGTGGAAGCCCGCAAGCGGTCCGGAACACGCGTGGTGGCGATCAACTGGGGACCCTGGGATGGCGGAATGGTATCTCCCGGTCTTCGAAAGCTTTTTGAATCCGAGGGAGTTGGTTTGATCCCTCTGCTCGAAGGCGGTTCATTCGCGGTTCAGGAACTGGGGGCAGCAGGTCATTCGGTGGAGGTTGTGGCGATGGGGCCGAAACCGAATCTAAAACAATCCCAATCGGGTTCCGTCCATATGGCGAGTACTGGTCGTGCTCCCGCTGCGCCCATGAATACCCCGGCGCCAATCACCAGTCCGCCGTCCATTCCGGTTGAATGGTCTCTGGCGTTCGAGCGGATCGTCGACATTGCATCCCATCCCGTTCTGCGGTCGCACGTTCTCGATGGTCGAGCGGTCCTCCCGATGGCGGTCCACATGGAATGGCTCGCACACGCGGCATTGCATGGAAATCCGGGACTGCTTTTTCATGGATTTAACGATTTGCGGATCACACATGGCGTCATGGTCGAAGAGGCCGTGCCCAGTACGCTTCGGTTGATGGCCGGCCGGGCGACCCGGGTGGAAGGAACGTTCTGCGTTCCGGTGGAATTGCGAGGCAAACGTCGCGATGGACGTGAAGTGATTCACTCCCGTGCCGAAGTGATCCTGGTCAGCGCCCTGCCGAAAGCTCCGGGAGTCGATCGTCCTCCGGACATCCAGCAATATCCCCACCCCCTCGACGATGTGTATCGATATTTTCTGTTCCACGGTCCGGACCTGCATGGAATTGAATCGGTTGACGGACTCACAGAGACCGCATTTATCGGCACGGCCTATCCCTCCCCCTCGCCGACAGAATGGTTCACGAATCCCCTGAGAAGCTCTTGGGTTGCGGAACCTCTTGTACTCGATGCCAGTTTTCAGATGATGATTCTCTGGAGCTACGCGCAACATGGCGCCGGATCACTTCCCTGTTTCCTGGGTCGGTATCGGCAGTACCGACGGTCGTTCCCCTCAGGTCCGACGAAAGTCGTGATTCGCGTCACCCGTGACAACGGATCGTTCGCCCGTGCTGACATCGATTTCCTGGATTCCGAAGCTTCGGTCGTCGCTCAGATGCAGGACTATGAATGTGTCATCGACCCGGGATTGAATCAGGCCTTTCGTCGCAATCAGCTGGGTCCGCTGGTTCGCAACTAAGCTCGCACTCTCATACTCAGTTCATGAGCCGTCCTCATCATGCTCACAACGGATCGCGTTGCAATTGTCGGTATGGCCGGTCGGTTTCCCGGTAGCGGCGCCGATCTGGATCTCTTCTGGAAGCAGGTCGCTGACGGGAAGGATTGCGTACGGGATGTTCCGCCCGATCGCTGGTATCTGCCGGCCAGTCAGTGCATGAATCCCGATGGCCCGCAACCGGATCGGGTGTATTCCCGGCGTGGCTATTTTCTCGATCCATTCGAGATCGATCGAACGGCGCTCGATTTACCGGAGGAACTGATCGGGCAGCTGGATCCGCTATTCCATCTGGTTCTGGATGTCGGCACTCGGGCGTGGCAATCCACGAATACCCGTTCGATCAACCGCCGGAAGGTCGGCGTGATCCTCGGAAATATTTGTTTACCAACAGACAAATCCAATGAGCTGGCGCGGTCGATTCTGGGTCCGCGAATGGGTCTTTCCCGTTTGGAACAACCTCATTACTGGAATCGCTATCCGACGGGTTTGCCGGCGGGGTTGCTTGCGAAAGCGTTGGGCCTGGGAGGCGGAACCTACACTCTCGATGCCGCTTGCGCTTCTTCGCTCTACGCCATCAAACTGGCAGCGGATGAACTACTCGCTCACCGCGCGGATGCAATGCTCGCCGGCGGTTCTTCCCGTCCCGACTGCCAGTACACACAAATGGGATTCTCGCAGCTTCGTGCGCTCTCACCGTCCGGTCGCTGCTCGCCGTTCGATCGAAAAGCGGACGGTCTCGTTGTAGGTGAAGGTGCCGGAATTTTCGTTCTCAAACGGCTATCGGATGCGCTCGCTGCGAAAGACCCGATCTTTGCCGTGATCGCGGGTTGTGGTCTATCGAACGATCGCGTGGGAAATCTCCTCGCCCCCGCCGTCGAAGGTCAACTGCGCGCCATGCGTGAGGCCTATCGGCAGGCGGATTGGATACCGTCGGATGTGGACCTTATCGAATGCCACGCCACGGGGACTCCTGTCGGCGATGCGATCGAATTCGAGAGTCTCCTTCAGCTCTGGAAAGAAACGGATCGTCCTCCGCAGGGTGCTTCCTGCGTGATCGGCTCCGTGAAATCAACCGTTGGCCATTTACTGACCGGTGCGGGTTCCGTCGCCACCATGAAAGTGATCATGGCCATGGCCGCTGAAACCCTTCCTCCTCAGGCGAATTTTTCTCAGCCCGCCGACTCCCTGGATCTCAAGAACAGCCCTTTTCGTATTCTCGACAGGCCGGAGCCATGGCAATTGCGCCGTCCGACGCGACGCGCTGCCGTGAGTGGATTTGGTTTTGGTGGAGTCAATGCTCACCTACTGCTCGAAGACTGGCATGGTCAAACCTATGCGGCGTTGCCCGGAGGTCCGAACGAGAACGTGAGCGCGTCCGGCCAAAGTGCTTTACTCTCCAGAATTCGCAGGATGCAGGCTCGCATAAGCGAGATCACCGAGCAAGACGGCGAGGATCAACATAAGGACGCACAAATCGCTGTAGTCGGACTCGCGATCCAGTGCGGCAGTCAGGAAGGATTGCGGGCATTTCAGGAACAGACGTTCAGCGCTACTCCAATCGAGCGAAGGACCATCTCCGAGTTGACCATTCCACTTGATCGTTTTCGAATTCCGCCCAAAGAGCTTGAGGAACTCCTTCCCCAGCAGTTGCTCGCGTTGCAGACGGCGGCTGCGGCGTTGGATGATTGTCACGGAACGTACGAAGAGCCTGCGGAGGGTGATCCTCGCAGCGGCGTGTTCGTGGGTCTTGGACTGGATCTGAACACGACGAACTTCCACCTTCGCTGGGCGGCGCAGCGGGAAGGACGTTCAGCCAGCGATCAGGCGGGACCGGCGCTGAATGCCAATCGCGTGATGGGAGCGTTGGGAAGTATCACCGCCAGCCGCATCGCCCGTGCGTTTCGATTCGGCGGACCCAGCTTTACCGTTTGCAGCGAACAAACGTCCGCAGGGCGTGCGCTGGAACTGGCGGTGCGCGCGTTGCGAGCGAATGAACTAGATCGGGCTGTCGTGGGATCCGTCGAGTTTCCCACGGATCCGCGGGCCATCACGAATTCCGAATATCCGCCAACCGATGCGTCGGTTTGCGTCGTGCTCAAACGCCTTTCGCAGGCGGAGCAGGACGGCGATCGGATCTACGCCGTACTGCGAGGTGTCGGCAGCGCCAGTTGCAGTTCGATTCTCGAACCCGAAACCGATGCCGCGACCTTTGCATCGTCCTTATTACGTGCCTGTTTGGATGCGACGATCGATCCGACTCAACTCGGCTACATGGAATTGAGCGGTGCCCCTCAGGAATCCCGCGCTCTCCAGACTCTGGCACAGGAAATCGACCGGGTCGAACCGCTGGTGTACTGCAATCTCAATGCTCAACTCGGCGATTGCGGCTTCGCATCAGTCCTACTTCGATTCGCTCGCGCGTGTCTGGCGGTCTACCAGCAGATTTTGCCCTCGGATACGAACGCTCAGCCAGCGCGATACTGGCTGACGAATCGCGAAAATCAATCGCGCTTAGCGATCGTCGCCGGATCGGGAATCGACGGAAACTGTACGCATGCGATTGTGGAAGAGTATCAGCCGACCGTTGTATCCCCGCTGATGGAACGCGAGCGCCGTCAACCTCTGGGTGCTCGAAGTGAAGCGATTTTTGTCGTCGATGGCGATTCGACGTCCGTAGTATTGGACGGACTGAACCGTTTGGATGCCTGGCTTCCCAACGGCTCGCGATCGATCGAATCGCTGGCACGGGACTGGTTCAGTCGCGTGAGCCCGAATCCGAAGCGTCAGCTTGCCGTGACGATGGTGGTTCGAAATCCGGAGGAACTGCGGACCACAATTCGACTGGCGAAAGCGAAAGTCGGTTCCGCAGGCGATCGAACGGTCCCTTTGGATCCGAACGATTCATTACGTGATCGAGTCTTCTTCAATCAGTATCCATTGGGTCGCGGAGGCAAAGTCGCGGCGGTGTATCCGGGTTCCGGAAATCAATTTGCCGGCATGGGTCGCGAACTCGGTCTGCAATGGCCCGAGATACTCCGTCGACAGCAGCACGAAAATCAGCTTCTCCGCTCTCAGTATGCTCCTCACCTATTCTGGAAATCGGAGATTCCCTCTCAAGCGGCACCCCGTGATTTTCTGTTCGGTCAGGTCACGCTCGGGACTTTGACCAGCGATCTGATGGCTTCATTCGGAGTACCGATCGAAGCCCTGTTGGGTCAGAGTCTGGGTGAATCGGCCGGTTTGTTCGGCCTGCGGGTTTGGAACGATCGTGATGAGATGTACCGCCGCATCCGATCGTCGACTCTCTTCACCACCGATCTCGGTCCGCCGTACAATGCGGCTCGATCGCATTATCAGATCCAAGGCGATATCGATTGGGTCGTTGGCATCATGCCCGTTGCGCCGGATGAAGTCCGCGCTCAACTGAGCCGGGATCTCAGGGCGTACTTACTGATCGCGACGTCCCCGAACGAGTGTGTTGTCGGTGGACTGCGTCCGGATGTTGAACATCTGATCCGCGCTGTCAATCAGCCGTTTCTGCCATTTTCCGGCGTAACGCTCGCGCATTGCGAAGCCGGCCGCCCCGTGGAACAAGCGTATCGGGAACTGCACACGCTCCCGGCCACCGCGCCACCGCGAGTCACCTTCTACAGCGGTGCATGGGCACGTGAATATCGCATGACTACTGAAAATGCCGCCGATTCGATCACGGCCGGACTGCTGAATCCCATCGATTTCCCGAACGTCGTCGAGGCAGCTTATCGTGATGGTGTACGCATATTCATAGAAATGGGGCCTGGCGCTTCCGCGTCGCGCATGATCTCCGCCACGCTCGGCAATCGCCCGCATGTCGCGCGATCAGTGTGCGCACCGCGTCACGATCCCGCATCACTCGTTCTTCGCGCACTCGCACAACTTGTGGCCGAGCGCGTGCCGGTCTCGCTGGAACGGCTCTATGGCGGAGAATCACTCTGCGTGGATCATCAGTCCGCGAAGGAGCGGGATCCGAAACGGACGTTGATCGTACCGACGGCAGCGCCGATCCTTCGCAACCGGGTCGAACTCAACGAGCCGAAGATTCCTGCTACAAACGTAAACGTGCCCATCGATGAAATCCTGCTTCCCTGGGAACCGCCTGTGGAACCGGTTGTCGTAGAGGAGATCCAAACGCCGCTGACTCAGACTCCGCCTCCCGGATCCCGCCCACCGGTCCGATCGGATCTGATCCCGTTCATCCACGCCGCTTCGGTCAGCCAGCACGCAACCGCCGACGCCCATGAACTGTTCATCCAACTTCAGAATGCCATCGTGCAGACCAGCATGACAGCACTTCAGTTGCAAGTGAACCTCACGGGGACTGTACCTGCACGAGTTGAAAGTCAGCCGATCACTCCGCACGTACCGACGGCATTGACATTTGAACAGTGCATAGAATTCGCGATCGGGAAGATCGGCAAAGTCCTGGGCCCGGATTTCGCCGGAATCGATTCGCATCCCACGCGCGTGCGGTTGCCCGAAGGTCCTCTGATGCTCGTCGATCGGATTCTTAAAATCGAAGGCGAACCGCGATCGCTCAAAACCGGCCGCGTCGTAACCGATCATACCGTGCATGCCAATCGCTGGTACCTCGACGCCGGCCGCTGCCCGACCAGTGTCACCGTGGAAGCCGGTCAGGCGGACCTCTTTCTCTCGGGATATCTGGGAATCGATTTCGTCACAAAAGGGCATGCGGTGTATCGGCTTCTCGATGCGGTCGTTTCGTTCCATCGCGAACTCCCTCACGTTGGTGAGCGCATCGAATACGACATTCACATCGATGAGTTTTTCAATCAGGCGGATGCGTGGCTGTTCCGGTTCCGCTTTGAAGGGACGATCAACGGTCAACCGCTTCTGAGTATGAAGAACGGTGTTGCGGGATTCTTCACGCAGGCGGCGCTGGAAGCCGGCCAGGGCATCGTTCACACCAGACTCGACAAGCAACCGATGCCTGGTCGACTCCCGCAGGACTGGCGCGAACTCGTCACACCCTCGCGTCTGAGCTTGAACGATTCCGCGATCGAAGCGCTCAGACAAGGCGATCTCTTGGCGGCGTTCGGTTTCGACTTTGCGAATCTGCCTCTTCGTTCGCCTATGAAGTTGCCCGGTGGCATGCTCCGTCTTGTCGATCGCGTCACCGAACTCGATCCGGCGGGTGGCCGATTTGGGATCGGTTTCATTCGTGCGGAATACGATATTCGTCCCAAAGAATGGTTCATCGAATGCCACTTCGTGGACGACAAAGTGATGCCCGGCACGCTGATGTATGAATGCTGCCTGCATACATTGCGGATCCTGCTGATGCGCCGCGGATGGATCGGCGAGAATGATCAGACCGTCTGCGAACCGGTCCCGGAAGTCGAGAGCCGGTTGAAGTGCCGGGGGCAGGTCCTGGAAACCACGCGACGTGTCACTTACGAACTGAGCGTGAAGGAGATGGGGTTCGGTCCCGCACCGTACTGCATCGCCGACGCCCTCATGTCTGCGGACGGTAAACCGATTGTTGAGATCACGAATCTCTCGCTGCGCATGTCCGGTCTTACACGCGAGAAACTTGAAGCGATCTGGTCTTCGCGTTCCACATCGCAACCAGGCAAGGAGTACATTTACGATTCGTCGAAAATCCTCGCTTACTCGAACGGCAAACCCTCGGAAGCGTTCGGGGCACCGTATCGCATCTTCGATTCCGAGCGCATCATCGCACGCCTGCCCGGTCCGCCGTATCAGTTCCTCGACGGCATCACGCACGTCTCCGGTGAACCGTTCGTTCTGAAAGCCGGCGCAAGCTGCACCGCCTTATACGAGGTGCCTCGCGATGCGTGGTACTTCGCCGCCAACCGTTCCCCGTTGATGCCCTTCAGTGTCCTGCTCGAGATTGCGCTGCAGCCGTGCGGGTGGCTGGCGGCGTATTGTGGTTCGGCACTCACCAGCCCCGTCGATCTGTCGTTCCGGAATCTGGGCGGCAAGGCGACGCAGTTCGTACCCGTGACACCCGAGATCGGAAGGCTGACGACGACCGTGACCATGACAAATGTGTCGTCATCGGCAGGCATGATCATCCAGAACTATTCGATGGAAGTCCGGGCCGGGCAGCAGATGGTCTACCAGGGAACCACGTATTTCGGCTTCTTCACAAAAGACGCCTTGGCCAATCAGGTTGGCATGCCCAACGCCGCCGTCCCGTATCTCAAGGAAAATGACTTCTCGACGCCTGAAGTCGAGTTTGGCCGTTTGCCCTTTGTTGCTCCGTTCCCGGATCTGCAGATGCGCATGGTCGATGAAATCGAGGGTTATCTGCCCCGGGGAGGTCGGTCAAAACTTGGTTTGGTGCAGGGGCGAATTACCGTGGATCCGAATTTTTGGTTCTTCAAAGCCCACTTTTATCAGGATCCCGTCTGGCCGGGATCACTCGGCTTGGAGTCGTTCTTGCAGTTGCTCAAATACGTGGCCTGGAAAAAGTTTGGCCCGCCAGAAAAGAACGGATGGCAAACCGTGGCGTTAAATCGTGAACATGTATGGACTTACCGCGGACAAGTTCTGCCGAAAGACCATGCGGTGACCGTCGTCCTGGAGATTACAGATGAGGACCGGGTGAATAAACGGCTCACAGCGGATGGATTCCTGATCGTGGACGGACGAATCATCTACCAGATGACCGGATTCACACTAGAGTAGAAAATGTCCGATTAAACCGGACGACCGGATGGAACCGGCCCCCACCCGCAACGAAGCCTCCCATGCGATACTCGCGCGTCCACATCGAGTCGCTCGGTTACGAGCTTCCGCCTGTTGTCGTTTCAACCGCCGAACTCGAATCGCGCCTGAAGCCTTTTTACGACGAACACAAGCTGGTCTCCGGTCAATTGGAGCTTCTCACCGGCATCAACGAACGCCGCTGGTGGGAACGCAATTACCACGTCTCTGACGGAGCAACCGTCGCCGCGGTCAAAGCGCTATCGCGGCGCAACTTCTCCCCCAAAGACCTCGACGTCCTCATCTACGCCGGCGTCTGCCGCGAAGGATTCGAACCCGCCACCGCCTGCGCTGTCGCGTCCAATATCGGTCTCAACGGCGATGCCGCCATCTACGACCTGAGTAATGCCTGCCTGGGTGTGCTCAATGGCGTTGCGGAAGTCGCAAACCGCATCGAACTCGGCCAGGCGCAGGCCGGCCTCGTCGTCTCCTGCGAATCCGCCCGCGAGATCAACGAAAACGTCATCGATCGGCTTGTCGAAACCAAATCGATGGATCTTTACCGATCATCCATCGCCACGCTCACCGGCGGTTCCGGCGCTGTGGCCGTGCTGGTCACGTCCAATGAAATGTCCCAATCCAAGGGCCGCCGGCTCGTCGGCGGGATGACCAAGAACGCACCCGAACACCACAACCTCTGCCGCTGGGGCCTGCAATCCGCGTTTCCCCCGCCGATCGAACGCCTGCTCAGCGGTGACTTCTCCCACGCCGTCGAACGCTACCTCGGATCCAACGCCGGCGCCATCGTCCAGAAGGGGATCGACATCGGCATGAAGCATGTCATGATGCCCTTCATGGAAACCCACGCCGGTGAAGTGCTCAAATACGGCATCGACCTCGGCTACCGCACCTGGTCCTCGTTCCTCACCAAATTCGGCTGGACCAGCAGCGAACTCGATAAAGTCATCTGCCATCAGGTCGGCGCCGGCCACCGCGACGCCATGCTCAAAGCCTTTGGCATCCCCATCGAAAAAGACTTCAGCACCTTCCCCTTCCTTGGCAACATCGGCACTGTCTCACTGCCCCTCACCGCCGCCCTCGCTGAAGAACGCGAATTCCTCGTCCCCGGCAACCGCGTCGGCTGGCTCGGCATCGGCAGCGGACTCAACTGCATGATGATGGGAATCGAGTGGTGAGAGATCGAGAAGACAACCTGCCGAATGTCGTTTCCGGTGCTCTTCCTCTGTTCTACCCCCCATTCGACGATCCTGATTTTCGTCGCCTTTACCCATTTTTGGGGCGGTCTGAACGAGTAAACACATTCACGGTATCGGACTCTCTAAGCCGCACAAATCTTCGGATGAACTTCCTCGACGAAGGCTCCGGCCCGCCCGTGGTCATGGTACATGGCAATCCGACCTGGAGCTACTACTGGCGGAACCTGATTGCAGCTCTCAAGGGCGAGCATCGCTGCATTGCACTGGATCACATCGGTTGTGGGCTTTCGGATAAGCCGCCGGCTTCTGTTTACGATTATTCGTTGAAGTCGCGCATCGACGATCTTGAAGCGTTGCTCGATCATCTTGGGATTCAGGAGAAGATCACGCTGGTCGTGCAAGACTGGGGCGGCATGATCGGCCTCGGATACGCCGCCCGCCATCCGGAGCGCATCGCCCGCATCGTCGCCAGCAACACTGGCTGCTCACGACTTCCGCAGTCCAAGGGCTTCCCTTATAGTCTCTGGCTCGGCCGCAACACGAAGCTCGGCGAATGGCTCATCCTCAACCGCAACGCCTTCTGCCGGCTGGCGGCGAAGTGGTGCGTGACACGCCGGCCGCTTCCGCCGGACGTGCGCGAGATGTACCTCAAGCCGTACGATTCGCCCGCGCATCGCATCGCGGTGCTCAAGTTCGTGCAGACGATTCCGCTGCAGCCGTCCGATCCGGGTTACGACATCGTCCTTGGCGTGGAAGAGGCGGCGGCGAAGCTGAGAAGCGTCCCCACGCTCTTGCTCTGGGGGATGAAGGACTTCGTGTTCGACCGGCACTTCCTTGCGGAGTGGCAGCGGCTCTATCCCCATGCCATCACGCACACGTGGCCCGATTGCGGGCACTATCTGTTCGAAGACGCCACGGACGAAGCGATTGCAAAAGTGAAGGAGTTTTTCACTCGGCATCCGGTCTCGTAAGATGATCGGCCATGCTGTTTGACACGCCAGACCGATCCGCCATCCCCCCGCGCACCCGCGTTCCCTTTTGGCTGCTCCCCAATCTGCTGGCCCTCGATGCGCCGGTCGTGGCGGTGGTCTGGCAGCGCTTTCTCGCAGCGCAGTTTCAAGTGCCAGTGATGATTCGAACGTCGATCGTGCTGGGGCTGGTGGTCTGGGTGATCTACCTGACCGATCGGCTGCTGGATGCGAAGCGGGGGGAATCGCAGACCGATCGCCATCGCTTCGCCGCCCGCTGGTACCGTCCGTTGCTCGCTCTGATCCTCGTCCTATTTCTGATCGTCGGCGAGGTGAGCATCTTTCTGGAAGAGGTCATCCGGCAAACGGGTTTCAGGGTCGCGATCGGTGTCGTTCTCTACCTGCTCCTCATCCATACGACTACGCCGCGCTGGCTCCGCCGCTCCGCCATCAAGGAATCGCTCGTCGGCATCGGCTTCGCCGCCGGCGTCGCGGTGCCGCTCATCGCATCCGCGGTGCCGGTCCTGAGCTGGCTTCCCGCCGTGCTGGCATTCGGCATCGTCTGCTGGCTCAACTGCCTCCTCATCGAACACTGGGAATCCGGCAGCGGATCTCCTCGCATTGCATGGGCGCTGGCGCTCATCGCTCTCGGCCTGTGCCTCGCGCTGCCGTGGCCGCTGGCGCTCGCGATCGGTGCATCCGTGCTGCTGCTTCTCGTCGTCGATCGCCTCTGGGGAAAACACGCACCGCGGCCGGCGCGAGTGCTGGCGGACATTGCGTTGCTGCTTCCGGTGCTTCCGTTCCTGATGGGGGTTTGAAGTGCCTCCCATCAGCTTCGATTCGCTGGCGGCACCCTACGAATGGCTGGAACGATTGACCTTCGGCCCGTACCTGCAGCGCTGTCGCATCGCCATGCTCGACCGCGTTGGACAGGTTCGCTCTGCCCTGATTGTCGGCGATGGTGATGGCCGGTTTCTTGAAGCGCTTCTGAAAGCGAATCCGGAAGTGACCGTCGATTCGCTCGATATCAGCCCCGCCATGATCGCGAAGGCACGCTCTCGCTGCGATCACAATCGCGTGCGCTTTCAGGTGGCGGATGCGCGTGCGCACGACTTCGGCGCCGAGCGCTACGACCTCATCGTGACGAACTTCTTTCTCGATTGCTTCGAAGAATCGGATCTTGAAGTGCTGATCCCAAAATTATCAACCGCACTGAAACCCGGCGGATTGTGGATCGTCGGCGATTTCCGCGTGCCCGATCATCGCCTGCTCAGGCCGCTCGCACAATTCGCCCTCGCCGGCATGTATCTCTTCTTCAAAGTCGCCACCCGCATCCCCGCCAGCCGTCTCGTCAATCCCGCTCCGCTTCTTCGATCGCTGGGTCTGGTCGAAACGCAAACCCAGCGCACACTTGGCGGATTCCTGCAGTCTTCACTCTGGAACAAGTAGGGCAGAAGGTAATCGAGAGCATGGCCACGCAAAGCCGTGGCCATGGCACCCAGTGACAAGATCGAGCTGTGACAAAGTACTCAACAAAAATTCACTTCCCGTCGGCGTAGCGCAGCAGCCGGTTCGGGTCGAGGAAGCGGGCATAAATCCAGCGGGCTGCCCCCTTGTGATCGAGTTCGATCACCAGCGTATGCTCGCCTTTTGGAATGCTCACTTCGAACTCCTCGCGGTCCGGGGCGGGGTTGATCGAGCGGAAGCCCGTCCCCTTGCCGATCGGCTGACCATCGAGTGTCAGCGAATACGCATCGCCCGCGCCGACATAGAGTTTTGTCTTCACGTCGCCCATCGCGGTGAACTTCGCCTCGATCTTCATCGCCTTGCCGTCCTTCGATTCCGGCAGTGGAATGCGCCCGCCGACCGGTGCGCTCACCGCCGTGCCGTTCAGGCTCACTTCGGTCAGGAACGGGTGCGCCATCGTGTAGCGGATCAGATCGCGGAAGTTCTCCGGCGTGAGGTTGTACCCCAGCCCCTCCGGCATCATCGACTTCTCCAGCACCTTCACCGGTCCGTCGAGGTCCTTCTTCGCGATCTTCTTCAGCACCGCATTCTCCACCTTGAGCGTGATGAAGTTGTCGTCCTCTTCCGTCAGCAGCCCCTGCAGGTTCAGGCCGTCGAGCGTGTTAATCTGGCGGACGAAATACGGCGCTCCGATCACGCGGTTCGGGTCGAGAATGTTCCCCAGCAGGTACTCGATGTCGCGGCCGGCGCCGTCGAGCTGCGGGCCGACCTCGTTGCCTTTGCCCTCGAATTTATGGCATTTCGAACACTGCGCTTCGAACACTTTCGCTCCGCGGGCGAACGAGCCGGGCTTCTCGTAAAGGTCCGCTCGCGTCTTGTCGATCAGCTTGTTGAGTTCGTCCGGTGTGGGGCGGGTGCGGCCCCAGGTCTCTTCGATCATGGCGTTCAGCTTGCGATCCTTGAAGCTCTGGATGCGGCTGATCGTGTTGTCGGTGACCAGCGAACGCTCGATGATCTTCGTCTCCATCCCACTCAAAAGCGCCGCCGCCCATTCCTTGCGCCCCGCCAGCACATTCACCGCCTCCGCACGAACCGGCGCACTGAGCTTCTCCCAATTCGAGACGAGGCCGATGGCGACATCCTTATTGCTGATTCCGCCGAGCGCCCGGACGGCCTCAACGCGGATCGCTTCGGACGTGTCCTCCTTCACGAGCTTCATGAGCGGATCAATGCTCTTGCTGTCGGCGTAGGCGGCGACCTGCCGGATGGCGTCGATGCGGTTGGGTTCTTTTTGTTTGGGGTTGGCCATTTGTGCGAGCATGCGCTGGAAGACCTGCGGATCGCGGAAGCTAACGGCGATCTTGTTCGTCAATGTGGCCAGTCGCGGTTCCTGACGCAGCTCCCGCATGAGTTTGGCCCAACTGGCGGGTGGTTGTACTGTTTGTCCGTTCAGTGCGATCGCCAGCCCGTCGAGGGCTTTCTCGCGCGTGTTGATGTCGCTCGTTCTGGCGACGAATTTCAGGCACAGATCCAAGTGCTCAGGCTTCCCGGTGGCGACGAGACGGCGCATGACCTTCGGGATGATCTGATCGCGGACGAAGATGTTGTTCGGCGCTTGCTCCGTGAGCCACGCGAGTTCGGCGTTGAGCGTATTCTCTGAGCGGGGGGTGTTAACCCCCCGAGTCTGTTTCTCTTTCTCTGGGGACTGACGTCCCCCGCTCAGTTTCGCGAGCACCTTCTCATACGCCAGCCACGTCAGGTGCGGGATGAGCGGATCGTTCGCGTCTTCTTTTCGCGACATGAGCGCGCGAAGGAGGGGTGTGACGTCGTGCTTGCCGGCGAGGCGGATCGCGGCGGACGCGAGTTCGCGGCGGATACCAGCATGTTTGACACCAGAAGCGACCTTTGCCATTCCAGTTATTGTCGCATCAGTAGCAAAACCGGATTCTGAATATTGCCGAAGTGTACCTGCGATATCTTCCGGAAGACGATCAACTATCCCTGCTGGTACATTAAAGTTTTCGATCTTTTCCTGCATTTCAACGTTTTCAAATAATCCGACAGCTATCTGTAAACTCAATAATCGCGTCATGTTCCCCCGCGCGCCGTAGTCGATCGGCTTCATGGCATCTTTCTTCTTCTCGATCGGCATTTCACTCAGTAACCGAATCGCTGTTCGAGAAAGATATGGATCTTCGCCGACCGCAAGCTTCGCCAGCTCTTCCGGCGACTTCTTCCCCAAGTCCTCCGCCTTCTTCGCCTTCGTCCCCTTCAACTGAATTCGGTACACGCGGCCGCGCTCGTAGTCCCAGTCGTCCGGCTTCGTCTGGTGGCACGGGTTCTGGTCGTGCCAGTCGATGAGATAGATGTCGCCGAGCGGGCCCCACTTCATGTTGATCGGCCGGAAGTTCTTGTCCCCGCTCTGCAGGAAGTCGTCGCTGCGGCTGGCGATGTAGCTGCTGCCGTTCGGCTTCAGAATGTTCTGCTTGATGCTGCAGCCGTGGATGGAGCCGAAGATCACGCTGTTGCGGAAGCGCTCCGGCATGTGCGGCACGTCCAGCGAGACAAGGCCCGCATGCGCCCAGCCGCTCTCGCGGTGGAACGTGTGGTCGCTGATTTCCTTCAGGTAGCCGTAGTGGTACGGGTTGGTGCTGGTTCCGCCCTGCCGCTGATAGATGCCACCCGGCACCATGTGATAGAGGTGCGGAATCACGCAGCACGCCATGATGAACTGGCCATCCGTATTGCGCCAGTCCATGCCCCACGGGTTGCTGGTGCCCTCGCTGAAGATCTCGAACTTTTTCGTCTTGGGGTGGAAGCGCCAGACGGCGGCGTTCATCTTGATGGGTGGTTCGTCGCCGACCTTGACGCTGCTCTGAGTGAACACGCCGTGCAGGCCGTAGAGCCAGCCGTCGGGGCCCCATTGGAAGGTGTTGAGCGTTTCGTGCGTGTCTTCGCTGCCGAAGCCCTTGGCGAGGATTTCGAACTTGCCAGGCTTGTCGTCCTTGTTCTCGATGAACCAGAGGAAGGGCGGAGCGCCGACGTACACGCCGCCTTGGCCGACCTCGATGCCGCTGGCCATGTCGAATGATTGAGGGAAGTCCTTGCCTTCGGCGAAGACGGTTCGCTTGTCGGCGGCGCCGTCGCCGTCGGTGTCTTCGAGAATGACGATGCGGTCGCGTGGCATCTTCCCCTTGGGCGTGCGCTTGGGGTACTCGAAGCTTTCGACGACCCAGACACGGCCGCGTTCGTCGATGGTGAAGGCGATGGGGTTGGTCATCAGCGGTTCGCCGGCGAAGAGTTTGACCTCGAACTCGGGAGCGACTTTGAATTTGGCGACGGTTTCTTCGGGCTTGAGGTAGGGCTGGCCGGAGCCTTTGCGGTTATCGAAGCCGAATTCTTTTTGGGCGACGGCGGGGAGGGCGAGGAATGCGAGGAGCAGGAGGGATCGCATGATGAGTGTCCCGTGGGAGAGTTTGATGGGGAAAATATATGGATCCGCCGGTGGATCGCCGTGTTAGGATGGTCTGCCTGTATCCTGGGCATGGGCGATGATTCGAAACGAGATGGGAGACGCTATGGCGGATCGGATTGTCACCGTGGCGACCTACGGTACGGTGCACGAAGCGCACCTGGCGAAGAACGAACTGGAAGAGGCGGGGATTCGCACGGTGCTGGCGGATGAGGAGGTTGTCGGTTCGTTGTGGCATGTCGGGATTGCGGTGGGCGGAGTGAAAGTGCAGGTGAATGAGTCGGATCTGGAGAAGGCCTGCGAAATCATCAATCAGACATTCGGCGAAGCGGAGGAAGCAGCGCCGTTGACGGACGACGATCTTGAAGCGCAGGCGCTGGCGATGGAACGGGAGCGGATGGAGGATAGCGATGGCGAGGTTGTGGAAGATAAGCGGGATGAGCCAGTCGCTGCGGAATGGGTCGCCGCGATGTTCGCATCGACGGAAAATGAGCGCGAGCAGTGCGCACGAAAGCTGTTTTTCATCTCATGGTTGGGGTTGGGAATTTTTCCGCTCGCCTTTTACGGCCTGTACCTGCTGTATCAGATTCTGAAACGAACGGAACCGCTCTCGAATCGGCGACGATTCGAAGCGATTGTGGGCGGATTTGTGTTGATCCCGGGAGCGGCTCTGGGTTTATTTTACAGTGGTGCGTGCATTTTCATGGTGTTCGAATTTTTTAGCGTGGGTTGAGGTGAGTGTTGAAAAGGAAGTTGACGAAGATGCCTGAAAATTACTGTAAGTTTATTCACTTAGTGAACATTTAACCCATCGAGCCGGATCGTTTCAGGGATTCCATTTCGATTTTATTTCGAAAATCGACGTAAGTGCTTATCGGGCATAGGCGCTTCCGAAATTTTGGCGTCTTTCCACGGTAGGGTGTGGCAGTGTCGGTGGAAACGTTTTGCGCTGCTACTTCGCGGCGGCGAGGCGTTCGGCTTTGACGGCGTCGAGCATGGGTTGCAGGATGAGGTCGAGCTCTCCGCCGAGGATGACGTCCATTTTGTAGATGGTGACGCCGATGCGGTGATCGGTGCAGCGGTTTTCGGAGAAGTTGTAGGTGCGGATGCGGCTGTTGCGGTCGCCGCTGCCGATCTGGGATTTGCGGGCGTCGGCGCGTTCCTTGTGGAGTCGTTCCTGCTGGCGTTCGAAGAGGCGCGAGCGGAGGACCCGCATCGCCTTCTCGTAATTCTTTCCCTGGCTGCGTTCGTCCTGGCACTTGACTTCCATTTCGTCGGTTGTGCCTTTGCGGTACCAGATGCGGACGGCGGACTCGGTCTTGTTGACGTGCTGTCCGCCCGCGCCGCCGGCCCGCATGCGCTCCCACTCGATGTCTTCAGGCTCGATGACCACCTGGACTTCGTCGGGTTCGGGGAGCACGGCGACGGTGGCGGCGGAGGTGTGGATGCGGCCTTGGGTTTCGGTCTTGGGCACGCGCTGGACGCGGTGCCCTCCGCTTTCGTAGCGCAGTTTGCGGTAAGCGCCGTCGCCTTTGATGCTGAAGACGACTTCCTTGAATCCGCCGGCTTCACCCGGGCTGTGTGAGATCTCCTCCAACGTCCACCCTTGCGCCCGTGCATAGCGCTGGTACATTTCGTAGAGATTGCCCGCAAAGAGTGCGGCCTCGTCGCCGCCGGTTCCGCCTCGGATTTCGACGAAGATGCGATCGAAGTCTTCATCCGGATCGACGAGTAGTTCTTCCTCGATGCGGGCTTTCAGGTTGTCGTGGCGCGGGCGCAGCGACGCGAGTTCTTCCTCGGCCATGGCCTTGAGTTCCGGGTCGGCGAGCATGGCTTCGGTATCGCGGATGGCGGAGTCGAGTTCGAGGAATTCGAGGTAGGGCTTGATCGATTTGGCGAGGCTTCCGTGTTCGCGTGCGACGGTGGCGAACTTACCGGGGTCGCCGGCGATGGCGGGATCGGAGAGCTGGGTTTCGAGTTCGGTGAAGCGGGCGCGCTTCTGTTCCATGACGGGCCACATGAGTCACCAGTGCGGAGTAAAAGACTGATCCAGTTGATCGGCGAGTACAGTCAGGTGTATGGAGTCGAGCGCGGAGCTCGGATAACGAAACAGGGGCCAGGAGTCAGGTTTTTACCTGATTCCTGACCCCTGTCCCCTGACTACTGCACTACTTCGCCGGCGCGGCTGCCTCGTCCGTCGGTTCGGTGCGCTTGGCGTAGACGCTGTTCTTGTATTTGTTCTGGAAGCGCTCGACGCGGCCGGTGGTATCGAGGAACTTCATCTTGCCGGTGAAGTACGGGTGGCTGGCGGAGGAGATTTCCAGCTTGTAGAGCGGGTATTCGTTTCCGTCTTCCCATTTGATGGTTTCGTTGGTCTCGACGGTGGACCCGGAGAGGAATGAGAAGTTTGCGGCCGCGTCGAGAAATACGACGGGTCGATATCTGGGGTGAATGCCCTTCTTCATGGCTCTGATCTTTCAAAAACTGTTGAGAATACCGTGGCGCATTATGATACGGGAGCGGGGGTCAGGGGCAAGGTCTTTCGTGATTCGTCTGGACGCGGGGGCGGAGCGCGATAGGATGACGTTTTAGGAAATCGTTTTATCGAGGTCGATCATGGCCAAGTCCAAAGAAGCACGTCACATCATTAAATTGGTGAGTAGTGAGAGTAATCACTGTTATTTCACCGAGAAGAACAAAAACAACACGAAGGACCGCATTCAGTTGCGAAAGTTCGATCCGATCGTGCGTAAACATGTGATGTACAAGGAAGCCGGGAAGCTGTAAGCGGCGCGATTGCGCGGGTCCTGCGGGCTTTCCGGACGGGATCGTGCGTGCGTGTTGCGGAATTTATGTTGCGTTTTCCGCGCTCTGACATTAACTTGAGAGAATTGACTATTCCATCATTACGGAGTCTCTCATGTTCAAGTTTCTTTCTACGCTCGCTGTGACGGCCGTCATAGCGTCGGTTGGCTTGGCGCAGGAAAAAGGCGCCTCGGGCGAAGACTTCCAGAAGTTCTACAAGATCGCGATGAGCGTTGAGCCGACCGGCCAACTCATGCGTGCTCGCCAGGAAACCAAGCCGAACGGCAACCGCGTCATGGGCTTCTATCTCTACGACCGCAATCAGCGTTTGCTGTTCGAACGCGAAGTCGAAATGAAGTCGGGCACAATCGTGAAGGACACCAGCAAGGAACTGGGCGAATTGGCGGCCGACATGGCCAAGCTTCTTGCGAAGCAAGCCGATGCCAAGGCGAAACTGCCAGACGGTCGCCTGATGGAGATCGCCACCGGACACATGAAGGACAAATCGATCAGCGAAATGAAGTACGAAAAGATCGGCGAAACCCTCGTGCTGACCGTAGGCGATGTCAGCTTCGATGCCGCGACGGGCAAAGTGGTCGAGAAAAAGTAATCAGGATCGATACGCCGAATCACACTGCGGGGTGGTCCTGACGGACCGCCCCGTTGGCTTTTGAAGCGGAGGATGGCGCATGCCCCGGCGAACCGGCTTCACGTTACTCGAACTGCTCGTCGTCATCGCGATCATCGCCATTCTCATCGGCCTGATTCTTCCCGCCGTTCAGCAGGCTCGCGAAGCCGCCAGCCGCGCCGCGTGCGCCAACAAGCTCAAGCAACTCGGCCTTGCGCTGCACAACCATCACACCACCTTCGGTAAGTTCCCACAGGCGTACAACGAGTACTGGAACTTCAGCCCGCCGATGGAAGCGCCCACGCCGCCCGATCCGCGACCGCGCAAGAGCTGGGCGACGCTCATTCTGCCGTTCATCGATCAGAAGAATCTGCAGGATCTGGGGATCATCAATGCCCAGGAAAACGTCGTGAGCCTTTTTGCATGCAACTCCGATCCGCGAGCACTTCGCACCTCGACCGAAAGCTACTACAAGTACATCGGCCCGCAGTTCGGCCTGACGTCGTATCTGGCGGTCGAAGGAAGTGCCTATCGGATTGGCCCATCGAATACGAATCTCAATCTGGATTTCGGCGGTCCGAAGGATGGCGTGATCTATCGCAGTTCGGATACGCGAATCACGGATATTCTGGATGGTTCTAGTCAGACGCTGCTTCTCGGCGAGCGCCCTCCGTCTCCACTGCCGGATCTGGACTGGGGCTGGTGGGCCTGGAGCGCGTACGACTGCGCGCTGGCCGTCACGGAGCACCGCAGTCTGCTGACGGTGGGCTGTCCCACACCCAACCTCTATAAGGCGGGCAGAATCTTTGATCCGTGTGATACGCATCACTTCTGGAGCGTTCATCCCGGCGGAGCACAGTGGGTCTTTGCCGACGGTTCGGTGCATTTCCTGAAATACTCCGCCGCGGCCATCCTCCCCGCCCTCGCCACGCGAGCCGGAGGCGATGCGGTCGAAATTCCCTGATTGAGAATGATGCAAATCGAAGCGATTTCGCAGAATTTGCGTTCTGCAGGACATTTTTTCTCAAGTTTTCGGCGCAAGAATCCGACGAGATGAAGTTTGCATGGTGGGAACCAAGTTGGCTTCCCAGAACATTGGAGGATTCACCATGCGGATGCATCGTATTGTACTGGGCGCACTCGTCGCCGTGGGACTCTTCGCACTTGCAGGAACCGAGGCGAATGCCGATCATCGCCATCGCAGACCAGTATTCTATCCACCTGTACACATCTACAGGCCCGTGACGCCGGTCTACGTCACGCCCTTCGCGAACTATGGTGTCCCCACCTATCGGTATTACCCGAGCGTTTACAATCGCGGAACGGCCTTCAGCTTCGGCTACTCCAGCGGCTTCAATAACTTTGGCCCTGGCTTTTATGGATCGCCCTACTATGGCCGACCGGGAATCACCTTCGGCTTCTCGACGTTCCGCTAAACTCAAACCAGACGATCCAACTCGTCGACGAGGTGACTGAACTTCCGGAGTGCGGCATCGACCGGCTCCGGAGTTTCCATATCGACACCCGCATCACGCAAGAGATCCAGAGGATCCTTTGAACAGCCGCCAGACAAGAATCTTAAATACGCATCCAGTTCCGCCTTGCCGCCCTTCATCACGCGCTCCGAAAGCGCGATCGCTGCCGACAAACCCGTCGCATACTTGTACACATAAAACGCCCGGTAAAAGTGCGGAATACGCAGACACTCCAGTGACAGCTCGTCATCGAGCACGAACTGCGGGCCAAAATACGCCTCCAGCAGTTTGCGGTACTCCGCCCGGAGCGTTTCCAGCGTCAGAGGTTCGTTCTTCTCGACCAGCCCGTGTGTCACTTTCTCGAACTCCGCGAACATCGTCTGCCGGATGATCGTGCGACGGATGTCGTCGATTTCGCGATTGATGAAGTACGCCCGTTCGCGATCATTTGCCGCCCGCGCTTTCAGCGTTTCACCCAGCAGTTGCTCGTTGAATGTGCTCGCGACCTCCGCCACAAAAATGGTGTAGTTGGCGTACTGGTACGGCTGCTTCTTGCTGAGAAACGAGTGCATGCTGTGCCCGGCTTCGTGCGCGAGCGTGAAGACGTGATCGAGCACATCGGCCTGAAAATTCATGAGGATGTACGGATCGCTGTCGTAGCAGCCGGACGAAAACGCGCCGCTGTGTTTGCCCTTGTTTTCGAAGCGGTCGCACCACCGGCCGCGCAGGCCCTTCGCGAGGGCGTTGCCGTAGTCGGCACCGAGAGGTTTGAGCGATTCGATGACCAGTTCGACCGCGTCGTTCCACTCGGTCCGCTTCTGGAGATCGCTGAAAATGGGAATGTACACGTCGTAGAAGTGGATATCCGGCAGCTTCATCGCGCGCTGGCGCACCGCATAGTATTTGTGCACCGCCGGCAGATTCGAACGCACCGCTGACAGCAGGTTGTCATAAACGTTCACCGGAACATTGTCGGGAAACAGCGCCGCCTCGCGAGCGGAGGCGAAGTTCCGCACTCGGGCATCGTAGACGTCCTGCTTGACGCTACCTGCGAGCGTGGCCGTCAGCGTGTTCGCATGCGACTGGAACTGGGCGTAGAACTGGTGGAACGCTGTTTTCCGAACTTCGCGATTCGGATTCTCGAGACAAACCATGAATGAACTGTGGCTGAGCTCGATGGTCTCGCCGGGCGCGATCTCGATCATGCCGAAGTTCATGTCCGCATCCGTGAGCTGATCGAAGACGTTTCGCGGCGTGCCGTGGATCTCCAACTGCATCGCCAGCAGCCGTTCTTCGGCCGTGGTGAGCGTGTGGGGTTTGTAGCGCACGAGGCGGTCGAGGAGGATTCGGTAATCCGCCAGTTGCGGCGAAGCGAGGTAGGCTTTGAGTTTTTCGTCCGGCAGGCTGAGCAGTTCGGGTCGGAAGAAGCTGCCCGCTTCAGCGGCCCGGCTGGCGATGCCGATGTAACGGGCTTTCATTCCCTGATATTGGGAGTTGGCGACGTCCTCGGTTTCCTTGAGAAAAGCATAGGTGCCGAGTTTATCACCGAGCCGCTCGAATTGCGTTTCGAATTTCAAGCATGCAGCGACGACCTCGACCGATTCGCCGAGCTTACCGCGGAAGGGGTCGTAGCCGGGAATCTGCTTTTCCCATTCGACGAAAGCGGATTCCCAGGCGTCGTCGCTGGGGAAGAGCGAGGCAAGATCCCAGGTATCGGCGACTGCGACTTCGGAACGCAACGGCAAACGCTTGGCGGACATATCGATGAATACCTCGAATACAGAATCGTTTAGTCTACGATCACATGGCGGATCGGCTTTCCCGCATTTTCGCATCTGCTTCTGTGAAGCCGCGGCGGGCGAGTTCGCCGTGTTGCGGGTGATCGCAGTAATGCTCGAAGCAGGCGCGGGCGAGGTGCCAGTTCTTCAGTTGCAGGTAACAGCTGCCGAGCGTCATACCGGCGGCAACACCCACGATATTGAGATCGAATCCGGGTGAATCGTACCAGCCGCTCTGGCCGAGTTCCAACAGGCGATCGAGATAGGGCACGGCGCCGGCGAAATCCCCGGCCCGATAGCGCTCCTGCGCCGCCGCCCAGAGAACCGGAGGCGTGCGATCGAACCAGACCATGACCCGCGTCCGGACCTCCTTCAGCGGCCAGTCCGTATGAACCTGAGCCGAATCGGCCGTCAATAAATACTCAAACAATTGGCCAACCGACGGGTCCGGGGCATGGGGCTGATTGCGTGACGGCCAGTAATCGCGAGCGGCCTCCGCCAGAAGCACATGGCCGCGCGGATCGTTGAGCCAGAGCAGATTCCGGCCCAGTTCGATCTTCACGGGCGTGCGATCGGGTCGGTCCTGGAGTTCCGCTTCCAGCAACCGCACTACCCAGCGTATTTTGTCCGTTGTGGGCGTAGAGAGATACGCATAGCGAATAATCGGCGCTTCCAAGCGGGCGACGGTTTGCCCGTGCTGGATTGCGATCTGATCGAGCGACGTTGCGAACTGCGGATGAACACGTCCGATATAACGGACGTCCGGTGTAGTGCGGATCAGGCGCTCTTCCCAGTTCGAGAGAGTGGTTTTGTCGGAATCGGCAGAGTAGCGCTGGTGGATCGGAAGGCGGTAGGCGAAGGCGTTCGCGTTCGCTAGGGCTTCAGAAACGAGTGTGGCTTTCATTGGCAGCAGTTCCTCATCGGGATTCATCCAGAGGAACCAGGGCGTGGTAACCTGTTCGATGGTGGCGTTGCAGGCGGATGCGAAGTCGTCATTCCAGTTGACTGAGATCGATTTCGCGCCGGAGTTGAGAGCGATACTCATGGTATCGTCGGTCGAACCGGTATCGGCGACGAGGATGTGAGGGGTAATAGTGCGAACGGACGCGAGGGCACGTTCGAGGCTGCTGGCATGATTGCGGGTGAGAAGGCAAGCCGTGACGTCCATGAAAGGCCCTAAAAGGTGGTGTTACAACCGTTGAAATCGTTATAGTTTCGGTGTTGGCGTAATCGAAACAATCCGAAGGTCAGTCGCAGTTCGTATGAGCGGCAGATACCAGCGAATCTGCCCGCATTCGCAGTTCTTTTCGTCTTGCTCATCTTCTCACTGCGCTTGTAATCTTAGTAAATTGGGGCAAATACCTCTAAAGACGAAAACTTTAGACGCCTTGGGTTCGTCGAAAGTCAGGAGCCAGTCCGTACTGGCGAGTCCTTTGATTTCACGGTCCCTTTTTCAATCACCGCCCCTGCAAACTTTGGGATTATACGTTATGCCGTCCCAAGAACTCGCTCACGTGTTCCGCAACTGGGTTCATCGGGTTCGTCGCCCTGGAAAAACGAAGCGCACATCGCACCGGAAGACGGTGCATCTGCGGCTCGAAGAGGCCGAACAGCGCCTGGCACCGGCCGTGCTGCCGATTCACAACGTGACAGAACCTGGCGCTACCCTTTTTATATTCGATGATCCTGACAATCCGGATCCGAACAATCCGCGGATCGTTCATTCGCTCCAGGTGGCGGTCGATCCGACCAATTCCCAACGTCAGGTGGCGTTCGGGATCAATGCGAATGGAATGGTCGGTCAGTTTTCGACCAATGGTGGTGCCACATGGACCGGCTTCTACAACACCGCACAAAACTCTTCCGGCGATCCGTTCCTATTGCGTTTCCGCGATCCGAACCAAAGTGAAGCGAATGGACCGACCGAAGCAACTCGCCTCGATGCGGTCTCGCCCTCGGTTGCGTTTGACCGTAACGGGAACTTCTACGTCACCCACATTCAGCGGGCGAGTACGGATGCGGTGACCGGAGCCGGTGTTGGCAGCGGCGTGGTGGTGTTTGATGCGTACCGTTTTATCGGCGGTGGAGCGCCCACACGATTTGAAACGAACCGCGTGCTTTATCGCTGGGGACCGAACGACGATGCCGCGTTCAATCCTGTGGTTGTTGCGAATACAAACGTAACGACTACGGATCCGTTCAGCGGGTTGACGCGTTCGGACGTGACCTCCGGCCATTCCGTTTACATCGCTTGGAATACGAATGGCGCCGCAGGACAGGAACAGTTTTCCGGCAACAATCCGAACGTCGTCTTCATTGCGGGTTATGTCTCGGATGCAGACGAAGACGCGTTGAATGGCGGGAATGACGGAAATAATGTTGGGAGTTTCACAACTCCAATTCGTGTTTCCGATGCTTACAACGATATCACAGATCCCGTTCGCGGTGTTGCGCCGCAGATTTCGTTCTCACAGTCGCCTCTGCAAATTGGCGGTGTGCCCCAGCCTTCGGCTTTGAACATTTTCTTTGCGCAGGCCAACGGTGGCAAAATCCTACTTGATCAGACCACGCCGTCGCTGGTAGGTACGGGACCGAATCTGCTCCCGTACTACGGCATGACGGTGAATGGCCAAACCGGCACGATCAACAATTCCGCGGCTGCTGACGTCAGCGCAACGACGAATTTCACGGCCAACGTCGCGTTTCCTGCGAATCTCGCCGCCACGGATCAGGTGACAGATCTCAACATTCGGCTCGCGGTCACCCATCCGACCATCAATGAATTGCGTCTGACGCTGACCAATCCTCAAAACAAAAGCGTGGTTCTCCTTGCCAACCGCGTCAATACCGTAGATCCACAACCTGCAAATTATGGCAACGGTCTGACTCCCGGTATCGCCGGCGCGAATATGGGGATTCAAAACGGCGTACAGGGCGGCACGGTCTTTGATGATCAGGCGGTTCGCGGGATCAACGATAACCAGTCGGACGCGCCTTATATCGGCTACTTCCGCCCGGAACGTGGTCTGCCCAATAACTCGCTCAGCAATCTCTTTACAGGCCAATCACTAGCGGACCTGACCGGGGTCTGGACGTTGACCGCAAAAGATTCCAAGGGAGTCAACGCGGGTGTCACTCAGAACCTGAGCATATTCGATCTGCAGTTCACGCTCGGTATGGACGATGGGATGGGCGCCAACAAGACGCTGGTCACCAACGCGACCGCACGCGGTTTTGCCGACGTGTTCGGCGTGGCCAACGCCGCCGGTGCCAAGACCGGGATCGGTGGTTACTCCGTCGCTGTGGATACGACACCTGTCGCTCAGGATGGCGTGGGCAACCCGCTCTTCGGCCTGCCGAGCGGAAATACGTATCTCGCATACACCAGCGGAACCGATGTGAAAGTCGCGGTCATTGCGCCAGGATCGGCTTCCGTTTCGTCCGTGACCCGTGTGAACGACGACAATCTCGATGATCAGTTCACGGAAGGCAACCGCGTTCAGTTCATGCCCACCGTCGCGGTCGATAACAAGACCGGCACGCTGGGCGTCATGTGGTTCGACGGCCGCTACGACGCCTCGGGCGTACGCACCGCGACCTATTTCGCGACCAGCATTGATGGCGCACAATCGTTCAGTTCACAAACGGCTAATTATGTCAATGCCGACAAATCGCAACCCGGCGCCATCTCTCAGCAGCCGTATCTGAACCAACCGCGGTTTGCCGTCGATGCGATCACTCTGGCATCGCACACGATCGAACCGTTGCCGAACAACATGCTCGTCGCGGCGACCGCACACGGTTTCGGTACCCGTCAAAGTCTGTACTTCGAAGCAGGCCAGGTCTTCGCATTCTGGTCCGGCAACCTCAATGCCAACGGAACCGCTCCGCTCCGTGCAACGGCCACCGTAGCCGCCGGACCACGCATCGTCGGGGTCGATCAGGGTACAGTCCTCGGCACTTCTCAATCCGGCTCCACGACGTACAACGGCATCGCTGCCGACGGAACGCCAATCCTCAGCCACATCCGGGTGGTCTTCGACCGACCGATCAATCCTGCGACGTTCAACGCTGAAGATGTCGTGGTCACGTATACCGCTCCGGATGGCACGAACACCGTCGTTCCCAACGGAACACCGTTCTCGGCAGACGGCGTCTTCACGACGTTCCTGATCCCGCTGGTGACGCCGACTACGCAAGTCGGTTCCTACAGCATACGAATCGCTCCCAACGTCGCGGACTTTGTGGTTCAGGCTTCAGCCGTCATTACCCCCGGCACGCCGCTGCCAACCTTCAACTCGACCGATACGCCGATCGCGATAGCTGATGCCGATCCCGGTACCGGTGCTCCAGTCAGCACAACATCCACCCTAAACTTACCGACTCTGGGTGGCGGGCAGGTGATCGCAGACCTGAATGTCACGTTGAATATTCAACACACGTATTCCGGCGACTTGTCGATCGTTCTAATCTCACCGAATGGCACACGCGTCTTGCTGATCGGCGAGGATCTGGTGCGTTCCGGCGACGATTTCCAGGGGACGGTATTCGATGACCAGGCTGGAACAGCGATCACTGCGGGAGTTCCACCTTTCATCGGATCGTTCCGACCCGAGCAATCGCTGGCCGCTTTCCGAGGTCAGGATACTCTCGGCAATTGGACTCTGGAAATTACAGATAACTTCCAGATCGACACCGGGACACTGATCAGTTGGTCTCTTGATATCACTCCGGGAACCATCACGGGCACCACGGTGATTGGAAACGCGATCGATCAGAATTCCAACGGGATTCTGGGCGAGGGAATATTCGATGATTTCGTATCCCCACGAACAAACGGCGTATCGATTGTCACGGCTCCATTGATCATTCCTGGTCCGTTCTTCACTGGCGCGAATGTTCCCGGCTTCCCCGCCGGTTCCGCACCGCACGGTCAGGGCGACTCCCTGTACCTCAACAGCGGTGCCAGTGCCATCGATGTCACCTTCGATCGCGACATCAATCCAGCGACCTTCACACCCGCAAGCATCATCCGCATGACCGGGCCGTATGGACCGGTCGCTGGCCCGTTCACCGTTACACCAACCGGTCCGCGGACCTTCCAGATCGGCTTCCCGTCTCAGATTGTCGATGGTCCGTATAGCATCGAATTCGCTCCCACGATGGTGGCGAATACCGGTTTCGGACTCGACCAAAGCAAGAACGCCGCGCAAAGTCTTGTTCTGGGAAGCGATCCCCTCTCCACGACCGTGGCGTCGGCAAGTTACAACAGCGTTCCCGGATCGGTATCTATCCCGGCAAATTCGACTGTCACGATGGACCTGAATGTCCCGGATCTGTTAACGATTTTCCAGAATCCGGCGATTTCGAATCTACGCGTCTCGCTGCGAATTGATATTGATCATGGCAATGTTCCCGATCTTCAGGGCGATCTGATCGCCCCCGATGGCACCCGCGTTCGCCTCTTCACAGGTGTCGGTACCGTGGGGCAACCACCCCGTTCCGACTTCAACAACACGATCTTCCAGGACAACGGTGCGACCCCCATCCAACTGGGTGCTGCCCCATTCGATGTCGGGACGTTCATTCCGCAGTTGCCTCTCGGTGCGCTTGTCAATCGTCAGGCTCAAGGAACCTGGCGACTGGAAATCACCAACACCGGCAACGTGAACGGAACGATCAACAACTACTCGCTCTCCTTGCCGTTCGCGGTCACGGGCAGCGGCCTGCAGGAACCGGTCGGCGACCGATTCCAGGTCGGCTTCCGGCTCTTTACTCAGGATCCGACGAACAAAGCGACTCAAACACAATGGACCCCTGTCGGCCCCGCACTCATCGGCGGTCCGCAAGGGCACGAAAGCCGCACGAGTGCGGTCGTTGTCGATCCGTCCGATCCATCCGGCAACACGGTCTACGTCGGCGCTGCGAGCGGTGGCGTGTACAAGACGACGAACTTCCTGACGCTCGATGCCGTCGGTCCGAACTGGATTCCACTCACGGACTTCGGACCGACGACTTCACTGAACATCGGCAGTATCGCGGTATTCCCGCGAAACAACGATCCGAACCAGACCATCGTCTTTGCCCTGACCGGCGAAGGGAACACCGGCACACCGGGCGTCGGCGTCCTCCGCTCGATGGATGGCGGTCGCTCCTGGAAAGTTCTGGACAGTTTGAACAATTCGGATTCGAGCGGAACGATCCTTCCAATCGACGATCCCGGCCGGAATCGTGTCTTCGTCGGTAGCACCGGATACAAGATCATCGTCGATCCGAACGTATCGCCAACGGGTGAAGTCATCGTTTATATGGCGATCAGCGGTGGAAGCGCGCCCGGAGTATATCGCAGTATCAACACTGGCCGCAGCTGGCAGCGAATCCAGGCGGGGAACGCGACCGATGTCGCGCTGGCGTTTGGCAGTATTCCTCGTGGCGGTCAGAGCAAGAACGCGGAAATTCTCTATGCAGGGTTCCCGGGTCAAGGGGTCTTCTTCACGGCCGCAGCACCAGCTGCGGCGAGCATGACTCTCATGGCTGGCGGACAGGGGAACCCTTCCCTGCGGACCGTCGATCCCACCGGAAACGAATTGGCTGTGCAGGTGACCAATCCTCCGGCTTCCCCGAATGGTGGCAACGGAGGCCGGATCGCGCTGGCTGTACCTGCGTTCGAAGATACGGATCTCGAGAACTCGTTCTACCAGGGTTGGGTTTACGCGTTTGTCGCCAACCCTGCGGGCGGTCTCGAAGGGTTCTATGTCACTAAGGACTTCGGTCGAAACTGGACTCGCGTCAGTCTCCCGATGTTCCAACCCGGACTGCCTGGCGACAAAACCGGTTTCGGAACGAACAACGAAACGCGAACTCAGGTCGATCCGTTTACGGTTCTGCCCGTCGGTGGGAGCGGACAGGGAACGTACGACATCGGCATTACCGTCAATCCTCTGGATCCGTACATCGTTTATCTCGCTGGGGTGGGCACACAAGGGCCTTCACAAACGGGCAGTATTCGTGTCGATCTGCACACGCTCTCCGATTCTCAAGCTGTACGTTATGGCGATTCCAGTGATGCCGGAGGCGGGGTCACGCAGGCGGCGTCAAGTACCGGCGGTGCCGTGCCGTTCTCCGGTGCCGGTTTGGGTGGAGGTGTATTCTCGTTCAGCGGTTCCGAATTCTTCAACCTCTCACGAGATCCGGATAATCCGTTCCTCACCGACTCGTCCGTCTTCGTTCAAAACACGAAGAGCATTGTCAACGATGGTGCGGATGTCAAATGGCGGACGTTCTTCAATCCGCTGGGTGGCACGGCCGATATTCACCAGATCATCTCGTTCATCGATCCTGTCACTCGCAAGAACCGTCTGATTTATCTCGGCGACCAGTCGATCGGATCGGGCGTCGATTTCGGAGATGGCAACGATAATTTTGTTGGCAACCTCGGCTTCACGCAACTGCCGTTCGCGAATCGAACGGGGAATATGCAGATCACGCAGTTCTATGATGGTGCGGCTCAGCCGAGCACACTGGCGGCGGATATTGCTTCGGCATTCTTCTACGGTGGTTCGCAGGATAACGGCTCGCCGCGTTCCCGCGGTGATGTTCTCCGGACTGGGAATATCCAGTGGAACGGACCGGCGGGTGATGCATCCGGCGTTGCCACGGATCAAACCGGTTCGGGAACGGCGTATGTCTATCAATGGCCATGTTGTGGACCGTTCTTCGCGACCGACTTCTTCCGTGTCAACTTCCCGCCGTCCAACGACGCGTTCGGTGTGGGGCGAACCACGGGTTTGCTGCGTCAGGGTATCGATGATCCCGGTCAGGACAAAGGCCAGTGGCCGTTGATCGACTCAAACATCGGTTACTTCAAGATCAATCCGATCGACAAGAACGGTGGTCTGATCAGTTCTGCAGAAGGTCGCGTGTATCGCAGTACTACGCTCGCCGACCCTTCCTTCGGTGCCAACTGGTTTGTGGCAGCCGAGCCGAATCAACTGGACGGCAGCCGTTCGCGAGCGCTGGCGTTTGGCGCACCAGATCCGGCCAATCCCGGTCAGGTCAACAACTTCCTCTACGTCGGTACTAATCAGGGCAATGTCTTCGTCACCAATACTGGCGGAGCGCCGTGGACCAATATCTCCACGGGACTGTCCGGTGGTGGTGTGCAGGATATCGAACCGAACCCGCGACGTGGCAGTACGGACGCGTACGCGATCACCAGCGGCGGAGTGTTCTACAATCCCGATTCACTCGGCGGTGGAACCTGGCAAAACGTCACTGGAAATCTGTTCAATCTCGAAAAGCCGATCTTTGGCGACGCCAACGACACCACGCCGACATTGCGAAGGCTGACGGCGTTGGCCGTGGATTGGCGGTATGCGATCCCCGTCGATCCATCCAATCCGTCGGGACCGACGCACCCAGTGCTTTATGTCGGCGGGGACGCGGGTGTCTATCGCTCCCGCGACATGGGTACCACATGGCATTACTTCCCGAATATCGACGAAGACGGCGCCGCTGTCGACGGCGGATATCTCCCCAACGTTTTGATCACCGACCTCGATCTCTCGCTGGGGAATATCGACCCGGCCACTGGCTTGCCGAATCAGGGTCTTGGCGGCTTGAACCTGCTGCTTGCCACCACCTATGGTCGTGGGCAGTTCGCGATCCGGTTGAATACGACGATCGATCAGGAGTCCAACGTTCAGTTCGAATCGGGTCCGTTCGTGTCACGGCTTGCGAATCCGAATCCGATCGGCGGACCGTCGAGTGTGCTCCAAGTCGTCTTCGATCAGTCCGTCGATCCCGTGACAATCACGAAAGCCGATGTTACGCTGCTCGATCCGCTGGGGAATCCCGTCAATGTGACGAACGTCTCGTTCGCAGGCGGAACAACGTTCAATATCTCGTTTGCTTCACAGGCGACTCCGGGCTTCTACTCGCTCTCGGTCGGTCAGAATATCTCGGACTTCGCCGGCAATCTGATGAATCAGAATAAGAACGGTTTGAATGGCGAAGCCGACGATGTCTTCCGCAGGCTGATCTTCTTGAACGGTCAGGGGAACAGCATCATTGTCGATGGTCTTCCACTGACTGTTGTGGCGGGTACGACCGCAACGTTCACGGTGAACGTCGAGAATCAGTCCGGATTCCCGAATGCCGGATTCACAGGGGAAGTCACCTTCACCGCATCCGATCCGAATGCGACCGTCCCCGTGAACTATACATTCACCGCCGCAGACAAGGGTACCAAGTCGTTCGATGTGACGTTCACCACGGCCGGTCCGCAGACGATTACGGTCTCAGCCGCACTCGCCGGTGTCGCAAATCCGGGTTCCGACGGAACCGTGGTTCTGAACGCTCCGGCCAGCCAACTGTTTGTCGGAGGTCACCCGTCGCCCGTCACGGCCGGTACTGATAATCAGTTCACGATCACGGCCAAAGATCAGTTCGGCAATGTGGCGGTCGATTACGTGGGTAATGTCTCGATCGGTACGACCGATTCGAAGGCGATCCTACCGTTCAGCTATCAGTTCCTCGCAGCGGACATGGGTACGGTGACGCTAACGGCCCAACTCCGGTCCGCCGGAACGCAAGACATCACCGCGATGGATAGCGTTAATGTCGCACTCTCCGGTTCTCAGTTGGGCATTGTGGTCAATCCAGCAGCCGCATCGAAGCTCGCCGTCATCAATCTGCCCGATCCGTTCAACGCCGGTGACTTCAAGAACTTCACAGTGCAATCGCTCGACCCGTTCGGCAATGTCGCACCGGATTATCTCGGAACAGTCACGTTCACCAGCAGCGATCCATTCGCGGCTCTGCCAACGGACTACTCCTTTACGGCGGCCGACGTGGGCCAGAAGCAGTTCCAGGTCCAGTTCCGCATCGCCGGTCCGCAGACGATCACCGCAACGGATACGCTCGGCGCTGTGACCGCCGGCGTGGGTATGACGAACGTCACGCCGGCCGCTGTTTCCAATTTCACGGTTGTCGGCTATCCTTCGCCGATCGTCGCCGGGTCCGACGGCATGTTCACCGTTACGGCCATCGCGCCGGACAGCAGCGTGGCCGTGGGTTACCTCGGGACGATCAACTTCAGCAGTACCGATCAGCAGGCCGGTCTGCCCGCGAGCTATACCTTCACGATCGCCGATAACGGATCGAAGACCTTTACCGCGAATCTCAAGACCGCCGGCACGCAGTCGATCACGGTCGTGGACAACGCCAAGTCTTCGGTCCAGGGATCGCAAACGGGCATCGTGGTTCTGCCCGATGCGGCCAAGACGCTGACCGTGACAGGTTTCCCGAGCCCGACGACGGCTGGCGTGAGCGGAACCGTCACCGTGACCGCTCGCGACCAGTTCAATAACGTCGCGACGGGCTATACCGGAACGATCCGCTTTACAAGCACAGATCTTCAGGCGGGTCTGCCTTCAGACTTTACGTTTACATCCAAGCAAGCGGGTGTGTCGAACTTCACGGTCACTCTCAAGACCGCGGGTACGCAGGCGATCACGGCGAAGGATCTGGTCACCGGTACCATCACCGGTGCACAGTCCGGTATCGTGGTCACGCCGGCGGCTGCCACCACCTTCGTCATCAGCGGTCACCCCTCGCCAGTGAATGCGGGCGACAGCTCGAACTTCACCGTGACGGCCAAAGACGCCTTCGGCAACGTGGATGTCAACTACGCCGGAACTGCGACCTTCAGCAGTACGGACAAGCAAGCCAGCCTTCCGGCAGATTACGCCTTCCAGTCAGCCGACAAGGGCGTACGCATCTTTTCGGATGTCCTGCGGACAGCAGGTCTACAATCCATCAGCGCGGTCGATCAGTCGAATCCGGCGATCTCCGGTACGGCATCGAATATCAACGTGTTGCCCGGTGCCGCTGTCGGCATCTCGATCTCGGGCTACCCGAATCCAACAACGGCCGGCGTACCGCAGAACTTCCTCGTGGCCGCTCGCGACCAGTTTGGCAACGTGGCGCCCAGCTATGCGGGTACGGTTCGCTTTTCCACTACGGACAAGCAAGCCGCCCTGCCGCAGGACTTCACCTTCACGGCGGGCGATGCGGGTCAGCACACGTTCGTGGGAACGCTCAAGACCGCTGGCACGCACTCGATCACGGTTCTCGATACGGGAAGTGCCGCTTTCACAGCGACACAATCCGGCATCGTGGTCAATCCGGCCGCTGGCAGCGTGCTGATCCTGACGAGCATCCCGCCGTCTGTGGTTGCGGGCGCGAACAATACCGTGCTGGCAACGATTCGCGATCCATTCGGCAACATCGCCACGGGCTACACCGGCACACTGGCGTTTACAAGTACCGATCCGCAGGCTGGTCTACCCACGAACTACACGTTCATGGCCACCGATAAGGGACAGAAGTCGTTTGTCGTTTCGCTCAAGACTGCGGGAACCCAGAGCGTGAGCGTGAACGACCTCGTGGACAACACGATCGGTGCGACACAATCGCCGATTCAGGTGACAGCCGCTGCCGCTTCTCAATTCGTGATCAGCGATTTGCCTACATCGGTCTTGTCCGGTAAAGTGGCGAACTTCACCGTCACGGCACGCGATCCGTTCGGCAATCAGGCGACGAACTACCAGGGATTCGTGTCCTTCAGCAGCAGCGACCCACGTGCCGCTCTGCCGACCAATTCCGCGTTCGTCCCATCCGACATGGGATCGCGAACCTTCAGCGTGACCTTTGGCACGCCGAATTCCACGGCCAGTGTCACCGCAACCGATGTCCAGTTTTCGACCATCACCGGCACCGCGTCCACAAACGTCATTCCCAACTTCGACAAGGGCGTCACGCTGGTCGGCAACGAGCAGTTCGCCATCGGAACCGAGGCCTTCAACGCGTTGCCTGTCCGCTACTTCGATTCGAAAGGGAACTTCATCTTCGATACGTTCCCGTTCCAGTCAGATACGGTTAACGGCGGAGGACGGGTCGCGACGGCGGACTTCAACGGCGATGGCCGTGCGGAAGTCATCGCGGGCAGCAGCCCCGGCACTCGAAGCCAGATCACCATCATCGATGGCTTCACCGAAAAGCAGGTCTTCGAAATGTTCCCGTTCGAAGCGAGCTTCCTCGGCGGTATCTATATCTCGGCGGGCGATATCACCGGCGACGGCGTACCCGAACTGATCATCACGCCGGATGAAGGAGGCGGACCGCGTGTTACAATTCTCGATGGTGTGAACTTCAACGTGATCGCGAACTTCTTCGGCATCGACGATCCGAATTTCCGCGGTGGTGCCCGAGCTGCTGTGGGCGACATGAATGGCGATGGCTTTGGCGATCTCTTGGTCGCTGCGGGCTTCGGTGGCGGTCCACGCGTCGCCGGATACGATGGACAAGCTCTCGCGAACGGTCAACTCGTCAAGATCTTCGCCGACTTCTTCGCTTTCGAGCAAACACTCCGCAATGGTGTCTTCATCGCCGCGGGCGACCTTGATGGCGATGGCAAGGCAGAAATGATTGTCGGTGGCGGACCGGGTGGTGGACCGCGTGTCACGGCGTTCGACGGAGCAAGCCTCCTGCAGAATCAACAGAACGTTGTGGCCAACTTCTTCGGTGGTGATCCGAACAACCGAGGCGGTGTCCGCATTGCGGTCAAGGATCTCGACGGCGACAATCAAGCCGATCTCATCACAGGAGCCGGCACGGGAGCCGGCAGCCGTCTGACGGCCTATTACGGCAAGACCATCATCGCGAATCCGGCAGCCCCACCGGTCGGCTTCGAGTTTGATGCCTTCGCCGGCTTCCAAGGCGGCATCTTTGTGGGATAACCGGTGATCTGAAAACGCGAAAGTCCCGCGATCTTCGTCGCGGGGCTTTCTTTTTTGTAGAACGTCTTTCTGCCGGTCAAACCCTTCGGAGCCATCCATGATCCGCATTTTCGTATTCCTCGCGATTTGCTCACTAGCGGCTGATTGGCCAGGCTGGCGAGGACCCACGGGTGACGGACGTGCTCCCGATACGGGCTATCCGCTGGTCTGGAGCGAGAGCGAAAAGATCAAGTGGAAATCACCGCTGGAAGGGACCGGTCATTCCTCGCCCATCGTGGTGGGAGACAAGCTCTTCGTGACCGGTTGTGTGGAAGCGAAGAAGGAGCGGGTGCTTTATTGTCTTCATGCGCTCACGGGAAAGAAACTCTGGGAGCGAACGGTTCTCGTGACATCGCTCGAAGGGAAGCACAAGCTCAACAGCTTCGCGAGTTCCACACCCGCAAGCGACGGCGAAAGAGTGTATGTGACGTTTTTCGATCAACCAAAAGTTCGAGCCTATTGCTACTCGATGACCGGTGAGAAAATCTGGGAAAAGTCTCCGGGCGAGTTTCATTCCAAGCACGGATTCTGCAGTTCGCCCGTTCTGTACAAGGATCTGGTGATCGTGAACTGTGATCAGGATGCCGTCGCTTATGTCGTCGCGTTCGATAAGCGGACTGGCGAGGAACGCTGGCGGATCGACCGACCCAATCGCACGCGATCGTATTGCCCGCCGGTGATCTTTGATGCGGCAGGGAAAAACCAGATGGTAATGACTGGCTCGAAATGTGTTTCCAGCTACGATCCCGATACGGGTAAACAACTCTGGATTGTGGACGGACCTACTGAACAGTTCGTCTCCAGCATGGTGATGGCCAACGGCCTGTTCTTTCTGACGGCCGGTTTTCCTGAATACTGGGTGATGGCGATCCGACCTGACGGGAGCGGAAACGTGACGAAGACTCATGTCGCATGGTCGAAGAAGAACGAGGGAGGATATGTCCCGTCCCCGGTGGCGCAGGGCGATCATTTCTTCACGGCGGCGGATAACGGCATCGCCACGTGCTGGCAGGCGGAGACCGGCGTTTTGAAATGGAAAGAGCGATTGGGCCGGCATTTCAGCGGTTCGTCGATCGCCGCGGATGGCCGCATTTACTTCATCGATGACGATGGCATAACCACAATCGTCAAGGCGTCGGATCAGTTTGAAGTGCTCGCCCGGAACAAGCTGGGTGAAAAATGCTTTACATCACCCGCGTTCGCGAATGGTCGCATCTACGTTCGCGGCGAAAATCATGTCATCTGTATCGGCGATTGAACGAAAAAGCCGCAACGAATCCTTGCGGCCTGAGAATGCTTCTTAGGACTGGCCTTGCAATTCAGTGACGAGTTTGGCGAGCAGCTGCGGGTCATTCTGCGCCACAAGATGATCAATCCGTGACTGAGGTACTCCCAGCTTCTGCATGGCTGTGACTATCGACTTCCAAGTGCGTTCGCGTTTCTTGCCTTCGGCCAGATACAGTTCGGTGACCTGCTCTGAGAGCCGTTGAAGCTGAATGCCGCCTTGATTGGAATAATACCGTTTGATGATTCCTTGCTGGTGGCGGGTGTAATCATCGAGCGCCATCACGAGATCCTCCGATCGATGGGGAGCACTCGAATAAGATACCATGCAATTCCACGGAATCTAAAGGACTATTTTCATGAAACTCGGATTGATCAATTCCGCATGGGTTCAAGCCGGACAAGGCACCGCCTACGGCATACGCAAGACAAAAGAGATCGGATTCGATTCCATCGATATTTTTGCCGATCCTCTGGATTCGGACGCGAAGGAACGGCGGCTGATTCGAACCGAGTGCGAAGCGGTGCAATTACCGATCATCAGTATCGCGTGCGTCGCGACGGGGTTGATCGACTTCAATCCTTCCGTGCAGCGGTTTCATGTGGAGCGTTGCAGGTCGTATCTCGATTTCGCCTACGAACTCGAGGCAAAAAATGTCCTTCTGGTTCTCGGCGAATACATCTGGGAGAAGCAGGTGATACCTCCCGAGGAGCAATGGAAAACGGCGGTGGCGCATCTCAAGGCGCTCGGCGATTCCGCTGCGAATCTTGGTTTGGAAATCGCGCTGGAGCTGGAACCGTTCAAGCTTTCACTTCTCAACGATGTGGAGAGCATGGTGCGTTTCATTGACGAAGTCAATCATCCGGCCGTGCGTGCGAATATCGATATTTCGCATTTGCAACTGGCCCGCGTTCCGGCTGAAGAACTTCGGAAGCTCAAAGGGAAGGCGATTCATGTGCATATTTCCGATTGCGATGGGCAGGTGCATGGGGACTTGCCGCCGGGGCGGGGGGTGGTCGATTTCGGACCGTACTTGCGGGAAATCCGGGATTTGGGTATCGATGGAGCGATCAGCATTGAGTTGGAATATTCGCCCGAACCGGCACGGATTGCAGCATGGGTGGAAGAGGCGTATTCCGCTACAGATCAATTGATGCGCGCAGCGGGTTTGCGACGCGAATAATGGATGACCCACTCTCCGGGATATCAGAACGATGATACAAAACGTGAGCGATTCGCAAATCGTCCGCTGGGGTAAGGATCCCAAGACGATAACACCCGAAGAAACACGATTCCTGCAAGGGCCGCAGAAACGAACGTTTGAATTGCGCCGTGCGATCAGTGTGTTTCGGGAAATGATCTACGGATTCCGCAAACTTCATTTCATCGGACCGTGCGTAACGGTGTTTGGCTCAGCTCGCTTTGACGAGGATCATAAATATTACACTCTGGCTCGTGAGGTCGGGCGTCTGCTTGCCAGGTCGGGATTCACTGTCATGACGGGAGGCGGACCCGGCATCATGGAAGCGGCGAATCGCGGTGCCAAGGATGTGCCCGGAGCGCGTTCGATCGGCTGTAACATTGTTCTGCCCAAAGAACAGAAGCCCAATCCGTATGTCGATCAGTGGATCGACTTCGAGCATTTCTTCGTCCGTAAGCTGATGCTGATCAAGTACAGTTATGCGTTCATCGTGATGCCCGGCGGCTTCGGCACCATGGACGAACTGTTCGAGGTGCTCACGCTGATCCAGACGGGCAAGCTTGAGGAATTTCCCGTTGCCCTCATGGGTATGGATTTTTTCAAGCCGGGAATCGAACAACTCAAGCTGATGGTCGAGCAGACCACGATCGATTCCATGGATTTGACGAAACTGACCATCAGCGACGATCCGGTGCAGGTGGTCAACGGGATCACAGAAACGGTGATCAAGCGGTTCGGGTTGAGTTACACGGAGCGGAGAGAAAAGAAACGCTGGTGGCTTGGCGAACGATGAGAATTACTTAGCGGACGGCTCCGCCGTTGATGGCGATCGTTTGACCAGTAATGAAACTGGCTCCCGGCGAGGCCAACCAGACCGCTGCCGAAGCGATATCATCTGGCAGTCCCCAGATTTTCTGGGGTGTTTCGCGGCGCACACGCTCCTGCCAGACCGTCGAAGCGGTCTCGCCCCAGGCGGTGCGAATCCAACCCGGTGCCAGACAGTTCACGCGCACCTGAGGAGCCAGGCTTACAGCCAGACTGCGAGTGAACGACATCACGGCGCCCTTCACAGCCGCGAACAATTGTCCGCTATCGCCTTCCATACCCGTCTCTGCCTGATCCCAGCCCATGGTCAGGACGATGCCGCGGCCCATCAGTTTCATTTTTTCGCCGATCGCTCGCGAGAGCCGCATGGTCGATTTGAGGTCGATATCCAGGAGTGCCTCGAGTTTCTCGTCAAAAGACAATTGGGCACCTTGGCCCGTCAGCGTATCGGCACCGGCATTGCAAACGAGCACTCCCAAACCGTCGCTCAGCACATCCCAGGATTCCTTCGCCAATCGATCCACTTCGGAGGTTTGTCTGAGATCCGCCAGCACCGCGCGGCAATCACCACCGTGAACGCGCAATTGCTCCGCTACCATCTCCGCCGTTTCACGCGAACGGTAGCCATGAATGATGACATCTGCGCCCCGTTGTGCGAATGCGGTGGCGATAGCGCGGCCGATTCCGTTGGTCGAGCCCGTGACGAGCACGCGCATGCCCTCGAATAACAGCCGTTCCGATTGCGACGACATGACCGGAATCCGCACAGTGTCGCGTTCGTCGGCCGGGCGATCCGCCAACAGATCCCCGATGGTGCGGCGCAAGACGGGATGCAAAAGATTCGGCGCGATATCCGCCAGCGGTTTCAGAACAAACGAGCGTTCGTGCATGCGCGGATGGGGCAGAATCAATTCCGGTGAATCCCAGATCAGCTCGCCATATAGCAGGAGATCAAGGTCCAGTGTTCTCGGGTCGTAAAGGCCCTTGGACCGCATCGTGGCGGAGCGCTTGCGGCCGAACAGCAATTCAATTTCGAGGAGCGTGCGCAGGACGGTTTGAGGCGGGAGGTCCGTTTCCAGCAGGGCGGCGGCGTTCAGGTAATTTTCCGATTCAATCGTTCCATCAATTGGAGGCGTGTCATAATACGGTGAAACCGCGACAACTCGGAATCCCGGTTCGGCACGAAGCCGGCGAATGGCAGCGTCGAGAAAGCCTCGGCGGTCGCCAAGATTACTCCCGAGTGCTATCGGAATGAGCGGCATAGCCTAAACTCAGTAATGGAACATAAAAGACCGCGATGGAATACCATCGCGGTCTGTTCTACCAGTCGAATGAGTATTGGCCGGGCGAATACTATTTCTTGGCCGGTGCTGCCGCTGCGGCATCGCCTTCCGCAGCTTCCTTCTTGGGTTTCTTCTTCAGCGCGACTTTGATCACGCGTGTTTTGGGGAGGCCGAACGGGCTGCATTCGTCCGTCCACTTGCCGTCCGACATCATCTTCAGGATCCGCTCGGATCGCTTCATCACGCAGCGCGTCCGCGTCATCCCGCCTTTGCGCTTCAAACTCTTATCAATGGACATGGCAAAAACCGATAGCTAGTTTGGTGAAATCGTCGGGCCACTACGGTGCGCCAACGGAACAGGAATACTAGCGATCGAACCCCTGACCGGCAAGCGGGCTGCTCCTTCTTTCTTGCCCTGTCTCAGTCAGTGATCCACCATTCGCTAAAACGGTTCCAGCGGCGCTGCGCCACCCTAACCTGGAACCGTTCCCAAATTTCGGAAGCGCCTATGCCCGATAACTACTTACGTCAATTTTCACGTCGCGTTCCAATTGCTAAAATCGAAAAGGAACTCTCTGTGAGAACGTACGATGCCCTTCCCTTTGTTCGATCGTTCCCGACTCCGCGTGCAACCGCTTTCGAACCGCGAGCATGATCTCGATCTGAGCATCATGCTCCCGCTCGATTCGCCCAATGAATTCATCCACGATTCGTTACCTATTCTGGGGCAAAAACTTAGGGCTGCCAAAGACGCTGGCGCGGCTCGCATCCTCATGATGGGTGCGCATGTTCTCCGCGCAGGCGTTCAGCGCCATCTCATCGACCTGATGGAACGCGGGCTGATCTCACTCATCGCCATGAACGGCGCGGGGCCGATCCACGACTGGGAATTCGCTCGAATCGGCGCAAGTACCGAAAGTGTAGCCCGTTACGTCCGCAGCGGTGAATTCGGGCTGTGGAGCGAAACGGGGGAAATGAACGACGCCATCGCGAGCGGAGTAACTGACGGACTGGGTCTCGGCGAATCGCTCGGACGAGCGATATCCCAATCATCATTTCCGCATCATGAGATTTCGGTTCTGGCGGCGGCGTATCGCCTTGGGATTCCCGTCACGGTTCATATCGGCATCGGCTACGACATCATTCACGAACATCCGAATGCCGACGGCGCGGTGCTGGGGAAGGCGAGCTACATCGATTTCCTGATCTTCGCCGAGGCGATCCGCAAGCTGGAGGGAGGTGTTTTGCTGAGCTTCGGCACCGCAGTCATGGGGCCGGAAGTTTACCTGAAAGCCCTTGCCATGGCCCGCAACGTGGCTTATCAGGATGGCGAGCGCATCGCGCAGTTCACCACGGCGGTCTTCGATCTGCTCCCACTCGACGACGACTACCGCAAGCAGGCTCCGAAATCGGATCCGCGGTATTACTATCGCCCGTGGAAAACCATTCTGGTGCGAACGGTGGCGGACGGAGGCAGCAGCTATTACATCGCTGGCGATCATCGTCAGACACTGCCAGCATTACGGCTTGCTTGTTTATGAAATTCAATCCTGGTGGATCGTCAGTCCGTCGGCTTTGTCGCAGTAGCGTTGAAAGATTGTGCGATCTGGCCGAAACCGAATATGCCGAACGGACCCATCACAAACAGCCAGATTCGTCCCCAGAACATGAGATGATCCGAACTGATTCAAACCGGAATTCAGATCCATGAACGGTGGCTGAAGCGTTCGAGTGATGTCGGGGTTCGGTCCGCAGTTCAATCCCGTATCCAAATCGGGAATGGCCGCACGAACCACTTCGACATCCCAACCGGGTGAATAGTAAGACTCGTTGTCATCGAGTGTGACAAAAAAGCGATCGCGTTTCATTCGCTTCTCACCCACAAGCACCGTCTGCGCAAGTCCATCCGTAATGTCTTCGAGTTTGACGTACCTGGTTCCCGTTGGTGTGATCACACCGGTCAGGAGATTGCGATCGAGGCTGGTCCCGCTGTTGCCGGCGTAATCGCCCTTAGCCAGATTTTGAAATGACTGCGGAGATCGTCTGGCAGGACAAAAGTAAATGGGAATCGGAGCCTTACGGACCAGATCATGGCTCGGTTCGATAAAGAGTTCATTCTGATGGATGTACGGCAAAATCTTATAGGTCCAGCTCCACTCCGATCGTTGTTCCGGTGGTGTGCCTTGATCGGAGGTGAAGGGCAATTGAGTGTAATCTAATACGCAGGTCTTCGATCGACTGGGGTGCCGAGGTGAGTCGCAGCCGTTTTTTCCACCTTGTGGCAGATGACCCTGGACATCATGATAAGTCAGAATTCCAATCGCGATCTCTTTGAGATGACTTGAGCAAGCATACCGAGACGCGGCCGCTCGCATCTTCTGAATCGCGGGTAAGAGCATTCCGACCAGCAGCGTGAAAATCGCAACAATCACGACAAATTCAATTACGGAGTATGCCGGTCTCCGCAGGTTCGGGAACATAAACACTCCCAACATGAAAGAAGAGAAATCAACAAAGAATTGAAAAGCAGACGAATGGCAGAACTTTACTGGCATGCAAGTACGAAAAGCAATGAAAAAATGAGAAATTTCCCATGACTTTTGAATTCGGCCACCGCCTGTTCGGTTGCGTGATGGGCTTTTGCAGACTGGATTTCGCGCGAACACAAGCTCGCCAGAAGGCGTACTCATCGCTAGAAGAAACAGCAACGCGAATTATTCGAGAGTGGAAGACTGCCCATGGCCTGGCTGACGAATTCCTCAATCCTCGGTGCCGGACTCCTTCTGGCGTTGTACCAGCTTCTGGCTGCTCTTCCGTGGCTCCGCTCAATCGATCCCAAAGGATTCGACCGCGGATTGAAGAATCCGATCTCCTTGAGTTATGCGGTCTTGACACTGGCCGGATTGGGTCTGCTCTTCGCAGCGTTCCTCGGATACGCGGGCCAAAGTGAAAGCCTGCCCTTCTATGGCAAGGTTTATGCCTCCGTCCTTCACCTTCAGCTACTGGTCAACACCTTCATCCTCCTGCCTCGAGTCTTCACACTGATCATGCCGAAGACCGGTGCCGTGGCGTTGGCGGCTTTTCGTGAGAGCTGCCGGCAGCCGATGTACTGGCTCATCGGCAGTTTTGCGGTCTTCCTGATGGTGATTGCGATTTTCACACCGTACTTCACCTTCGGCGACGACTACAAGATGATGAAGCAGATTGGGTTCGATATTTCGAAACTGGCGGCCATGCTGTTCGGGATTCTGGCCGCCAGCATCTCGATCGCTGAAGAAATCGAAGGCCGGACCGCCATCACCGTGATGAGCAAGCCGATCAACCGTCGGCAGTTCCTGTTTGGCAAGTTCCTGGGAATTCTCCTTTCGTGTGCCGCCATGACCCTGGTCCTGGGATGGTTCCTGAACTGGGCGCTGATGGCGAATCCGGCTTATGACAAGATCAACGAGCAAAGCGATCCGCTGGCCGAGCAAGCCCGTGCGGATATCGCTCCCGTCTTCAAATCGACCGTTACAAGTACGGTCGGCAAGGTCTTCGCCGAAGGAGCGGGTGAATGGATCGCTGATACCGTCGCTCACACCATCGGTCTGGTGCTCGGCTTCGGCCAGGTCATGATTCTGGTCGCGATTGTTTCCGCCTTGGCGACCCGCCTGCCGTTTGTCATCAATGTTGTCATCGCGATGATCGTTTACTTCCTGGGGAATCTAGCGCCCGTCGTTGTCAAAGTCACGGGTCAGATTCAGGAGACGGAAGGTTCGAATACTGCCGTCGGACTGATTCGGTTCTTCGGCCAGCTCTTTGACACGTTTCTGCCCGCACTGGATACGTTTAATATGAGTCCAGCGATTGTGCGGGATACTCCGCTGGCGCTGTGGCCGTTCGCACTCTACGTCGTGTCGGTCGTCGGGTATTCCTGTCTCTACACGGCGATCGCTTTGCTGATTGGTCTGCTGTTATTTGAAGATCGAGACCTAGCTTAAGAAATTCGAATTTCGAAATCTCAAATTAGAAAACTGAAAGTCGTAACCAGATCTCTGATTATTGTCTTTTAGGATTTCGAATTTGGGATTTGTTTTTTGTGACGGTTTGTCTCGTCTTCCCTCATCCCCGTGCCGTCTGCTAATTTAAGGTGTCTGCCTCCTCGTTCCGGGGTGTTCCGTGGATACCGAATTATCTCCTGCGGCTTCGTCCCGTGCGTTCGATGCCGCACCCCGCCTGATCTGGGCCGCGCGAATCGCCACCGTCATTTCGGCGGTCCTTTTAGCGCTGACGCTTCCCATCATTTACCTGTTCGTCGATCTCCTGGTCTGGCGGGGAATTGTTCCCAGTTACACGGAACTCCCTGCGGAAAAGCAGCAGCAGTTTCATTCTGTCTGGGACCATCGTCGCGGTGCGAATGAGGACGTAGCGAGTGTGCTTGCCCGCGTTCGCCCTGCCGAACTCGAGTCGCGAGTCGATGAATCCCAGCACTGGGAATGGCGTTGGCAGGCCGTCAATTATCTCATGCTCACCGAGCGTGTCGGAGCAGAAGCCGCGAACGAATACCTGATCATGCCCGAAAACGGTGGCACCGCGACTCCGACCGGCAAGCGGTTGGGACTGTTATCCCTGATGATCCGTGAACGAACGGGATGGTTCTCGAGGCCGCTGTCGGCAATCGCACGTACCGCTCACTGGACCTGGAAGCCCGATGCTTCCGGTACGAATGCGCCGTATCTCTCGGGTCTGTTCATCGTTCTTCTGGTCCTCACGTTGTTACAGATCGCCTTGCTGTTTGCGGCAGCCCATGGAGCGGCCAATGCCGGACTCGCTGCCGTCATCCGCCTGAGGCGATCGATCTACAGCCACGCGAACCGTTTGAACCTTGTCGTCGTTCGTACTCAGTTTCGAACCGAAGTGGAAGAACTTTTCACATCCAAACTCGAAGCAGTCTCGGAGGGGCTCCGCGCATCGGTTTTGCAAAGTTGGCGCCTGCCCGTGCTCATTGTTCTGGTGACGATCGTATTGCTGATCGTCAACGTCGGGCTGGCGTTGTGCTTTCTATTTGTCGCCGCCGTGGTCTGGTTCGTCATTGGCCAGTTCGCCGCCCACTTCCGTCGCGATGGACGCCTCGCCGGACGCCGGGCCGAAGCACGCCTTTCACAAATGCGGGAGTCGATCTCGATCCTGCAACTGGTCAAGTGCTATCTGATGGATCGCTTCAACCAGACGCGTGTCGAACGACTGCTGACGGATTACACTCGGGCGGAGTGGAAGCGGCTCCGGGGCGAATCGCTGTCCCGCCCGGTTCTGACTGCCGCCAGCATTTTTGCCATGATCGGTATTCTGTACCTTTCAGGACTTTCAGTCCTGTACGGTACGATGAGTCTTGCCGGTTTGACGGTCAAACTGGTTGCCATCGCCATTCTGGTCTGGGCGGTGAGCAGCTGGCTGAAAGCACGGGTGAGAATCCGTGAGGGCGAAGAAGCCGAAGCGGCGGTGAAGGAATTTTTGAATCGCAGAGCCGATACCGGACAGACGATCGATGCGGAGTTCCTCCAGCCGATGCAGAACAAGCTGGAGTTCGTTGAGTTGAGCATGCGGGAAACGGGCGGTGGCCGAATGCTCCTCGAAAATGTTTCGCTCAGTGTTCCCTCTCGTTCTCGAGTGGTGCTGGTCAATTCCGATCCGGAAGAAGGTCACACACTCGCGTTTTTACTTGCGCGGTTCATGGATCCGACGGGAGGCGAGATCCGCATTGATGGGAAGAATATCCGCTGGGTGACGCATGAGTCATTGCGCACGCAGGTTGCCATGGTGATTCAGCAGAATCTGATTTTCAGTGATACGATCGCGAATAACATCGGTTGTGGCGATCCGGGTTACACACTCCCTCAGATCATCGAAGCGGCCAAAATGGCCCATGCCCACCAGTTCATTCAGCGTTTGCCTTACGGCTACGAAACGCCGATCGGCGATGGCGGACATTCCCTGCGCCCGGGCGAAAAGCTCCGCATCGCGCTTGCGCGGGCCATCCTGAGAGATCCCTCCGTGATTGTGATCGAAGAGCCAGACTCTCCCATGGACGAGGATTCTCGCGCTCTTCTGGACGATGCGTATGAACGGATTGCGGCGCAGTACACCACGATCTTCTTCTCGCGCCGGCAATCGGTTCTCCGTCGTTCGGATAAAGTTGCGGTGCTGCATCAGGGCCATCTCGTCGCCGTGGGGGCGCATGACGAGTTGCTTAAGTCGAACGAATTGTACCGTCACATGCTGTTCAAGGAGATCTCCGCGACCAGTACGGTCTGACCAGGTTAAAGCCGTGCGCCGACGGGTTCAATGGTAAACGAAAAGGAGTCGCTGGCGATTGAGGCAGGCAGAGTCAGATTTGCGCGTTCCCGGCACGGGCTGTTGTCCACGGTGAATGAACCGGCGAATTTCACACCCAATCCGTCCTTGGACCGGTAGAGAATGACGTTGGCCGAAGCCCAGGGCAGAATGATGTGTGTCTGCTGTCCGGGTCCGAGAATCAGGTTGTCGGCCATCAGGAGGACTCCGTCGACGGCCAGGGGCAAACGGTGACCGCTGACGAGCTCCAATCGTGCCGAAGGACTGATCGAGACCGGTTGCCGAAAAAGAAACTGACACGTATCGCCCAGCGTGACCCGATCACCGCATTTGAGAAGCGTGCGATCGTTCGGCATTCCATTCACGTGGAGCCCGCGTTGGGATTCCACCATATACCCTTCACCATCGCGTGCGAGCTCCGCATGCATCCGGGAAACATCGGCGAACAGCGGGACATCGATCGGGGAATCCGCCGTCGCCTGACCAAAGGTAATCCGATTGTTCATGCAGACCAGATACCCGCCGACGCCGTCGATCCAGAGTAGGAATCGTTTGGGGATTCCGGATTGCGATGAACCGGAGAATGACGAGTTGCCGTTGCGTGACTCGGACACGAGCGATGGGATTGGCTGAGGCGAAGCGCTTCCGGCTGGCATCGTGAGGAGCGTTACGGGGCTGGGATAATAGGTGCCCGTACTCGGTCGCACATGGTTGTTCGTCGCCGTGCTCGGCTTCAGGGATTCCCACGCTCGGAGCTGAATCGTGCGTGCTTCGCGATGATTGGGCGCAACCGCGATCACCTCGCCCGCCCACTGAGCCGCATCCGACCACGTATGCGAATCGGCGGCCTGAGATAGTTTCTCGATCGCTGAAAGATAACGCTGATGACGTTCGTCCAGTTGCTGTAAGAAGTCGTCCAGCCCGGTGGACGGCGCCATCGCCATGCGGGGACGGAGGCGCTCCAGCGTGGTGCGTGCCAGCAGGAAATCGCCGCGGTCGGCCATTTCCATCGCTTGCACCCAATCCCGGGCGATCAGTTCCATCGCTTCCAGGTCCGGCCTTTGAACTTGCCGATCGCGCATGCGGCCGATCACCGTCAAAACATGTACGGGCCGTCCGGCTTCGAGGGCGGCAGCGCACTCCGCTACGCCGATTCGTGTCAGGGCGGTTCGTAGAGTACGAATGCGCGAATCGCCAGTGTTCAAAGCTTCGGCTGACAGTAAGTCTTTCCAAGCCGCTTCTGCATTGTCCGCCCGCAGCGATTTCTCACCACGAGCCACGTAAACGCCAGCCACTTCACGCAGCAAACGGTTAGCTTTGCGGTATCCCTCGACGGCCAACGGGGCCAACATCCGATGTGCGTCCTCGGGCCGTCCGTTGCGGATGGCTTCCTTGGCTTGTCGTAATGTCAACCATGGCGAAAGTGGCATAGCAAACATTATAATGCATGTTGATCATTCCAAGTACTCCGATTCCCCATCACCGCTCGGCCGTCCGGTTCCTATCTTGAAATCATGACGACTGGCGAAACCATCATCCGCGTCCGCTATGCCGAAACCGACCGCATGGGATTACTTCACCATGCGAACTATCTCATCTATTTCGAACAGGCGAGAACCGATCTGCTGAGGCAAATCGGTGGCAATTACAAGGAGTTGGAAGACCGCGGATATTTCCTCGTCGTGGCAAAAATCGAAATCAAGTACCGAAATCCCGCCTACTACGACGACGAATTACGGATCGTCACCACGGTTACGCGAACGACTCCGGTCCGGCTCGAACACAAGTACGAAGTGTTTCGCGTGGATGGAACAATGGTTGCGGAGGGAACGTCCACGCTGGCGTGTGTGGATACCGAAGGCAAAATCCAGGCAATGCCCGATTGGTTAGTCGAAGCCAAGTGAACCTGTCGGAAGAATAACTATGCGACGATTTTGGATTCATCACGCTCTTCCGCTGTGTTTCGCCATCATTCCCGCATTGGGGGGCCTGCTGGTTTTCTTCGCCATTCCTGCCGATGCCCGGCACGATTACCTGACACGCGTGGCCGTCTCACACATCGACTGGGTGATTCTGGCGTTAGGGGCTTCGCTGTTTCTCGTTCAATCCTATCTCGGCTGGGTCGCCATGAAATGGGCCGAGACCGACTTCGATACCCGTCCGGACAAATGGCTTTCGCATCTGGCTCAAGGGGCCGAATGGTTTCCGCTGCTTGGGCTGATCGGTACGGTAGCGGCAATCCTGCAGACGTTCAACAGTATCGCTCCCGGCACCACGCCCACGCCACAAGAGATCATCCGCAAGTACGCACCCGCCATCACCGCAACCGGGAGTGGGCTCTTCATGGCGCTCCTGAATATCCTGCCGTCGTGGATTGTTGGCCTCGGCCGCGATCTGATCCGCAGCCTGGGTGGTTACCCGGATGCGCCGCTGGTCGCGCTCACGCCCGCGAATGAGGAGAAACCGTGATCCGGAAACCGCGTCGGTCGGTGACGCGGTTCTTTATCCCGCTCATCGATGTCCTGATCCTGCTCTTTTGCATCTTTTTGCTCATGCCCTTTGTGAGCAAACCAGAAGATTCCACCAACGACGTTCCGCCTCCGGTCCGCGATCCCTCGATGCCGGACGACGTCGAGAAATTGCAGCAGGAACTGGCCATCGCCAAGCGTCGGATCGAGGACTTGAAGCGCCAGCGGGACAACCTGAACGAACGACTGAGCGTCCGCGTGCTGGAAATCGCCAAGGAGAACGGCAAGCTGTTCTATTTTGATGCCGATGGGGCCGGGAAGCTGGAAGTTTCGAGCGAGGCGGACGCGCGGCGGCTCATCAATCAGAGCAAAGCGCGGGCGGGTGCGAAAGAGGCGTTTTTTCTGATCCTGTACCCGCGGGAACTGAGCGGGTTTCCGTTGCGCAGTCAGATCGAAACCTATCGCCAGTGGTTCCGAGACGTGCCGCACGGCTTCGACAACCCGTGGAAACCGAACTAACTCGAATTTTTCTCAAAATTATTCGATGAGCGGTTTTCCCTGCATTTTTCACCACGCCTGCCAACCTGGCAGGCGTGTTCGCCAACTTCGCCAACTCAAACACACACCCCTTGGCGAAGAGACACTTGACGACCGGATATAATGAACATTTGTCCCAATCGATCCCAGCGTCACGAAAGGGACATCGTCACAGTCTTCACCTCCGTGTACATCGCCAGCGCATACTGGCCCAGCTCGCGGCCGATCCCGCTCATCTTGAATCCGCCGAACGGCGCCGCCGCGTCGAACACGTCGTAACAGTTCACCCACACCGTCCCCGCCTTCAACCGATGCGCGATCGCATGCGCCTTCCGAACGTCCTTCGTCCACACCGCCGCCGCCAGTCCATAATTCGTCCGGTTCCCCCGCTCGATCACTTCGTTCGCATCCTTAAACTTGAGAATGCTCATCACCGGCCCGAAGATCTCTTCCTGCGCGATCGTCATTTCATCCTGCACATCGGCGAACACGGTCGGCTCCACAAAGTAACCATTCGATCCCGCACGCTTTCCTCCCGTTAGCAGTTTCGCGCCGTCCTTCTTGCCATGCTCGATGTACCCCAAAATGCGATCCATCTGCTCCTGACTCACCTGCGGTCCCTGTTCCGTGGTCGGATCGAAGGGGTCGCCCACCCTGCGCCCCTTGGCCTTCGCGCTGATCTTGTGCACAAACTCGTCGTAGATCGCTTCTTCCACATAGATCCGCGAACCCGCCACGCAGCACTGACCCTGATTGAAGAACAGGCCGAAGTACGCCCCTTCGATGGCGGCATCGAGATCCGCGTCGGCGAAGACCACGTTCGGTGACTTGCCGCCCAATTCCAGGCTCACGCGCTTGAGGTTGCTGTTCGCCGCTGCCGTCATCACGATCTTGCCCGTTGACGTCTCGCCGGTGAATGCGATCTTGTCCACATCCCTGTGCGAAGCGAGGGCGGCACCCGCCGTCGGCCCATATCCCGGAACCACGTTGATCACGCCATCGGGAAAGCCGACGTCCTGTGCGAGCTTCGCCACACGCAACGCCGTCAGCGGTGTCTGCTCCGCCGGCTTGAGCACGATGGTGTTGCCACATGCGAGTGCCGGACCCCACTTCCATGCCTGCATCAGCAGTGGAAAGTTCCACGGGATGATCTGACCCACCACGCCGACCGGTTCGTGCCGGGTGTAGCAGAAATAATTGCCGTCGACGGGGATCGTCATGCCGGTGATCTTGTCCGCCCAGCCGGCGTAATAACGGTAGCATTGTAGCGTCAGCGGAAGATCGGCCGCGATTGAATCGGCGATCGGTTTGCCGTTGTCCAGAGTTTCCAGTGCGGCGAGTTCATCGAGGTTTTTTTCGATCGCATCGGCGAACTTGTTCATCAGGCGACCGCGTTCGCTGGCGTTCATTTTCCCCCACGGTCCGTCGAGGGCCTTGCGTGCGGCCTGAACCGCGCGATCGATGTCGGCTTTGTCCCCTTCGGCCACTTGACAGATCACCTGTCCGGTGGCAGGATTGGTCGTCTGAAAGGCCTGTCCTGACACCGAATCGACCCATTGTCCACCAATGAACATTTTTTGATCTTTGACGCTCGGCGGAACCTGTTTCACATTCTTTACAAGTGTTGTCGCTGACATGAGGAGAGGCCTCGAAAAGGTAACAAAAGCGAGCGCGGTTATACTACGAACTTCCGCCAGAACTGAATGAAAGCGATTCTCAAGCGATCATTGGGAATTTCAGTTGGTCCTCGTTTGCATCTCACCTCAAGCGCACTAGGTGTTTTGCAACTGCTACTTCATTCACCACATTTGGCTGGACTGATCATGACCTCGAATCAATCACTTTCCTGGCTCCGAAAGATCAACCTCGAACGCCTCGAGACGCGCGATGTTCCCGCGCCACTCGCCGTCGGTGATCAATTTACGGGGGCCGAAGATCTGACCCTTTCGGTCAACGCACCGGGCGTACTCAACAACGATTCCGGTTCGGGTGTGCTCTCCGCGACGCTCATTACGCCACCGGAGCGGGGCAATCTGGACTTCCGTGCCGACGGCTCGTTCGACTATCAGCCCGAGGCGGATTTCAACGGGGCTATCGTGTTCGATTACGAATTGACGGATGCTAACAGCCAGACCGCTCGCGCTTCGGTCACGATCGATGTCACGCCGGTCAACGACGCTCCGGTCGCCAACGATCATACCGTCTTCACCGATGCGGATACGGAAGTTGAGATTGATTTTCCTGCCTTCGACGTCGATGGCGACTCCCTTTCGATCGGGATTGAATCCCAGCCCGAGAATGGCGAGCTCTTCTTCCTTGAGAACGGTGTGATCGTCTATCAGCCGGCTTCCGGGTTCGTTGGAACCGACACGCTGACTTATGTCGTATTCGACGACGAAACCGTATCGTCTCCGGCCACGGTGACGATCGTGGTGGGCGGTGCTTCGAATTCGCCACCGGTAGCCGAGGACGATTATTTCACAGTGGGATCGGGTTCGGAACTGATTGTTGATGCACCGGGCGTTCTGTCGAACGATTCGGATCCGGACAGCGATTCCCTGGTTGCGTATTTCGATGCGGGACCGAGTCATGGAGTCGTGACTCTGGCTACTGATGGTTCGTTCAGCTACACGCCCGACGCGGGCTTTGTCGGTGTTGATTCGTTCACGTATTTTGCCGATGACGGTCAGGGTGGCTCCAGTCTGGGTCGCGTGGAAATCACGGTGACTGCCTCCAACAGCAGCCCGGTTGTCGAAGACGCGTCTGTCTCGACGAATGAAGACCAGAGCGTTTCCGGAGCGATTGCGGGATCCGATGCCGATGGCGATCAACTCACGTACTCGACCGTGGTAGAGCCCGCTCACGGAACGGTTGTCGTGCATTCGGATGGATCGTTCACGTACATTCCGAATGCGAACTACTTCGGCACGGATACCTTTTCCGTCGTGGCTCATGATGGTACGACATCGAGCAACGTCGCTACGGTCACCGTGACCATTGAAGCGGTGAACGATGCGCCGACGTTGTCGAATGCGAATTTCAACGTCGCGGAGAATTCGCCGAATGGAACGGTCGTGGGAACGATCGGCGGAGCGGATATCGAAGGCGATGCACTGAGCTATGCGATTGTGGGTGGAAACACGAATGGCGCGTTTGCGATCGATCCGGTGACGGGAGTCATCACGGTCGCCAACAGTGCGGAGATGGACTTCGAAACGCAGACTCAGTTCCCGCTGACGATTCAAGTGACGGATGCCGGCGGTTTGACGGCCACGGCCACGGCGACCGTTCAGTTGACGAATGTCAGCGAATCACCGGTCGTACGGATCGACATCAAGCCTCACAGCAACCGGAATCGGATCCGACTGAGTGGCCGGGACACCGTTTCGGTCGCGATCCTGTCCTCCGCAGATTTTGATGCACGCACCGTGAATATTTCCAGCTTGCGGTTCGGTCGAACAGGAATGGAACGATCCCTGGAGACGGATCGTCGTGGTCGCCCGGAATTCACGATCCGCGATGTGAATCGTGATGGCCTCCCGGATCTGGTTGTGAATTTTGACGTGGACAAGACACGATTCCGAGTTGGCACGACGGAAGGCGTACTCACCGGACTACTGAATGATGGCACGGCGTTCCGTGCGGTGGACCGAGTTCAGATCCGCCGCTAATCGTCCCGAACCATCAACCATCCAGCACTACGGCGAGAGATTTCTCGCCGCAGTTTTTCGTTGAGTCTTACAGGCTGGAGGAACAGATCTCAATTCGGCTTGACTCAGTCATCGAACTCAAGGCAGAATCGTGGCGGAAGATTTCCCGAACGGAATTGGGGAGCGCTCGGTGCACGGATTGCCGAATCGAATTTGGCCTGCTCATTCGCTGGATGCACCGTCCAAGCGCAACCGCGGAATTCAGTCATTTTTTACTCTTTCCAACTTCTGGAATCTGCTGGGCATTCTGGCGCTGGTCTGGTTCTCACTGTACTGGAATTACGCCATCAAGAAATGGCATGTGAAGTCGTCGCCCGGAACCTGGTTTGCGCCGTATCAGTTTGTCTCACTCGATTTCCTTCACAATTATCAGGCGGCTCGATTCTGGATCAATGGTGGTGATCCGTTCCGGGAATCGTTTGGCGATCCGATCGGTCGGAAGCTGTGTTATCCGCCGATCGTGCTCGTCGCCTTCTCGTGGTGTGCGTTGTTCCCGGTCGGGAAGGCGATCGGCATCTGGACGATCACGCTTGCGATCTTCGCTGCTGCCGGTGCGCTGGCGGCCTGGTACTCACGGAGGGAACTCGCGCTGGCGCCGGTACCGCTCTTCTTCGCGCTCGCGGCGGTGGTGACCTGCGCTCCGGTCGGCTATGCGATGGAGCGCGGCAATTACGATCTCCTGCTGGTCCCGTACGTACTGCTGGCCGCCTGGGGTCTTCGCAGAACCGGCTGGCTTTCCGATGCGCTCGTTGGCTATGCGCTGGGTGTGGCGATCTGCCTGAAGGTTTATCCGGGCCTTTTGCTCATCATCCCGCTGCTCATGCGGCGCTGGCGGGCGCTGGGTCTGACGGCGCTGGTGGTGGCGGCGTGTCTGTGTTTCCAGGCGAAGAATCTGCCGATCTTCATGGCGAATTTGAATGAACTGGCGATAGCGCACAATATCGAGGAACTCCCGGCGGCGTCGCTGGTTGCGCATTCGATCCCGTATAGCTGGAAGGCGGTTTGGGACGGTACGCGGCTGGGCATACTGGCCCGCATTCCCGGTTCGGTCGCGGCACTCGGAATCGTCGGTGGATTGCTGATCTGGGTGAGTTGGAGTTTCAAGCGATCTCAGCAGACGCGAACGCTGATCCTGCCGTTCGCACTATGGATCATGGCTGCTGCGACCTTCATTCCCAAAGTGTCCAACGATTACAACCTGGTCTTTCTCCCGATGGCGATGCTCGCCGTCTGGGATCGCCGGGACTCGGTACTGGTGCATGTCGGACTGGGCTTTGCGTGTCTGACGTTGCAGCCGCTACCGTTTGCGTTTTCCCCCAGTGTTGCGATGGGATTCAAAGTACTGGGGCTGGTGTGTTGTGCTCGGTCACTCGTGAATCGCACGAACGAAGCGTCCGCAACAACCACCATCATACAAGTTCAGACAGCCAGGCAACCGAGCGCCAGGGAGGGTGTTCATGTCGGTTAAAACTCCAGTTAATCGTACGTCGGTCGGCGATCGGGCACCCGCGAAGTCCGAGGTTCCGTTCAAGGTGACCGTGGGCGATCTTCAACTGGGAGCACGCGAGAAAGAATACCTGTCCCAGGTGATCGACAGCAATCGTCTCTCGTACGGGCCGTTCACGCGTCGCTTCGAGGAGTTGTTCGCCACCGAACACGACTGCCGCTTCGCAGTGTTCTGCAACAGCGGTACCAGCGCCCTGCACATTTCCATGGCCGCACTCAAAGAGCTGCACGGCTGGAACGATGGCGATGAAGTGCTGGTACCGGCTGTGACCTTCATCGCGACGAGCAACGTCGTTCTGCACAACAACCTGATGCCGGTGTTCGTGGATGTCGATCCGCTCACGTACAATATCGACCCGGCTAAGATCGAAGAAAAGATCACTCCGCGAACGCGTGCCATAATGCCGGTACACCTGCTCGGCCTGCCAGCGGATATGGCAGCGATCTCCGACATCGCCAAGCGACACAACCTGAAGATTGTCGAGGACTCGTGCGAGACGATGTTCGCGAACTGTCGCGGGCGGAAGGTCGGGTCGTGGGGCGACATCGGCTGCTTTTCAACGTACATCGCGCATTACATCGTGACCGGCGTGGGCGGATTCGCGACCACGAACGATCCCGACCTCGCCATCATGCTCAAGAGTCTGATGAATCACGGCCGCGATTCGATCTATCTTTCGATTGACGATGACGACGGCGTGAAAGGGAAACAGCTGTTCGAAATCGCCGCTCGTCGCTTCCGGTTCGTTCATGTCGGCCACAGCTTCCGCTGCACGGAAATGGAAGCCGCCATCGGACTCGCGCAGCTCGAGCGCAAAGACGAGATCATCGCCCGCCGCGTCGGCATCGCCCAGCAGTATCGCGAGCGGTTGGCAGGTCTTTCGGATGTGCTGCAACTGCCCACGGTACCCGCCGACCGCGATCACGTCTTCATGCTCTTCCCGCTTGTGCTGCGAAACGGATCCAAACGCGACCTCGTGAATCATCTGGAGTCGAACGGCATCGAGACCCGCGATTTGCTTCCGCTCATCAATCAGCCGATTTACAAAAAACTGTTCGGCGATCTGGAACCGCAGTATCCGGTGGCCCGATGGCTCAACGAGAGCGGATTCTACATCGGCTGCCACCAATCGCTGACGAGCGAAAGCGTCGATCACGTGGTACGCACGATCCACGAATTCTTTGGCCGCACCGCCGGGCCGCAGATCTTCCAGGCCCGCGTGCGCATCGAGACCCCGTATCGAGAGAAGAGCCGATGAGCGAGATCGCGATTGTCATTCCGACCTACAACGAAGCGCTGACCATCGAAGGCACGCTGACGCGATTGCTCGCCGTCGGACCGGAGTATCGCGCGATCGTGGTGGACGACAACTCGCCTGACGGCACCGCCGACGTGGTACGGGCGATGGCGAAGAACGAGCCGCGGATTCAACTGCTGGTGCGCACAACGGATCGTGGTTTCGGCCTGTCGGTCCGGGCGGGGTTTGAACTGGCGCTGCAGAGCGGCGCTGAGTTGATCGGCCAGATGGATGCGGACGGTTCGCACGATCCGCAGGTCTTCGAAGAGTTGCGAGCAGTGATTGAAGCGGATGAGGCCGACGGTATGATCGGTTCGCGCTACGTCGCCGGGAGCGAAATCGAGGGGTGGAATCTGCACCGCCATGCGAACAGCCGGGTCGCGAATACGCTCACGCACTGGATCGCCCGCCTGCCCATCGCCGATGCAACCAACGGCCTGCGCCTGTTCCGCCGTGACGTGCTGGAAGCAATCGACATCGACCGACTGCAATCGAAGGGATATTCCGTCATTCTGGAAACGAACTACGTGGCGCACAAGCTCGGTTTTCGACTTGGTGAACGTGCGATCACATTTCATCCCCGCAGCGCCGGCGAATCGAAACTCGGCATCCGCGAAGTGATCCGCTTCGTGCGCTTCCTCTTCGGCCTGCGCTTCCGCCCCCTGCCACGCCGGGCGATTCTCTCAACACGCGTCGAGCGAACCGTTACTTCCCCGGCTCAAACGATTTGAGTTCGGAGATGACCTCGCCGTCTTTCTCTTTTCGGATCAATCCGATTCCGTTGGCGTACCAGCGAAGTTCTTTTCCGAAGTTCGAGCTTTCCTGCTCGACGGGCAGTGCCAGAAATTCACCGGCAGGTGTTTTGATTTTCTTCGCGTCGCCCACCTTGAATGAAATCGTCCAGAGTGTTCCCCCGGTCCAACGGTGTTCGGTGGTCCAGGAGTCTCCCGGCCGAATGACGCGCTTCATGATCAAGCCGGGTTTGTCCGCTTCGGCTGTCTCGGTTTTCAACGAATAAATGTTGTCGTCAAGAAATTTGAAGACCCGGCGTGCCGTGGGAGGCTGAACTTTGCTTCCCGTATAGGTCAGCGTGATCATCTGAGCCGATTTTTCGCTGTCGCTGGCGATGATCTTGGTTGTGATCTCATTATCGCCCTCGATGTAAACCCACACAGATCCGACACCAAGCGGGAAATAGTCCATGCGCTTCGCATTTTTGGGAACGGGTGCGGCACTTGGGCTTTGCGAAAACCAAAGACTTACCAGTAGTGCGATCGTCAGACGCATGATCGATCCTCTCAGCAATCGGATTTATCGTAGCGGATTTTGAATCGGTTGATACACCGTTTCTTCTCATAAACCCTACCCGACGTGCCTCACTTCGCTAATTTACCACCCACCACACGGGTGCCAGGTCGCAGGAGCGTGACCCGGTGCCCGTGCATCCTTTCCCGGAGCCAACCGTATGATCCCCGCCTTTTTGCGACGGGCGGTGCCGCTTTTGGCACTGATCGCCCTGCTCGTATCGCCCGTCTCGGCTTACGCCGGCGAAGCCGATCTCAAACTCCCCGACCTGAACTCCGCCGAGTTTCTCGGTGGCATCGGTGGCAAGACCCTCCTCTTCAGCGGTCTCGCAGTTTCCGTGATCGGTTTGCTCTTCGGCCTGATGATGTATTCGCAACTGAAGAATCTGCCCGTCCACAAGTCGATGCTTGAAGTCAGTGAACTCATTTACGAAACCTGCAAAACCTACCTGATCACGCAAGGGAAATTTCTCTTCATCCTCTGGTTGTTCATTGGCGCGATCATGACCGTGTATTTCGGTCAGCTCGCCCAGTACGGCGTGGATGCGGAAGGAAATCCCCAGCACGGATTCCCCGCCGATCGCATCGCGATCATTCTCGTCTTCAGCGTCATCGGCATCCTCGGCAGCTACGGTGTGGCCTGGTTCGGCATCCGCGTCAACACCTTCGCCAACAGCCGCACCGCCTTCGCTGCCCTCACCGGCAAGGCTTACCCCTGCTACGCCATCCCGCTCAAAGCAGGCATCAGCATCGGTATGCTGCTCATCTCCGTCGAACTGCTCCTGATGCTCATCATTCTGATGTTCATCCCGGGTGAACTCGCCGGTCCCTGCTTCATCGGCTTCGCCATTGGCGAATCGCTTGGCGCGGCCGCCCTGCGCGTCGCTGGCGGGATCTTTACCAAGATCGCCGACATCGGTGCCGACCTGATGAAGATCGTCTTCAAGATCAAGGAAGACGACGCCCGCAACCCCGGCGTGATCGCGGACTGCACCGGCGACAACGCCGGCGACTCCGTCGGCCCCTCCGCCGACGGTTTCGAAACCTACGGCGTGACCGGCGTCGCCCTCATCACCTTCATTCTCCTCGCCGTCGCAGATCCGAAGGTTCAGGTCCAACTGCTCGTCTGGATCTTCATGATGCGCGTCATGATGGTGATCGCGTCCGGCATTTCGTACTTCATCAACGAGTTTTTCGCCAAGGCCCAGTACGGCGATAAGAAAGACTTCAACTACGAAGCACCACTCACGAAACTCGTCTGGCTGACCTCACTCGTCTCCGTGGGAGCGACCTACGGCGTGTCGTACCTGCTCATTCCGAATCTCTTCGACGATCCGTCCCTCTGGTGGAAACTTTCGACGATCATCACCTGCGGTACGCTTGCGGGTGCGATCATTCCGGAACTGGTGAAGATCTTCACCTCTACCGAATCGAAGCACGTCCGCGAAGTCGTGGTGTCGTCCGAGCAGGGCGGGGCGTCGCTGAACATTCTTTCCGGTCTCGTTGCGGGGAACTTCAGCGCCTACTGGCTTGGCATGGTTCTCGTCGGCCTCATGAGCATCGCCTACGGGATCAGCCTGATCATGCCGGCCGGGCTGATGCTCGCGCCTGCGGTTTTCGCCTTCGGCCTCGTCGCCTTCGGCTTTCTCGGCATGGGACCGGTCACGATCGCCGTCGACAGCTACGGACCCGTGACCGACAACGCCCAGTCCGTTTATGAACTCTCGCAGATCGAAACGCTTCCGGGAATCGAGGGGGAACTCGAGCGGGAATTCGGCTTCAAGCCCGACTTCCACGTCGCCAAGGACAATCTCGAAAAGAACGACGGCGCGGGGAACACCTTCAAGGCGACCGCGAAACCCGTGCTCATCGGTACCGCCGTCGTCGGCGCCGCCACCATGATCTTCAGTATCATCATGGGCCTGACCAACGGTCTGCAACCGGCACTGATCACGAATCTGTCGATCCTCCATGCACCGTTCCTGCTCGGACTGATCACGGGCGGAGCGGTGATTTACTGGTTCACCGGGGCCAGCATGCAGGCCGTGACGACGGGTGCGTATCGCGCCGTAGAGTTCATCAAGGCGAATATCAAGCTCGACGATTCGGTGAAGAAAGCCAGTACGGAAGACAGCAAGAAAGTGGTCGAAATCTGCACCAAGTACGCTCAGACAGGGATGTTCAACATCTTCCTGACCGTCTTCTTCGCCACGCTCGGATTCGCCTTCGTCGAAAGCTGGTTCTTCATCGGCTATCTCATCAGCATCGCGCTCTTCGGCCTCTACCAGGCGATCTTCATGGCGAACGCCGGTGGAGCTTGGGACAACGCCAAGAAGATCGTGGAGACCGAGATGAAGGCGAAGGGCACACCGCTGCACGATGCGACGGTTGTCGGCGATACCGTCGGCGATCCGTTCAAGGATACGAGCTCCGTGGCGTTGAACCCGATCATCAAGTTCACGACGCTGTTTGGTTTGCTCGCGGTCGAACTTGCGGAAGAGTTGGAAGGGAAGACGGTCAATCTGCCATCCGTCGGCGTGGTCCCGATGCGATTGTTCCTGGCAGTGATCTTCCTCGTAATCTCCAACTTCTTCGTCTATCGCAGCTTCTATGGCATGCGGATCGGTGGCAAGGGCGGTCACGCCGCGAAGTAACGTGTTCCACGGACCCCAATAAGGGGACTGTCACCTTTTTATTCAAAATATTTTAAATAAAAAGGTGACAGTCCCCTTATTACTTCGCCCGGTTCCATTCCTTGCCGCGCCATTGACGGGCGTTCCAGCCGTAATCGGTGAAGCGATAATCGAAGGTGCCGTCGGCGAAGAGGTCGATGGCGCCGTAGCAAGGCGGAAAGCCGTACTCGCTGCCGTTCCACCAGGCTCCGCTGGCGGCCCCGCCGCAGATATACCACACGCCGCGGTATTCGCACCGGTCGCAGGTGTGCATATGGCCACTGAGGCAGAGTTTGACATTCGGATGCTTGCGGAAGATTTCACTGATAATCCAGCAGTCGACATGTTGCCAGACCTTGGGAACAAGCACGCCATCGGCTTTCTTGTAACTATCTCCATAGAGCGACGAGGTGACGCTGACGATCGGCAGGTGGCTATAGACGAGGACGGGTGTGCTGGCGGGTGTTTTGGCGAGATCCTCGACGAGCCATTTGATGTGTTCGTCGGAAAGCTGGCCGTAATTTGGCCAGTTGCAGACGCTGTTGAGGGCGATGAAATGCCAGCCACCCTGATCGAAGCTGTAATACGGTGCGGGCATGCCGAGCACACCGGTCATGAGGTCGAAGCCCTTGAGTTTGGCGGGGATGGCGTCGGTGGGTTCGTGTCCGTCCCAGACATCGTGATTGCCGAGGCAGGAGCGGATGGGAACGGAGACGTTCTTGACGGCGGCCTTCCAGAGGTTGATGTAGGTTTCGGCTTTCGCACCGCTGACCTTGCCATCGACGGCCATGACGGCATCGCCGGAGTTGATGATCAGTTCGGGTGCCCAGTCCTTGCCAAACATATGCTGGAACATGGCGGCGACGCCATCGGGGGACGAACGCTCCGGCGTGATGTGGACGTCGGTGATGTGCGCGACGCGGAGTGCGGGTTTGCGTTCGGCGGCGCGTGCGCTGCGGGTGGTGACCCAAGGCAGGGCGGCTGACGCTGCGCCAGCGGTGAGAAGCGAGCGGCGGGTGATCATTGGGATTCTCCTGATGAAGTGATGGTATAAGAAACTCAGCCCGCATGAGTGCTTCTCATACGGGCTGCACGTTGCTGGTTGGTGTCGTTTACTTGAGATCGACCGACCAGTCCTGATTGGGTTCTTTAAGCTCGAAGCTCAGGCCCGATTGATCGGGCATCGTGTAGGATTTCGGCAACACGAATTTCAACTCGGGCGCAGTGGATGGCGGAGGTGGGAGGAGGACATCCTTTTTTTCACCGGGGAAATCGCCTTTGCCTTTCGAAACCGTGGGAGTCGGCCGGACGGGCATGCGCGGTGTCGCCTGCTGGAGCGAAACCTTGATGAGCCCCTGCGGTACGCCTTCGATGCGGTACTTTCCTTCCGCATCGAGTTCAGCGCGGTAGGTCATGTTGTCGCTGGCGACGAAGATCAGGGTCGTTTCGGAAACGGGTTTACCCTGATATTTGATACTGCCGTGAACGGTCGAGCGTGGGAGTTCGCCTTTCCCGCAACCGGAGAGCAGGACCGCTGCGACAAATGAAAATCCCACACCAGTAATGAACCGATGCATAGTGACTCCTTGGGTGTGAGAGTTATTGCCAGTCGCTGCCGAGGACTTCGCCTTGATCCGGCGTGCAGGCGGCCCACCAGGTATCCGGTGAGACGTTCGCATTCAGAAAGCGAACGGAGCCGTCACCGAGTCCGACGAGAATGCCCGCAGATCGCGGTGAGCTGGCGAGGCGGGGATCGCAAGTGCCCGTTGCTCCCGTGGTGGGGTTGACTTGGAACTTCGAGGCTGGTCCGGTGATCTGATAGCCGAAGACGGGGTTCCATTCCGGCCAGGCGGTGCGGCCGTAGGCCCAGATGTTGTACTTAGGCCCCGAGTACCAGGAGGGAATGGCGGAGTTCAGGCAGATCGCGGCTTTTTCCGAAAAGAAGATCGTGTTCGAGGTGCCATCGGTCAGGCTGGGCATCCGCATCAGACGCTGATTGTTGCTGCGGAGGTAGTATCCGAGCGATTGGTAGTTGGCGGCGTAACCGGTCACGCCGTAATTGCCCCAACCGCTATCGTTGTAGAGACCATCGGAAGGGCAGGAAGCATCGGACGGGTTGACGTAGGTGTTGATGCCGTGGTCGGTGTAGACGTTCCAGAAGTAGAGTTGTCCTGCGCCGCCGGTGATTTTCGCGAGGGCGTCCTGTTCGATGTACGGAAGGATGTAATAGTGCGTGGAGCCGGACTGATTCCACCATTCGGGGCGGTCGTTGCCGTCCCAGTCAACGAATGCCAGCGGGAAGCGACCGATGGAATCGTGATACGAGTGTGTGGCCAGCGACATCTGCTTGAGGTTGTTCTGGCTCTTGGCACGTGCCGCCGCTTCGCGGACTTTCTGCACGGCGGGAAGAAGCAATCCGATCAGGATGGCGATGATGGCAATGACAACGAGCAACTCGATGAGAGTAAACCCGGAACGCGTGGAGCGTCGCATAGAAGAATCCTCCGGTACAATAAACAAAAACACCAACAACCATCGCCGCCGACAAAAAACTGCGACTGGTCGAGTCTCTATTGGTAGAGATCAAGCGCGAGTAACGTGCATAGTTCGGATGGAGATTCGGTGAAGCTGCAATTCATGCAGGAGGGGAAAATTTCTGCTTTGCTGCGATTCCAGGCGTGTTCGACCAATTCTTAAAAATGCAGGAATCATTGCTTCCGGAAAACAATGGATCTCGTGGAACCGTTTTTGATCTATGATTAGGAATCGTACCAAGGTCGTAATTTCATGTCGAAGACCGATCACACGAAACATCAAGCCACTCAGCGAATGGGATTGCAGCGTTCGCCGGAAGCTACTCCGAGCCCCGAGAGCGATCTCCACCATCCGCTGGCGCAGACTCCACTTCCTTCAGCGGTTTCGTTACCGCATTTATCCGCGCTCCCGCACATCACCGGCTACGAAATCCTGGATGAAATCGGCCGCGGCGGCATGGGGGTGGTGTACCGGGCGACGCACCTGGGCTTGAAGCGAACGGTCGCGATCAAGATGCTGCCGACAAACGTTGCAATGGATGCTCACGATGCGGCGCGGTTCTGCAGCGAGGCGGAAGCGGTTGCGGCGATTCATCATGCGAACGTGGTCAAGGTTTTCGAGTATTCATCGGAACACGGTCGGCCGTATCTGGTGATGGAGTATCTGCCGGGCGGTACGCTCGCCGAGTATCTCGAACTGCCGATGTCGGTGACGGATGCGGCAGCGCTTGTGGAGTTGCTGGCCCGAGGAATCCAGGCGGCCCATGACCAGGGGATCGTGCATCGTGATTTGAAGCCGGGGAACATTCTGTTCGATGGACAGGGTCAGCCGCGGATCACGGACTTCGGATTGGCGAAGCGAGCCGCATCGGACCTGACGAATACGCAGATGGTCATGGGTACGCCGGCGTACATGGCGCCGGAACAGGCGAGTGGCCGCACGAAGTATGCGGGGCCAGCAGCGGACATTTACGCGCTGGGTGTGATTCTTTATGAATGTCTGACTCAACAGACACCATTCGGGAAGGAGGGTGAAAGCTGGGAGATTCTTCATCGCGTGCTTCACGATGCGATCCGACCGCCGTCTCAGCTTCGCCCGGACGTTCCGAAGGATCTGGAATGGATCTGCCTGTGCTGTCTGGAGAAGGATCCTCGTCACCGGTATGCAACAGCCGACGCGCTGGCGGATGATCTCCTACGCTTTCTCCGCGGCGAGTCGGTGTCGGTTCGGCCTCCGGGTCGTCTGGAAAAGCTGGCACGCTGGGCGAAGCGGCGCCCTTCGGCGGCGGCGGCGTATGCACTCACGGTGGTTGTGATCGGGCTGGTTTGCTTCGGTTCGGTCCTGCTATCACTCTGGCTTCGCTCTGTCGCATCCCAGAAGCAGACTGAGGAAGCCAACGCCGCTCTGGTGGATGCGAATGCTGTCGTTGTGCATGAGAAAGCCAAGGTTGAGCTTGCCCGCACTGAAGCGGAAGCCGCTCGCGATCAGTTGTCCCTATCGCTGACTAACGAGACCAAAGCACGAACCGCGCTCGCACAGACGCAGAACGAACTGGTGACGACGAAGTACTTTTTTGACGTCTCGCTGGCGTATCGGGAGGCGATGGATCGCAATGCCCTGCGGGCCAACCGGTTATTGGAGCAGTGTTCCAAGGAACAGCGTGGCTGGGCCTGGTGGCACACTTATCGCACGATTCACCCGGAGATTGCTCACTTTACGCTTCATGATTGTTCCCATGTGGGATTTACCAACGATCCGCGCCGGCTGGTGGTGCGATGCGGACTTGGCGAGTGGGAGTATCGTGATGCGGATAGTGGTCAATTTGTTCCTGTGCCCAACGCCCCGCGATTCGCACTGGCCTCGAATCTTCTCCAGCAGCATGTGATTTCCATCGATGGCACTCGCGTGTTCGAGACACTTTGCAATCCCGACGTTCCTGTTGAAGAACAATTGAAAAGCACCAAAAATGCCGGCTCAGCCAGACTCTGGGATCTCACGACGGGAAAACTCCTCAAACGGTTTGACGGTTTCGATGGTGACATCTTCGAAGGGTGTCTGTCTCTCGACGGATCCACGGCGCTGGTCATGGGGCATGGCGAGGACGGGCGGATCACGGCGGTCGATCTGAAAAAAGGGACGAACCTGCCGCAGCTGCCGTTCAAACTCCGCGGCTTTCCTGACTGCTCGCTGTCAGCAGACGGCCGGCTGGCGCTGGCGTCAACTCTCGATGAGAATCGTTACATTCAGTACACGATCTGGGAACCGCGAACAGGTGCGATCAAACAGCATTTTCGTCCCGCCAACTCGCAGATCATCATCAACTATGACAAAGGAGCTTTGTCCCCGGATGGCACGACCGTCGTGTTCATCCGCAACGGCGGCGATGTCGGATTCTGGACGGTGGGGCAACCCGAATCCAGCGCCCGTTTCCAGAATTCGATCCATACGGGCGGATCGTTCAAGATCGCGTTCTCTCCCGACAGTCGGTACTGCGCTACCGTCGGCGAAGGCGGAGAGATCGCACTGTGGCACACGCAAACCGGGGAACTCATCCGCCGCTATCACGGACTCCGCACGAAGATCGAACATCTCGGCTTCGATGCACAGAGCCGGCGTTTGTTGGCGAAGGACAAAAGTGATGAATGCATTGTCTGGGATGTGAATCAGGTCGGTCCTGTGTTGCCTTATCCACGGATTGGCCGATCATTCATCCCGGTCAGTGTGAGTGATGATGCCGCTCGAATGGCGGTGAATACCTCTGCGACCGGACTGGTGATCCAGGAACGGGCAACGAACCGGCAGAGTAGTCCCAATGAGCCTTACCTGAGTGCACTGCACGAATTATGTTTTCAGCCCGGCGGAAAATTGCTGGCCGTGGCTGTCAGCGGTATGGGAGTCGATTTGTGCGATGGCTTTACGGGGCAACGCGTGCGCAGCCTGCCTTTGCCCAAAATCACGCACGAAAGTCTATCGTTTTCCAGAAATGGTCAACGTCTCATCGCCATCCAGAACCTCGAACCGTTCAAATCAGAAATCGTGATCTGGGCGGTCGAATCAGGCGAGGTGGTTCGACGAATCCCGACACAGAATTGCGATGTCGTCGCGATCTCGGGCGATGGGAAGCGTGTCGCGGTCTGCGTGTTCGGATTCATCCAGGTTCACGATGTCGAGACGGGCCGTACCATCGCCCATCTCGAGTCCGGGCTAAGAAGTTCAGCCTCGTGGGATCGATATTCCATCGCGCTCAATGAGGATGGGAGTCTCCTCGCCCATTCGATCGTTGGCTGGCAGATACATCTCTCCCGCGTTCCGGCCGAAGTGGGGGATCAACCGGTGAAACTGACTGTCCATCGCGAGCTGGTGGCACACACGGCAACGGTCAGGTCGCTGGCGTTCTCGCGGTTCGGTCATCGCCTTTTAAGCGGCAGCGATAACAGCGTGATCAAGGTCTGGGATACCAAGTCCGGACTGGAAGCGATCGGATTGAAACTTCCGCAGAACGAACCCGTCCACCGCGTTTTTTACAGCGCGGACGAAAATCAGATCATCGCCATCGGCTCCCATTCCGGAGCCACCATCTTCGACGGCAGTCCCATCAAAAAGTGATCTCTTCCGTTTCGGCACATATGGTATTCGAAAAGAATCAACTCTGAATCGAGGCCGGGGTACTCCATGAAGATCACGCGTGTCGAAGCGATTCCCGTGAGCGTACCGCTCAAGAAAGGCCTCACGGCGAAGACGGCTCACGGCGAACATGCGGTCTCGCCGTACGTCATCGTGAAGGTGTACACGCAAGCGGGGATCGTCGGCCTCGGCGAGGCTACCATCTCCGGCCTCTGGTCCGGCGAAACGCAAGCGGGGGCCGTCTCCGCCATTCGCGATTACATCGAACCGGCGATTCTTGGCATGGATCCTCGCGACCGCACCGCCATCCGCCGCGCCATGGATTTCATGATCAAGCTGAATCCGTTCACCAAAGCCGCCGTCGAGATGGCCCTCTGGGATATCGCAGGGAAGGCGGTCGGCTTGCCGGTATATCATCTGCTGGGCGGAAAAGTTCGCGATCGGGTTCGCATCAAGCTCGTGGTCTGGGCCCGTGATGTGGACGGCTCACGCGCCATGGCCGAAGAGCATCTCAAGCTCGGTGTGTCGTGCGTGAAGGTGAAGGTGGGTCTTGATCCGGAAACGGACATCGCGCGTGTGAGGGCAGTGCGCGAGGTCGCCGGCCCCGATATTCCTGTCACGATCGATGCCAATTGCGGCTGGACGATTCAACAAGCCCGGCATTGCCTGCGTGCACTGGCGGATACGAATCTGTTGCTGGCGGAGCAACCGATTCCGGCGGGCGATCCGGCAGCACTGGCGGAGCTTCGCCGCGAGACTCCGTTCCCGATCATGGCCGATGAAAGCGTGTTCACGCTGCAGGATGCGTGGCTGCTGACAACGCATCGGGCAGCGGACATTTTCAGTGTGTATCCGGGCAAACATGGCGGGATCGCGGCGACGGCGGAGATCGTGGCCGTTGCCAAAGCCGCGGGGATTCGCTGCACCATCGGAAGTAATCTCGAACTGGGGATCGGCACCGCCGCGATGCTGCACGTCGCCGCCGCATTCCCCGAAATCGATACTGAAGCGTTCCCCGCCGATACGATCGGCCCGTTCTATCACGATGCCGATCTGATCACGCAACCGCTCGAACTCGGTCCTCCGCACGCGAAGGTTCCCAGCGGACCCGGCCTCGGAGTCGTTCTTGATGAAGATCAACTGAAACGGTACCGTGTGGATTGAATTGATGAACGGCGCACCAACGTGCGAGCCGGTACATCGTATTTGGGAATAGTGATTCACGTTCCGCGTGCTCGGGAGTCTGCCATGTGTCGATCCCTGTTTGTTCTCGTGGTCGCCCTCGTGGCAGCTCACGCTCTCAAAGCCGCCGACGCACCCGCCGTCGAACTGCGCAAGAAACTCACCGCCAAGGGCGACCTCTCGGTTGAGAACCAGACGTTCGAAGAGCTTCTGGAAACGCTGAAGTCCAAGCTGAGAACCGAAGTGGTTTACGATCAGCAGGCGCTCTTCGCGGCGGGGTACGACATCCAGGCCCCGATGTTTCATTCGAAGAAGCGGGGCGGAACGCTGGGCGAGAGCATCAGCGCGACACTGGCCGCACACAAACTGCACTGCGCGAATATCGCAGGCACGCTGGTGATCGGATTCGAGACCGAAGTGATCAGCCGGCAGCTGAGGCAGCGGGTGAGCGTGGATGGAGAATCGACGGCGATCTCATCGCTTCTGAGTTCGCTGGCGGATAAGACCGGTGCGAATATCGTGTTCGACCCACGGCTGGATGCGAAAACCACGGGCGCCGCCGTCAAGCTTCCGCTACATGATGTGCCGGTGGAAACGGCGGTGCGGTTGACGGCGGAGGTCGCGGGGTTGTCGGCGGTGCGGATGAATAATGTGCTGTTCGTGACGACGGACGAGCGTGCGGCGAAGCTGCTCACTGTCAGCGACCCACCGACGTCGGCAGCGGAACCGCCAGCGTCACCGTTCATCGGCTTCGGCGGACCGCCGTTGAAGCCGCCGGGGCGGTAAGGACTCGCGCCAAAATAAACTACCGGAATTGCCGTTGAATTCCTTGGCGGTTTAATGGCATACTACCCGGATGCAGGACACCACCACAATCGCAATGATCCGGGACAAGTACCTCGAACTCCTCGACGACTTGGACGAACGAGCCCGCCGGCGCTGGGCGGCGGTCGAGGCGCGGGCCCTGGGACGCGGCGGGATCGCCACCGTCGCGTCGGCGACGGGGATGTCGGACCGCACCAT
>JBGSJI010000013.1:0-22147 GCA_041742055.1 Limnoglobus sp. | reverse complement strand
AACTGCTGCTCCATGACCGCCCTCCTTGACGAGACCAGATGATCCCACTGCGGTCACGCAGCTGATCATCTCTAGATACCATCATGATAACGGCTTGCGACGCAAAAAGATGTTTACAGCAGTGGACGTGAGTCCCCCGAGTCGTCATTGTGATACGCTCGGAGGGTTCACACCCTCCGCTCAGAATTCCGCAAACACACTGAGCGGGGGATGTGAATCCCCCGAGTCGTTGCTTGAAAGCCACTCGGAGGGTTCACACCCTCCGCTCGGTTCAAATCCGTAGCTTCCTCATATCTTAAACTCCGCCTGACGCCGTGATTCCTCCAGTGTTGAAGAACCTTGAAACTGCTCGCCTACGCCCAACTGCTCCGCATTCCGAATGTGTTCACCGCCTTCGCGGACATCGCGATGGCCGCCTGCGCCGCCGGGTACATCCTCGACCGACCGTTCGTCTTCCTCGCGCTCCTCTTCGCCTCCGGCTGCCTCTATTGCGGTGGCATGGCGCTCAATGATTACTGCGACCGCGATGAAGATGCGAAGGCCCGACCGTTTCGGCCGATTCCGTCCGGGCGCATCAGCGCCCGCCAAGCGCTTGCAATCGCGATCGGCTTGCTCGTCCTCGGAGTTCTTGCAGCGCATTTGTCATTTCAGCCGTACAAGAGCGAACAGCATCTCATCCACGAAATCCCATCGGGCGCCGTCGCGCTCATTCTGGCACTGGCGATCATTCTCTACAATGCGTGGCTCAAGCGCACTCGGCTTGGTCCCGTCTCGATGGGTGCCTGCCGGTTCTTGAACGTGCTGCTCGGGCTGAGCTTCGGCGAAATACACATGAACACGCTTTCACTGCACCTCGCCGCCACCACCGGACTCTACATCGTCGGTGTGACGTGGTTCGCGCGTACGGAGGAAGGCCGCTCGAATGCGCGAGCGCTCATCCCAGCCGCCGCTGTCATGGGGCTGTCACTGATTCTGGCGGTGCTGGTGCCGATCCATCGCGAACCGGGTACGACACCGGTTTACTTCCCGTATCTGGTGGCCGCCTTCGCGTTCGCCGTCGGCGTAAAGCTCGTCGCCGCGATCAAAAATCCCGGCCCGAAGGAAGTGCAGGCCGCCGTCAAGCGCAGCATCCTCGGCCTCGTCGTGCTGGATGCGATCCTGGCGACGATCTTTGTCGGAGTCTGGGGATTGCTGATTCTTTTGCTGTTGCTCCCGGCCCGCTGGCTGGGAAAATGGGTGTATTCGACATAAGAGGAATTCATCATGCACGATCGTCGTTCGTTTCTGATCGCTGGAGGAGCTGCCGTCATGGGAATGGCGAATCTGAATGGAGCGGAGGCCGATGCGGCCGCGAAGGCGTTCGTCGACGCGCACGTCGCGAAGATGCGCCCGCTGGAGATCACAGCGAACAACGCCTGGTGGAACGCCAACACCAGCGGGAAAGATGATGACTTCGCCAAAAAGGAAGCCGCCCAGAACGCCATCGACGCCGCACTCGCCGATCCTAAGACGTTCGAAAAACTCAAGGCGATCAAAGATTCGAAGGTGAGCGACAAACTCCTCGCCCGGCAGATCGATCTGCTCTATCTCCAATACCTCGAGAAGCAGCTCGACCCGGCCTTGCTCAAGCAGATCACCGCCAAAGCGAACGCCGTTGAGAAAGGCTTCAACGTCTATCGTGCGACGGTGGACGGGCAGGAGATGTCCGACAGTCAGGTCCGCCGCGTGCTGAAGGAATCCACGAACCCCGCCGAGCGCAAGAAAGTCTGGGAGGCCAGCAAGGGGGTCGGTGCCGCCGTCGAGGGCGACCTCAAGGAACTCGTCAAGCTCCGCAACGAGGCCGCCACGAAGCTCGGCTTCAAGAATTTCCATTCGCTCATGCTCACGCTCAGCGAACAGGACGGCACGGAGCTGATTGCGCTCTTCGACGAACTCGATACGCTGACGCGCGAGCCGTTCCTGAAAGCGAAGGCGGAGATCGACGAGAAGCTCGCCCAGAACTGCGGCGTGAAAGTGAGCGAGCTGCGCCCGTGGCACTATCAGGACCCGTTCTTCCAGGAGTCGCAGGCGGTCTTCGCCGTCAGCATCGACGAGCCGTACAAGACGGCGGACATCTTGAAGTTGTGCCAGGATTTCTACAAAGGGATCGGCCTGCCAATCGAGGACGTAATCGCCCGCAGCGATCTCTTCGAGAAGAAAGGCAAATCGCCGCATGCGTTCTGCATGGACATCGATCGCGAAGGCGACGTGCGCGTGCTGGCGAACATCGTGCCGACGGAGTACTGGGCGAGCACGATGCTGCACGAACTGGGTCACGCGGTCTACAGCAGCAAGAACATCCCGCAGAGCGTACCGTACATCCTTCGCGACGCCGCCCACATCCTGACGACGGAAGGCGTGGCGATGCAGTTCCAGAAGTTCAGCAAGCAGCGCGCGTGGCTGGAGGGGATGGGTGTGAAGGTCGAAAACGGGAAAGCGTTCGACGAGACCGCCGCCAAGATGCTCCGCAACGAGCTCTTGATCTTCAGCCGCTGGTGCCAGGTGATGCTGCGGTTTGAGAAGTCGATGTACGAGAACCCGAATCAGGATTTGAACAAACTGTGGTGGGATCTGGTGGAGAAGTATCAGGCGGTGGCGCGTCCGGACGGCCGCAACGCCCCCGACTACGGCAGCAAGATCCACATCTGCTCGGCGCCGGTGTACTACCACAATTACATGATGGGCCAACTGTTCGCCTCGCAGGTGCACCATGCATTGTGCCGGGATGCATTGAAGGTGGAACCGCGGGCGACGACGTACATCGGCGAAAAGGCGGTGGGCGAGTTCATGACGAAGAAAGTATTCGAGCCGGGCCGGACGCTGTCGTGGCGTGACCTGACGAAGTTCGCGACTGGCGAGGAACTGAGCGCCAAAGCCTTCGCGAAAGACTTCCGGGGGTAAGCGCAATCTTTATGCCCCTCCTCGTGCTCGCACTTGTCGTGCTCATCGGCTTCGGCTTCGTGTGGCTGCTCGTCGCGGTCGCACGCGCCGCCCCGCCGTATCGCGCCGACGGCGCCACAATCACGCTCCGCCACGGGCAGCTCCTGCGCGGCTTCGCCCTGCTGGCGTTCTTCGGTGCGCCACTGCTCTTCGGCCTCTGGCTCATCTTCTTCCCCGCACGTTCGCAAACCACACTCGTCCCCGTTGTGATCACGGTGCTGGCGCTAGCCGTTTTCGCGCTCCTGCTGGTCTGGGAAGCGTTCCAGTTCCAACTCACACTTTCGCCAGCGGGCCTCGAAGGACGCTCGCCCTGGAAAGGCCGCTTCACGCACACTTGGCCGCAGGTGACGGCGCTTTCCTATTCGCGAACCAATGCGTGGTTCCGCCTGTCGTTTGCGGATGGCGGAGCGTTTCACGTGTCGATCATCGTGCCGGGAGTCGCAAAACTCCTGGAAACCTGCGAGCACCATCTGAAGCCGGACCAGATGGCGAATGCGAAAGACGGATATCGATGGGTGCGGCGCAAGTGGCCGTATGGAGAACCGAGTCAATGACCCACCTTACGATGGAGCAGTTGGAAGCAGGTCTGGACGAGATTCGTCAGTCGCCGCGCGATTGCGGTGCGGTGAAGCTGATCGTGCGCCGGCCGGCGGAGAACGAGCGAGAACTCGCCGAGCGCTGCGAGCTGGATACGTCCGTCGGCCTCGTCGGCGACAACTGGCAGGCTCGCGGAAGCCGGCACACGCCGGACGGCTCGGCGATGCCGGACGCGCAACTCACGATCATGAATTCGCGGGCGGCGCAGCTCGTGGCGCAGTCCGTCGAGCGCTGGCCGCTGGCGGGTGATCAGCTCTACATCGATCTCGACCTCAGCCTCGACAACCTTCCGCCGGGCACGCAACTGGCCATCGGCTCCGCCATCGTCGAAATCTCCGCGCTGCCGCACACCGGCTGTAAGAAGTTCGTGAACCGCTTCGGTAGTGACGCAATGAAGTTCGTGAATTCCCCCGTCGGCCGCTCGCTCAATCTGCGGGGTGTGAACGCTCGCGTCATTCGAAGCGGCACCGTCCGCGTGGGCGACATCGCCAGCAAAATCCAACCGGATTCCTAATCGGCCGGGGCGCTGTGGAACTTCCGCTCTTCGGATACAATCTCACTACCATGAGCAATCCCACCCCCGACCGCCGCAAGTTCATCCGCGCGTCCGCCGCCAGCGCCGCGCTCGCCCTCACGGCGGAAAGCTACGCCAAAGTCCCCGGTGCCAACGAGCGCCTCGGCGTCGCCTTCATCGGTTGCGGTGCGAGGGCGCAGGCGCACATCAATCTCGTCGGCAAGCTCACGCATCTCGCGGCCGCCGGCGTGTGCGATGTCTGGGACGGACTCGAAGAAGACTACACGCAGACCTTCGCCGGCGCCACCACCACGCGCCGCTACTCGCAGGGGCTTTATCCCTCCGCCGCCAAATGCGGACTGCGAACCGGCGACAAGTCGCGCGTCGTCAAGGATTATCGCCGCTTGCTCGACCTTCCCGACGTCGATCTCGTCTGCATCAGCACCCCGGACCACTGGCACGCACGCCAAACGCTCGACGCCCTCTCCGCCGGGAAAGATGTCTTCGTCGAAACGCCGATGACGCGTACGCCGGCGGAAGCGATTGCGGTCATGGACGCCGCCGCCAAGTCGAATCGCATCGTCACCGTCGGCGCGCAGGGGCTGGCGGACCCCGCCTGGAAGACCGCGAACGAACTCATCCGTGCCGGCGAACTCGGCCACGTCGCACAGATGCAGGCCGGCGTGTTCCGCAACGATGCCCGCGGCCAGTGGCGCTTCTATCGCACTGTCGAGCAGATGAACCCGAAGACCATCGCCTGGGATCTCTTTCTCGGCCATCGCTTCGACGTCAACGGCGTCAAGCTCGGGCCGCCACCCGAAGCAATGCCCTTCGAGCGCAGCACGTTCGCGCAGTGGCGCTGCCGCGCCGCGTTCTCCAGCGGGCCCATCTCAGACCTGCTCATCCACCCCGCCACAAAACTCCTCGCCGCCAGCGGCCTGCGCTTCCCCAAGCGCGTGACCGGAGCGGGCGGCCTGTTTCTCGAACGCGATGGCCGCGACGTTCCCGACGTCGCCACCGTCATCGCCGACTTCGCCGAGCGCTCGCAGATGATGCTCACCGCAACGACCATCAGCGGCTATCCGCTGGAGGAAGTGATTCGCGGGCGGAACGCAAATGTGAAGCTCGTTCGCGGTGGTGTTCACCTGTACCGTGACGATCCGGAGCGGGCCGGGTTGCTGCCCTCGCGGCACGACAAGCCGCTCGAACCGACCGAGCGCATCACCGTGGACGTGCCGCGCAACGAGACCGAAGCACTCTGGACCCACTTCCTCGAATGCGTCCGCACCCGCAACCGCGCCACGCTCTGCCCGCCGGACCTCGGCGCCGCCGCCGTCACCCTCCTCGCCATGGGCCACGACGCCAGCCGCATCGGCCTCACCCTCGCCTGGGACGTCGACCGCAGGGAAGCCCGACCGGCAAGCGCCTAAATCATTCCACCGACTGCGCAGGCTCGCGGCGGAGACATTCAAACCCTGGCTCGTCTTTCCACCGACACTGACACACCCTACCGTGGAAAGACGCCAAATTTTCGGAAGCGCCTATGCGCCGTAAGGGTTTACGTCAAAAGAATGATGCCATCAAAACCCATTCTCACGACCAGATCGTACCGCGACCACGCTCCACAAACCGGTCAATCGATTCTTCAGACATCAGAATCGTCAAACACAAACCAACGAATGGAACTGAATGCCGTTCAGATCGTGAGTCGCGGAAATTTTTCGAGGAGAACCGATGATGAAATGGAATCTCTCCTCAGTGATGGCTATTTTCCTGTCGATCGCCGTCGTTAAACCGTGCATCGCTCAAGCACCCATCCGATATCAGGCGAAATCGATTGCCGAATGTTTCGAGTGGATGGATGATCCCGTTGATCCCGATGATCCCGATGATTCCGGGTTCGTCCGGGCACGCAAGGCACTCGGTCCGGAAGGCCCATTCCTCAAACTCGCGATTCCGGCACTGATCGAAGCCCTTGGCGAGAAGAAAACACAAAAGGATCTGATCATCTGGATCCTCGCAGACCACGGTCCAGACGCCGTTCCTGGACTGCTCGCGGCGCTCCGGCGACCGGACGAATTGATCCGGATCGGTGCAACGAAAACTCTCACGTCCATACGACCACGAACGCCAGAAATGTACGCGGCGCTCTTCAGTGCATTAGACGATTCCGCATCGGAAGTCCGAACGGCGGCTGCCGAGGGATTGCGGCACATTCGACGGGATTCCAAGATCGTCGTCCCACAACTTCTGGCTCGGATCGGTCACAGTGACCCGCTGACTCGGGCGGAAATCATCAGGTCGCTTGGCCGCTTGGCCAGAACTCCCGGACCAGCCACGAAAGCGATCGTAGCCGCTCTCAGAGATCCGGACGAAAAAGTGCGAGCGGTGGCGGCGGATACTCTGAGTGACACCAGCCCGATTGTCGCCAAGGCCGTTGCATCAGACGTCATCGAAAACCTGAAGAACACCCAGGACGAATATGTCCAATTCAACCTTGCAGATATGCTCGTAAAAGCTGGACCAGCCGCGGCTCCGGCGGTTCCTCAACTCACCGAAATGCTCAAGAGTTCGAATCATCTGTCCGTCATGGCGGCCGCATGGGCTCTAGGCGAAATCGGGAATGACGCAAAATCGGCCGTACCACACCTGCTCGAAATTACGAAAAGTGAAGATCACCAAGTGCGATATTGTGTTTTTCAAGCCTTGGGAAACATCGGTCCCGCCGCCAAATCGGCCATACCACTCTGCACAGCCATGTTGCAGGCTGACGCGACGGATTCTGAAAGGATGAACGCTGCTATAACTCTTGGCGGTATCGGACCTGACGCCTTGGCGGTTGTCCCAGCTCTTGTCTCCATCGCCCGCGACCGGACGAATTCAGGGAATTTACGGGAATTCGCTGTCAAGGCGGTCGCCCGGATCGACCCGGCGACCGCCAAGAAGGAAAAGCTGGAGTTCGCTCATCTCGATATTCGTCTGGGTGAAGTTCCCAAAATCACTCTCAAGCCGACACCGGCAGTCACGGCGGAACAGGCAGCGCGAATCAAATCGCTGATCGCAGCTCTTGCAGAAACCAACACAGCAGACACTGGACTTTCCGCCGTCATGAGCGGAACGGCGTTCGCTCCATTTCCCGAACGGGCACGGTACCATGGTGGTCTTTTGATTGCCGAACGTCGTGGACCTACAGACGCCTTCCGGAAACTCGTCGAGATCGGCCCGGACGCTCTGCCGTTCTTGTTGTCTGCACTCGACGACAGGACTCCGACACAGATGAAATTCCACTGTGCTCCTGGATCTCAGTGTTTCGTCGGTGGATATATGCCGGAAGGAAATCCACTCAACATGAAGGAGATGAACGCTCTGAATCTCAAACAGGGAGAAAAAGAAGATGAAGACGACGACCTGCTACTGTACAAGGTGAAAGTCGGGGATGTGTGTTTCGTCGCAATCGGTCAGATCGTGAATCGGCCTTATGCTGCCGTACACTACATTCCCAGCGGAATTGTGGGGATCAATAGCGTATCCCAGTCCCGCTTCACGCAGGAACAACTGCGCGCGGCTTGGGGTGGTCCGGACCCGGCCAAAGTATTGATGAATTCTCTGCTCACGGACTTCGCGACCGAAGGGGTGTGCAGCGATGGTTCATTTCAGGGCTTGGGAGACGGGACGGAATATCAGACTGAGGCAGCCGTGCGATTGATGTATTACTTCCCTGATGATGCCGGCCCTCTCATCGCGGCCCGTCTGAAAGGACTTGATGTATCGAATCCCGTTGATCATGACGCCTGGATACAACGTGAGATCCACAATCGGGTGGGGACGGACGAATTCATCAAGGCCCTGAATTGGGTCAAGACCGGCCCGGTCCGCGATGCCTTGGCGGAAATCGCCCGTCGAACCAACGACCCTGTGATCCGCCGAGCGCTCACTTCGGGTAAGTAAACAAAAGACAAACAAAGGGGGCGCAGCTCATTTCTGGAAAATGAGCTGCGCCCCCCTTTGTTTGTTCAACCGTATTGGCTTTGCAGTTCTGTTCGTACTTCCGATTCAAGATTTGCATCACCTCCTAGTATCACGATCAGCGCGCGTTGCGTGATATAATCGTCGAACATGGTGTTCCAGCGAAGATATTCAATGACATCACTCAGTGAATCGTCTTCATGCCAGGTTGTCATGATAAAATGTTCATCGGGAGTGACGAAGTCGGGAAATCGGCTCATCGATGAATAGTCAATCGAATCGTCCCAGAGTGAGCAATCGTGACCCCAGCAGACCGCATAGCGGCATCCCTGTTGAACAATTTGATCGCTGACAGCAGACCGTTCGTCGATTGTGATCGAAGAATCCGCAATGACGAGCAGAAGTGAGAAGTGATTTCCTTCGAACGGCGAAACAAGTTCGTACGGTCGCTCGATCCGTCCGAACCAGATGTCGAGATCTGCGGTTTGTTTTAAGCGTTTCATGACTTCGTAATGATGATCATGATCATCGATTCCAATCGCCAGACGGTCATCGATCAAAAGGGACATTTTCACTTTGAGTTCTGAGCTGCTTGACCTGCGCAACTTCGCGCTCATTCCGCTTTTCGGGTCGGGTTGTCAACGCGGCCGGAATCGACGTGGTTCATCATCGGAATGCGGTCCGGAATCTCATGGATCTCGCGGACTTCTTTGTTCTCGTCCGCCGGCGGCTGCTCAGTTTTTTCGATCTGCAGTTCGGCCGTTTTCTGCTCCAGTTTCACCTTCTCCTCGTGGCTGCGATGCAGCACCACATCGTACGCCTTTTCCACCACATGCTCGACCGCCTCGGTCACGCGTTCCACCGGCTTGGCCAGCATCGGCACGTCCTTCTCGTCGCCGGTCGTCACGCGGCGGTTGATCAGCAGCCGATAGAGGATCACGCCGCCGACGGCGCAGAGGATGCCAAAGACGAGGAGTTGGCGGTATTCCTCGATGCGGTGGAAGACGTCCAACACCTGGTCGGTGAGGAAGTAGGCCAGCCAGAACATGACCATGACGCCGGGGACCGCGTAGAGTGCGTCGGCGATGAGGAATCGGGTGAAGGAGACGCGCAGGATGCCGGCCATGAGGAAGATGGGCGTGCGGATGCCGGGTGTGAGGCGGGCGGTGAGGAGAATCATCACGCCGCGTTCCTGGAAGTTTTTCTCGATGACGGCGCGTTTTTCGGGGGAGAGGATCTTGCGCTTCACCCAGGCGTTGTCGAGCAGGCGATGGCCCCAGAGGCGGCCGACGCCGTAGAGCAGTCCATCGCCGACGACTACGGCGGTGATGACGACCGGCAGCATGATCCACCAGCGGAGGCGGTCCGGCGGGAGTTCCTTCATTCCCGGCTTCAGGGTGTTTTCGTGTCCGACGAGAATTCCGGAGGTGAGTACGGGCAGTTCCTCGGGCATGGGCAAGCCGAACCCGGTCGCGATGATCGCGCTGAAGATGCCGATATAGCCGTACTTCGAAAAACTCTCAATCATTCACGACTCTCGCGCCGATGCGGACAGACTTATCTAGGCTACAGTAAACATGAACGGTTCGTGAAGGGCAACCGGAGAAACCATGCGAATCGTTTTGCAGCGTGTTTCGGAAGCGCGGGTTATGGTGGACGGCGCGACCGTCGGCGCCATCGGACGCGGGTGGCTGGCGCTTGTCGGTGTCGCCCCCGCCGATACTATCGCGGAGGCCCAGTGGCTGGCGGAGAAGACGGCGTACTTGCGCTGTTTCCCGGACGACGACGGCAAAATGAACCGCTCCGTGCTGGACGTTGGCGGTTCCGTGCTCGCGGTCAGTCAGTTTACACTGTATGGAGACTGCGCGAAGGGGCGCCGGCCGAGCTTCATCGGCGCTGCGCGGCCCGAAGTCGCGGAACCGCTTTACAACGAGTTCGTCAACGGCCTCAGGGCATTTGGGATTCCCGTCGAATGCGGCATCTTCGCCGCCGATATGAAGGTGCATCTGGTGAATGACGGCCCCGTGACGATGATCATCGATTCGCGCGACCGGTGAGTTGTGATATCTTGCTTTTGGAGAGAAACAAATGCCGCTGCACGACTGGCGCGATGATCGGGGCTGGAATAGCCTTCATCTGATCTGGCAATCACAGTTGCTGGACTGGATTCAGCCGCGCCTGCCGGAAGGGTATCGGGCTTATCTCGGTTCGGTGCCGGCCTTGACGATCGATGCGACGAACGGGCGGCCCGACCTGAGCGTTCGACGCTGGGAGCCGGAAACTCCTTCGAGAGAATCTTCGAGCGAAACCCAGGATGCGCCGATGCCGGATTCGGAATCGGTGGCGGTCTTCGAACTCGATCCTCAGACTGCGATCCATGTGGACTTGCACGGTCAGCTTATTTCCGCCATCGAAATCGTGTCTCCGCGAAACAAGGACCGCCGCGAAGCCCGGGAGCGGTATCTCGGCCGGTATCTGAGTTATCTGCGGCAGAGCGTGCATCTTTTGCTGATCGATCTGCTGCCACGGCCGCTTGAGTTTTCGTTCGCGGACGCCATCGCTCATCACCTGCAGTTGGCGCAACCGCAGACGCCGTCTCCCTTCGCCGTCAGTTACCGGGTCGGCGAATCGGTTCCGGAAGGGACTTTGGTTGCGGTCTGGCGGCGAACCATGGCGGTCTCGCAAGCGCTGCCAACGATCCCGCTGGCGTTGAACCTGCAGACGTCCCTTTCGATCGATCTGGAACAGACGTATGTTGAATCGGCCCGGCGGGTCTATTTGCCCTGAAGAGATTCAACTTCAATCATTCCCATCGACTCCCGCGCTTCCGATCCGTCCGGCGCTCTGCTAGACTGACAGCATCTTCCGCAGGAGGAACCGGCGGCGATGGCGGGTCATCTTTTCCAGGCTGGTGTCGGCAGCGGCGGGATCGTGGCGCTCGATCTCCTCGCCCGCGATCCTTCGTTCACTCGCGTTACGCTCGTCGATCCCGACCAGTACAAGCCGCACAACGTTCATCGCCATCTCTTTCCGCCCTCCGCCGTCGGCCGGCTCAAGGTCGATCTCGCCGCCGAATGGCTCCGCGCACTTCGACCCGACCTTCAAGTTGAACCATTCGCCGTCGATCTGTGCGATCCGGAAAAGCAGGACATGATTCGCGAATCGATCGCGAGTTGCACCGTGGGCGTGTGCGCTGTGGATGCGGAGCCGGCGAAGTATCATTTTTGCCATCTCATGCGCGAGCAGTCGAAGCCGTGGACGCTCGGCGAAGTGCTGTCCGGCGGCATCGGCGGGTGGGTGCACGCTTTTACACCTGATGGTCCGTGTTACGGCTGCATCGCCAGCTATCTGAAGCGCGAAGGGCCGGCCGAAGCGCCGGCGCAACCGCCGCCGGATTATTCGCAGCCGCACGGCCCCGCCGAGACGACCATTCCCGCCAGCAAGGCCAGCATCGCCACCATCGCTTCGCTCCACGCACTGCGCACGCGCGACCTCATGAACGCACCGCCGGAGTTTTCCTCGCTGCTCCTGACGCTCGCTTGCGTGCCGGAGGTCTTCGACGAAGCGTACCGCACGCACCGGCTGCGGATCCCGAAATCGCCCGACTGTCTGTTGTGTTCCTCTGTCCCCGTTTCCCAAACCGGGGAGGACCTTGATGCGGCCCTCCGTCTCGCGCTCGATCGGTTGGCTCATGAATGACTTGATCCCGGCCCTGCGGGGCCGGCCCGGCTCCACGGCTGTGCACGTCCGCCACGAACTCGCGGGGCTGGTCCTGCACGACCTGCCGGTGCCGGCACTCGCCGACGGCGTGCTGGTCGAAGTCCGCCTGCGCCTTCCGCCCACCGCACGCCAGAAAACCGACTACACCCTGCGCATTCCCGGACACGAACCCTGCCTGCCCGAAAGCCTCCGCCGCGACGAATCCGAACCGCACCGCTACCGCCTCACCTTTCGCCTCGCCGTGCCGACCTTCTCCACGCGTGCCGAACTGCTCTGGCGCAACAAGCTCCTCGCCGATCTCGCCATCCCGATCCGTTCGAACGAAGAGTTCCTCAATCAACTGACATTCGGACCCGCCACGACGACGATCCAGATCGCCGATCGCAGCGTGGCGGCCCAGACCTTCGTCGCCACCCAGTGCCGCGGCTTCACCACCGCACTCGTCCTGCGGTCGCCGACCGCCCTCGCACCGCTCGCGACTCTTGGCATGCGTGTGATCGTCCGCTCCGAACGCACCGCCTTCGAGCAAACGCTTCCCGTGTCGTTCTCCAGCTCGCAATTGGCGGCGAAAGAAGCCATCCTGACGGCCACTCTCGCCAAGCCGCCGCGCCGGACCGGCACGTATTCCGTCACCTGGTTCGCCGGCGATCGCGAACTGCTGACCTCGCGTATCCAGGCGATTTCGGGTAAAGAATTCCTGCAATCGCTGCGGCTCTCGGACGCGCGCTTCGCCGTCACGGACAAAGCCGGCACGGTCCGCTTTCACCGCCACGCTCCACCGCTCACCACGGAAAGCACGCGGATCGGGCCGTGTTTCGTCATCTGCAGCAAGCTGTCGGGCATGGCGGGCTGGATCAGCCTCAAGGCGGTCGCGCTGCCCGCCAGCGATCCGGCACTCGAGTTGGACGGTGGACTGATGATCACCGATGGGCCGAGCGTCTTCGCACCAGGAATGGTTGAGAGTGCACTCACCGCGAACTGCACGAGTTTCGAACTGCGGACGAAATCGCACACGCTTGGCACGCTCTCGCTCCATCCGGTGCCAACGGCGTCCTTCAATGCCGAAGGCGGATTCAAGCCTCCGCCGGAATTCGTCTGGACTCCGACGGCGGAGGACGAACTCGCCGAACGCCTCGCAAAGCTCATGCGCGAAGCGTAAGGACGCACCATTTCCGACTATTCGGGTGGCATGCCCACAGTTCGGCGTGGGCATGGTCACGCAAAGCCGTGACCATGGCACCCCATTCACCGACCATCGGGTGGCATGCCCACGGCTCGGCGTGGGCATGGTCACACAATCCTTCAGTTCCGATGTGACGCACCACTCAATTCGCCGATCTTTCTCTTCTCGATAAAATTTTTTCCCATTTCATTTGACAATCGCTAAACTGAATCTTAATTCAGTACTGTTCAAATTTTCATATATTTGAAACCGGCGAGCCGACTCCCGGTTCGGAGAAGGGGCAGCGGATGCCGCGACCGCGCAGACCCGACGGGACCGGGGAGAAGCATCCCGGCGGCGAATACGACGCCGATGAAGTCGAATTCCTCCTCGCGATGGATCGCTTCAAACGCAAAAGGCCGTTCCCCACCTGGACCGAAGTGCTGCGCGTGCTCAAGAGCCTTGGCTACCGGAAAGTGGAAGTGGCCCGCCCGCCGGGCGAACCGGGTCAGCACGATGACGCAACACCCCGCAGCCCTTCGCTGTGATTCAGGATCCTCAGGACGCTGGTGAAGGAGAAACGACATGTCGCTTGTTCGTCGAATCGCGGAAGTCGTGAAGGCGCTGCGCAGCGCCCCGGAAAAGCCGCCCGCACCCCGGATCGCTTCGCTCCTCGCCAATCCCTATCTGCCCTCCGCCGGCTGGTGGCGCGACGACCCCGCCGAGCAACTCCGCCAATATCAATCGTGGGTCTACGCCGCCGTCAATGCGATCGCGCAGGAGGTCGCGAAGCAACGGCCCTACCTCTTCCGCCACACCGGACAGGCCGAACACGAACAGACCGTCCTGCCGCACACGCATCCGCTCTGGCGCCTGCTCGATCACCCCAACCCCTGGCTGACGTCGTGGGAACTCTGGTACCTGACGGTGGTCTACCTGGAACTGACGGGCAACTGCTTCTGGTATGTCGCTCCCGTTCACGGTGCGGAGGTTCCGGGCGAAATCTGGGTCGTGCCGACGCCGTGGGTCCGCGTGGTTCCCGATCCGGTGCAATTCGTCAAGGAATACCGCATCAGCGCTCCGAACGCCCGCGAGGAATCGTTCGCACCAACTGAGATCATTCATCTCAAATATCCGAATCCGCTCGATCCGCACTACGGCCTCTCGCCGCTGCAGGCCAACGCCCTCACCGTGGATGCGAATGTCGAGTTGCTCAAGTCCCGGTATCACACGTTCCTGGCGGGCCCGCGGCCCGGAGTCATGCTGCAGACGGATCAGGCACTGACCGATCAGACGGTGAAACGCCTCGAAGAAAAGCTGCAGACGAAGTTCGGCGGTCGCGAGAACTGGAACCGGCCGATGGTGCTGGAGCAGGGGCTGACCGCATCGCCGTGGACGCTCACGCCGGCGGAGATGGACTTCATCAATTCGTCGAAGATGACGCGCGACGAGATCTTCGCCCTCTTCCGCGTTCCGCCGACCGTGGCCGGCATCATCGAGAATGTCGGCCTCGGCGGCGAAATCTGGACCGGTGCCCGCACGGTCTTCTGCGAAGGAACCGTTCAACCGAAACTCGAACTCATCGCTCAGGCTCTCACGCGGGACCTCGGGCGACGGTACGGAGCGGACGTGGCCATCACGTTCCCCGACTGCTCGCCCCGACTATCCGAACTTCGCCGCCGGGACGACGAACTGGACGCGAAACTCGGCCTGCGGACTTACAACGAGATCCGCCGCTCGCGCGGTCTGCGCCCGTTCGACGATCCCCGCTTCGATGAACCGATACTGCCCTCTCACCCTGGTGCCTCATGACTGATTCCGCCACGATCCGCCAACTGCCAAACGGAACCTTCGGCAGCCACAATCCCGCCAACGAAACGCTCACGGTCGATGTGAGCAAGATGCTCGTTCGCAGCGTGATCACGACGATCGAGCCGGACCGAGCCGGCGACATTGTGGTGCCGGCCGGCCTGAAGAATGTCGAAGAGTACCTGATGAACCCGGTGGTGCTGTGGGCGCATAACCGGGCGCAGTTTCCGCCGATCGGCACGTGTGCGTGGCTCGATATTCAGCCGCGGCGCGTCGTGGCGGAAACGCACTTCGCCAAGAATGTGCAATTCGCCGAGGATGTGTTTCGCCTTTACGAGCAGAACGTTTTGCGGGCGTGGTCGATCGGATTCGTGCCGCGCAAGGCGTACCGCGTACCGTCGTCGCATCATGGCGAGCCGGGGTATTACCCCGCCGACCGGTTCGCGCTGCGGGTCGAGGAATGGGACCTGATGGAATACTCGGCGGTGCCGATTCCGGAGAATCCGGGTGCGCTGACGGTGGCGCTGCAGAAGGGAATGGTTCGCGATCCGAAGCTGCGGGACTGGCTCTGGCAGATCCCGGACGATCGCGGCGGCCGTCTGCACCGCGCCGGCGATGTTCTCGCGAATCTCGTCCATTGAATCACTGTCCCCTGTCCATTTGTTCCTTTCCTTTCCAGGAGTGTTTGCCATGTCGACGATGACTGCGGAGAAGTTTCAATCGCGGGATGAACTGGTGACGTTCATCGAGCAGCAGGCGGGGACGGCGGTGGAGAAGGCGCTGCCGTCGCGGGTGGAGCGGCGGGTGCCGTGGGCGACGTCGGGCCCGGTATGCCGGGATTCGGCGGGGTATTCGGTGCTGAAGGCGGCGGCGTTCGCGCTCGGGTTCGTCGGTCCGGAGTTCGCCAAGGAGGAGATTCATACGCACAATCAGCTGCGGGATCTCTACCAGACGTACGGCTTTCTGCCGCACCACGGACAGCAGTCGTTTCTGGTTCCGCTGGCGTCGGCGCATCTGCCCGCATTCGAACCGCAGGGCTTCAAGCTGCGTGACGAGTTGCGGCAGAAGATGACGGCGCAGGCGCATCAGTACGATCCGGACGAGGCGGACTGGCTGACGCGCAAGCTCGGCTTGCGGCGCAAGGCGCTGGGGACGGCGGCCGAGGAAGGCGGCGAGTTCATCGCGTCGGCGATGCTCGGCGAGCTGATCGACTTGCAGCGGAGCCTGGAAGTGTTCGCTTCCGCCGGCGCACGTGAAATCGCGCTGCCGCCGAACGGCCGCATATCGTTCCCCAAACTCACGGGTGCGTCGAGCGCCTACTGGGTGGGGGAAGGCTCAGCGATCACGGAGAGCGGACCGGGTACGGGAAGCCTGGAATTGCAGGCGAAGAAGCTCGGCGTCTTCGTGAAGCTCAACAACGAGCTGCTGCGCTTCGCGTCGCCGTCGGCGGAAGGGCTGGTGCGCTACGACATGGCTCGTGCGGCGGCGCTCAAGGCCGATCTCGCCATGCTCGAAGGCAGCGGCAGTACGCAGATCAAGGGGATTATCACCTATTCCGGCATCACGTCGCACACGGCCGCGACCACGGGCACGGACGGCGACACGTTCACGCCCGGCGACGTGGCGAGCATGGAGGCGAAGCTGCCGGATGCGGTGGAAGCGCCGACGGCGTGGGTGATGCGCAAGGCGATGTTCGCGGCGCTGGTCAATCGCCGTGCCGACGCCGTGAGCGCCGCCGATGGCAAGGGCCCGTTCCTCTTCCGTGATCCGCGCTCGCTCGGTGCGGATCGACCGACGGAGCTGTTCGGCACGAAGGTCGTGCGCTCCTCGCAGGTCGCTGCCAATCGCGAAAAAGGCAGTGCAACGAATCTTACGTACATCCTGCTCGGCCATTTCCCGGACTGGATCGTGGCGCGTCTGGGGGTGATGGAATTCCTGGCGAGCGGGCACGGCGACACGGCGCTGCAGAACGATCAGACCTTCCTGCGTGGCATCCAGCACATCGATGCGGGCCCGCGCAACGAGGCGAGCTTTGTTCTGTGTGACGAACTGATTGTGGCTTAGTTGTGACTGGCCCACGGACGCTCGTCCGTGGGCTTCCTATCAGGAGTTTTGTCATGCCGACTCCACTCGATGACTTGAGTAATGTCAAACAAGTCCTGGGCATCACCACCAGCGACGACGATGATCTGCTTGAAGAATTGCAGACGATGGCGGATGAATCGATCACGCAGGTTTGTGGACGCACGTTCACTGGCGGTACGTTCACGGAATATTTTGCGGGCGGTGAACGCCTGCTCTTCCTGACGAACTATCCGATCTCGGCGATTACGAGTGTGAAGGTCGATCCCGCGGGCGTGTTCGGCGCCGAAACGGTTCGCGATCCGGAGACGTACGTCCTGCATGCTGACCGCGGGGTGGTCGAAAAGCGGAGCGGTTCGTTCGGCGTGAGTGGCGAACCGCGATCGGTGCAGGTGATCTACACAACGGCGGCGGATGCGGTTCCGCCTCCGGTGGCGCGGGCGTCGGCGGAATTGATCGGCTTCTGGTACCGGCAGGTGAAGACCGCCGTGGAACTCGGGCAGCTGAATCTGCTGAGCCGCAACGAGAGCGGAGTGGAAACGCGTTACGGGAGCTTGGCGGGGAAAGTGCCGGAGGCGGTGCGGGAGCAACTGGCGATCTATCGCGTACCGACGGTTTAGGATTTTACACACATTGAATTGAGAATGATCAATTCGGGTGGCATGCCCACGGCTCGGCGTGGCCATGGCACCCAACTCAAAAAGGAGCTGAGAAACAGCCTGCTAGGGCGCTTCGTCCGGTATCAGTGCCGCCTTCAGCCGGCGGACGGCGCGGAGATAGCGCATGCTGGCCGCGGCCTCGGTCAACTTGAGGACGGAGGCCACTTCGCCATTCGAAAGCAATTCGTGATGTCGCATGAGAATGATTTCGCGATCGTCATCTTCGAGCCGGTTGACGGCGTCAGCGAGTTTGCGCTGCAGTTCCTGCTGGATCGCTTCGCTGGCGGGTGTGCGTTCGGTATCGACGAACTGCTGGACGAGCGATGCGGACGATTCATCCGCCCAGGCCGGTTTTTCGATGGCCTGTTCCTTGTCGATGCTGCGGCGCTGGGCGAGGCGGTGGCGGCGGTGCGTGTCGATGATGCGATCCTGTGCCAGATGCCTCAGCCAGAGGTGGAAAGGCATGTCCGGCTTTTTGAGATAATCCATCAGGCGCTGATTGGCTTCCAGCAGCACATCCTGCACGATGTCGGAGGCGTCGACGCGTTTGGCCAGCGCAGGATCGAGGCGCAGGCCGATCATGCGGCGGAGCGGTTCGCGGAATTGCCCGAGGAGAGCGTCGGCCGCTCCGGCGTTCCGCTCTCTGGCATCCGTCAGGAGCTTGTCGGTTTGTTCGGGGGTTGGCCACATGAAAATATTGTAGCCAGTCTGGCGTCGAAAAACGCGGCGCGAGCGCATCCAGACACCGTTTCACCGAACTGGTCATCCTGAAAATTATGTGGCAGAAATTCCCAGCGGCCGCTGGTACACTGACGTGAGTTTTCTCCCCAACTTGCGAGTTCGTCATGCGTTCGATTGTCCTGCTGATCCTGTTTGCATCCGTATCCGCCGCGGCAGACGCCACCGCACTGTTCAACGGCAAGGATCTTTCAGGCTGGAAAGAGACGAAGGGCGGAGCGCTGCTCAACGGCAAGACGGAAGCATACAAGAAGCGCTTCACGTACGCCGACGGCACGCTGACGATCGATCCCGCCGTCAAAGGCGATGTTCACATCGAGACGCAGAAACCGCTGCCCAAAAATGTCCGCATGACCTTCGAATTCATGGGCGATGCCAAGTGCAACAACGATCTGTTTCTTCATGGCATGAAGTTCGATATTTCCAAGGCGAACGTGAAGTCATTGAAAGTCGATACCTGGCAGACGATGGAAATTATCGTCAAAGATGGCTCGGCGGAGTATCGCGTCGATGGCGAGATGGTGAAGACGATGAAGACCAAAGGCGAGCCGACGAGCCTGCGCATCCGCGCGGAGTTCGGAAAGATGCAGATTCGCAAACTGCAGATGACGGAAACTGAGTAAGATAAAGACTTCCCTTCCTCAGAGTCCAACATCATGTCCCGCTACACTCTCGAAACGATCGCCATCATCATTCTGATTCTCTGGCTCGTCGGCTGGCTGGTCGTACCGATCGGCGGGAACTTGATCCACCTGCTGCTAGCTATAATATTGATCATCATTATCATCCGACTATTGCGTGGCCAGTCACCCATCCCGTGAGATTCATCCCATGCGCTTGCTCTCCCTCGGCGTCTTGCTTGTGTTCTGTTCGTTTGTTGATGCCAGGCCGAACGTGGTCGTCATTCTCGCGGACGATCTCGGCACCGGCGACGTGAAATGCCTGAACCCCGAAGGCAAGATCGCCACGCCGCATCTGGACCGGCTGGCGGCGGCGGGAATGATCTTCACCGATGCGCACTCGCCCTCCGCCGTCTGCTCCCCGACGCGCTACGGCCTCGTGACCGGCCGCTACAGCTGGCGCTCGAAACTGCAGAACGGCGTGCTCGGCGGACTCAGCCCGCGGCTCATCGAGCCGGGCCGCGAGACGATCGCTTCGCTGCTCAAAGCGAACGGCTATCACACCGGTTGCGTCGGCAAGTGGCACCTCGGCATGGACTGGAAACTCAAGGCGGACAAGAAAGTCTCTGAACTCAACATCGAACCACGTGAACAGGTCTTCAATGTCGATTACACAGCGCCGATCACGAACGGCCCGAACGCGGTCGGATTCGACTATTACTTCGGCATCTCCGCCTCGCTCGACATGGTGCCGTACACGTTCATCGAAAACGATCGCGTGACGGCGAACCCGACCGAAGACCGCGCATTCCTCATGCGGCCTGATCGCAAAGCCACCACGCGCAAAGGCCCCACCGCTCCTGGTTTCGAGGCGGAAGACGTACTGCCCCGCTGCACCGAGGCCGCCGTCCGCTATCTGGACGCGCGTGCGAAGGAACCGGCGAAGCCGTTCTTCCTGTACGTTCCCCTCAACTCGCCGCACACACCGATTCTGCCCACCAAGGAGTGGGTCGGCAAATCCGGTGTCGGGCCGTACGGCGACTTCGTTCAGCAGACCGATGCCGCCGTCGGCGCGATCATGGCCGCGCTCGAGAAGCACGGCTTCGACAAGAACACGCTTGTCATTTTCACCAGCGACAACGGCTGTTCGCCTCAGGCGGACTATCCGGATCTTGCGAAGAAGGGTCACAACCCGAGCTATATCTATCGCGGCCACAAGGCGGATATTTTCGAAGGCGGGCATCGCGTGCCGTTCATCGTGCGCTGGCCCGGAGTCGTGAAGGTGGGGACCACGGATACGCGATTGCTCTGTCACACGGACATTCTGCGGACGGTGACGGACGCGGCCGGCGTGGCTGTGCCCGAGACGGCGGGCGAGGACAGCGTGAGCTTCCTTCCCACCCTCAAGGGCGAGAAACAGGACGCGCGGTCCCCGGTGGTGCATCACTCGATCAATGGCTCGTTCGCCATCCGTGAGGGGAACTGGAAGCTGTGCCTTTGCCCCGATTCCGGTGGCTGGAGCGCCCCGCGGCCGAATGCGAAGGGCATCGGCGACCTTCCGCCAGCGCAGCTCTTCAATTTGACGGATGACATCGCTGAACAAAAGAACCTGAGCGATGTGCAGACGGAGACCGTCGCTCGCTTGACGAAACTCATGGAGAAGTACATCGCCGACGGTCGAAGTACACCCGGTGCGCCTCAGAAGAACGCCGTGCCGATCAAGCTCTGGAAAACGGCGAAAAAACAAGGCAAAGAGTGACCCTCGTTCTCTCCCTCTCTTTTGGTGAGTCATGGTCCTTCGAACAATTTTCACGCTGGTCTGTTTCTCCAGTGTCGCCTTTGCGGCCGAGAAACCGAACATCGTATTCATTCTCGCGGACGATCTCGGTCGGCAGGATTGCGGCTTCATGGGCGGAAAGCAGATCCCGACGCCGAATCTCGACAAACTCGCCAAGGCCGGCACAATCCTCGATGCTCACTATGTGCAACCGGTCTGCAGTCCGACGCGGGCGGCGTTCCTCACCGGCCGCTATCCGATGCGGCACGGGTTGCAGGTCGGCGTGGTTCGTCCGCATGCGCAGTATGGCCTGCCGCTGGAAGAGCGAACACTCTCCTCCGCACTCCAGGATGCCGGATACGCCACCGCCATCACCGGCAAATGGCACCTCGGCACCATCGAACGCGACTACCTGCCGACGAAGCGCGGGTTTTCCTTCCAGTATGGCCATTATCTTGGCGCGATCGATTACTTCACTCACATGCGTGACGGCGGATTCGACTGGCACAAGAACGATCAGGTGAACCGAGACGAAGGCTACAGCACGCATCTCATCGCGAAGGGCGCCAGCGAATTCGTCCATGAACAGGCGGGCAAGAAACCGTTCTTCCTGTATGTCCCGTTCAATGCCGTGCATACACCTCTGCAGGTCCCCGAGAAGTATCTCGAACCCTTTAAGAACCTGAAGCCGCAGCGGCAGAAGTATGCGGGCATGCTCGCCGCCATGGATGAAGCGGTGGGGCAGATTGTCGAAGCGGTCGAGAAGGCCGGCGTACGATCGAATACGCTCTTCGTCTTCAGCAGCGATAACGGCGGACCATCGCCGGGTGTCGTCACGGATAACGGGCCGTATCGTGCGGGGAAGGGTACGCTCTACGAGGGCGGAACGCGTGTCGCGGCCTTCGCCACCTGGGATGGGCACATTCCCGCAGGAAAGACCTGCACCGAGCCGATGCACATCGTGGACTGGTTCCCGACGCTCGTCCGGCTGGGCGGTGCGAAAGCCGAACAGAAGCTTCCGCTCGACGGCCGCGATATCTGGCCGACGCTCACGCAGGGCAAACCGACGCCACACGATGCAATCCTGATCAACTCCGCACCCGCCAGCGGTGCCATTCGCATGGGCGACTGGAAACTCGTGATGAAAAATGGCGTCGATGACTTTAACGGCAAAGGGACGAAGCCCGGCAAAAAGTCCATCGAACTCTTCAACCTGAAGGACGACCCGTACGAGAAGAAGAACCTCGCCGACGAGCAAACCGCCAAAGTCGCGGAGCTGGAGAAGCGGCTGGCGGCCTACGCCAAAGAAGCGGTCCCACCGAAGAACGCTCCCGCCCCCAAAGGTTTCGTCGCACCCAAAATCTGGGGTGAAAAATAAAGTCAGAGCGGGGGACGTGAGTCCACTGCTGTAAACATCATTTGTCCGCGCGTCGCTTCGATTTGCGGTTGAGGCGGTCTTGCTGAAGCAGTCGGTAGGCTGAATTATGCGTCCGCTGCGTGGCACGGTTCGGCGGCGGCCGCTTT